>NZ_JBKFAQ010000034.1:0-1757 GCF_053345735.1 Bacillus sp. D48C
TAGCGCCGATGGTAGTTGGGACCTTGTCCCTGTGAGAGTAGGACGTCGCCAAGCAACTTTAAGACAAGTCAGAATGACTTGTCTTTTTTGTGTTTTGTAAAATAAACTTGTAATTAATGTAAGCTCTATGAGTAAGTTTATCTAGCAAGAAACAACTTTATTTTATTAGAATTTCACATTTAAGTAGCATACCTTCAGAAAAATATGACTAAGCTTTAAAGTCTATTTGCTAACAAGAATATATATACGAAGTATTACCCTCTGGAGCCTACTCACACCCTCTTTTATTTCTGCAGTTGTTAAATGTCCATACCCTATAATAATTCGATTGTAATGTTTTCCTTTTTCAATGGCGTGATCTTCCACAGGATATACTTTCACTCCGAGTTGTTGGATTTTCTCAAGTAATTCTTTTGTGAATTGAACTTGATTGAATTCAACAATCAGATGTAATACTGTAAAATAACCGAAAATATTGATTGTATTTGAGAATGTTGATTTTAATTGCTGGATAAGGAAGTCTCTTCGATTTTTATAGATTTTTTTCATCTTCATAATATGCCGTTCCAAATAATCTTCAGCAATAAATTTAGAAAGGATAAGCTGATTTAAAGAAGGTGTATGTAAAACGGAATGAACATATAAAAGCATATGTTCAACAATCCAATGAACTCTATACGTTATTGTTACAAGCTGCGAAACGCTTTGTCACCGGAGAAACGAGACATGAGGGGATTGGGACGGCAAAAGAACTAATTACAAAAGGTTATCATACTTCACTAGAATACATAGGGGAAAATACTCTTGATATAGAGGGATGTTATAAAGCAAAAAATGAGTTTTTGAATCTTATTGGGGACATAGGTACTCTATCTATGAAACAAACAGTATCACTTGATTTATCTCATATTGGATTGTCTATAGATCCAGAAATATCTTATATTCATTTAATGGAGTTGGCAGAGAAGGCGAAAGTACATGGAACTACCCTTATGATAAGTATGGAAGAATCATCTAAAGCAGCGGACATTCTTTCCATTTATAAAAAGGTAACTGAGCAATATCATAATGTAGGGATAACAATACAGGCACATTTATACCGCTCAAACAATGATATTCAAGAACTCCTTCATTATCCAGGAAAAATAAGAGTTGTAAAAGGTGCCTATCAAGAAGTTCCGGATATTGCTATGCCTAGATCAACTGATTTAAATCAACAGTATCTTCAAATTGTAGAAAAACTAGCTGAAAACCATCACCCTGTATCTATAGCTACACATGATGAAATTCTTATTAAAGAGATGGAGCAACGTCAATATTTTAGTCACCCTAATGTAGAAATAGAAATGTTATATGGAATTCGTCCGGATATGTTAAGAGATTTGAAAAACAAAGGACATAACGCTAGAGTATATTTGACTCGTGGAAAATAACGGTATTTATATTTATGTCATCGGATAGCCGAACATCCAGAAAATCTATATTATGCAGTGACAGATATGATACATTCACCTTTACCAGAGTAGAGAATATTGAATAGACATTTAATACTAAATGTAAAAATGATGTTGGTTGTTGCCTAAAAATAAGAGCCGGATTTTTCTTAGAATAGAAATTCCGGCCCATTTCATATTGAAATTTTTTTAGTATATATTTGCGTTAAAGGCGGACAGCACCTCTGTAGGTATTGAGGGGATTATGATTTATAATTGTGCAGCCGTCGTATACCTTGTTGTAGAATTGTTTTTTTTTTTTTT
>NZ_JBKFAQ010000034.1:1832-2825 GCF_053345735.1 Bacillus sp. D48C
GTATGGTTGTGTATTCTTAGGGGTTTAGATAGAAAAAAAGGAATTTATGATTCTATATGCATTTCAAAAGGTGGATATATACTAGAAATAAAACTAAATGCTTTGTTAGTGAAATGATTCGCTCTTTTAGCGGTAAAACGTAAATATAGGTATAGGATAAAGATCTATTAATGTTATATAAAAAGTGAAGTAATGAAAGGAACGGGTGTTCTGTATATGTTTGTTCGGTGCACTTGATCAATTGAGGTACGTATTTTTAATCCAGTATATGTGTTTAAAAAGGAAATGCTATTAATCAATTCAAACCTTGAGCATATCTTAAATGTTTATTAAGAGAATATAGCTGTATGGAAATAGATGATACTAAAGATGAAGGAGATATAAGGCTGATATTTCAGTGAAAAAGGGATAGTTAATAAATATATTAGTGTGCTTCTATATATTTACGAGTAAACAGATAAGCAACTATTACTTCATATAAGTAGAACTTGGGACTCTATAACTAGAGTAGTATATGAGTGTATTATGGATTTTTGTATCGTTGTCTGTTATAAGAATACGTATATCTTCAATCGTTTCTAATAGAGGGTGTGATAAACAAAGAGGTATTAATATTTATTAAAATAAGATTGTTAGTTTCGCTAGGTAAAAACTTCTGTACAAATTAAGTCTAGGGTTTAAATTAACTTGAATATATTTTGGAAGAATAGGTTAAATAGAAGCAGAAGGTAGCTTTTCGGTAATGAATCCTTGGAGAGGCGTATCTAGTTAAAAGAGCATAAAAATATTAACTTGAATATCTTTATAAAAAGGTGTTGACGATTATACAAATGAAGTGTAATATAGAACAAGTCGCCGATGACATTAACGTCGCAAGCGACAAACGAAATAAAAAACTTAGTTGACATTGAAAGATGAAGATGTTAACATAAGGAAGTCGCAAATGAGCGACTAAGTAGTTCTTTGAAAACTGAACGAAACAAACAACGTGAA
>NZ_JBKFAQ010000035.1:0-2467 GCF_053345735.1 Bacillus sp. D48C
TCACACCCGTTCCCATACCGAACACGGAAGTTAAGCTCTCTAGCGCCGATGGTAGTTGGGACCTTGTCCCTGTGAGAGTAGGACGTCGCCAAGCAAGCTTAAGACGAGTCAGAATGACTCGTCTTTTTTGTGTTTTGTAACTTTTTTTCAAAGCTAATTACATATCTATATAAGTTTTATTCGATTTCTTTCGTGATTTTTGATATGTAATTTAAGATTTTCTATTTTATTTCTTAAAGATAAAATTCACCAGTGTGTTAAAATAGTACAGTTGTTTTTTTGATGTACTTTAATATAAGAAGATTTAAGTTAGAAAAGGAGATAATATGAAAAGGATAGGTATAATTACTATAGTAGTCTTAGTCCTTCTAGTAATCGTGTATATGTTAGTTGGGAATTATTTTTATAACTACGCGTTGAATGCGAAACAAGAAAAAGAGTTTTTACAAGATAATCCTCATTTAGTAGAAACGGTAAATGCATCGGGAGATGTATTGGCTACAAATGAAGAAAAGAATGCGAACTTCGTATCGAAGTATAAACCTAACACATTAACTATACGTTCTTTCGATAAAATGAATTTAAAAGGCTATGAATATATGAATGAACAATCTAGTCATAAATGGGCAATTGTGGTTCATGAATACAATGGTAGAGCATCAGAAATGACGAAATATATTCGTAACTTTTATGAACAAGGCTATAATGTCATAGCACCAGACCTTCGTGGGCACGGAAATAGTGAAGGGGATTATGTTGGTATGGGCTGGCATGATCGTAAAGATGTTTTGATTTGGATTCAACAAATCTTAAAGAAAGATCCTAATGCTGAAATAGCTCTATTTGGTGTTTCAATGGGCGGGGCAACTGTAATGATGACTTCAGGAGAAGATTTACCTTCTAATGTTAAAGTTATTATTGAAGATTGTGGATACTCAACCGTTATTGATGAATTTACTTATCAGCTAAAAGATTTATTCCACTTGCCGAAGTTTCCTGTTATGAATGCGGCAAATACAGTTACAAAATTAAGAGCTGGATATGATTTAGAAGAAGCTTCAGCTGTAAAACAAGTAGCGAAAAGTAAAACACCTATGCTATTCATTCATGGGGATGCTGATACATTCGTTCCTTTTGAAATGTTAGATGAAGTATATAATGCTGCAAAAGTAGAAAAAGAGAAATTAATTGTTCCAGGTGCTGGGCATGGAGAAGCGGAGAAAGTAGGTTCGAATAAATATTGGAATACCGTATGGAAGTTCGTAGGGAAGTATATTCCGGCATAATTAAAGTTGTTGCATTTATATAGACGATAATCGGAGGGATAATAGTTAATCCTTTTGATTATCGTTTTTTTGTTAATTAGGTAGTCTGCTATAAGTGTATTTTTGTATGTACTATATGAAGGAGATAGAGCAAAAACTTTTGAATTCCTTAATCTCAGTGCTACAATGATTGAAAACTAAATGTTAATGAGGTGTTTATATGAAAATTGAGGTTTGGTCGGATTTTGTATGCCCATTTTGCTATATTGGGAAACGTAGATTAGAGATGGCTTTAGAGCAATTTCCACATAAGAAGGATGTTGAAGTTGAGTTTAAAAGTTTTGAGTTGGATCCGAATACTCCCGTTTACTCTGGAACAAGTATTAATGAAGTGCTTGCATCAAAGTATGGGATTAGTATTGAAGAAGCTAAGCGTAATAACGTACAGCTAGGAAATCATGCAGCTAGTATGGGTTTAAGTTTTAATTTTGATGAGATGAAGCCGACGAATACGTTTGATGCGCATCGTCTTGCGAAGTTTGCAAAGAATCATGGAAAAGAAAAGGAGATTACGGAAAATCTACTTTTTGCATATTTCACTGAATCGAAAAATTTAAGTGATGTGGATACACTTGCTACTATTGCTGAAGCTTCAGGTTTAGATAAGCAAGAAGCTTTAAATGTTATTAATGATAAAAATGCGTACGCAAATGATGTTAGAATTGAAGAAGCGATTGCTCAGCAATATCAAATTTCGGGAGTGCCTTATTTTATTATTAATCAAAAGTATGCTATTTCAGGTGCACAACCACTTGAAACTTTTGTTGGTGCACTCCAGCAAGTTTGGGAAGAAGAGAATCCTGCACCGAAGTTACAGGAACTTTCAGTAGATGGTGGAAGCGACCTTTCTTGTACTGATGGAAGTTGTTCAGTGCCGTCAAAAGAACAATAGCTTTTATGATGGAATAGCACCCTATAGATAGTTCTGTGGGGTGCTTGTATATAACTATAGAAGAAATACGTAAATAGATAATTTGATTACGTAAATGAATTCTATAAAATATAAAGTTTTTTAAAATAATGTATTGACGATTATATAAATGAAGTGTAATATAGAACAAGTCGCCGATGACATTAACGTCGCAAGCGACAAACGAAATAAAAAACTTAGTTGACATTAACTAACGAAGATGTTAACATAA
>NZ_JBKFAQ010000036.1:0-2290 GCF_053345735.1 Bacillus sp. D48C
TTATGTTAACATCTTCGTTAGTTAATGTCAACTAAGTTTTTTATTTCGTTTGTCGCTTGCGACGTTAATGTCATCGGCGACTTGTTCTATATTACAACTATATATACTAATAGTCAATATTAATCTTTCATTTTTTCAAAAAAGATGAAAAAGACTCTCATACCACCTCTTTATTCCTCATACATATCAGTAAAACAAGTGAAAGGAGTGTAGAACTTGTTCAATCCTTATTTATTAAACACCATAAGCGCCCATTCAAGAAGCCCACACTATCATAGGAAGTTTCCCATCATTCTATTTTGGAGTCAAAAAAGCGGTTGCACTTCTCTTGCCAATTGGTTCTTTTACCAGATTGATTTATTGCAAACAGCTCTAAGTTATAGTCCTTTCATTCATAATTTTGAATACGATATATACAAAAGTACACCTGCCTATAGTGTACGACTAGGTGTAGCGTTACGAGAAAAACAAAAAGAAACGTTTAAACTTGTTCGTAACCCTTATAGGAGAGCAGTCAGTTCTTTCGTGTCCTTAATTGGACCTCCTTATATGGAAAATCCGGAATGGAAACCCATCCGAAAGTTTTTATATCAAGATGAAAATTCCCCCAAAGGGATCTCATTCAAACAATTTTTATACTATCTATTTATGAAAGGGGCTCACGCAAGTGATATTAACCCACATTTCACACAACAATATATAGCTGGTGAAGAAGAATATGTGACCAATTATATATACTTAGAAAACTTCGATCAGGAAATGAAAGAATTAGAAAAGCGTTTCGAATTAAAAACCGCACCAATAAATGAGTTCTCAACATCATGGCATCATCAAACTCCCGCCATGATTTATAAAGGGAATTTTAGCGAAGCTGATATTACTGATCCTTTATTTCCCCGTCATCCAACTTTTGAAAGCTTTTATGATACTGAATGTATACAACTTGTTCAAACAATATTTCAAAATGATTTCGACACATATAAATACAGCAAAGAATATCCATACTAATTTTAGTCTATTATCTTTGCTAAATAAAAAAGATACCTCATATATAAGGTATCTTTTTAACATTTCAATTATATAAATCATACTGTTTAACAGTCTCTATTCTCCACCTTATTACCTTTTAATAGATTACATAACTTTTGCTTATCCGCCCATCCTACTCCGATTAAAACTAAACTCGCTCCCATTATTACCCTCCATGTCAGAGACTCATTTAATAGAATAATTGAAGTAGCGATACTTATTAATGGTAATGCATTTAAATATAATCCGCTTACTGATGCTGAAACTCTCTCTAGCGCTTTATTCCAAAACCAATATGCTAAAATTGTTGCTCCAATAACAAGGTATATTACACTAAGTCCCGTTTTCCAAGTTTCAATCTTTGGTAAACCGTAATAAAGAATTTCTACCAGTGCAAACGGTAATAGAATAACAGCTCCGATAATTAAAGTTAATGTTGTAAAAACCTCGTTTGATAAATACTGTTCTTGTTTTGGTTGTTTTAGCAAAACCGTGTAGAAAGCAAATAGAAAAGTACTTAATAATATCAGTATATCTCCTATTAAAGACACTTCTTGATCAGCACTTTTAGATGGAATCGTAATAAAGAGTACTCCTATAGTACCCAATATAATCCCTATCCAATAATTCAATCGAATTTTCTCTTTCAAGAAGAATGCTGAAAAAAGAATTGTAACTAATGGTAATGCAGCATCTATGATACTAACATGTAATCCACTTGTTAAAGAAATACCATACGATGTGAACATGAAATACCCAGCTACACCGGTAAAGGCTAACAAACTCATTCTTTGCCATGGAACTTTTTTATGTACAACTGATTTTTGTAGTTGCTTAAATGAAAATAGCATACAAATTCCACCTGCAAAGAAAAGACGAATAAACAACAAAGTAAACGGCTGAATAGATTCTAACACCCATTTTGTTGGTGCAATAGCTGTCCCCCATAATATAACAGCCACTAATAACATGCATATTTCTTTCATAATCCCCCACACCCATCAAAAATATATGTTAACTACCTTAATTATAGATTTTTTCTTATGTAAAATCCTTTAAAAACACAAAAGGTTATGTAAGATTACAAATATTCTTTTTACATCTCGATTATATTTTCACAAAAGGTAATTCTTACCTTTATATTTCAAGCAATAAAAATAAACACAAAAAAACCTAAGTCGAAACGACTTAGGTTTTTGCTTGGCGACGTCCTACTCTCACAGGGACAAGGTCCCAACTACCATCGGCGCTAGAGAGCTTA
>NZ_JBKFAQ010000037.1:0-2140 GCF_053345735.1 Bacillus sp. D48C
GTTAGCTACTGCATACATCGTTATTTTTTCTTCTGTTCCTTCTGCAATACATTTATCTGTTATGGCTAAAATCATGGCGTTACATAAGCTCATAGCGCAATCTTGCCAAAAAGGATCTTTAACACCTGGTTTATAATACAAAGTGTGAGAGAGTGTTTTACATAGTGCTTGCGCTGTTGAATAATCTCCATCTTTATAAGCATCTTTGACAAGCTGCAATAAGTTATAACTCATAGAATCAAGTGGAGTTAATAAATTCAAAACTTCAATGTGATACCCTCGTTCTTCCAGCGTTTCTTTTGATGCGCTGAACAATTCTCCCTTTGGATCGTTAAAAATTAAAGATGGCTTATGTTCCGCTCTAGAATAGACATCAATTGTAGGAAATACAAAGGTTTCTCCTTTACCAGAGCGTGTTGTACCAATGATTAAATTGTTTACCGGGCTATCATCAATAAATACCTTGTCACCTAATCGGGAGATAACAACACCACCGCCACCTTTAAATGTTTCCTCTCGATCTGGTACAGCTCGGTACTGCTTTTTCAGCTCTTCAACTGTTGTAAAACGACTAGATCCTTTCTCATGATTATTTAAGTTTTTAAAGGAAGATTTCAATTTGTACACTGTTCTTGCAATGGTTCCAATCACTACAAGGAAAACAAGCATGTAGTAAATCGGATGTTCTGCAATTGGCATCTGAAAAAGAAATCCTACCTCCATATGAAATGGTTTGGGATGTAATAAATCACTAAATGTTGTTTCTATCAGCTCTAAAGTTAAGTTTAATAAAAAATTAGCGATTAAAAACATGCCAACAAACAAAAAAGCACTCAATGGAATGAGTACTTCTTTTTCAGCTAATTTATATTTGATTGATATCTTTTCACTATACATATCAAAGCATCACCTCTGTTCAATCTAGCCACACGTATTACTTCTTTAAACCAAAACCCGAATCATAATTATATTTTTCATACTCTGTTATCTTATCGAAATCATTCGTTACATCTAAAGATATGATATATCCAAATTTCTTAGTAATTTGGGCATCTGATGGCATGTTTTGAAAACTCGCTATTACTTTTATATCGGAATCCTTCATTTGTTGGAGAAAGTATATCAAATCTTCCTGACATAAATAATTGGTTTCATCTACAATTACGTATTCATATTGTTTAGCTATATTTATCACATCTTCTGTAATTTTAAAATTCCCATACCCCTCATTCGATTCACAATCCAAGTGTTGTAAAGTCACATTACCCTCTGTTTGCTTCCCGAATGTTTCGTCTTCGTATTCCCTCAGTGGATCTAACACTAAAACTTTTGATAAACTTAAAGCCATTTTCTTCAATTCCCTCGTTTTCCCTGTTCCCACTCGACCTACCACCATTAAACTTTTATCTAGACTTGAAATTTGCACTAAATTTGTACTATTAACAAACACCTATATGCCCCCTTTCAAATTAAAAAGGTACTCTTTTTATGAGTACCTTTTTGGCAATATCAGTTGATTTTTTTGTAGACAAATAATAAAGTTCTTTAAAAAATAATAAAGTCGTTTAATTCCTCGACACTTATGAAGCCAATCTGATGATAAATTTTTGCATCTTCTTTATCAATTTTGAAAGGATTTTCTTTATTTAATAAATAACCTTTTGCACAGTCAAATTGGCTTTTATAAAGCACCATTACAGGTTTTTCTCTACTAGGATTTTGAATTTTCGACACTTCAACTTTTGTATAATCACTCTTTAATTCATAAATTTTATCATCATCCAAAGTAACATAAATAGTATGGGTATTAAACGGAATTTTCATTGTAAATCCTCCTTTTTGAATAACTTTATTTTTTATTTTAGTTCCAATTAATCGTGGTATCAAAGGTTTTAGACCTTGTTTTTAAAAGACTTTATTATTTCTAATCATTTTTCTTTATTTACTCGCTACCATCTTTTCATTTTGTTTCAGAACTGGCTTTTCTTGATTCGTTGGTTTCTCTGGTTCTGTTGGCTTCTCTGGATTTGTTGGCTTTTCCGGCTCTGTTGGTTTCTCTGGATTCGTTGGCTTTTCCGGTTCTGTTGGTTTCTCTGGATTCGTTGGCTTTTCCGGTTCTGTTGGTTTCTCTGGATTCGTT
>NZ_JBKFAQ010000037.1:2150-2283 GCF_053345735.1 Bacillus sp. D48C
TTTTTATTTTAGTTCCAATTAATCGTGGTATCAAAGTTTTTAGACCTTGTTTTTAAAAGACTTTATTATTTCTAATCATTTTTCTTTATTTACTCGCTACCATCTTTTCATTTTGTTTCAGAACTGGCTTTTC
>NZ_JBKFAQ010000038.1:0-2220 GCF_053345735.1 Bacillus sp. D48C
ACAACAATAGGTCAACATTCTGACGCATTAAAGTTAACAATGAAAAAGAAAGATGTTGAGGATTATGTTGGTGGATTGGGTTCTATAAATGATCTACGGAACGCTGCATTCGCTCAGGGCTTCAAATACTGGACACAAAATGGTAATAGTGCTGTTATTGACTCTTCTGTAACATACAGAGGCTATACAACGGCTAAATTACATGCGACTGGATTGACTGAAGATAAATGGTATAGCCTTCATCAAACGATAGACGTAACTGCTGGTGAAGACATTGTAGCTTCGGGTTACTTTATGTCCAATAATATAGGACAAGGTTTCGTGTTAGAAATTGAGTATCTAAATGCCCAAGGTATCCGAGTTTCACAATCATCAATTGGTATCGATGTAACTGCAAATTCTAATTGGATTAGAGCTGTTATTGCCGGAACAGTTCCAGTTGGAGCTGTTAAAGCGCGTTATAAACCATGGGTGAGAAGAAATGGGACCTTATGGATTGCGTTACCTATGTTACAGCGTGGTAAAGTAGCTACAGAATTTTGGCTACATCCGAAAGATCAAACGGATATTGATAAAATGATAGATGATATTGCTAATAAAGTAGCTACCGAAAAATACAATCAGAAAGTTACAGAGTTAGAAAGAAGTATCGCTGCTAATGAAGAAGGCGTTACTATCATTTCTAGGAAACAGGAAAGTTTTATTAATGAGACCTATAATGCCTATGTAAAGAAAACGGAATCTAAGTTACAGGTATTAGATGAAGGAATACTTGCACAGATTTTAAAGGATGGTATCGTTACTGCCATCAATATGGCTCCTGGAAAAATTACAATTAATGCTGCAAAGCTGGATATTAATGCTGATACCATGGTCAAATGGTTAACTACAAAAGGTATTGATACAAATCTCATTAGAATTAGTGGGGATAAAATTACGATTGATGGTGAAGAAGGCGTAATAGTTAACATGTTAGATTTTCTATTCAAAGACGAATGGGGCACAAAAACAACTGCGGTATCAAGACGAAACCTGATAGCAGATCCTGACTTTTCTAGTGTTACAAAGAAAAACATTGGGCATAACGATTATTATGGATTTGAAGGTGGATACGGTCTTACTTGGAAGTCGTGGGGCAATGTAGTAATAGAAAAGAATACACATATATTCGATTACGAGCAAATGGTGAATGCTGCAAGGGTAGATATGTATAACTATCCAGAAGCAATCGTGAATAACGGTATACATCCTGGTAACGAATATACAGCATCCGCTCATTTTAGAACCGCCATGATAAATGGAGTGCGTAAAACAGGAAAACCGAGAATACACGTATGCTGCGTAAAATTCCGAGACAACGTAAGTTACGACATATTGAGTGAACAAAAGATGGACTTTCCTGAGCCGTCTACATTCTACGGAGAAATCAGAAGGTATTCTTTTACTTTCAAAGTGCCGACAAACTATATTCCGCAACAACACGCATTGATTATTAAAGTTTGTTCTGGAAATGCTGACATGAGACAAGGGACAGCGATTTGTGTAAGTGGTGTAACGCTATACAGTGGCAAATATGCATCTATGTATAATTGGGATCGTGCTGCAGCAGAAAGAGCAGATGGCATTCAGCCGTTTAACGCAATTGCTGTAGGTGGTGTGAATAACAATATAGCTCCAGCACCAGACGGACAAACGTTTGATATAAGTACTGAAAAAGAAGTTAAAATCTATCGGAATATACGAGCAATGCAGGGGATTAACTTAGGTGGCGGTGGATTTCAACAATGGGGTCATATTCGCTTTACAGACGGTAATATGGGATCGGGTTTTTATGCGAGTACTCCAAGTGGTTGGAAATTTAACGCACTTGGATAGAAAGGAGAAGTAAGAATGAATGAAAATCAAATGATGCCACTTCAAGCAGGTGAAAGCTTTCCTTTTATGGGGAGGCTAGTGGATGCAGAGCGCACAGAGACAGGGGTTTTTGTTCAAATACCTGGTGATATGTTAAATAATGCAGGTATTCTACAAGGTACTAGCAGGGTTGAAGTATGGAGAGAGATGGACGGAACAGTAAAGTTTCGGATCGCTACGCTGTGTGAAATATGTAAACGCGGAGCACGTTTGTACCCACTAGATATGGGATTTGCGAAAAAGAATATTTGTTTAGAGTGTTATACATCACTGACAGGGAATTATCCATCTCAAGAACCGCCAACA
>NZ_JBKFAQ010000039.1:0-2168 GCF_053345735.1 Bacillus sp. D48C
TAGATCATTTATAGAACCCAATCCACCAACATAATCCTCAACATCTTTCTTTTTCATTGTTAACTTTAATGCGTCAGAATGTTGACCTATTGTTGTTGTAGCCTCACTAATCGTCTTTCCTTGCGCAGTTTGTGTTTCCTGTAATTTCTTAACACTTGCAGTTGTTCCTTCTGCATTCTTTTCTACAGTGTTAACACGTTCATCAAAAAAGGTTTGTGTTTTTTCTACCGTTTTAATACTTTCTTTAATACCATCCACACTTTTTTCAATCTCTGTTGTTTTCTTAGTGAATTCATCATTCGTTACTTGATTTTCTGGAGCTGGTGTCCAATCCTGTGGCTTATTCCCTTTATATAAAGCCACCCATTCTACAGTTGCCTTTGTAGCATTATTTGGATAATTATATAAGTTTAATCTCCGTTCATTCCCACTTGTAGTTGCAACAGCTTTGAAAGTAACATAAGTTATTCCGTTAGCATAGACACTTGTTGCATATCCAACATTATTTGAACCACCATTCTGCCAAATTCCAAATTGTTGGCCTTGCGGGACGCTTCCTTTAATTACAAAAGTATATTCCTCACCTGCAACAAAATTTTCAGTTAGAGAATATGGATTGATTAGATAATCTATTTTTTCGTATTTAGTATTTGAATCTAATAACAGATTACGTCCTCCAGATTTATCGTTATTAACCTTTGTTTCTACCTTTGTTAACTTTTCACTAATCTTCCCTGCTGCTTCTTTGATCTCTGTTGTTACTTTGGTTAAAACATTCCCATCTGCAATATCTTCAGGAGCAGGTCGCCACGAATAATCTTTGCTACCTATAGTCAATTGTGGTGAACTCTGCTGATACCAACAACCAGCAGGAGGATTTACGTCAGGTTCTACACGAAAATGACTCTCGTTATCCGTTCCTGTTGATGCCATCATGCCCGCTGTCACTACGAACGAAACACTTACGCGTTGCCATTGATTAGTAGATTTATTTGGACGGATGCCGGTAGCCCCTGCTGCAAAATAAAAAGTGTGTTGTAAGTCTTGGCCGTTCGGTAAACCTTTTACACGAGTAAAAATTGAATAGGTTACTTTATCTCCTACTTTTACAACTTTTCGATCTACTAAATCTTTGAAGTTATAAGCTAAAGCGGTCCATGATGATTGAGTTTCTACGACTGTATTCCCTTGAAAAACATCCTTCGAAATTTTAACTTTATCTGCTGACTTAAGCCACCAACGATTGTCTGCTTGCGCAATGGTCAAAGCGCCATCAAAAGATTTAGAACCGATTAACAAGTTTCTTACATCGTCATTCATGTTTGCTACACTTTCTTTAACTTCCGAAATAACTTTCCTATTTCCGTCCACATCACTTACTAAAGTGTTGACTTTACTTGTAGTCTCAGTACTATTTTTCGTTAATGTTTCAATAGACAATTTGAATTTCTCAGAATCCTGTTCAACCTGGGTTACTTTTTTATCAATTTCACCTTGATCTCTTTGTACATCAGAAATAGTTCTTGTAACTTTTGAAAGACCCTCTGTTACTGTATTAAATTGCCCAGTGGCTTCTTCTTGCGCCTCTTCCACTTTCTTATTTAATTCTTCTTTTGTAAGTTTAATATCCTTACTCACCTGCTCCAGTGTACCTTTTTTAATTGATTCCACATCAGGAATAAGAAGCTCCCAATCTTTCCCGTTCCATACTTTTAAAACACCAGGTTTACCATTACTAATATCTCGCCATATCGTCTTACCAATTTTAAGATTAGTTGTTGGTGGATTCACAGCCTCGATGATTTCTACTGTATTATTCTTCAAGTTTTCTTGAACTTTCTCTGCTAACTCTTTCGCTGCTTTCGACTCTTTCTGTGCTTCATTTACTTTTTTATCAGTATCTTGTACAAGTTCTTCTAATCTATCTAACAATTCTTTATTTGCTTTATTTCCTAAAGTAGCGCGAATCCTATTGTACATTTTTCTTAACTCTTCGTTCGCATCAGTAATTTCACGATAGTCGCCAAACACGTATTGATCTTGTGAAGGATCAGTATGTGATTCATCACCAACGATTGCCCTTGCTTCAAGGTATAACTTAGGTGTGAAGCCTGTATCTTTGATTCGGATTGTATCGCCCTCATTAATTAGTTCATGTGCTAGTCCGA
>NZ_JBKFAQ010000004.1:0-162218 GCF_053345735.1 Bacillus sp. D48C
GGCAAAATTAAAAATGAGCCCGGTACAATACCGGACTCACTTTTATCAAGCTGCCTAATGAAATAACCGTGTCTAACTTTTAGGGGTCACTTCATCCGCAATGGAAGAATGGCTCTTTTTTATTGATAGATTTCTTTATATTTCTTATACTCTGCTTCAGAACATAGTACGAAATGTCCTGGACGAATTTCACGCATTGTTGGCACTTCGCTACCGTAATCATGCTGCGATGGATCGTATACGATACGTTTACGATTACGCTCATAATCTGGATCTGGTAGCGGAATTGCTGATAATAGTGATTTCGTATATGGATGAACTGGATTCGCATATAACTCTTCACTTGTTGTCAGTTCTACAATTTGACCACGGTACATTACGCCGATGCGGTCACTAATGTATTTTACCATCGATAAATCATGGGCAATGAATAAGTATGTTAACCCTTTTTCTTTTTGTAACTTTTTCAGTAAGTTTACAACTTGCGCCTGAATCGATACGTCAAGTGCTGAGATCGGCTCATCGGCAATGATAAATTCTGGTTCTACAGCAAGCGCTCGAGCGATACCGATACGCTGACGTTGTCCACCTGAGAATTCGTGTGGGAAACGGTTTGCGTGCTCTTTATTTAAACCAACTGTGTTTAGTAGTTCATGAACACGGTCCATGCGCTCTTTTTTACTTTTCGCTAATCCGTGAATATCAATACCTTCTGCGATAATATCCCCTACTGTCATACGAGGATTTAGTGATGCGTATGGATCTTGGAAAATCATTTGCATTTTACGGTTGAATTTCTTCAATTCTGTGCGTGATTTCTTACCATGTACGTTTTCACCATCGAATAATACTTCACCAGCAGTTGCATCATATAAACGAATAATCGTTCTTCCAGTTGTTGATTTACCACAACCTGATTCTCCTACAAGACCAAATGTTTCTCCGCGGTAAATATCAAATGAAATATCATTAACCGCTTTGACAACACCACCACTCACGTCGAAGTGCTGCTTTACATTTTTTACTTCAATTAATTTCTCACGTTGTTTAGTCATGTTGTTCACCTGCTTTCATTTGAAGAATACGTTTTTCAACAACTGCCGGCGGTTTTACTTCTGGAGCTTGCTCGTGAAGTAACCAAGTTGCCGCATAGTGTGTATCACTTACTTTAAATAAAGGCGGTTCCATTTCAAAATCAATTTTCAGCGCCTGTGGGTTACGTGGTGCAAAAGCATCACCCTTTGGCGGCTTCAATAAATCCGGAGGCGTTCCAGGAATTGCGTATAACTCTTCCTCTGAACCATCTAAACTTGGCATAGATGCGATTAAGCCCCAAGTATATGGATGTTTCGGATTATAGAAAATTTCATCTACAGTTCCAATTTCAACAACTTTACCAGCATACATAACTGCCACTCGGTCAGCAACGTTTGCTACTACACCTAAGTCATGCGTAATGAAAATAATTGCCGCTTCTGTTTTTTGCTGAATGTCTTTCATAAGTTCTAAAATTTGTGCCTGAATCGTAACGTCTAGCGCTGTTGTCGGCTCATCGGCAATTAATAATTTCGGGTTACAAGCTAACGCCATCGCAATAACTACACGCTGTCTCATACCACCTGAGAATTGGTGAGGATATTGTTTTAAACGTGCTTCTGGATTTGGAATACCTACAAGGTCGATTAATTCTAACGCAACTTTACGTGCGTCTCCTCTACTCATCCCTTGGTGTTTAATAAGACCTTCCATAATTTGATTCCCAATTGTCATCGTTGGATTTAATGATGTCATTGGATCTTGGAAAATCATCGCGATATCTTTACCACGAACTTGCTGCATTTCTTTTTCCGTTAATTTCGTTAAATCACGACCGTCAAATACAATCTCTCCATTTTTAATACGGCCTGGAGGATTTGGGATTAACCCCATTAGCGCTTTAGAAGTAACTGATTTCCCAGAACCAGACTCTCCTACAATCGCTAATGTTTCCCCTTTTTTCAAATCAAAAGTAACTCCGCGCACTGCTTGTACTTCACCTGCATGTGTATCAAAGGAGACTTGTAAATCTTTTACCTCTAACAATGTTTTCATTTTTACTTCTCCCTCCTCATTTACTTACGCATTTTTGGATCTAACGCATCGCGTAATCCATCTGCCATTAAGTTGAATGCTAGAATTAACATACTGATGACAACCGCAGGGATGAACATCATGTGTGGATACGTTTGAATAGATTTATAACCATCATTTACAAGAGAACCAAGTGACGCGAATGGTGGCTGAATTCCTAAACCAATGAAACTTAAGAACGCTTCACCAAACACCGCTGATGGAATTGTGAACATTGTCATTACGATAATAGGTCCCATTACGTTTGGAATTAAATGTTTCACAATTAATTGTGTATTTGTTGCACCTAATGTACGAGATGCTAATACATATTCTTGGTTTTTTAACTTTAGGATTTGTCCACGAACAATCCGCGACATCCCTATCCAACCCGTAATCGCCATCGCGAGTGTAATTGACCAAATACCAGATCCCATAATGATTACCATTAAAATAACGATGATTAAGTATGGAATACCGTTAATAATCTCCATAATACGTTGCATAATATTATCTACTCTACCGCCGTAGAATGCTGAAATACCTCCGTATGCAACCCCAATTACTAAGTCAATTGCTGCTGCTAAAAGAGCGATATATAATGATACGCGTGTACCTTCCCATGTTCTTGTCCATAAGTCACGGCCAAGATCATCTGTACCAAACCAGAAGTACTCTTTAATATCACGTTTTTCATATTGGTCAACACCATATTGATCTGTACCGTCAAATGGTAACCAATGAACATTTTCAATAACTGGAATTTTTGGTGGTAATTTCGCACGACCTAAATCTTGCTCTTTATACGAGTGTTTACTTACCATCGGTCCAAAAATCGCTAATAGCGCAATGATTACTAATAATACAAGGCCAAGCATCGCACCTTTATGTTGGAACAAACGTCTTCTTACATCTTGCCAAAACGTTAAGCTTGGACGGGCAATGACTTCATTATCAACATTATTTTGATTGGCTTGTTGAAATAAATCTGGAGATAATTTTTGTACATCTTTCATCATTTTTTCCCTCCCGCTAAACGAATACGAGGATCAATAATTCCGTATAAAATATCGACAATGAAAATAACTAAAATGAAGATTGCACTATAGAAAATCGTAGTTCCCATAATAACTGTATAGTCATTTAAAGTAATCGATTTAACGAATTGTTCCCCAAGTCCTGGTACAGCATAAATTTGCTCGATAACAAGTGTTCCTGTAATTAATGCCGCAACCATTGGTCCTAAAATTGTTACAACTGGAATTAACGCGTTACGAAGTGCGTGTTTTACAATGATAACGCCTTGACTAATTCCTTTTGCTTTCGCTGTTAAAATATAGTCTGACTGCATAACTTCAATTAATTCTGCACGAGAGAAACGTGCGATTGTTGCGATAACTCCCATCGATAATGCAATTGTAGGCATTACAGTAAACTCTGGTCCTTTCCAGAATGCTACCGGGAACCAACCAAGTTTTACCCCTACGAAATATTGTAGTAATGCGGCGAATACGAATGATGGTACCGACATTCCGAGTACCGAAATAACTGTTGCACTATAATCCACCCACGTATTATTACGAAGTGCGGCAACAATACCTAAAATTAAACCGATAAATGTCCCTAATATAATCGCTTGTAAACCTAATTGGGCTGATGGTCCAATACGATCCACAATCATGTCTGTTACTGGGCGGTTATCATATTGGAATGATACCCCTAAATCACCTTTTGCTAAGTTACCTAAGTAACGTGCGTATTGAACTGGTACCGGATCATTTAATCCGTATTTTTCAAGAATGATTTCTTTTTGTGCCGGTGATAGCTTCTCCTGGTTTTTAAGCGGAGAACCCGGAAGTAATTTCATCAAAAAGAAAGTCAGTGTAGTAATTAAAAATAATGTCAAAGCCATGTACACGAAACGTTTTAATACATAACGTCCCATAGTCAAGCACCTCCCCGTTTTTCTCAAAAGCAATAAGATAGTTTAAAATATTCTTACTTTTATTTTTTTAAAATAAGAGCATATGCCCATCATAGGCATATACCCTTGTAAACGATGGAAAAAAAAGATTATTTTTGTTCAACAGATGCCCATTTGTAAGTTAATTTACCACCATAGTTAATTGGGATAATATCTTTTACGGCACCTTTTACTACATACGCTGAACCTTTTTGGAAGATTGGAGTGATAACTGCATCTTCTTTAATTAACATCTTCTCTACTTCTAGAAGGTTGTTCCAGCGAGCTTGTAAATCTTTTGTATCTGTTTTAGCTTTTAGGATTAACTCATCATACTTCTGATTAGAATACCCTGTTTTATTTTGAGAACCATTCGTAACAAACATATCTAAATATGAGATTGGATCTGGGAAATCTGGTCCCCAAATACCAAACGCAATATCATATTGCTGAGAATCTTCTAATTTATTTTTTTGTGCGAATGGTTGCTGTTTAATTTTAATTGATAAACCTGGTAAGTTCTTTTCTATCTCACCTTTTAAGAATTCACCAACTTTTTTAGCATCTTCATTATCAAAGTTTAAGAATTCTAGTTCGATTTTATCAGTTCCAAGCTCTTTCTTCGCTGTTTCCCAAAGCTTTTTCGCTTCTTTTGGATTTGTTTCAACTAGCTTTCCATTTTCAGCTCGGAAATCTTTTTTATTCGGACCTTCAGCGAAATCTTTTCCAACAAATCCGTAAGCTCCAATTGCACCGTTATTTAAAATAACTTTCGCAATGTTATCACGGTCAAAGGACATTGAAATTGCTTTTCTTAAGTTTTTATTACTTAAGTACTGATTACTTTGATTAAATCTTAAGTAAGCAACCCCTGCTTCTTTTCTTGTTTGGAACTCTGGGCTTTGTCTAAACTTATCAACAAATTCAGACGTTAAAGCCGCACGATCAATCGCGTTTGTCTCATATAAATTTACATCAGTTGCTGTATTTTTTACAATATTAAAGTTGATTTCTTCGATTTTAACCGTTTTATTATCCCAATATGAAGGATTCTTCTTGAATTGGAAACTTTGTTCATGTTTCCAATCACTCATAACGAATGGACCGTTATATAATGTTGTATTTGCCTCTAAACCAAACTTATCACCTTGTGCTTTTACAAAGTTTTCATTTAGCGGGTAAAATACTGGATAAACTGTTAAATCGATAAAGTAAGGAACGGGATTGTCTAATTCCACTTCTAATGTATAATCATCAATCGCTTTTACACCTAATTGGTCAGCAGGTAATTCTTTTTTATGAATTTTCTCTGCATTTTTAATATCGAACATAATGTACGAATACGTTGCTTTTGTATCTGGATTTACGGCTCTTTTCCATGAATACACAAAGTCTTTAGCTGTTACAGGTTCCCCATTTGACCATTTCGCATCTTTTCTTAATTTAAATATGTATTTCTTCCCATCATCTAGCTTTTCGACATCTTCTGCAACGCCAGGCATTCTCTTTTGATCTTTGCCAATACGATATAAACCTTCCATCGTATTATTTAATGCTGTAGAAGATGAAGAGTCAGATGCTAATGATGCATCCATTGACGGAATTTCAGATAACTCTGTTAAATTAAGAATCTGTTTTCCGTTACTACTACTCGTAGCGTTCTCTTTCCCTTTTGCTTTTGCATCATCTTTTTGGTAGCTACACGCGCCAAGCAACATACTTGCAGTTAAAGTTGATGCAAGTAATAACGGTATCTTTTTCTTCATGTTGTGTTGCCTCCCCTAATTGCACTTCCTGTACCCTCACTTGTTAAAAAGTAGAATTGAAAGAATAATCTCCAAGTTTCTACAATTTTCATTATACATATAATACGACGATTGTGAATATAGTTTTTTGTTTTTTTGTTAAAATTTTTAATAAAATGTTTATATTTTTAATTTTTCGTAAAGGGATACGTTAACATTGCTACCATCATCTTAAAATCAGACCTTTAATTGTGTATAATTTTCAAAAAATTATTTCTAGTACTTATTATAGCTTTTATAGTATAATAATTCTAGTAATATTTTGACGGAGGGGAATATTTTGAATAAAGTTTTTTTTCATACTTGTATACTAATTTTTATAGCGATGATTGCTTC
Source organism: Bacillus sp. D48C (assembly GCF_053345735.1). NCBI lineage: Bacteria > Bacillati > Bacillota > Bacilli > Caryophanales > Bacillaceae > Bacillus > Bacillus sp. D48C. The sequence goes on from NZ_JBKFAQ010000004.1 coordinate 6,214, forward strand.
TAGTATTGGTGCATTCCTCATTTCATCTCAATTTTTGTTGAACTTTGTCAACATCTCGTTTTATATCGCGCTATTTTTTATTCTGATAGGTGGTTTTTTATTCATATTTCAAAATGGATTTTTCAATGTAACTCTTTACGCTTTCCAGAGAGTATTTGGCACGAACAAAAAGATTGACTCTTTAATTGAAGAAGTCGAGGAACCTACAGATAAGAAAGAACGTATTTATAAAACATATTCATTCAAATGGACATATCCAATTTGTATTACAGGTATCGTTCTTGGGTTGTTCTCGACCCTCATTAGCTTTACTATTTTGATGTAGTTTGCAAACACTATCCCATATGATATAATAATCAGCAAAACATTTTGTTATAAAACTTTAGTTCTTTCATATTAAAAGAGCTCAAGTAACAATAAATAAATTTATATGTATGCGATGATAAAGAAGAGTACATATTGATGCAATTTCAGAGAGCTTGTGGTCGGTGTGAACAAGTAATTGTACAGTATGGAATGGGCTTTTGAGCACCAAACCGAACCGAAAGTAGTAGGCCTTGGCGTTATATCCAGACGTTACTATGGATTAGAGAGATTTCACAGTAGTGAAATAATTAGGGTGGTACCGCGGTCCATTCGTCCCTATAGTTTTTTGGGATGAATGGGCTTTTTTGTTTGCCTTCTCTTCCCTATCACGCATTCAAATTTAGGAGGAAATAATTATGTCAGTTATCTTTTCTGGTATTCAGCCAAGCGGAACGATTACACTTGGAAACTATTTAGGGGCTATGAAGCAATTTACAGAGCTTCAAAACGAACACGATTGCTATTTCTGTATTGTAAACCAACATGCCATTACAGTACCTCAAGATCCTATACAACTTCGCAAAAACATTCGTAGTCTTGCTGCACTTTATGTAGCATGCGGCATCGATCCTGAAAAAGCTACTTTATTTGTACAATCAGAAGTACCTGCACACGCTCAACTAGGATGGATCATGCAATCTGTTGCTTACGTTGGAGAATTAGAGCGTATGACACAATATAAAGATAAAGCTTCAGGTAGAGATTCAGTTCCAGCTGGATTACTTACGTATCCACCATTAATGGCTGCTGATATTTTACTTTATAACACAGAAATCGTACCTGTTGGTGATGACCAAAAACAACATATGGAATTAACACGTGATCTAGCAGAGCGTTTCAACAAACGCTTCCGTGAAGTGTTCATAGTTCCTGAAATTCGTATTCCAAAAGTAGGAGCTCGCGTTATGTCATTAACCGAACCTACGAAAAAAATGAGTAAATCTGATCCGAATCCAAAATCAATGATCAGTATGCTTGATGAACCAAAAACAATTGAAAAGAAAATTAAAAGTGCTGTAACAGATTCAGAAGGTATCGTGAAATTCGATAAAGAAAATAAACCTGGAATCTCTAACCTATTAACAATTTACTCTTCATTCTCAGGAAAAACAGTTGAAGAGATAGAAGCAATGTACGAAGGAAAAGGATACGGCGACTTCAAAGGCGACTTAGCACAAGTAGTCGTAGAAGCAATTCGCCCAATCCAAGACAAATATAACGAACTAATCAGCTCCCCAGAACTAGACGAAATTCTAGACAAAGGTGCCGAAAAAGCAAACCGCGTTGCATTCAAACAACTACGCAAAGTAGAAAACGCAATGGGACTAAGCAGAAAACGTAGGTAACATAAAAAGCGGAGGCGACTGCTTAGCCCTGACGGCTAAAGTTCTTTCCCACAGAAGGTGCTTTTTACCTTCTCGTGGGGAAGGTTCTTAGACGCGAAGGGCTAGGAGCCGGAGCTAAATTACATATAAAGTGGAAGCGGCTCGTTTAGAATGTGAGGGGGATGGAGCTCCTGACGTAAAGGCGCTTTTTGCCTCGCAGGAAGGCGCGAAGCCACCGAACATTCTTGCCGCTGGAGCTGGATTTCACCAAATTAAAAAACCGCCAATTGGCGGTTTTTTAATTTACCTTTTGCTCATTTTCCATTTCCCATAACTTTTCAAAAAACGGCTGTCCTTTTACAAGGCGCTCGCATAATTGTTCGTGCTTCTCAGACCAGCCTGATTTCGCTTCATCATATAGTCTTGCCCAAATATCTTCAAATTCCATATGTTGGACCGTTCCATATGCTGACGGATCCCACTCTGTGTACCAATAGCGAATTTCCGCTGTATTTTTCGTTGTATGTAATTGATCTAACGCCATAAATAATAATTGTTTTAGTTGTCTTTCTTTACGAGTCAAGCCATTCATAATGAAAGGCGATGGTGATAAAATGTGGTGTTCTTTTTCTGTTTCTTCTACTTGGAACTCATACTTTTCTGCTTGTACGTTTTCTACCATCTCATATACCATCTGCTCTTGCCGTGGTATAAGTCTGCTTTTACGAATAGGTACATTGTAACCAATTGTATCAATCGCAATAATTCCTTTTCCATCTGTAACAACAAAGCAATACTCTTGCTGCAAACGTTCATGATTTTTACGAATATAAGCCTTATGATGTACGTCTTCCAACAATTTTTGCGGAAGCTCTAACAATTCGTCCTCGATGTAATGATATAATGTGGCATCTACTTTTAATAATGGCACTTGATCTAATAGCTCAATCGTATCATCTTTCCGCCATTCGTAAAAATGACAAACGTTATACCCATTCTCTTCACCTTCAAACCAATTTACCCATACATCATGTAGATATAACATTCACTACCCCTCACTTCACTACTGTTTGTATCAATCATTATGTTCAATTTTTCTTAACTTTATTCCACCTAAGGAAATATATTCTAATTATTATTTTTTCTTCTATTAATACTAAAAAAACAGGAAATAGAGCTCCTGTTTTTTTATATATGAAATGTATTTGCTTTATTCAATATTTCTTTTGCATCTATAGATAATAAAGAAAGTGTATCTTCTCCTTCCAATGTTACACAATCTTTGACAATATGAAATCCAAGCGCATAGCCAAGCATCTTTGGATAAGAGTGAAATCCATTTAATAAGATGTCGTGCTCCCTTGTTCCTCGTTTTATACTTATTCTTTCATGTACAACATTTTTCCAATAATAAATAGCCTCTTCTTTTGAAAGATACATCGTCCACGGTGCATTGTTTTTTTCTGAATATCTTTCCGTTACCGCTTGCTCAGCTAGCCCTTCCATAATCATCGTATCAAGTAATGTATATTCTGTTTCTTTCGTCTCAATTTGATGTAACCTGCATATGTGATGATATTCATGCGCCAATAACACCTTTAATTCTTCCACCGAATTCCGTCCACATACAAATAAGAAAATAACATGACGCATAGATAATCCAGCCCTACCGTTATACTCTTCTTGTACAGTTCGATTATAGGAATCTGATAATAAAATAAAGACAGGGACATCCGGACCTTTCAACCAATTTTTCAATTTATCATACTCCAAGCTCAACTCTTTCCAAATTTCCTTTTCCTCTAATTCTTTAATTTCCTTTTCCCCATGCATGACCGGACGATACATCCCTTTTGAAATTAAAAAGCGATACAACCTTTCTTTTGGCAACGGAATATACTTCGTAAATTTCTCACAAAGTTTTTCTGGCCGTCCATAATATAAATGTAGCCATTCAGCTGTTTCAATAACCCCCATCTTTATCCCTCCTTTTTTCTTATGTATATGCTACAAGAGAAAAAGACGTAAAAATAAATAAGGAGTTTTTTCGTAATATGCTACGAAAAAACTCCTTATTTCATCTATTATTTATACGATTTAAATACTAATACTGCGTTATGACCACCGAATCCTAGTGAGTTACTTAATACTGCATTTACTTCTTGTTGTCTCGCTTGATTCGGTACGTAATCTAAGTCACATTCTGGATCTGGTGTTTCATAGTTAATTGTTGGAGGGATTACTCCGTCTGTAATTGATTTAATTGAGAAGATCGCTTCAACAGCACCAGCTGCTCCTAATAAGTGACCTGTCATTGATTTCGTTGAGCTAATTGCTACTTTGTACGCGTGCTCACCGAACGTTTCTTTAATTGCCATCGTTTCATACTTTTCATTCGCATCCGTACTTGTACCGTGCGCATTAATGTAATCAATATCTTCTGGCTGTAGACCTGCATCTGCTAAAGCTTGACGCATTGCACGCACGCCGCCTTCACCACCAGGAGCCGGCATTGTAATATGGAATGCATCACCAGTTGCACCGTAACCAGCGATTTCCGCATAAATGTGAGCACCACGAGCTACTGCGTGCTCTAATTCTTCAAGAATTAAAATACCTGAACCTTCACCCATTACGAAACCGCTACGGTTTTTATCAAATGGACGGCAAGCCGTTGCTGGGTCTTCATTAAATGTTAATGCTTTCGCTGAGCTAAATCCTGCGAATGCCATACTTGTTAACGGCGCTTCAGCTCCGCCTGTTATCATTGCATCAGCATCACCACGCTGAATTGCTTTAAATGCATCACCAATTGAGTTTGCACCAGATGCACAAGCCGTTACAGAGCAAGTGTTAATTCCTTTCGCTCCTGTTGCGATTGATACTTGACCTGCTGCCATATCTGGGATCATCATCGGCACGAAGAATGGGCTCACACGGCGCGGACCTTTCTCAGTAAAAATCTTAAATTGTTCTTCGTATGTCTCCATACCGCCAATACCAGATCCAATCCATACACCAATTCGAGGTCCGTTTTCTTCTGTAATTTCAAGCTTTGCATCTGCAACTGCCATTTTCGCTGCTGCTACTGCATATTGTGTAAAGCGATCCATACGGCGCGCTTCTTTTTTATCAATATATTTCTCGACTTCAAAGTCGTTAATTTCTGCTGCTACTTTTGCTGGAAATAGTTCCGGATCAATTCTTGTAAGTCGTCCGATTCCAGATACACCTTTTTTAATGTTTTCCCACGCTGTTTCAACATCTGTACCGATCGGTGTAACAGCTCCTAGCCCTGTAATTACGACCCTCTTTTTTTCCATACAAAATACACTCCTTTTTTTCTCTCAGTCCTTATTTACCCCAACGAAGAGCAACTGCTCCCCATGTTAATCCGCCGCCAAAACCAACAAGTATAATTAAATCACCATCTTGAATACGTCCATTTTGCAATTCCTCTACCATTGCAATTGGAATTGAAGAAGCTGATGTATTACCAAACTTTTCAATTGTCATACTCATTTTTTCTTGTGGTAAATTTAATCTCTCTCTTGCAGATTCCATAATACGAATGTTCGCTTGATGCGGTACTAAGAAATCCACATCCTCTTTCGTAAGACCAGCTTTATCCAGCACGCGAAGACAAGATTCACCAAGTTGACGAACGGCAAATTTAAACACTTCTCTGCCATTCATCATAACATACTCGTCTTGATAAAGATGCTTACCGCCACTTCCGTCTGCTCCTAATTCGAAAGATAGAACGCCTCTTCCTTCTGAAACAGCTCCCATTACGATAGCACCGGCTCCGTCTCCAAATAGTACCGCTGTATTTCGATCATTCCAGTCTACAATTTTAGATAGTTTATCACTACCAACTACTAATACATTTTTATAAGTTCCCGTTTGAATAAATTGCTGCGCTGTAATCATTCCGTACATAAAACCAGCACATGCTGCACCTACATCCATTGCAGCTGCATGTTTCGCTCCAATCGCTTCTTGAATGACACAAGCTACTGCTGGAAACGCACGATCTGGTGTTACTGTCGCCACCAAAATAAGATCGATATCTTCTCCGCTAACCCCTGCATCTTCAAGTGCTTTTTTAGCAGCCTCTACGGCCATATACGAAGTATCTATTGTATCATCGGCAATGCGTCTTTCGGCAATTCCCGTTCTCGTACGAATCCATTCATCGGATGTATCCATTATCTTCTCTAAATCGTGATTTGTGACTACTTTTTCCGGCACATATCTTCCGATCCCTAAAATGCCCACGTTCACATCGCAGCCCTCCGTTTTATATCAATTATTATGACTTGGTACTAATTTTAAAACATAAATGTATTTTTGTCTAGAATATATTTCAGCTAAAACATAAAGCTAGGCATTATTCACTTTATTGTTTATTAAAAGAAACAGAAACATACCTTCCCTGTTTCTTTTGAAATATAAAAAGGCTCGAACCGCTTCTCTCGACGGTTCGAGCCTCTTTCTCCTCAAAAAGAAAGGGTTTTATTGTTGATCTGCTTTCCCAAGCTCATATGCTTCGTTCATAACTTTCATCAATAACTCTAATACTGGTTGTGCTTTCTCCATATCAAGCGCAATTCCATTATCATCTAAAATGGCCTTTGCTTCTGGTAAATGCTTCATTGCGATTTGTAAAAACTGCATGCTTTTTTCGTTCATATTATACTCTTCCTCTCCATTAAAACTTTCACATACAATAGTGTAACACGCGTGCTACCCTTCGTATAACTCTTTATATTTTTTCATGTGTGCCAGTTGCTTATTTAAACCGTATTCTAACGGAGTATTTCTTTTTATCGAAATTACCTCGATAGCCTCATCTCTTACTTCGTTATTATTTTTATTTACTTTATCATCCGCGCGTAAAAGGTTCATACCTTTTTTCCATAATGACTTTTTACCACTAAGCAAATTGTATATACCGAGATGCTGCTCGTTCATTCCATTTTCCCATAAGTATTCACATACATCTTCCACGTACAGTAGATCACTTCCGTTTTCCTCACTCGCATAATAGCACTCTTTCTCATCCAGTTCTGATAAAATGAGCTGATGATACATCATAAAAGACGGTTGCCACGGTCCATATAATGTAGGAACTCGAAATACACTATATTGTAAATCCCCTTTTTTCAATCCTTCTTCTACTTTCAAAAATATGCGCTTATTTTCCGATTCATCTGTACTACCTACTTCAATAGAAGAAATTAAATTTAACTTCAATTTTTGTTCTTCACACATTCTTATAATTCGCTTTAAATATTGTAATATGACTCTTTCATTCCGAAATCCACATTGCTGATTTGGCTCATATAAGCAAAAGTAAACAGTATCGAATCTCTCTTCCTCTACTAATCTCCATCCATCTTCATCTCTTATCGAATAATACGTAAATAACGCATTTCGCCCAATTAACAATAACTTCTCTTCATTAATTTTGGTCATACTATTGAATTCATCAAAATCAAGACCATACACTTCTACTTCTTCTGCGATCATTTTATTCACAAGGTGATAACCTACAAACGTAAGTGCACCTATTATCAGCACGCGTTCCATACCACCAACCCTTTCTCCTTGAAACAAATAGCTCCTCATTTATGTATATGGGAGCTTCACAATTCTTCTTCATATTTTTTAAAGAAATCAGTCGTTTGCCTAACCATTTTATATTTCACATCTTGCAGATGGAACAAGACAGAAGTATCGCATTGATTTAATTGCCTCATTTTCTCATATTTACGCAACTGTTGTTTTCTTCCTCTTTTTTCTTGTGTTGATACGAAAACTTTGACAGGTACACAAGATGGCAGAAGCGTAAATGATTTCTTATTTATTTTTAAATCTAACTCTTCTTCTTTGGCATCATACGCCAAACTTAATTCCTTCACTAATCTTTTGTAAAAAAACTTATGCTCTTTCTCAAATTCCACATATTCTGGTAAATCTAAACATGGATTCAACATAATGACAGAACGAATACATTCAGGGTATTTGTTCATCATTTCAAGTGCTACAAGCGCACCCATACCATCTGCCATTATGTGCATTTTCGCATTTAACGTCTCTTTTCTCAAAACAACATCATATAAACGTTTTGCTAGACGAACAGATTGGTCGTTTCCCCAGTGCCTTCCGTATAAATTAGAAGAAAAGACTGTGTAGCCTTCCTCAATAAGGCCATGTAAAAAATAAGATCTTCCCGCATGCTGTGTCCATAAACTTGTACCATTCTCAATAAAGTAGTTGTAATCACCGAGGAGCATAACCGAAAATCCATTTGGCTTCTCCGGTAAATAAATGACACATGGTTCTTTTTCTAAGTAAAAAAAACGTTCCGTAATACTCATTTTTCCCCCGCCTTATTTTCTAAACATATAAAACCACTCTTTTATAATGTATGAACGGAATGCAAATTTGCGTTGAAAAATCTACAAATATTTTTCTATATTCTTTTTTCAATTGTGTTACAATAAGGACAGATTGAACGAATAGAGGTGTAAAATATGCGTTTCATTTGGGCATTAATTTGGTCGTTCTTACTTGTACATATGATGAGCTATGTAATCGGCTCTATGACTGGCGGTACATACGACTTTAACCAAGCGTCTATTTTCTCAGTTGTTCTTGCTGTATTAGTACTAGCGATTTCAGCTGCAATTCCAAACGAGCCAGTAGAACAACACTAAAAAAAGAGTCCGGATTTTATCCGAACTCTTTTTTATTTTTATTTCACATGAACAACTAATTCGTTATTTTCTACATCGACAACTACGTGACTATTGTCAGTAATTGTTCCTGCAATTAATTCTCGCGCTAATTTCGTTTCCACTTGACGTTGTACGTATCGTTTTAATGGACGAGCTCCATACATCGGATCAAAGCCAGCTTCTACAACAAATTCTTTTGCTGCGTCTGTTAATTCTACTGTAATGTGACGGTCAGCTAAACGCCCTTGTAATTCTTTTACAATTTTATCAACAATACCTTTAATTTCATTCGTTGTAAGAGGTTTAAATAAAATAATTTCATCAACACGGTTTAAAAATTCAGGGCGGAAATGTCCTCTTAATTGCCCCATTACAAGGTCTCTTGATTCCTCTTTAATCGAGCCATCTTCTTCTAATCCATCTAGTAAATGAGCAGATCCAATATTTGAAGTCATAATAATAACTGTGTTTTTAAAGTCCACTGTACGTCCTTGCGAATCTGTAATGCGTCCATCATCTAACATTTGTAATAAAATGTTGAATACTTCTGGATGTGCTTTTTCAATTTCATCTAATAAAATAACGGAATATGGTTTACGTCTTACCGCTTCTGTTAATTGACCGCCTTCTTCATATCCTACATATCCAGGAGGTGCACCAATTAAGCGTGACACTGCGTGTTTCTCCATATACTCAGACATATCAATACGAATCATTTGCTCTTCACTATCGAATAAAGACTGCGCTAACGTTTTTGCAAGTTCTGTTTTACCAACACCCGTAGGGCCTAAGAAAATGAAGGAACCAATCGGGCGGTTCGGATCTTTAATACCAGCGCGAGCACGAAGAACCGCGTCTGATACTAAGCTTACTGCTTCCTCTTGTCCGATGACACGCTCTGATAAGATTTGCTCTAAGCGTAGTAATTTCTCGCGTTCACCTTCAACGAGTTTAGCAACAGGAATACCAGTCCAGCGTGAAACAATATCTGCAATTTCTTCTTCACTTACTTCCTCACGTAATAAACGATTTTCTTGTTTATTATGCGCGCCCATTTCTTCCGCTTCTTTTAACTCTTTTTCAATTGCTGGAATTTTCCCGTGACGAAGTTCGGCTGCTTTATTTAAATCGTAATTACCTTCTGCTTCTTCTAATTCACGGCGCAGACGTTCTAAATGTTCACGTAAGTCACGAACTTTGTGAATGTCTTCTTTTTCTTTCTCCCATTTCGCTCTCATACCACTTGCAACTTCTTTTAAATCTGATAGTTCACGTTGCAACGTTTTAAGACGTTCTTGGCTACCACGATCTGTTTCTTTTCCAAGAGCTGCTTCCTCAATTTCTAACTGCATAATACGACGCGTTACTTCATCTAATTCTGTCGGCATAGAATCGATTTCTGTACGAATTGTTGCACACGCTTCATCGACAAGATCAATTGCTTTATCTGGTAAGAAACGGTCCGAAATATATCGATCTGATAAAACTGATGCTGCTACAATCGCGCGGTCATGAATATTTACACCATGATAAATTTCAAAACGCTCTTTTAAACCACGTAAAATGGAAATTGTATCTTCAACAGTTGGTTCTTCTGCTAATACTTGTTGGAAACGTCTTTCTAACGCCGGGTCTTTCTCAATATATTTACGATATTCATCTAATGTCGTCGCCCCAATACAGTGTAGTTCACCGCGAGCAAGCATCGGTTTTAACATATTCCCTGCATCCATCGCACCTTCTGTTTTACCGGCGCCAACGATTGTATGAAGTTCATCAATAAATAATAAAATACGCCCTTCACTCTTTTTAATTTCATTTAATACAGCTTGCAGACGCTCTTCGAACTCACCACGGAATTTCGCACCAGCTACGAGCGCACTCATATCTAACGCGAAGATCGTTCTATCTTTTAGCCCTTCAGGTACATCTTTTTTCACAATACGCTGCGCTAACCCTTCAACGATTGCTGTTTTACCAACACCTGGCTCACCAATTAAAACAGGGTTGTTTTTCGTTTTACGTGAAAGAATGCGAATGACACGTCGAATTTCACTATCCCGGCCAATAACAGGATCAATTTTCCCTGCTCTCACTTCTGCCACTAAATCACGGCCATATTTTTCTAACGCTTCATAAGTTGCTTCTGGATTTTGACTAGTCACTCTTTGATTCCCCCGAACTGTCATTAAAGACTGTAATAAGTTATCTTTCGTAATATGAAATCTTGTAAATAATTGATTGATATCGCCTTTTTCTTCAGAAAAAGCAAGCAATACATGTTCCACTGAAATGTAGTCATCTTGCAATTTCTCTGCTTCTTTTCCTGCTCTTACAAATAGTTGTTGCAGAGCACCTGTTATATATAATTTGCCTACTTCTGCACCGCTTCCCGTTACAGAAGGCTTTTTCTTAATTAAACTTTCGGCGCCTTGCTTTAACGCTTCTATATCGACATTCATTTTTTGAAAAATACGCACTGCTAACCCATCTTGCTCTTCTAATAATGTAAACAAGAGATGAACAGTATCTACTTCTTGATGATGAGATACCGCTAAAGATTGGGCACTCATAATCGCCTCTTGTGTTTTTGTTGTCATTTGATTTAAGTCCATCTTTACAGCCCTCCAAACGTTTGACTTTCTTTGACCTTTGATTTAATTATACGCCAACTGACTTTTTTATACAATAAATTCGCCTATGCATTTTCAAACTTATTATTGGAAAAAGAAAAAAGGAGCATTCATTATGCTATTAAAAAAAGTACGATAAATGAAACTACATTATGTAACAACAAAAAAGCCGCAATAAAGATTGCGGCTTCTGTTACGGTTTTCTTTTATATGTCCACTGGCGGTTATGATTCGTGTTATCTGGAAACTTTTCACCGGCAGTTAATTGTACCATTTGCGGATTTTTTACCATACTTCCCGTTTCACCAATTTCTACGTAAATGCCATCATTTGGCGCTTTTTGTCCAGAACGAAACCTGCGATTTTGTCCCATCTTCATTCTCCTTCCATGACGTCTTGCCTCATTAGTATATCCATTTTAAAAGAAAGGTTTTCTGTCATGTTTAGGAAACAAGTACTACATCTCATTCTTGTACATATACATGAATGACACAAGCTTAGGAAGGAATTCCTTTCCTATCTGTAGAAAAAAAGAAACCAACCTACTCTAGGCTAGTTTCAAAGGAGAGTCAAACATATACGAGAAGATTACATGTTCATTATATGCCTCATCATACGAGCAATGTAATCCTTTTCACATTTTGTACATAATGAAAGAAACATTATTTGAACTTTCTAAAAAGATGTTGACTTTTCTTAATTTCCAACGAGAAATAGTAGACACCATAGTACTTCGCGACGTAAGATGGATATATAGTGAAACCTCCATCTATGGTGGTCTCACCCAGTCTAACCTCTTATTTCTGCATATTAAAAACGGAAATACAGATAGAAACAAAAAAATTATTATAAGAGGTGAAATTATGAACAAACAACATTTAATCGCATTAGACTTAGACGGCACTTTATTAACAGACAACAAAATAATTTCCACTCGAACGAAACATACAATTGCAAAAGCAAAGGAACAAGGACACGTTGTCGTTATTTCAACAGGACGTCCATTCCGCGCTAGTTATGATTACTATAAAGAACTAGGTCTGAATACACCTATCGTAAACTTTAACGGTGCGTACGTGCACCATCCTCTTGATTCAAACTGGGGTATACATCACTCTCCTCTTGAGCTAGCAACAGCGCAAGAAATTGTACGAGCTTGTTTTGATTTCGGCGTAAAAAATATATACGCTGAAGTTATGGATGATGTGTATGTTCGTGAAATTGATGAAGATAAAAAACACATTTTCGAATTCGGTTCTCCTAAGATTTTTACAGGAGACTTATTAAATATTTTAAATGACCATCCAACTTGCTTATTAATTGACGCACATGACGAGCATTCTACTGCAATTCGTCAACATTTAACTGATATGCATGCGGAAGTAATCGACCATAGAAAATGGGGTGCACCTTGGCCGATTATTGAAATTGTAAAAAGCGGATTAAATAAAGCGGTCGGATTACAAAAAATTTCTAGTCATTACAACATTCCACAAGAGCGAATTATCGCTTTCGGTGACGAAGATAATGATTTTGAAATGATTGAATTTGCTGGTCACGGCATCGCAATGGGTAATGCCATCCCTGAATTAAAATCACTCGCAAACCATACTACGTTAACGAACGAAGAAGATGGTATTGCTTTATATTTAGAAGAGGTTCTTGGGTTGTAATCTAAAAATTCCCTACTTATAGTTTCCTGCCAAATGCCCATACTATAAGTAGGCGCATAAGACATCGCGTCGATTGTTTTCAGCTAAATAAAGGGGGTTTTTCGAATGGGTAAAAAGAACAAATCAAAACGTTTTATCCAACAAGGAGCCGATGCTGTTATGAAGCATGATGCAAGATTCCCGTACAGAGGTACATTAGCTGAGGCAGAAAAGGCAAGAAGTAACTCTTCTTTTGGAGGGGTTTAAATGGGGAACTTACTATTCCAACAAGCTAGAGATGCTGTTGAAAATGCCGTATCTTGTTCAAGCGGTACTGAGCAACAAGATCTCGTATATAGAGCAAAAAATGCTTTGCAATCCGCTTACGCAAACTCTTCAACTGCTGAAAAAGTTCAGCTCCGTGAAATGCAAGAGCAATTGCAAAACATTACGAATGTACATTAAAAAAGAGGACCAACTTTGGTCCTCTTTAATCTTTCCGAAACAATCCGAACACCCCAACTGTTTGCAGTATATTTGTAAATGCACCTGGGTCCACTTGTTTAATAATCCTCTCCAATTCGTATAACTCGTAACGGGTAATAACCATCATTAACATTTCTTTATTTTCATTCGTATAAGCACCTGTTGCTGGTATCGTTGTAATTCCTCTTACTAATCGCGAGTGAATCGCCTTTCTTACGTCCGCCCCATTCTTCGTAACAATTAATGCTGTAATCTTTACATGACGAGTATGAATTGCATCAATAATTCTCGTTGATACATATAAAGTCACTAACGTATATAACGCTTTTTCCCATCCATATACATAGCCAGCAGCGATAATGATAATTGCATTAAAAAAGAAAAAGTATGTACCGACAGGCTTATCTTTTATTTTTGATAAAATCATGGCGATAATATCTAATCCACCTGTAGAAGCACCCCACTTTAAAGCAATCCCTACTCCAATTGCCGAAATAATCCCGCCAAAAATCGCATTTAATATAATATCATTCGAAACCGCTCTAACAGGGATGATTTCTAGAAACAGAGTCATAAATATAACACAAAGAAAACTAAAAAAGGTGAAGGCCTTTCCAACCTTTTTCCACGCTAAAATAACGACAGGAATATTAAATAAGCTAAACAATACTCCCGTAGATATGTGAATCGATAAAAAATCACCTAATATTTGTGATAATAATTGAGACAATCCAGCAAAGCCGCTCGCATACACTTTTGCTGGTGTTAAAAATAAATTCATCCCAATCGCGTTTAATAAACCTGCGATGATTACAACGATTAACTTCTTTATAAGTTCAGTATAATTCAACTTCAAATCCATTTCGAATCCACCTTTACCCTTCATAAATGCACCGCTATACATAGTCTTTACGAAAAAGGAAATGATAAACGTACAACGTTTAGGAATGGAGTTGATACATATGCCACATACGAGTGATAACGACAAAAAAGCACGCGATAATAATGCAAAACGCGCACAAAAAAATGAGCAAGAACAAAAAAATATAGAGCAAGGTAAACGTGCATACTCTAAAAAGACCGATCACCTTTGATTCCACCGTACATCAGCAATTATGTTGATGTACTTTTTTTACATTTCACAGGAAAAAACATTAAAAATTCACTTCATGTTCACTTCTATATTCTACAATAGCGATAACATATTCGGATGAGGTGTTGGCATGAGAGGGAAACAAATTTTCATTATTACTGCACTAATAAGTATATTGATGCTATCTGCTTGCGGACAAAAAAACGAATCAGCTACAGTCGCCACAGCAACAGACTCAACCGTTACGAAGGACGACTTCGAAAAACAGTTGAAAGATCGTTACGGAAAAGACATGCTATACGAAATGATGGCACAAGACGTCATCACAAAAAAATATAAAGTATCTGATGAAGAGGTAAATAAAGAAGTAGAAAAAGTAAAAAAACAATATGGAGATCAATTCAAAAAAGTATTAGAAAATAATGGTTTAAAAGATGAAGAGGATTTCAAAAATCAAATTAAGTTCAAACTTGCTATGAATGAAGCGATTAAGAAAAGCATTACAGAGAAAGACGTAAAAGACCACTATAAGCCAGAAATTAAAGCGAGTCACATTTTAGTAAGTGACGAAAATGAAGCGAAAGAAATAAAGAGTAAACTAGATGCTGGTGCTTCATTTGAAGAATTAGCAAAACAAGAATCACAAGATCTACTATCAAAAGATAAAGGCGGAGACCTTGGATACTTCAATTCAGGTACAATGGCTCCTGAATTTGAAACGGCTGCCTACAAACTAAATGTTGGACAAATTAGCAACCCCGTAAAATCATCAAACGGTTATCACGTTATTAAATTAACTGATAAAAAAGATTTAAAACCTTACGATGAAGTAAAAAAATCTATTCGCAAAAACTTAGAAGAAGAACGTATCGCTGACCCTATATTCAGCAAAAAATTGTTACAAGAGGAATTAAAAAAGGCAAATATTAAAATAAACGATAGTGATTTGAAAGATACATTTACTCTTGTTTCTCCACAAGGAAATTAAAAAAGCACAACCTTATTTTTTTAAAAATAAGGTTGTGCTTTTTAATCTTCTATCTTATTTCTTAAAGTAAGTCCAACCTTCTTCTTGGTAAACTTTTTCTTCTTTCATCAACTTACCAAGTGCGCGCTTAAATGCAGCTTTACTCATGTTAAAGCGTTCTTTAATATCTTCTGGATGGCTCTTATCCCAAAACGGCATTGCTCCGCCTCGTTCTTCCATATATGCATAAATTACTGCCGCATCGTCTTCCATTCCTTCTTCTTTACGAGGAAGAAGTGAAATGTTAATTGTACCATCATCTTTCACGTCAATAATACGGCCCGTTACACGCTCCCCGATGCGGACTTGTTCTTTTCTTTCTGTATGGTGTAAGAAAGCACGGAAATGCTCATCAGTTAGTACGAATGAACCAACTTGAAGAGAACGATATACACGTCCATTTACGTTTTTATTACGCATAGATGGCGTTGCATCTACGATAATTTCTTGCATATCACTGTCTCTTGCCGGAAGAGCAATTAAACGATCACGATTCGTTAATTTTAACGTACAATATAATTCGTCGCCTACTTCTGGCCATACCGGCATATAAATCGGGAACTCATCAGCTGGAATTAGTATATCTTTTGATACACCAATATCAACAAACACACCTAAACTAGGAATGACTTCTACAACCTTTACCCAGTTCCAATCATACGTTGTAATAATTGGCTCCTTCATTGTTGCTGAAATACGATTTTGGTGATCAAGGTATAAGAATACATCAATCGTATCGCCTTCTTCAATTTCTCCAGCTACTTCGTTTTTATGTAGGAAAATTTCTTCTTCTTCATTCCCAACCATATATCCAATTTCCGTTTCGCGTAAAACAGTTACCTGTTCAATCGATCCTATTTGCAAATACATATTTTTTAATTCCCTTCTATATATATAAAATTATCTTTTTTATCATTCCAAACAAAAGTTAATTATAACATGATTTTTCCTGTATTTGTCCAACTGCCCAAAATTCACTATAATAAAGTGAGGTTACATGAATATAAGTATGAAAACACTTAAGTCTAGACTCGTTTTCAGCTATACTTTAGTATGTACAGTACATAACAAGATTAGAAATTTATTTGGAGGTGCTAACTATGGCAAAAGATAGTTCTTTTGACATCGTTTCGAAAGTAGAATTACCTGAAGTAACAAACGCAATTAATATCGCATTAAAAGAAATCCAAAACCGATATGACTTTAAAGGAAGTAAAAGTGATATTAAATTAGAAAAAGAAGTACTAGTTTTAACTTCTGACGACGAGTTCAAATTAGACCAAGTAAAAGACGTTTTAATTTCTAAACTTGTAAAACGTAACGTTCCAATTAAGAACTTAGATTACGGAAAAGTTGAAGCTGCAACTGGCAACACTGTTCGCCAACGCGCAACACTTCAACAAGGTATCGATAAAGATAACGCTAAAAAAATTAACAACATCATTAAAGAAATGAAATTAAAAGTAAAAACACAAGTACAAGACGATCAAGTACGTGTTACAGCGAAAAGCCGTGATGACTTACAAGCAGTAATTGCAGCTGTTCGTAGCGCTGATTTACCAATCGACGTACAGTTCATTAACTACCGCTAAAAAGAAAACTCCTCTTAATTAGAGGAGTTTTCTTTTTAGTTTTGTAGAGACAATAATTACAAGAACAAGCCATAGAAAAAAGGCATCTGCGGTGAAAATTGCTAAGTGAACAGAGTCTAACTATACGAATACTTCACAAGTGAATGCATGATTAAACTAGGCCTTATTGTAGAATTTGTTTCATACATGCATTTAGCAGACCTTATTGAAAATAAAAAAAAAGACAATTTAAGACGTTTCCCCTTCGATTTGAATTACTTTTCTTAGTAATTACATCCTAGGCCAAAGTCATCTTAAAAATCGCTGTAACTTATAATTTCTCTTCCCGCCAAAACGTAACAATTTATGAGTATAAGAATATTTCCCAACCTTTAATATAATGTAAAATTAATAAGGATCTTAAAAAATGTTAATTAAAAAAGAGTTAGAAGTGGTTATATGAAGAAATTAATATTATGGTTTTTATTGGCCACATTCTCCCTAAATACTGTAGGATGTTCTAATAATACGAATACACTAACGGATAAGTCTAACTGTATCAACAAAGCTTGGTACAAAAAAACTATGTCATGTAATCATTTAAAAAACATTAAATAGTTAATGATAAAAGTCATAAGAAAAGACACATCAAAGTGCCTTCCTCCGACTTGAACCATCTTAATTTTAATCATATTTGGATGGAGTTAAAAAGAAGCATAAATTGTTAATAAAGATGCAGACTTCAAAATAAAAAAGTACGTTAAGGACACTCTTATATTAAACACTAATATTTTAGAAGCAAGTTTATAAGTATAAAACCTACAGGGATTTCCCCTGTAGGTTTTATTATATTTCAAGTGATTTCCAAATGAATTATGAGTGGCTTTTTTCAGTTTGATTTTCAAAATATTTTTCTTTAACCATTTTTATCAGAGTTTCTTTTTCTGTTAGTTCAAATATAAATAATGCTTTTTTCATGTTATTTGCAATATCTTCTTCATTCTGTTGTTTAAATCTTAATAAATTCCATCCTTTTAAATAGTACAGTTCACCTAATAAGTATAAAGTATTTAGATTAATAGCTAATTTGATGCCCTTATCAATGTATTTTACCGCTTCTTCATATTGATAGGTCATACCTAAACATTTCGCTAAATTAAAAATGATTTTTAATTTAATCGCTTTATCTCTCGGAAAATCTAACTTATTAAAATTAGTTAAACATCTTCCTAATATAGTAATACTTTTATCATATTCTTTATTTTCCGCATAAAATATAGACATTGTCTGCATAATATCTATTTCTCTTTCTGATAAAAAATCAACATTGGTTAAAGTTAGTTTTAATGCATTATTTAAAAGTTTTAAAGCAGTTTTTATGGATCTGTTCACCTCAAATACAGCAATTGCTTCATGCCATAGGAGAAATTGTTTATCTTCTTTTGCTTGGAAATTTTTTTCATCTTTCTCTTTTTTCACTATTTCATAAAGTTCTTTATATTGTTTTTGCTTTAAGCAATCTTTTATTACGTATTTTACATTTTCTACATATTTAAATTTTTTGTTTTGAGTTAATGCAAATATATTATTCGGGTCAATACCAAGTCTTTCTGATAATTGATATAACAATATACTAGATGGATAAATCATACCTTTTTCTATTTTGCTAATTTGACTTTGCGAACATATTCCATGACATAATTCGGATTGTGATATATTTTTTTTAATTCTAAGCTCTTTAATGGTAATACCCAAATCGTAAAATTCCATTTTCCCACCTACTATTTAGCACTATATTAGTATAAGAGTATTCTCTAATTTTTAATGTAATATAAAATTAATATAGTTGCAATTATCGTTCGTTCCAAAGATCTTTCTCTATCCGTATTGACACAAAAACAGGCTAGGAAAAAGACTTTCTCCCTAACCTGGAACCCCCTCTCATTAGAGAAGTTTTCATTTTCGTATCGTTTCTCTTAAGAAATTTCATATCAACAGAATAAACACTATTGCCCCACCGAACAAACAAATACAATAAGAAGACATGAACATAGAACGAGCAACTTCTCATCTACGTTTCCTTTTAACTGCAATTAAAAACGCAATAAATAATACATTCACACCAACGATTAAGGAGATAAATAACCAATTCACACCTGTTTCTCCGTTAACTTTATACACGTTTGATTCTTCACGCTTTAAAACGAGATAAAATCCCCCATTTTCCTCTCTTATAATTTCATCCTCTAACAATCCTCTTAACTCTTGTTTTTCACCAATCGTACTTGCAGGTAAGGAGACTTTTTGTGTTTCTTTCGTATTATTAATTGCTACTAAAGTTACTTCATTTTTATATTTTCGTTTTAGTATGCTCATCCCGCTATTATCATACAATAGCTCAAACGTACCGCGTCGTAAAGACGGTCTCGCCTGTCTAAGTTCACCTAGTTTTGTTATGTGCTGCATAAATTTTTCGTCTGACTTAAAATCCATTAATCGTCTATTATCGGGTACACTTCCTCCATCTAATGCAATTTCAGTTCCGTAATAAAAATTCGGAATTCCAGGTGATGTTAACAGATATGTAAGCGCCAGTTTTAAACGTGATGGCGGATAATACATATTTTCTTTTGCAATACGCGCATATCTTTTTGTTTCTTGATCATCTAAGAACGTAACAAATTCTCCTTCTTTTTTACTCACATCGTATAACGATTTCACCGATACATCCGCTTTGGAAAACGATTCTACTATTTTTTCGTTGTATTCGCTATCCTCCTTTGTCATAATACGAAAATCTTTCTTTATCACTTGCATATCTTTTTGCGCGTTATCCCAAAAGGAACGCGGCTTTTTTTCACTATGTATAACATAACTTCCGTCTAAATCAACTTCTTTTATCCACCATTTCATTGCGTCAATTACCTGTTGTTCGTTTTCTCCAAGCGGAAATTGAAATACAACTTTCATTCCTTTTGCCTGAGCTTCTTTTACAAGTTCTTTCACATCATTTTCTGTCCCGAAATGTTCATTTACCTTTTTAAAATTTCGCACGTCTAATCCATCGTACTTTCCACTTTCAAAAAGTGGCGAAAGCATAACGGTAGTAAAACCCATTTCTTTTATGTAATCCAACCTTTTTATAATTCCTCTTATATCCCCGCCTTGATACCCTTCTAAATTACCAACTTCTAACTGTTTGTCATTTTTCGGTTCTCCATTATTGAAGCGATCAATCATAATGGAGTATATAACCTCATCTCGCCACTCTCTTTTTTCGTCTGCAAAAGTATGTATTGGTACAAACAAAACAACAGCTAAGCAAAAACAAATGAATAGTTTCCTAGTCCATATTTTTCCCACACGCATCCCCCAATTTTTTAATTGTAAGAATATTATACCAATTATCCAAGTGAAACGCATATGCCGATTTCAATCCTCACAAAATAATCTATGTTAGATTTTATGACATCACGTATATAATTTTCTGAATTTTTAGTTGATTTTTAGTTTTATTTCGAATATGATATGAAACATAACAAATAGATGTTATTTTTTCTAACATTCTAGGAGGAGAGATCATGAATATGGGAGATACGGTTTTTATGTTTGTGACGACAGTAATGGTCATGTTGATGACACCAGGATTGGCACTTTTTTATGGAGGTATGGTTCGTAGCAAAAACGTACTCAGTACAACGATGCATAGTTATAGTGCAATGGCTATCGTTTCGATTCAATGGATTGTTATCGGCTATTCTTTATCATTCGGGCCAGATTGGCACGGACTTATCGGTACACTTGATTGGTTCGGTCTAAACGGAGTTACCTACGCACCAAATCCAGACTACTCATCTACTATTCCTCACAATTTATTTATGATGTTTCAACTCATGTTCGCCATTTTAACTCCAGCTTTAATTTCAGGTGCATTCGCTGAAAGAATGCGATTTTCTGCCTTTCTTATTTTTATCCTTCTATGGACAACAATCGTTTACAATCCTGTCGCTCATTGGGTATGGGGCCTCGGTGGGTGGCTAAGGGAACTTGGTGCACTAGACTTCGCTGGCGGAAATGTCGTTCACATCACTTCCGGAGTTGCCGGTCTTGTATTAGCTATTTTCCTTGGAAAACGAAAAAACATAAATGGTTCTTCTCCTCACCATTTGCCATTTACAATGTTAGGCGCAGGCTTATTATGGTTTGGCTGGTTCGGTTTTAACGTTGGCAGCGCATTATCCTTAAACGACGTAGCTTTAACTGCATTTATTAATACAAATATAGCCGCTGCTGCCTCTGCTCTAACTTGGATGCTTTCTGAATGGTTCTTCCAATCAAAACCGACCGCGATGGGAGCTGCTTGCGGAGTTGTTTCTGGTCTAGTAGCTATTACACCAGCCTGCGGGTTCGTTACACCTTTCTCCGCCCTTCTTATCGGAGCAATTGGTGGTATAATATGCTTCGGCGCCGTTTTCTTCCTAAAAACAAAATTCGGGTATGACGATACACTTGATGCCTTTGGATGCCACGGCATCGGAGGAACTTGGGGCGGTATTGCAACAGGACTATTTGCAACTACTGCCGTAAACGGGGATGGCGCAAACGGATTATTTTACGGAAATGCCGCGTTACTGTTTAAACAACTTATAGCGATTGGCGCAACATATGCATTCACGATCATCATGACGTATGCCATTATTAAAGCGATCAACTTCTTCCTCCCCGTTCGCGTCGATGAACATGAAGAACACATGGGTCTTGATATTTCAATGCATGGCGAGAAGGCTTATGAACATGCAGAGCGAGTAAACTAAAAAAGAGATGCAATCTATTGATAGTAGATTGCATCTCTTTTTTGCGTACTAGGCAACATACCCCACCTAGTATAAATGTAAATATATCAACGGTTTTTTGGATATATCAACGATTTTTCAAATATATCGATTGTTTCTTTCAATATATCAACGGTCCGACACAACATATCGATTTACAAACAAATTCCGACATAATTTACAAGCAAAATACCCCACATAACGTTATACAAAAAAGACGACCGAAACCCGGTCGTCTTTTCCTATTTATTTTGGAGCATTTCCTACATATTGCGTAATATCAACATTTAACGCCTGCGCTAAACGCATACCGTATTCTTGATCTGCACGGAAGAAGTTACAAACAGCTAGTAATTTCGTGCGTTCATTTACGTCTTTCAAGTCATTTGTTAAGTTTGCAATTAAGTTATCTTGCTCTTCTTTAGAGAATGAACGGTAACGCTCACCTGCTTGTTTAAAGTCATTTGGTTTCTCGATTTTTTCACGAGATACATAGCCTTCTACTTTCATAGTCGAATCGCGGTAAGCTTTGTCTTCAACTGGATTCTCTGCATGACGGCTCGGTTCGTAGTTGATTGTAGATGGGTTTTGATTCATTTGCATCGCACCATCACGTTGTTGATTATGAACAGCTGCATATGGGCAGTTTACAGGAATTTGCAAGTAATTTGCACCAAGACGATAACGCTGTGTATCTGGGTAAGAGAATAAACGACCTTGTAATAATTTATCTTCCGATGGTTCAATACCATTTACAGTTGCACTTGGAGAGAACGCTACTTGTTCTACTTCTGCAAAGAAGTTTTTCGGATTACGATTTAACGTCATTGTCCCTACTTCAATTAACGGGAAGCGATCTTCTGGCCATACTTTCGTTGGATCTAGTGGATCAAAGTCTAAAGAATCCATTTCATCTAGTTGCATAACTTGTACGTGTAAATCCCATTTTGGATGATTTCCTTTTTCGATTGCGTCGAACAAATCACGAGTTGCATGATTGAAGTCTTTCCCCTGCACTTCTTGCACTTCTTTCGCATTTAAGTTACGTACACTTTGCTGCGGTTTCCAGTGGTATTTAATATAAACAATTTTACCTTCTTCATTAATCCATTTAAATGAATGGACACCGAAACCTTCCATTTCACGATAGCTTGCTGGTGTACCATAATCAGAAAATACCCATGTCATCATATGTGTAGACTCTGGAGTTAACGTCATGAAATCCCAATAACGATCTGGCGTTTGAATATTTGTATCCGGTGCTGGTTTTAAAGAATGAACCATGTCAGGGAATTTAATTGCATCACGAATGAAGAAAACTGGTAAATGATTACCTACGATATCGTAGTTTCCTTCTTCTGTATAAAATTTAACTGCGAAACCGCGTGGGTCACGAGCTGTTTCCGGAGAACCTTGACCATGAATAACCGTTGAAAAACGAACAAATACAGGTGTTTCAGTTCCTTCATTTTGTAAAAATGCTGCTTTCGTATATGGCTTCATGCTATTTTTCGTTACGAATACACCGTGAGCACCTGCACCACGTGCATGCACAACACGCTCCGGAATACGTTCACGATCAAAGTGTGCAAGTTTTTCTACTAAATGATAGTCTTCTAATAATACTGGTCCACGACGACCAGCTGTACGAGAATTTTGGTTGTCTCCAACTGGAGCACCTTGGTTTGTTGTTAAGCGATTATTTGGATTCATCTAGGGGGATCCTCCTCTTTCTTTCATGGTAATTATTATTAATTTAAAATTATTATAAATTAATTATTATTTAAAACTAAATCTTTGTCAACTATTTCCTTCACTTTTTTGGAAACAATTTCAGCCAAACAGTCGATAAATGCAGATTGTGCATTCGGCATATTTGGTCTAAAATATTTAGCATTTAATTCATCAGTTACAACTTTACATTCATAATCATTGTCATATAAAACTTCTAAATGCTCTGCCACAAAGCCAACTGGGCAATATATGAAAGATTCGTACCCATGCTCTTCATATAAATCTTTCGTTAAATCTTGCACATCTGGACCAATCCACGGATCTGGAGTATTCCCAGCACTTTGCCAACCCGTTGTATAGTTTTGAATATTGGCAGCCCCCGCAATTAAATCTGCTGTATGCTGCAATTGCTCCACATAAGGGTCCCCTGCTGCAATAATTGTTTCTGGCAAACTATGCGCCGAAAAAATTACAACTGTTTTCTCTTTATCTTCAATCTTTGTAAATGTTTCTTTTATTTGATCTGTCCAATACGAAATAAACTTCGGTTCATCGTACCATTGTTCAATTGGTTCAATCACAGGACCACCGATTTCTTTTGAAAGACGAATAGCACGGTCATTATACGCTTTAATGCTAAATGTAGAATAGTGCGGTGCTAATACGATACTAATCGCCTGCTCAATTCCATCTCGCTTCATTTCTTCTACAGCATCTTCTATAAATGGCGCAGTATGTTTTAAACCTAAGTAACAAGTAAATTCATACTCTGTAAATATGTTATTCATTGAATCTGTTAATTTATGCGCCTGCTCTTTCGTAATTTTTGCAAGCGGCGAAATTCCACCAATCGCTTTATAGCGCCCAATTAAATCTTCAAGCGCTTCTTCTGATGGCTTACGTCCGTGACGGATATGTGTATAATATGCCTCTACATCGTCTAATGATTCTGGTGTTCCATACGCCATTACGAGTAAACCTATTTTTTCCTTTGTCATCTATATAACACCTCAATTTTATAAATGAGAATCCTTTTCAGAACGTTTGTTTCAAATTATAACAAGTAATAATAAGTACGTCAAAATAATAATTCTAATTAAGTATTATTTATAAGGTGATTTTGAATTTTATATGACAATTTCTTTAATAAAAGCGACTTACATAATCGCAAGCCGCTTTTCTCCTATTCTTTAATATTTACCCCATACTCTTTAAACCAAACATGAATTTGTGCTAAATGAGCTAAAAGCTGTGGCCCAGTCATCAATTGACCAAACCACGGTGTTTGAAATGCACTGCCACCAGACTGAATCAATCCGCTCAACTGCTCTTTATCAAATAGTTCGTGTAAAATTGAACCTTTATCTGTTAATAGATTTTGAAGCCATACCGTTACTGCCTTTGTATAGTGTGGATTGTGCGTTTTCGGATAAGGACTCTTCTTCCTATATAAGATGTCATGTGGGAGTACATCTTCTAACGCTTTACGTAATAGACCTTTTTCGCGGTTTTTATACATTTTCATTTCCCAAGGAATATTCCACGCATATTCGACAAGACGATGATCTGCAAATGGAACGCGTACTTCTAAACTTGCCCCCATACTCATACGGTCTTTTCTGTCTAATAATGTTGTCATAAACCATACCATATTTAAATAAAATAATTGGCGTCTTTTTGCTTCTAGTGGACTTTCCCCCTCTAAAATAGGAACTTCTTGAATCGATTCCTCATAACGCCTTTGTACATATTGTTGTAAATTTAGTTTATTTCTCCATTCTTTTTTTAGAAGTTGTTCACGTGCCTCTGTAGAACGCATCCACGGAAATGCACTCGATTGTAAATCATCTTCTCTATAAAACCACGGATATCCACCAAATATTTCATCTGCACATTCTCCAGATAAGCCAACGACAAAATCTTGTTTAATTTCTCGGCAAAACCATAATAATGACGAATCGATATCTGCCATACCAGGCAAATCACGAACGAGTACCGCTTCAGTTAAATACTCTGCTAATTGTTCATTCGAAATGACGCAGCGATGATGGGTTGTTTGAAATGTCTCAGTCATTAAATTAATAAACGGAGCATCTGAATTTGGCTGAAACGCATTCGCTTTAAAGTATTTGTCATTATCTTCATAATCAACAGAATATGTGTGTAATTGCCCTTTTCCTGACCTTGCATATTCTTTCGCAGCAATTGCTGTTATAGCGCTCGAATCTACACCGCCTGATAGAAAAGTACATAGTGGTACATCAGAAACGAGCTGCCTTGTAATCGCATCTTGTAATAAAAAGCGTGTTTTCTCTACTGTTTCTTCAAAGGAGTCTTCATGTTTTTTACTTTCCACATTCCAATATCTCCATATACATAAACCGTTCTTTGAAAATGTCATCGCATGACCTGGACGTAATTCTTTTATACCAGCATAAATACCGTGGCCAGGTGTTCTTGACGGTCCGAGTCCGAATATTTCTGATAATCCTTCTAATGTTACTTCTGCCTTCACATCTGGATGCGACAATATCGCTTTTAACTCCGAACCAAATAATAAGCGTCCGCTATCATATTTATAAAAAAGTGGCTTTACACCTAATCGATCTCTCGCAATAAATACTTGTTCTTTCTGTTCGTCCCATACTGCAAACGCATATATACCGTTTAAATGATCGACACATTCTTCTTTCCATTCAATATAAGAAGCTAATAATACTTCTGTATCAGAATGACCTTTGAACGTATATCCTCTTCTTAATAATTCCTTTCGAATGTCTTCTGTGTTATAAAGTTCACCGTTATAACAAATGGCATAATTCGTTTCATCTTTTAAACAAGTCATCGGTTGTTTACCACCCTCAGGATCAACAACGATTAACCGTTTATGCCCAAATGCGACATTACCTTTAATCCAAACTTTATTATCATCTGGACCGCGTTTCGCTAACGTCTCAGCCATCTTCGTAACGACATCTCTTTCTCCTTCTAATGAGCGTTTATAATCCACCCATCCTGTAATCCCGCACATATAAATCATCCTTCCATCTTATTTCTTTTCTTGAACGTGCAGTAATCCCCACCCTGTGAGTGCGGATCAAAAAAATGACAAACTTGACGATAACCTACTATCCACATTTGGAATAGCATTCTCACTCAGTAAAACGTGTTTTATTGTATGCCCACCTATGTTTAGATGTGTCTAGTTATAAAGAATGCACGAACTGTCTATAACAGGAATAACTACTTTTCATAAAGGAGAAATCGTGTATGATACAACGTAAACATATTTTATATAACCAGCCCCGTGCTCATACAGTCGGTAATGTAGAATATATAAACAATGAATGGGTATTCTTTGATGATGAAAATGATGAAGCGTTTTTATTAGAAGATATTGCCGAAGATGGGTTTGAAGTTTTATATAATAACAATTGGCTACCAGCCCGTTTCTATGAACAAGATGTATTACAAATCGCCAACGAACAACACCATTTGCAAAATGGTGAAATGATACGTATTCGAAAAAAGTTACTTCTTAGTTATAATGAATGGCTCGAGGAATTACCTGACTCCGTCTTCACATTATTAACTGAATCATTGCAATCACTTCACTACTCTTTATATGATTGCATGTATTGTCATAATTATTTATCTTTCTTACCGAAAGAGGAGTCACGCGAAGGAGTAAATATTCTTTTGTTTGATAACGAAGAGATGATTTGTACACTGCAGCACCATTTCGTCCGTCACACTACATCCAATAAAAATATGTTCCGTTTTACGAAAGTAAATGGGGAAGAGTTGCATATCGATGCGACATAAAGTGAAACTTTAATCAGTGGGGCAGCCCCACTGATTATTAGCCTTCACCAATCGGGTGTTTACGAGCAGTTGATCTCCCGCCTAACTTCTTTGCTTAAGCTGAATTTTGAGGTGGAAGTTTTACTGCCAGTTAATACGGGATAACGTAAAAAACCACCTTATCTCCCAAGTCTTTGAGATTATAAGGTGGTTTTATTTTTTATTAGAATACTTTCCAGCCAATCGGTAATTTCAGCCCAAGGTAAAATACTGCTACTAGCGCAACAATAAATAAGCCCCAAACCGCCCCTGTTGGTTTGTTTTTGCTCATTTTCACAAGAACCATTTCCATTCCACCGATAACTAAAATACCAGTTAACATTTTTAAGCCATACCACATGTGCATGCTACCTGTTGCTGTCTTCACAATACTCATGTACAACATGAAGCCTGTCACAATAATGATGATATACATTAGGCGAAGCCCCATATGTACACCTTTACCTTTTCTTCCTGCTGAATAAAGTGAATACGCAACGAAGAATAAAATTAAACCTAACGCCCATGCTGTAATATGCATATGTACCATCGTATCCCTTACCTCCTCTTTTCACACTTTTTCACTCTATATGATAACATGTTCATTTATTTTCAGGAAATGTTTCGCTTTTTTACATTTAAATGATATAATATTTAGAGTATTTACAAACTTCTTGTAATAACAAAAGGGGGAACAATCATGATTCAAACTAAGGATATTATCGAACTTACAGACACATACGGAGCAAATAACTATCACCCACTTCCAATCGTTATTTCTAAAGCAGAAGGTGTTTGGGTAGAAGATCCTGAAGGAAACCGCTATATGGACTTATTAAGTGCATATTCTGCAGTAAACCAAGGTCATCGTCACCCGAAAATTATTAACGCTTTAATTGACCAAGCTAATCGTGTTACGTTAACTTCTCGTGCTTTCCATAGCGATCAATTAGGTCCTTGGTACGAAAAAGTTGCGAAACTAACTAATAAAGAAATGGTACTTCCAATGAACACAGGTGCTGAAGCTGTTGAAACTGCAATTAAAACAGTTCGCCGCTGGGCTTATGATGTGAAGAAAGTAGAAGCAAACCGTGCTGAAATCATCGTTTGTGAAGATAACTTCCACGGACGTACAATGGGTTCTGTTTCTATGTCTTCAAATGAAGAGTACAAGCGTGGATTCGGTCCAATGCTTCCTGGCATCGTTGTAATTCCTTACGGTGATTTAGAAGCATTAAAAGCCGCAATTACACCAAACACAGCAGCATTCATTTTAGAACCGATTCAAGGTGAAGCTGGAATTAACATCCCACCAGCTGGTTACTTAAAAGAAGCTCTTGAAGTATGTAAAAAAGAAAACGTTTTATTCGTAGCCGATGAAATCCAAACAGGCTTAGGCCGTACTGGTAAAGTATTCGCTTGTGACTGGGACGATGTAACTCCTGACATGTACATACTTGGTAAAGCACTTGGTGGCGGTGTGTTCCCGATCTCTTGCGTTGCAGCAAACCGCGACATTTTAGGTGTATTTGAGCCAGGTTCTCACGGTTCTACATTCGGCGGTAACCCACTTGCATGTGCTGTATCTATCGCAGCTCTTGAAGTGTTAGAAGAAGAAAAATTAACAGAGCGTTCTCTTCAATTAGGAGAAAAATTAGTTGGGCAATTAAAAGAAATTGATAACCCAATGATCACTGAAGTTCGCGGTAAAGGTTTATTCATCGGTATCGAATTAAACGAGCCAGCTCGTCCTTACTGTGAACAACTAAAAGCAGCTGGTCTACTATGTAAAGAAACACACGAAAACGTAATTCGTATCGCACCACCTCTAGTAATCTCTGAAGAAGATTTAGAGTGGGCATTCCAAAAAATTAAAGCTGTATTATCATAATAATAGAGAGGTTGTCCGGCATGTTGGGACAACCTCTTTCTTTTTATATTCATTTATATTAAGATAAAATC
Source organism: Bacillus sp. D48C (assembly GCF_053345735.1). NCBI lineage: Bacteria > Bacillati > Bacillota > Bacilli > Caryophanales > Bacillaceae > Bacillus > Bacillus sp. D48C. The sequence goes on from NZ_JBKFAQ010000004.1 coordinate 35,484, forward strand.
GTAATTTTCTGTATTTTAAAATCGTAAAGGAGGTGCGATATGCTATTAAGATACGGTAAACAGATTAACTATTTAGCTACATCTTTTATTTTAGTTACATTCTGTGGCTTCCTACTTTCCACAACATGGCTTACTCACTACTCAACTCCTACTACATTCACACTACTGAAAGCATCATTTTGGACTGCTGTTATTCTTACTATCATTGGTTTTGGACGAGAAAAAAGTGCACTTACGGTTATACTATTTGGCATTTGTACACTTGCATTCATTGGCCTTTACACTTTTTCCGTTATCGATTACCTCTATAACCCAAGGCCATAAAAAAGAGCTATCTTTTAACAAGATAGCTCTTTTCTTTATTTCACTACATTTCGCAAAGTACCAATTCCTTCTATTGTAATGACCACTTCATCACCAGCATGTAAAAACTTCGGTGGTATAAAACCTTTTCCGACACCAGCCGGGGTTCCTGTTGCGATAATATCACCTGGTTCTAAAGTCATTCCTTTGCTTATCGTTGAAATAATTTCTTCTATCGAAAAAATCATTTTATTTGTGTTGGAAGTTTGCCTTACTTCTCCATTTACTACCGTTTCAATGTGTAATGCATTCGGCGCATTAACCACCGATTTATGAATTAAATACGGTCCCATCGGGCAAAATGTATCGAAGCTTTTCCCAAGGAAAAACTGTTTATGTTTTCTTTGAATGTCTCGAGCTGTTACATCATTTATAATCGTATAACCAAAAACATGCTCAAGCGCTTTTTCTTTTTTAATTTGCTTCCCTCGCTTACCTATAATGACAGCTAGTTCTCCTTCATAATCTAGTTCGTCCGTTGCGTGAGGGTGACCATTAATTTGCTCATTTATGCCAATAACTGTTGTTGGTGCTTTCGTAAAGATCATTATATTTTCTGGAATAGACTCTACTCCGCCCATTTCTACCGCATGCTCACGATAGTTTTTTCCAACGCACAAAATATTCTTTCTTGGCCTTGGAATCGGTGCTAATATTTTCACCTCTGTTAACGGATAATACGCCGCTTCCCCGTTCTCTTTTGCCCAATTTACAATTTCACATACTTTCTCAAAGCACTCAGTCCCTCTTTCAATACACTCTAACATTGTAATAGGGATTGTAACCTTTTCCCCTTTTTGTCTTTGCGCTTCTCTTAAGTGTAATACCTTTTCTTCTTCTTCATCCACAATACCTACAAATACCTTTTCTTCTTTCTTCGCCGTTACAAAACGCAATATTTCCACTCTCCATCCTAAAACTCATACCCTTTAATTGTATTCGCATCCGCAAGAAAAAAACCTTCTCATGCACGCTAATTTTTACAATATTCTTCTCACATCCTATTCGTTACCCCTCTACATTTGGCATAAAATGTAGAATTTTTACTTTTTTTAGCGAAGGTATTTCTTTTTTATGGAGTTTTTGTATAATATGTACTACATATATACTAAAAATTTCATTTAGAGATGGAGCCGATTTCAATGTTTGAGCAAGCGATTGAAAAAAAACGTGAAAAAATGATTTATTTTGCTGAACGCTATGGAATGACTTCTCAAAAAACAGTGGATTGTAGCCAAGAACTGGACAGGCTCTTAAATGTAATTTGGCATGTACATACGGATTTTCACTCAAATCAAACACTCAACACACACACGCAATAATGTGTGTGTTTCTTTTATTTCAAAAAAACACACATTTTATCGGAAACGCCCATACAATAGTAGAAAAGAAAATTTTAAAAACGAAGGGTGTTTTGTATGCCAGCTATGGTCGGACATATTCGTATCGTCAATATTGGATCAAGTGGTATTTTTCATATTGGAGATGTATTTGCGATTAGGCCTATTAGTTACTCACGTGCTTTCGCCGGGGCCGGCTCTTTTAATGTTGGAGATAATGTTTCTGTCTACAATTATCAAAGTGCAACGACTGTTAATGATTCAGATGTCGTTGATCAAGCGATAATTGGTTCAACTTAAAGGGGGCGATTGTATTGAATTTTTACGTAAACCAAAGCATTATCATTAACAGCATTAAAATTGATAGCATTACAACCTCTTCTGTATTCCAAATTGGCACTGCCGGAAGTATTAAAGCCCTATCCAAATTTTCAAATACGGGCGGATTTACGGAGCCGCTTCGCCCATTACAGGCAAACGGACAAATTATTTCTATCAAACCATCAACTAGTTCTTCTTAAGACATCCTTGTCATAAATATATAGCAGGAATATTTTTACCCTCCCTATTGAAAAGGAGGTTTCACAAATGAATCAAGATATATATACTTACTTACACCAACTTCAACAAGCTCTTCAAACACAACAAGCAGCCATCCTCAATTTAGAAGATCAAGTGCGTCAACTCCAAGAAGAGCTTAACGAATTAAAAAATCGCCCCTCCTCTTCTGTAGGAAAAGTGGAATACAAATTCGATCAATTAAAAGTCGAAAATTTAAATGGCACTTTAAATATTGGCTTAAACCCATTTTCAGCAAAAGGACAACAAATTGAAGATTTTCAAGTGGATACAGAAACATTGAAGGTAAATCCTGAAACCGAAACAAACCCAGACTTTTATCAAGGTATCCTCCAAGAAATGCATCGATACTTAGATGAAGAAGCATATAATCGTATTCTCCATTTTGAACAAGAAGAGAGAACACCGCTTGATGAAATGTATCGACAAATGATGGTGGATGACATAAAAAAACAGATGGAGCATCGACTCCCTTATTATTTATCACAAGTTCAATCATATGAAGGTATTTCAACAGATCCAGATTATTTACGAGATATCATTATCCAGGCAATGAAACAAGATATTGACAAAGCCTTTCTCTCATTTATTCAGCACATACCGGGAAATTTCCGAAAGGAGTAAGTATGTATGAACCTTAACGTTGTAAACCGTGAGTTAAAAGTCGGACAGATTAAAATGAACGGTGTATCGTCGTCCGCACTCTTTTTAATTGGAGATGCAAATCTCCTCATTCTATCTTCTATTCTCGATACACCATTTGAAACAGTTACAGAGGGTCCATTTGTACCATTAGTAACAGATGTCCCTCCTACTCCAGGTTAAGGAGACTGAGAAATTATGTTGCATCATGTGTCCATTGTCCAAAATGTTTCTATTATTTCTTTAGGGATTACTGCCGTATTTCAAGTTGGAGATGCAAACCAAATGGAATTAAAAAGTAGAGCTCTTGCCGTCCACCGTGAAATTCCTTGTTATATAAGGGGAGAAGGTCGCTTTGATGCTTTTGAAATCTTTACAGATGAACACATTACAATTCCAAAACGAACGACAGATGTAAAATTAAATATTGTAAATGAATGCCCTTTTATTGAAGTTAATAATGTTGAATTGCGGACACTTTTAAATTCTGGTTGCTTTCAAATTGGAAATGTTGATTATGGTTTTAATAACTCTCGTATTATGCAAATCCGCCAATATATTACGGATGAACCTTCCGCACAATAATTCATATAGTAAGTAAAAAGCTTAGTAAAGTAGGTGGATGGTATGCCTTCGGTTGTAGGAAATCTCGTCGTTCAAAATAGTAACGGCTCTTTCAACTTAGGAGATTTTTATAACGTATCTCCGAAAGAAAACACGAAAGCTTATAACGGATCTGGGGCTTCCAATGTTGGATTTGTCGTAAATACGTTTAACGGTGTTAGTGCAACAAATACGTTTGATTCTGATGTGGCGGATCAAGATCAGATTGGAACAGCGTAAAAAAAGTAGGAGATATTCTCCTACTTTTTTCTTTTATCTAATTCAAAATTATTAAAATGAAATTTTAATAAGAAAGAGCTTTACTGTCCACAAATAGCAGTATAAACAAGTAAGTAGTAAAGAGGCACTATTTCATTTTATTTAAATGATAACCCTCTCTCCTCCAAAGCCTTTCTAAGCTTCGGCATAGACGCAGGTCCCATACCATGCAGTTTTAAAATCTCTTTTTCACTATACTTGGATAGTTCTTCTATCGTGTGAATTCCATGGTGCTCTAGCGCATTTCGTGCTGGTGATGAAAGAAGTGAAAGAAATCCTGTTTTAGGTTTCTTTTCTTTCTCACAAGTCGGGCAAGTTGGGCAATCGCTACTTTTGTAGTATTCATGTCCTTTTTCACAAGTTCTTAACGTTTTTTCCGTTACCATTTTCAAGCCCCTCTATTCCTCAATATTTACAACATGATTCCCATCAAAGAAGTATAAACATTTCTCTTTCACAGGATGTTGTAAGCTTTTCTCCAGCGCTTTTGCATATAACGAAAGCTGTACTTTATATCGATCTTCTAAAATTGGTTTTGCTTGTTCGAATCCGCCTGGGAATTTCCCTTCAATCGTATCTGTTTTGAAGTCGATTAACGTAATGCCGTCTTCCTCTTCAATCATGCAGTCGATAACCCCTTGGACAAGAATCGTTTCTTCACTCTTCCCTTGCCAATCTTGATATGCTTCTTCTGCTGCAAGCATCATCGTAAATGGCACTTCACGCTCAACACTTTTCGCCGCTAGTACCCTTTTACCTAAATCACTGTCAAAGAATGAAATTACTTTTTCAATCGCTATTTCTTCCGCCTGCTCGAATGTTAATAATTCCTTATTTACCATTCCAGCAATTTGCTCTTGCAGAACTTCAACCGTAATCGGCTTCTTCAAATCAACATGCTGCATAACGGCATGGACTGCTGTTCCACGCTCTGCGTACGTTAATCCTTTTTTCTCCATAAAGCGCGGACGTGTTTTAATTGGCGTACGTAGTTTTTTAATAAAGGCATTATCGCTACCTTCTTCAGATTGATAATTTCTCTTTATTTCTGTAACAGATTGCTTCGCACGATAAGATGTTGCATCCTCATATCCGTACTTCCACATTAATCTGTCGTACACTTCTTCTTTCCGTTCACTTTGCAGGGGAACAGCCTTTTTCTCACGAAGCGCTTCTAACAATTCTTGTTTCTCTTCTTGAACTGGCTCTGGTGCAAGTAGCGTGTTACCGTCCACAACTTCTACTTTCCAGTTCGTCTCATACCCGTAAATTTCATCTGGAATACTTCCTTGTCCTAATTCAAGAAGCATTTCACTATCACGGTGTCTATATAATGAAGGTGCAATCCAGTCTAAATAACAAGACGCTCCGGCACGTATGTGATCCGGTAATAACCATTCACTATGTTCCCTCGCATCAAGCCATTTTTCCATCTCCTTATTTGCATCCTTAACTGTTCCGATTAAAATTAACTTCTCTTTCGCACGCGTCAACGCTACGTATAGTACGCGCATTTCTTCCGCAATTAATTCCATTTTCATTTTACGTTTAATCGCAAGCTGTGATAATGTCGTGTATTTAATTCGTTTACGCGGATCGATAAATTGCGAACCGAAACCGAAATCTTTATGGAGTAAGAAACGTTTCATTAAGTCTTGTGTATTAAAACGACGGCCGAGTCCAGCTACAAATACAACCGGGAACTCTAGCCCTTTACTTTTATGGATCGTCATGATGCGAACAACGTCTTCTTGTTCACCGAGGGCCCTCGCCGTCCCCATATCATCACCGCGTTCTAAAATACGTTCAATAAAACGTAAGAAGCGGAATAATCCTCTAAATGATGTTGCTTCATATTGTCTTGCACGGTCATATAGTACGCGTAAGTTTGCCTGCCTTTGCTTTCCAGCTGGTAAACCGCCAACGAAGTCGTAATAACCTGTCTCGCCGTACACTTTCCAAATTAAATCAGAAAGTGATTGTTGACGTGCAAATTCACGCCATCCTTGCAGTAAGTTATAAAACCACTCTAGTTTTTCATGAAGTTCTTGTTCCTCTTCAAGCGGTGCACCTTTTAAGAATGAGCTCATTACTTCATAAAACGAGCCTTTCTTTCCGTGAGCACGAAGCGTCGCAAGGTCTTCATCGTTTAATCCAACGATTGGGGAACGAAGTACAGCTGCAAGCGGGATATCTTGCAGCGGATTATCAATAACGCGGAATACGTTCATCATAATATTTACTTCCGTTGCTTCAAAATAACCAGTCGCAAGGTCAGCATATACCGGAATTCCTTGCAATTTTAACTCTTCCATAATTTGCGGCGCCCACGGCATGGAGCGAAGTAAAATAACGAAGTCGCGGTATTGTACAGGACGCATACTATCCGTTTTACGGTCATACACTTCATAACCGGAATCAACCATCGCTTTAATGCGCTGCGCCATAAGGCGAGCTTCAAGCTGTGCTTTTTCGACTTCTGCACCTTCTTCACCGTCTATTACTTCTTCTTCCGTTTGCTGAATACAGAGTAATTCTGCCGCTACATCTTCACCTTCTGGATAGGTAGCACCTAGTTTTAATTCAGCGTCAGCATCGTAGTCAATCTCTCCAACTTCTTCGCCCATAATTTGTTTGAAAATGAAGTTCGTACCTGCTAGTACTTCATGACGACTACGGAAGTTTTTCGCTAAGTCAATCTTCATTCCGCCGCCCAATCCTTCTTGTGTGAAGCGTTTATACTTTCCTAGGAATAGTCCTGGTTCAGCTAGTCGGAAACGATAAATCGACTGCTTTACGTCACCAACCATGAACAAGTTTCCTTCACTCTCAGAATCTTTCGTTACGAATTTAATAATGGATTCCTGTACAAAGTTCGTATCTTGATATTCATCGACTAATACTTCAGTAAATTTATTACGATATTGGAGCGCCACTGCTGACGGATTCATTTCACCATTTTCACTTTGTTCACTTAAAATTTGTAAACAGAAATGCTCTAAATCTGTGAAATCGACCATTCCTTTATCTCGCTTCATCGCTTGGAAACGCTCTGTAAATACTTTTACAAGTTGAACAAGCTTTTCTAATACTGGGTGCATATCTTGAAAATCTCGTAAGAAACTTTCAGGTTTGCGGCTAAATAACTCTTCTTGTAATTTCTTTACTTCATCTTTCGCTTTATTACGAAGAGAGTCTACTTGTTTTACAACATCTTCATTGTAATCACTTTTCTTAATACGCTTTAACGTTTGCCACGATACGTTTTGCATCGCTTCATACACGCTTGTCCACGACTCACGAGCAGCTGATGATAACGTTCCAAGTAATGCTACATCTGCTTGCAGGGTTTCAACGCGAGGCGCTGGACCGTCAGGAAGCATTGCGAGTTCAGTTGCCTTACGAATATGCTGTTCCGCTGTTTCAAGCTGGAATTTCACATCTTCTAATAAATAAGAAGCATATACTAAATCTTCAATTGTCTTTCCTTCTACGTCATATGCTTCTACTAATTTATCAAGCCATTTTTCCGGATTTGGATGCGCTCTTGACTCTGTATGAAGCGCTAAAATCATACGTTGTAAGTCATCATCACTACGGTCACTCGTATAACGATCAACAAGTTCAAAGAAGATTGTATTATCTTCGATTCCGTACTCTTCTTCTAATATGTCATCTAGCACTTCTTCTTTTAACAATTCATTTTCTGTTTGATTCGCAATACGGAAACGAGGATCAACATCCAGCATGTAGTAATATCCTCTAATTACTTGTAAACAGAATGAGTGAATTGTTGAAATGGAAGCTTTATTTAATAGGCTCAGTTGCTTTCTTACATGCTGAGAGCCTGGTTCATCAATTAATACCTTTTCTAACGCTTCCCCAATTCGATTTTTCATCTCTTGCGCTGCTGCATTTGTAAATGTTACAACGAGCAGGCGGTCGACATCGACTGGATTCTCTTCATTAATAATCTTTTTAATAATACGTTCAACTAATACTGCTGTTTTACCTGATCCAGCTGCAGCCGCAACTAAAATATCACGTCCGTTCGCTACAACAGCTTTCCACTGGTCATCTGTCCATTGACTACCTTCTGGTTTTTTAGGCCAATTTTCTATCATTCTCCGCCAACCTCCTCTCTTATTTTCTCCATCGCTTCACTATCTTTCATATCTTTTAACGTACGGAATTGATTATCTTCAAGTGACTCATCAAATTGACAAACAGATTTGAAGTTACAGAACGTGCACGCTGCTTTATTTCCCATTTTATAAGGAGCAATATCGATAACACCTTCTGTAATATCTTTTCCGATATTTTCAAACGTATGGTGTACATATTTTTGCAGTACGTTAAACTCTTGCTCACTTGCAATACTTGAACGCGCACTAAAGCTACCGTCTTTTTTCAGGCCAGCAGAAATAATATCTGAACTCCCTGTTGAAAGTTTGTTATCCATTAAACGAACAACGTCAGCATCTCCTAATACGAGTCCTTTCATTTTAAATTTCTTTAAAATTTCTTTTTCAATTTCGGCTTCAGATGCGTCACCTTTCATTTCAACAATTGGATTATGGATATGAAAATACAATACACCCGCTGGTGATGCTGCTTGGCCTTTTTTCATCCACGTCTGTGCATTCGAAGTAACAACATCTAAATACGTTAACATTTGAAGTGCTAATCCGTAATACACTTCTGTTAAATCTAACGCTTTTGAACTTGATTTATAATCAATAATACGTAAGAACGTCCCGTTCTCATCTTCTGCCTTATCAACACGGTCAATACGGCCGACTACTTCCATCTTCACACCATTTGGTAGTGAGAATTCCATCGGCGGAAGTGATCCTGTACCGCCCATACCGAATGGCACTTCTAAATCAACTGGTACGAATCCGCTCGACTTCGCATGTTCACGAAGAATGATTGACGTACGGAAAATGATTTGTTGTAGTTTTTGTTTTAAATAGAAATGACGGTTTGAACTTAATAAAATTTGTCGTTGTAATAACGGTGCGATTTCTTCTATTACTAAGACAGAAAGATACTCACACTCTTTTATAGATAAATCCGCCCAAGTGCGGTTTTCACGCAATAACTTATCCGCAATTTTCTTTAATGCCGCATGGAATAATTCACCGATGTCTGGTGCATCAAGCTTGAAAATATCACGCTCTCTAAGTGATAAACCGTGCTGTGCAAAATGAGCGTATGCACAACGGTTAAATAGTTCCATACGAGAGACGCTTCCTTTAATTATATCTCCATATAAATCTCTACTTACTGCTGTACTTAGCTTCTTCGCACGATTTCGATAGAATAAACTTGATAAGACGCGGCTACTTTTTTGTTTCCATTCATCTGAAGTTACGTAGAAGTTGTATACGTCCCACCAAAAGTCTAAATTCCCTTCAAATCCGTATCGCTTCCACGTTTGTAGTTGCTGCATAACGTAAGATAACGTTACTTCTGGCGTTGCTACGTATGAAATTTGTTCTGAACGTGATAAATCATTTACGTCATTCGTAATAAATGAATCTTTCACATTAGGGAACATTCTTTTTATTTTCTTAATAAAGCTAGACGCAAGTAACGTCTTTCCTTCTTCATCTGCAAGCGGGCATGAAATGTATAACCTCTCAGACGCTCTCGTTACCATTTGATACATAACGAACTGTTCTTCTAACAAAGTTTGTCTCGTCGTTGGCGCTAATTCAATCCCTGCCGCACCAAGAACTTCTCTTTCCTCATCAGAAAGCATACCTTCATCCATAGGTGCTGCTGGAATGACCCCCTCATTTACACCTATAATAAACGTTGCTTTCACGTCAGATAACCTGGAGTGATCAATATTAGCAATTAACACTTGGTCTAATGACGGCGGAATGTTAGCAAATTGAAGTGCCTCAAGACCTGTCGACATAACGTCCGTAAACATAGAAAGAGACATTTTCTCTTCACCAAGCATCTCTACAAATGTATCAAGAAGACTCATTACTTCTTCCCATACTTGTTCATGATCTGTCGCAAATAAGAAATCTCCACTTTCTTCTGCACGTATACGTAATTCTTCTAGCTTCTTCGGAACATCCAGTTCTTCTAAAAATAAGTAAACTGCTTCACACATTTGCATAACTGTTCCTGCACGCTTTAACCTTTTTTGCATGCGAATAACAGGTGTTCTTACAACGTCACGTAACATATTTATTTTCTCTTCCATTTCACGTTCACTGTCTGTAATCATCCCGTTCGTATCATCAAGAGAACGATAACGGCGATACATCCATGGATCCTCTGAAGTCCACCTCTTTCCTTGTACACCGTACGCTAAACAGTAATTTTCAAATTCATCCATTTCTTCACGCATCGTTTCTTTTCTTACGTCTAATGGATATAAAAGCTCTGTTTTCACGCAGCGGAACACCGCATCATAACGCCAATTCCCACTAATAATCTCGAGTGCAGAACGAATACATTCTACTAATGGGTGGTGTGACATCGGACGCTTTTCATCGATGAAGTGCGGGATATTGTAATCTGTAAATAACGTGCGCATCACATCGTAATAACTTTCCCCATTACGAAGAAGCACTGCAATATCTCGGTAACGATATTTTTCATTCGCAACAAGTTTACGAATTTCACGAGCAACACCTTCTACCTCCGCTCGTAAATTCGCAGCTGTGCTAATCGTTACACTCGCTTGACCGTTAAATTTTTCATTCGGACGCGCTTCATAATGAGCTTCTAAATGCGCTAATGCCGGAGAATGAAAACGCGGCTGTTCCATAAGTGGAATTGTTTTTTCAATTTCTATTTTCTCTTCACGCGCTACTTGTTTGATTTTTTCATACGTTAACGTCGTTTCATAAAATAAATCGAGTTCATTTACTGGCTGTGCTAACGTTTTTTCATCTATCGTTAACGTGATCGTAACTCTCGCTCCGCAAATCATAAGCTGTCTTACAATCTCTAACTCTTGCGGGGAGAATGAATGAAATCCATCTATATAAATTTCCGCACCATTTACATATTCAGACTGCGGAAGCTTTTCCACTAGCAATTGCAGGTAGTCTTCTGAATCTAAATATTTTCCAATTAAAGCACGTTCAAAATCATCGTATAATAGCTGTACATCATACACTTTATTCGCTAGTAACTTTTGTTCGGCACTGCTACTATGCGCATCCAATTGTTGCCACATTTCATATACGTTAGATGGCGTTACATTGTAACGTTTAAACTCTGCAATCATACTGCCAAGATGTTCAAAGAAACCGTTTTGCTCCGCTGCTTTTTGGAACACCGATAATCCATCTTTACGAGACTCTACAATTTTACGGAGTAACATATGTACACCCGCTTCATCAATATGAAGACGACTCGCTCCGCCAACTTCTTGTAGTACCTTCCACGCTAATCGTGAAAAACTAAAAACTTGTGCCCGAATAGAACCTCTTACATCCTCACTTCCAATTAACGCCTGCTGCGTCTGGAATGTCATCTGTTCTGGCACAAGATATAATATTGTTTTCCCTCTCGGGCGTTGTTTTAACTCTTCTTGCACTTCGCGTAAACAAAGTGTACTTTTTCCACTTCCCGCTCTACCAATCACAAATCGAAGTGACATGTAACCCCACCTTTCACTTACATAACGAACGTTAGTTTGCTACTATAATTGTATTATAGTACACGAAAAAAGACAAACTGAGTTGTTTGTCTTTTCTATACTTCTATCTATTATATCAACCTTTTGAAAAATTCGTTTGCACCTCTTGAATTGGCCAATATCGCAAATCAACTTTACCGACGACTGTATCAGCTTTTACAAAGCCAAAGTGTCTACTATCCCAGCTCCCGAGCCGGTTATCACCTACTACAAAAATAAACCCGGGTGGCACCAGCTTTTCTTTCGTTAACTCTTCTAATTTAAAGTCGCCTGTTAGTTGCCTTCCATTTATCTCTTTCTTATATTTCTCTAGATACGGCTCATCAATAAATTGTCCATTTATATATAACTTATCATGCTTATATTCAATATGATCTCCAGGTAAACCGATAATTCGCTTTACATAGTCCTCTTTTTTATTCGCATGAAACACCACAACGTCAAATCTGTTCAAGTCCCCAACTTGATAACTCACCTTATTTACAACGAGCATATTACCATCTTGCAATGTCGGCATCATTGACTTCCCCTCTACAACATACGTTGAGAAGAAAAACGTTCGAAAAAATACAGCTAATAATACACCAATTAAAATTGTTCGTATCCACTCTATGCCTTCTTTTTTCAAAGTTTTCTTCATCCGCTTCTCCCCTTATCCTTTAATACTGAAGCTTTCCTTTACAAAGAAGACTATTCTTAATGTAGTTCTAACTTTACTTCAATTTTCTTACCGACATACCATAAAATAAAAATACCAATCGCTACAATGACTGATTTCACCGGATTATGAATAAATGACATTAAATCATGACCGATATACGTTAAAATAAAAATCATCACAAGTTTTCCGAATGCTAACGCTAGCCCAAACTGTTTTACACTAATTCGTGATAAACCAGCGACAACATTTATTAGCGCTGACGGTGTAAACGGAAAACAAAATATAACAAAAATCGGTGCGAATCCTTTCCTTTCAATCCACCCCATTGCTTTTCTTACTCTCTCATGCTTATTTACAAACGAAAAGAAACGACTGCGACCAAAATGGCGGATGATGAAAAAGACAAGTAATGCACCCATTACTGATCCAAGCCATGAATAAAGAAAACCGAGCCAAAAGCCAAATGCAACAGCATTCGCCAGTACAAATACAATAAGCGGTAATGCTGGAATCAACGCCTCTATCATCGGTAAACCAATACCAAGAAGTGGTCCGAACGCTTTATAACTCTCAACAATATGATCCATATTTTCTGGTGAAAAATACTCTTTGATTGTCTGAAAATCCATTCTACACTTTACCCCTTTACTCTAAATACTATCCCTACTGTATCATTGCTTATATGAAAGAGGAAATGGTAGATACGACATATGGAGATGTATTTATTAAAGTTTCCATATCTTTCATAAGAATTCCTTCATTATTTAGCTATGATAATCTATCAATATTCGACAGGAAATGTCGTTCGTTTTGTTATTTAGGTGGTTTTCCGATATTTTTATCGGTAAATGAAATTACAACTCGGTTTTTCTAACACATCTCTTTATCTATAAAGATTGATAAAATGAAACTTTAATCAACCCTCACCAATCCGGCTTTTACAGGCAGCAGGGCCCCCACCTAACTTCTTTGCTTTCGCTGAATTTTGATGTGTGCGTCTTACTGCCCGGTAAATAGCGGATAAACAAAAAAGAATGGGGATGATTCCCCCATCCTTTCACACTTCGCCTTCCTTCACAAAATACACTCTCTCATAAGCAGGTCTTAATGTTGATTCCTCTTTTTTATCAATCTCTTTAAAACAAGGGCTCCCTTGTTTTTTCCTACGATCTTCATATTCAGTACGCAATTTCGCTGTACGATTTTGTTGATTTTCAAAACTAGTTTTTGATATTTCTAATTTCACAGCAAAGCCATTTATAAACCTAATAATAAGATTTCCATCTTTTAATTCTTTATTACCTTCAATATAAAAATGAGACAACCAAGCGCACTCTTTTCTAGAGTAAGAATAGGTAGGGAAAAAATAAAGTTGATCTGTAGGACTAATCGCAATCGGTGCTTTATGTGTAATATGAGTTAATTCTTTCGTTCCTTCTTTTCTGCCTAAGAAACTAGAACCATGCTTTCGGCAACTTCTTTCTATAATATCTAGTGGTTTTTGAAATACGAAAAAAGAATCATTCATTTCAACGACTCGCGTAACAATTTTCTTTTCACTTAGAATAACAGGAAGTAAGGCCATCGTATTTTTCGTTACAACATAATTTTCGACATAGCGTTCCACTTTACTTTCCATACTCTATTATCTCCTTTTTTCCATTTATATTAGCAGCTGCATATATAATTTTAGCACCTATGAAAAGAAAACGGATTGCACATTCTACTATTTTACATTAATTTATTATTTATCAAACATTCTTCAAATTTCAAAATAAATATATAAAAATAACAAGATGGCATTGTGCACAAAAAAGCATTTATACTGCTATAAATATTTGAAATCACTTCCTCATTTCACATCATTACAACAATTAACTTTGTTATAATTAAAATGTAAATCCAATATATGGAGGGCCACTATGGAAGAAAAAGAGATCCAACCATCGATTCAAATGAAAAATAGTAGCGTCATTATCGTGAAAAATTCAGCTAGTATTATATTCGGTTTATTTTTTATTCTGCTATTCTTTGCCAAACCGTTTCGTAAATCAAAATGTACAGAATGTAAAAAACGTGAGAAGAAAAACGTAGCGAAAAAAGAGTAAAAGGCCTTCCTTTTTGGAAAGCCTTTTTACATTTGTAGTATCATTTTATTTATTCTTCTTCACCCTTAGAAAAACAACTATATTTTCTTCCAAGGTTCTCTACATCTTTTTTGATTTGTAATATGATCCTTATATAAAACATGAGAAAGAGTATTTGTACTTGTTACCCGCTTTTAATTTTTACTAAAAAATTTAAATTTGTACATCTTTTTCCATCACTAACAATTCGTCAATTAATTAACTTTGTAATATAAGTTTTGTATATAATGTCATTCAAAAACACAATATATATAAGTAGCTATTTATAATTACATTGCTTTTTATCGAATTCTAAAAAGGAGTTGTATACTATGGATAAAGAAAATCTATTAAGTCAGCAGGTTAATAGCATCCCCTCAGATGCTCTGAATACTCCTAGCAAGGAACAAGAACAACTGTTAGAAACATCATCTCAAAACGTACAAAATTCCAATAACAATACTAACAAAAAAGATGAGACTCAAGGTCTATCTGGAAAAGATTCCCCTATTTCAATAAAGAATACAAACTTATAGTTATTTACTATCATACGCAGCAAATGCTCTTGCTGAACTAATTCTTATACAGAAACTAATACGCATTCCCGATAATTTTTTACCAGTTGTAACATAGAAAAAGAGATTTAGATATAAAAACAGGCTCTGAAAAAAATTTCTGCACAACCTAAAAAAAAAGGATGGCATTAGCCATCCTTTTTTCCATCATCAACTATAAAATTATAGTTTGATTACGTTTTTAGCTTGAGGTCCACGGTTACCGTCTTCGATTTCGAAGCTAACTTTTTGACCTTCTTCTAAAGATTTGAAACCGTCAGTTTCGATTGCTGAGAAGTGTACGAATACGTCGTTTTCGCCTGGAACTTCGATGAAACCGAAACCTTTTTCGTTGTTAAACCATTTTACTTGTCCTGTTACTGCCATAATTATTTCCTCCTAAGAAAATACAAATTTTAAATTTTTTAGTCTTCCTGTCTAAAAAAAGAATCCACACATTATCAAATACGAAACATAAACTAGTTCTCACATACTTTTTCTCGTTCGTTTTCAGCACTTGATAACATATGGATTGCTTAATTTAACTATTCAACTGACATCATCATAGCACATTAAAATAAAATGTACAATCTTTTTCTAAAATGGAATTTCTAATTTTTAGTATTTCTTATAAAATATAATTATCTCTATTCCAAATAAGGAGGAATTTATGAACAACAAAATTCCTAGAAAAACATTAAAAAGAATCGAAGAGGATATTGAAAATAATAATCTTGGAAAAGCAAGAGACAGATTGCACGGCCTCATCTTTACATACCCAAATGAATTACATCTTCGAAAACAACTCGGAGATATTTATTATAAATTACAATATCCAGAAATGGCTGGACGTTACTGGTATCTAGAGGAGCATAAAACAGATATTATGCATGAATCATGTTTATTATTTGAGAAATCAATGGGAAATAACCCTCATCATATTGCACGCGCTTTAAAGTTTAAAGGCGATTCTAACCATATAAAAGCTTTGTATAAAGATCAACCTTTATCTTCAGTGCAGAAGAAAGTAGCAGAGGAGTTAATTTATGAGTATAAAGAAACATGGCAAGATAAGCTAGTTCCTTTTGGCTGTCTAGCATTCCTTGCTTGCCTTCTCTTTTCTGCCATTGTTGGTCTATTCACTATTTGGAATTGGATTTTTTAATTATAGGGGGAATTTTCACATGTCAAACTATGATAACGAAGAAAAGCTAACAGGCGGAAACGTTTCGAACGTATATCGTTCTGAAAATACTGTTCGTCGAGAGTTAAAGCCAGATAGCGCAAAAATCCATAAGCTATTACAACACTTAGAAAACAAAGGATTTCATTATACTCCAAAGTTTTTAGGTGTAGATGAAGAAGATAGAGAGGTTTTATCCTTTATTGAAGGAGAAGCTGGGAATTATCCTTTAAAAGAATATATGCGATCTAATGATGTATTAAAAGGAATCGCAAAGATGCTCCGCCTTTACCATGATGCTGTAAGTGATTTTCCGTTATTAGATGATTGGAAACCGATGGATCACACGCCAAATAACATTGAGGTTTTATGCCACAATGATTTTGCCATATATAACATTATTTTTAATAATGAGAAGCCAGTAGGGATTATTGATTTCGATGTTGCTGCTCCTGGTCCAAGACTATGGGATATCGCTTATACACTTTATACTTGTGTGCCTTTAAGTAGAGTGTATTATACAGAATCTGGTGAAGCCATTCATTATGAATCATCGCAACATGCAGATCGTATTAAAGAGAGAGTGAAATTATTCGTTCAGTCCTATGGTAAAAATATGGATGAAGATTACTTAGGAATGGTGTTGCTACGATTAGAAGGGTTATGTACATATATGAAACGAAAAGCGCAAGAAGGCGACTTGAATTTCCAAAGAATGATTGATGAAGGACATCTAGAGCATTATGAGAAAGATATGAAGTTTATTCGTAATCATAGGGCTGAGTGGCGTTGATTTAGTAATAAAGAAAAGTTAGTATCGTTTTTTGCCGATAAATTGATATCTCTTTTCGAATCGTTCACAAAATAACAAGGGGCCCCCTTCAAACAGGTGCCCCTTCCTTTTATTTCGTAAACTGTGCTTCTTCTGTAGATCCTTTTAACGCTGTCGTTGATGAAGTTCCGCCTGTAATCACTTGTGCAACTTCATCAAAGTAACCTGTTCCTACTTCGCGTTGATGACGTGTTGCAGAGTAGCCGTGTTTTTCTGCGGCAAATTCAGCTTGTTGTAGTTCAGAGTATGCTGCCATGCCGCGCTCTTTATAGCCACGTGCTAGTTCAAACATACCGTAATTTAATGAATGGAATCCAGCAAGTGTTACGAATTGGAACTTATAACCGTAAGATGCGATTTCCTTTTGGAAGCTCGCAATTGTTTTTTCATCTAGTTTTTGTTTCCAGTTGAATGAAGGTGAACAGTTATATGCAAGTAACTTTCCTGGATGCTCCTTATGAATTGCGTCCGCAAATCGTTTTGCATCTTCTAAATTTGGTTCCGACGTTTCACACCAAACGAGGTCTGCATACGGTGCATACGCTAAACCGCGCGCAATCGCTTGATCAAGACCTGCATTCGTACGGTAAAATCCTTCTGGTGTTCTTTCTCCTGTAATAAATGCTTTATCAACAGGATCGATATCGCTCGTAATTAAATCAGCTGCATCTGCATCTGTTCTTGCAACGATAATTGTTGGCACTCCCATTACATCTGCTGCAAGACGTGCAGAAATTAAATTACGTACCGCTGTTTGCGTTGGTAGTAGTACTTTTCCACCTAAATGGCCACATTTTTTCTCTGAAGATAATTGATCTTCAAAATGCACACCTGATGCACCTGCTTCAATCATACCTTTCATCAGTTCGAATACGTTTAATTGTCCACCAAATCCAGCTTCTGCATCTGCTACAATCGGTACGAAATAGTCTGTATCATCGCTTCCTTCCATATGTTGAATTTGATCCGCACGTTGAAGTGTTTGATTAATTCGTTTCACTACAGCAGGTACGCTGTTCGCTGGATATAAACTTTGGTCTGGATACATATGTCCAGAAAGGTTTGCATCAGCTGCCACTTGCCAACCACTTAAGTAAATCGCTTTTAACCCAGCTTTTACTTGTTGCATCGCTTGATTTCCTGTTAATGCGCCAAGTGCGTTAATATAGTCTTCTGTATGAAGCGATGTCCAAAGCTTCTCAGCACCGCGGCGCGCTAATGTATGTTCAATATCAATTGATCCGCGCAGGCGAATTACATCTTCTGCCGAATATGGACGTGTGATCCCTTTCCAACGCTCATCTAATTCCCAGCTTTCTTGTAATTTCTCAATTCTTTCGTTTTTCATTTATTCCATCCCCTTTTCATTTTTTATAAAATTTCATAACCTGGTAATGTTAAAAATGGTACGAATTCATCATTTCGAACGAGATTTGTAAACAACATTGTCGCCTCTTGGAATCTCCCTTTCTTAAAGGCTTCCTTACCAATCTCTCTTTCTATTTTTGCTAATTCTTCTTCTTTTAGCTCTTCCATTAATTCAAGCGTAATATTACGACCATCATTTAGTTTTCCACCTTCATGACGAATCCATTGCCATACTTGTGCTCTTGAAATTTCAGCAGTTGCCGCATCTTCCATTAAGTTATAAATGGGTGCTGCTCCCCGTCCGCTTAACCAAGATGCAATATATTGAATACCTACGCTAATATTCATGCGAAGGCCCTCTTCTGTAATCGTTCCCACCGGTACCTCTAGTAAATCGTTTTCTGTTACACATATTTCTTCACGTTTTCTGAAAATTTGATTTGGTGTTTTCATAATGTGATTAAATACTTCCATTGCAACCGGTACAAGTCCAGGGTGAGCAACCCAAGTCCCGTCATGACCGTCTAAAGCTTCGCGCTCCTTATCAGCACGCACTTTTTCAAAAGCTGCTTCATTCGCTTCTGGATTATTTTTAATCGGAATTTGTGCCGCCATTCCTCCAATTGCTGGTGCATTACGGCGGTGACACGTTTGAATTACTTTCAAAGAATACGAACGCATAAATGGCGCTGTCATCGTGACTTGTGCTCTATCTGGTAGTAAGAATTTATTATGATTACGGAAACTCTTTAAAAAGCTAAAAATATAATCCCATCTTCCACAGTTTAAGCCAGCAGAATGATCTTTTAGCTCATACAAAATTTCATCCATTTCAAACGAAGCGTGAATCGTTTCCAGTAACACAGTTGCTTTAATCGTTCCATTTGGAATGCCGATATATTTTTGAGCAAATACGAATACATCATTCCATAATCTCGCTTCTAAATAACTTTCCATTTTCGGTAAGTAAAAGTATGGGCCGCTCCCTTTTGCTAAAAGAGCTTTCGCATTATGGAAAAAGTACAAGCCGAAATCTACTAAGCTACCTGACATATTTTCCCCATCAACTTGCATATGCTTTTCCTCTAAATGCCATCCTCTTGGACGTACAATGAGTACAGCTGTTTTCTCATTTAATCTATATTCTTTCCCTTTATCATTTTCATGTGAAATCGTTCCCTTTACTGCATCTCGTAAGTTGATTTGACCTTCCACTGCATTTTCCCAAGTTGGTGAATTCGAATCTTCAAAATCCGCCATAAAAAGATGCGCTCCTGAATTTAAAGCGTTAATGACCATCTTTCTATCTACCGGTCCAGTAATCTCTACGCGGCGATCCTCTAAGTCTTTTGGCAGCTTGGCAATTGTCCAATCCGCTTCACGTATGTGTTTTGTTTCTTCTAGAAACTTCGGAAACTCCCCTGCATCAATTCTCTTTTGTTTTTCTACACGTTTTTGTAAAAGTTCTATGCGGCGCTCATTAAAATTCTCATGTAGTTCCTTCAAAAAACTAAGCACCTCAGGTGTCAATATTTCGTTGTACGCTGGTAACATTTCTCCAACGAGTGTAACCCGTGAAGTTTGCGTCGACATATTAGCATCCCCTTCTTAAACTGTTTTATAACAGATTTGATTTCATGTTTTATATTATATAACAAATCTTCAGAAAAGGAAGTTTTTTTTGAAAATTCACTTCATTTTTTTTCAAAACGCCATTCTTTCGCGCTTTATTTCATACAAAAAAAGGCCGCTGTTATACAACAACGACCTTTTTGTATTATTTTTAAATTTAACTTTGACTAGTTAAACTTTATTACTGCCCTTGTTCCATATCATGCAATATTGCTCTATGTAAAAACTGTGCGTATTGTTCTCTCGTTACCTTCATAGACGGACCAAATTTACCTTCTCCGATTCCCATTGTAATACCATTTGTTTGTACTGCACTAATTGCATTCGTTGCCCATGAATTTGCTGAAACATCATTAAAGTTATGAGATCCCTTTGCCTGTAAGTCAAAAGCATTCGTAAGAACTTGTGCCATTTCCGCACGCGTTAACGTCGCCTTCGGTCTAAAGTTTCCATTCTCGTCTCCCTGGAAAATTCCCATTTCCGTTAAAGCCAATATTTCCTCGATAAAGCTTGTTGAATTTTCATCGATATCTCCATATGGGTTTTCATATTCATCTTGTTCTTCCATATCAAACACACGGTAAATTAAAGCTGCAACTTGCTCACGTGTTACATTATCCCCAAAACCGAATATTCCATCGCCATATCCCAAAATAATTTCTTGTTCCGCTAAATCATGAATCGCCTCATATGCCCAATGCCCTTTTGGTACATCTTTAAATACAATTGTATTTGTTTTTTGCAACGGTGCACTTTCCGCTTTTACATTGTTACTCTCTGCTGAGAATAACACCCCACCCATAATTGTTAATGCTGTAGCTGTTTTTAATAATTTTTTGCTCATTACATTTCCTCCCCAATATGTATATGTTTTTTCAAATATACATAACAAATAGTATAGTAACAATATATTTTCCGACACATTTCGTGACGGTTTTGTGAATCATATTACACATCATGTCTTTTTTATGGGGTTGATTATAAAGCTTATGTATAACATTAAAAATACATAAAAACGAATAATAATTCTTTTTTAAACAAACAAAAAAGCACAAATATTTCTATTTGTGCTTTCATATTTCACTCTATCTCCAATCCTCTTTCAAATGATAATTAATAATCGCATTATTAATAAATTGAGCATATTGTTCTCTAGGTACAGGGCGATTTAATTCATACATGCCATTCCCAGTTCCTCTTACAACATTATTAGATTGTAGCGCACTAATTGCATCTTCTGCCCAGTGGCCTTTTGGAATATCTTTAAATGTATGTTTTTGCTTCGTTTCAAAAGTAAATGCTCGTTTTAAAATGACAGCCATTTCCGCTCTAGAGACTGGTGCTTTCGGCCTAAAGTTCCCTTGCCCATCCCCTGTAAAAACACCACGTTTTGTTAACGCCAAAATTTCCTTTTTAAAAGTTGTTGTACTATCAGAAATATCTTTATACGGATTCGCTACTGATCCTTCTTCTTTCATTTCAAGTGTTCTGTAAATAATACCAGCTACTTGTTCACGTGTTGTAAGATCACCAACACCATACTTCCCGTTTCCATACCCTAATATAATTTTATGATATGCTAAATCCATAATAGCGTCATATGCCCAAAACCCGTATGGAACATCTTCAAACACAATCATTTGTGGATACTCTTCCGCTTTTACAGGCGTCACATTCGTCCCTGCAAATATCCCTCCTGCCATTGTCGCAATCATCATTACACCCAATATTTTTTTCTTCATCGTCCTCTCTCCCTATTTCATTCAAATAAAATGAACTTCATTGTTTCAGGAGTACTATTTTTTGGTGAATGTAAGATAAAATGCAAATCTTCTAGAAGAAATATTTCCACTACCTTTCTGCTTTATGCCTCCTTCTTCCTTTTTCAAAAAGGAAGTTGTCACATCTAAGGTGTTATATACTAAAACATTCTACAATCTCTTTATAAACTCCTTTTCACTTTACAACTTCCCTTTATTGGCGCGTAAAGGAGATGCCTAATGAAGGTTACTATATTCATGATTTATATTTCAGAGGTAGCATTCCTCTCCACTGATAACTCGCCTTCTCTTCCCTTGCGAAAAGTTAGCGCCATCCCTACAAATATAAGGATAATCCCTACTACTTGCATACTAGTTGGTCTAAATCCGGTAAAAACAGTATCTAATAATATTGCAACAGCAGGATCTAAAAACACTAATACAGAAATAATTCTCGTCGATAAATGTCTTAAACTGTCAAAAAATAAGTAATATACAAATCTAGTATGTACAGATCATCACCTTGAAAATGCTCGAAATCTAAGAATAGTAGTAATAAAAAAAGCATCCTTTTTTCTTAAAAGAGGATGCTTTTTTATATTTATTAACACTCAAATATGCTACTACTTTTGAAGAGTAAATTGGCCAACTATTTGTTTTAATTTTCCTGCTGCGTTATGCATATGTTCAATTGAAACCGAAATCTCTTGAACAGATTTTTCTTGCTGTTGAATAGACTCTTTTACCCTATCAGTTCGGTCAGATGATCTTTGGGAAATTTGAGCCATGTCTTCTGCAGAAGCCGAGATTTCCTCACTACTCGCTGCAATTTCATCTGTAGACATAGATACCGTTTGAATTTGCTCAGATACTTGCTGTACTTTTTCTGTAATTGTTCCAAATACTTTTTCTGTGTGCATTACTACTTGTGTACCTGCCTGTACCTCATTATCTACTTTCCCCATCATATGTACCGTATGGTTCGTTGTTCCCATAACTTGAGTAATAAGATTCTCAATTTGTTTTGCAGAATCACTAGATTGTTCTGCTAATTTCCGCACTTCATCTGCCACAATTGCAAATCCTCTACCACTTTCACCAGCACGTGCAGCCTCAATTGCGGCGTTTAATGCTAATAAGTTAATCTGAGAGGTAATACCTTGCATAACATCAATGATTTTAACAATTTCTTCTGATTGTTCTTTCATAGTCTCTACTTGTTTCACACCGCTATGTACCGAATTTTGGATTGTATCCATCTGTTGAATCATTTGTTTCATTAATTTGTTACCATTCTCTGCATCTAATGCTGATTGAGCAGACAATTCATTTACAGAGGACGATGTATTGACTATACTCTGCATTCCTTGTGTCAATTCTTCCATCGCACCCGCAGTTTGTTCCATTGCTTGCATTTGACTCTCTGCACCATTTGCAACTTCTTCAATATCCATAGTGATTTTCTTCGCTGCACTACTAGATACTTCTGATGCAGATGCTACTCCGTCTGCATGTTGGAATAAAAGCTGAATATTATTCTCTACTTCTTGCATATTTGTTCTTAGCCCTGCAATCATCTCGTTAAAATTACTTACTAATACACCTAATTCATCCTTAGCATTATAATCACCATGTACAGTTAAATCTCCTTCTTTCGCTCTTTCCATCATACGACTAACCGTTTGTAACGGAGCAACTATAAGCCTACTAATAATATAACTTACTATACATATAACGATTGTAGTAACTACTACAAGAATGATAAAGGTAATAACGGATCGATCAATCATTTTTTGAGAATCTTTAAACACTTGATCAGCTAAGTTTGAAACATACGATTCTAGATCCACTGCATAACCAGCTAACTCTATTCCCTTCGGTTTTAATTCCTTCTGAAATTCATTTACCATTTGTGACTCATTTGTTGCCTTCGCCTTTTCAAATAATTTTTTATATGTATCTTTATAACTTGGCAAAGATTTCTTCATCTTCTGAAACAGTTCATCCTCTTGCTTACTTAAATTAAAACCATCATCATATTCTTTTAATAAAGAATCATATTTTTTAAGATCCTTTTCAATATTATCAATTATCCCCTCTTTATTTGCCACTTCATTTTGTGATGCAGTAATTAATTCTAATAAGTTATATTCTAGTGAATTTTGTGTGCGAAGCATTCCTTCTAATAAAATTGCAGAATATTGATAATCATCTACTACAACCTCTGTATCGTGCTTAATCTTATTAATGGAATTAATTGCTACACTGCTCATAATTACCATACCTAAAACTGCTAATGAAATAAGCGATAATAATTTATATTTCACTTTTAAATTTTGTAAAAAATACATTTTTCCACCTTTATTCCTTTATATATAGATTTTTAGAATTTTATAGCTTATTATTTACAAAATCTCAATAAAAAGCAATGATAAATATTCCCAATATCAAACTTATATCTCTATAAAAAAAGAAGTAGCTATCATGCTACTCCTTTTTGCTTTGTTTCTCATATTGTTCAAACGTGTGAATTCTTTCAAAAATTGGTGGGTGGGTGTATAAGAAAAACTTCACTAACGCAGGCGGATTTACTTGGCTTAAACTTGTTTTTGATAAATATTGAAAAGTTTTCACACCAGATTTCCCGTCCTTCGTCATATTTAAAGCATATTGATCTGCCGCTCTTTCTTCTATACGTGAAACGTAGTTTGTTGCTGGTTGTGCTGCAAAAGAGAGTATAGAAGAAATTAAGAAAAATAAAGGTAAAATGGAGAAACATGCCACTTTTGAAATTTGCAATGTATCTCCCCATTTGCGAATACACATATTTATAATACGACTAATTAAAAACATACCTATAAACGATAGCAATACATAACTTGCAACGCCAAAGTATATATGCTTCATAACATAATGTCCCATTTCATGAGCCATGATAAATAATATCTCTTTATCTTTTAACTGCTTAAGCGTTGTATCCCACATTACAATACGGGCGTTAGGACCAATTCCTGTTACGTAAGCATTTAATGCATTCGTTTTTTCTGACATATTTACTTCATATACGTGTTTAGCAGGAATGTCAGCTTTGTCTGCTATCGCTAAAATTTTCGTTTCTAATTCTTTATTTTTCAGCGTTGAGAAGTCGTTATAAAGCGGATCAATAACGACAGGCTGTATGAATGTTAAAAAGATTGTAAATGGAACAGAGAGCGCCCACCCTGCTAGCCACCACCTCTTCGGAAATTTACGGATAAGCCATAATAGAACGGTAACTACGATTAACATAGTCGCATAACTTTCCCAAAAACCGATAACATGATCTTTTATCCAGCTTTGTGTACTTTGTGTTGAAATGCCGTAATCAACGGATACTTTCCGGCCAATCCATTGCATCGGTAAGGCAAGCACTGTTGTCAGTAATGATAAATAAAAGAAATAAATCGCAACTTGCAAGACACTTATTTTAGTCGTTTCCTTCGACCATTTCTCAAACTTTCTTGAAATACCTAGCACAAGTACAAATAATAAAATAATCCATTCAAGAGGCGTCGCTAAAAAGTATAGTAAATTTTTCACGCGCGAATAATCTTGGCTTAGCGTAAGCTCTCTAGCACTCATAAACGTTTCTGGATCTGCACTTGTTCCTTTATACATGTCCGGAATAAGTTCATGATTCCATCCAAATAAATACCAATATATAAGTAACGCAAATCCAACGTACAAAAAAAGCGACCAACCAATAACCTTCCTCACGCTATTCCCTCCTCTATGCTGCCTGTCTATTATTATTGTAAGTTCGTACACGCTAAATTAGAACAAGCTTATTATGTGAATTGCTATGGATCTTTTTATTTACATAAAAAAACTCTTCTACATAAGAAGAGTTTTACCTATCTTTAAACACTTTCTTCGGTTCATAATCCGGAAGCACTTACAAACCAACGCCTTTTACATATCAAATATACTCATAGTCTTGAAAGAATAGCGTCGTTATAATAAAACGAAACTTTAATCAGTGGGGTCTTACTGCCCGGCAAATAGCGGGATAATCTTAAAAAATCCGATTAAAACTAGTACGTACCCTACTTGCTTTTTAGATAACATAAAGAGCCTCTTTAAGGAAGTACATCTATTAATAAACTAAAATCTTGTAAAGAGAAGGAACTATATTTCATAATACCCTGTACAGCTAAAAGTAAAATAAGACCGATCACACACATATAGTTAACGCTTTCTTCACTCTTTTTTTCAGTAACGACTCCACCACTTATACATAAAATCCCCAACAAATGGAGCGCTAAATACATGAAAAAGTAAGCTTCCTCCCAGCGCAAAATAACATTCACTGTCGTTATTAACACTAGACTAAGTAAAATCAAATAAAAAAACTTATTTGATGATATCGTTTCATTCATATAATTTTATACATCCCTTTCAAATTTAGAATTAATGATGTTTCAAAGCTATAAAGTAAATAATTGTTTTCATACTATAAAACAAAAGGAAAGCCACTATTACTTTCTCGAATACTTTATGAACCCACATATACTTCTCTCCATTTTTTCTGAAGATGCGCTTCATCATTTCTTCTACAATTAGACCAAATATTAGTACAACTCCTAATACAATAAGAAGAGAAATAATATTTTCTTTTAAATGATTACTAGAAAACAAATAATACTCTGGAAACACAAACGTATCTACTACAGGTTGAATCCAATTACAAAAGCTTTTATCACACATATCTGCAATAGACGTAGCATCTATAATTTCTTTTAATATTTTTTCAACCGTCTTCTTCATCTTATTTACTCCCGACTACATCTGAAAAGCTCTTTTCCTGCTCTGCATATATAACTGGCACTTCTTTACTCCAATACTTGCGATTAACAAATAAAAAGATAAGTACTAAGTTTAATCCCGTTATAAATATAATAAGTCCAGGAAAGAATGTCGTATAATTTGAGAAGTCTGCAAAACTCATAATTTTTTCTCTACTTATTAAAAAAGACGCGCCCATTACAAATGCATTGTTTAACATATGTATTGCAATTGGCATGAGTAAACTTTCCGTACGAATATATACGATCGACAATACGATGCTGAATATGGCTGCACCGAGGAAATCAACATGTAACAATGCAAACAATATTGCTACAACGATGGTCGCTATGCTCGTTCCCCATTTTGTTGCAAAGCGTTGAAGTAAAAATCCGCGAAAAACAAACTCCCCGATAATTGGTGCGATGAATACAACCCTAATGACTTGATATACATATCCCCCAGTACTATCTATAATCGGTTCATGCAATGCATTCATAATAAAGTCTGGTGTGATCCATGCAAAACTATACATATACAAAATAAGATACCCGTAACTAAATATGCATAACATAACCGTAATGTATAAAACTTGCACCAAGTTAAATGTTTCATTTTTATTAACAAACAATGAAAATGAAATGCGATGCTTTTTATACTCATAAAAAATCCATACCATCGGAAGGATATAGAATATAAGGATATTTATAAAAGAAGAATTTTGTATATGAAATATACTTGTTAGCAAATCGCCACTACTTCTCGCTATTAAAATTAATAGTGCAAATACAATTAAAAAATATCTAGCTCGCATCACTTGAAACGGATTCACACTCATCTCCTCCCCTATGTTACTTTTATCATATCATTTGATTCTTAATTTTTTGCGAAAGAAAACCTTAAAATTTCCTTAAAAATTCCATAAGTTACAAAAGGATGATATGATATTCGAGAAAATTAGGAGGGATTTTTATGTACCAAGCAAATATTTTACTCGTTGATGATGAAACAGCAATTTTACAATTACTAACTACCATTCTTGAAAAAGAAGGTTTTTCTCATATTACAACTGCAACATCAGCTGAAATAGCTTTATCTCTAACTAAGGAAAACAATTACGATTTAATTATTTTAGATGTAATGCTTCCTGGACAATCTGGTTTTGATATTTGTCCAATCATTCGCCAACAAACAGATTGTCCCATTTTCTTCCTATCAGCAAAAGCATCTGATTTAGATAAAATATCTGGATTTTCATACGGTGCGGATGATTATATTACGAAGCCCTTTAATCCATTAGAAGTAGTAGCACGCATGAAAGCACAGCTTCGGAGACATATGAAACAAGCAGTACCGCACGAACAAAAATCACACTCGATTTCATTTGGAAGATTTGAAATTGATCAACACTCTGCAGAACTGACAGTGGATGGTCACATTGTCGAATGTTCCGCTCAACTCTTTCAACTACTACTCTTCTTTTGCGAGAATCCGAACTACGTATTTTCGAAAGAGGAAATATACGAAAAAGTTTGGGGAGCACCTGCCTATAATGGCGATGACAACACTGTTATGGTCCACATTCGAAAACTACGTGAAAAAATTGAACACGATCCAAGTAAACCAGAATATATAAAAACTGTTCGCGGCCTTGGTTATAAGTTCGTTACAAAGTAGGGTGACGATATGAATTTTAATAAACGACTTATTATTCAATTTATCATGCAACACGTTTTTGTTTTAGTTACATTACTTATCGCTGTAGTTGCTGCTTTTACTTATTTAATTTTTCTTCTTACTAGTACTTTATATGAACCTAACATTCCAGATTCTGATAGTTTTACGATTTCAAGATACATCTCTTCAGAAGATGGGCATATTTCATTACAATCTGAAGTGCAAGATTTAATAAAGGAGAAAAATGATTGGCTCCAAGTTGTAGATGAAAACGGAAAAATCCTCTACCACTTTAATACACCAAATGATGTTCCGAATGCTTATACGAAGACATCTTTAGTCGCATATATACAACATCATATCGAAAGTAATTATAAATTTACATATTGGGAAATTGAATTAGAAGAAAAGAAAGTACTTGTTATTTATGGTGGTATGTTAAAAAGCAATGCTTTATTAACAGCAATTCAAAAGGAGCATTCCTCTTTAACAATGGATTCGTTCACATTAACAGATCAAGAAAAACAGTTACTGTCTAAAGAAAAAGCAGCACTTCAAATATTTAATCAAAATGGCGAAGAGGTTTTTTCTTATACAACCGGAAAGAAAAAAACATTTTCAGCAATACAAATCGCCCTTAATGAAAAAGAACCTTGGAATCATAAAGAAAACACGTCTAGCTTTTACGATGCAAATAGTGGCAACCTTCTCGTTGTAACTGCAAAAAATGATCACTACTACCCAGATGACGAAATTGAAGATGTATTTACTAAGAAGTTTCTCATTGGATGCGGATTAATCCTTCTTATCGTATTTGTTTATTTAGTCATTCTTTCTATTTGGTATGGTAATAAATTCGGGAAACCGTTATTACATGCGATGCGCTGGCTTAAAAATATCGCTGGTGGAAAGTATGAAGAACCTATTAGTAAAAAAGGAAAGCCTGTCAGGTTCCGGCGATCTGGTAAAGAAAAATGGTCATTCCGTTTGTTTAGAGATGTGACAAGTTCACTAGAACACCTTTCTATTACACTCAAGAAAAATGATGCGATGAGGCAAGTACTTCAGCAAACACGAGAAGAATGGATTACCGGTCTAACGCATGATTTAAAAACACCACTTAGCTCTATATATGGCTACGCATTATTACTAGAATCAAATCAATACAACTGGACCGATTGTGATATTCAACAATTTGGTAGTGTTATGAAAGAGAAATCTCAATATATGACGACATTAATTGATGATTTAAGCTTAACGTATCAATTAAAAAATAATAGCCTTCCTGCACAGCACGTAAACGTTGAAATCAATCATTTCGTCCAAAAAGTATTATTGCAATTTATTAATAATCCAACACTTCAAAATCAAAATATTGAATTCGTACCGAGCTCAAATAAAATTCAATATTTCATTGAAGAAAAATGGTTCCAGCGTATTATCGAAAACTTACTCGTAAATGCTGTAAAACATAATAACGAAACAACTACTGTCATCGTAAAACTATCACAAAACGCCAATTCCTTTATACTCTCCATTTCGGATGACGGAAAAGGAATGGATGAAAAAACGAAAGAACTTCTATTTGAACGATATTACCGCGGAACAAACACAGAAGAAAGCAACATCGGAACTGGACTTGGCCTAGCCATTACAAAACAGCTCGTTCATGCTCATAACGGGACAATTTCCGTTGATAGTGCACTCGGAAAAGGAACGACGATTATTCTTGTGTTTCCGTTTCGTTCGTAGGAAAGACGCTATGTGGCGTCTTTTCTTATGGGGAAGTTTGATGGTACATGAAATTATGTTACTCGCCTTTTATTCTAGCTTATTGCGATAGTTCGGCGGTATATGAAGTTATATCAGCGATTTTTAAGATATATCGAATTGCCAACAAAAACCAACAATACCAGTCTACTTCCCCTACTATACAAAGTAAAAATAAAACTATTAACAAATACATTTCTAAACTGTTATACTATAAATAGAAGTATAAACTAAATAAGTTTTGCATAAAATGAAGTAGACGAGGTGCTTCCAACACCCCGTCACTGCAACTAATTACCGCGAGGTGGAAGGTTGCAACTAAAGCTTATTTGCGCTTAGAAGACTTCCCACGCTTCGCAGGCAGACGGGTGGTCTTCTTTTTGCGCTTTTTTGCCGTTAATTTCTTAAATCCCAAAACTATACCTTCTCTAGCTATAGTTTTTGTGATTTCCAACAAAATTTGCAAAAGAAATTCCATACGATTACACCTCCTTACTCCATTAAATGAAGAAAGGGCATAACCTTCCACCCGCAATATTTAATTGCTACTTTATTTTACCATTTTTAAATGTATTACAGATGAGGCAATACAAATTTAACAATCTACTCGTAAAAATAACCTTTCACAACTCACTATGAAAGGTCATCTCCATATTTTAGCTATTTCCCTACTAACACAAACACATTCTCATCAGGTGCTTCCATTACTGCAACATGTCCTGATTCCGTTGGAAATGGTTCGCGAATCCATTTTACATCTTTATTATCTTTTAAACTTTCATACGTTTGTTGTACATCTTCTACTAATACTTCCACTTCCGTAAAATTAATATCCGGATGATTGCTTATTACTAACTCCGAACTTTTCTCATCTGGAAATTTCAATCCTATTAACGTCCAAATAGCTCCTTCTTCTATTTCTCTTTCTATCATCCAGTTTTGCTTCATTCCCATTTCTTTATAGAAAGAAACTGATTTTTCTATATCTTTCGTATGTATAGATACACATTCTAGTTTTTTGAACATTTTCCTATTTCCCCCTTCATGAAAAAGCGAACCATCTCCCAATGATTCGCTCTTACCCTATTATTTTTTCTTCACCGGTATCCAAAGCTCTACTTGTGCAAACTCACTCTTATCTTCGTGGCAACGCTCATCGTACAGTTCAAACTCTGTAACTCCGCAATGTTCATATCCTGAATGCGGGAACCATTCTGAGAATACTGCATTCCAAGTTTGGTGAATAGACGATACCATTTCTTCATGAGGAACTTTCGGCGTTGTAAATACTGCATATGTTGCTGCCGGGAAAGTACGCTTTGCAATTTCATTTGGTACATTTTCAAAATCTGTAACTTCCATTCCGATAATATAAGTGAAGTCTCCTGTTTCTAAATTAAAATCAGTACATAATCCAAGCTCTACCCATTGGCTCGTATCTTTACGATTCGGAATCGTTGTCCCAAGATCTTTTTGTAAATATTCTTGCCAAAATACTGGAATGTCTTGATGGTTTTTCCCTTCTTTACTTGTCGTCTTCAATTCATAACCCGCCACTAAAAATTCTGGTTTATTTACAATACGATATTCCATTTGTATGCCCCCTAAATACGGATTTAATTTTCTTTGCTTTACATTCACTCTGTAATACATCGGTGTTTCGATTTCTTGTTTTCGATATTCACTCGGTGTCATTTGAAATAATTTTTTAAAGGCTCTCGTGAACGTTTCGTGAGATTGAAAGCCATGTTCAAACGCGATATCAATAACTTTTTCATCCGTATGAGAAAGTTGATAAGCTGCCCGGGCTAACCTCCTCTTTCGAACATACTCCATTACTGTATCCCCTACTAACGCCTGAAATACACGATGAAAATGCGACTCAGAAAAACCTGCAACCCGCGCTAAATTACGCAGCGTTTGTTTTTCCATTACATCTTCCTCGATATAATCAATTGACCTTTGAATTTGTGTTTCATAGCTTTCCATCTCTATTCACCCGCCTTATATGTATTATGATAAAAGAGAATCCTATCCAATTCTTGACGTTTTTTACTATAATTCCATAAAAAATTGTAACTTTTTTATATGTATTTCGTTGTTATGTATGAAGGGAGGGAAATGTAGTGAAACGTAAACAATATTTACTCAGAACATATGCAAGATTTATTTCGCTATCTTCTCTCCCTAACCGGAGATTCCCCCTATGCGGAAGATCTCATGCAAGAAACATTTTACCGAATGCTCGTCCATATTGACTATTATAAAGGGGAAGAAATTAGGCCGTGGTTATTTACAATTGCCTACAACGCCTTTATCGATTGGTATCGAAAAGAAAAAAAATATAAAACAACTACAGTGGAAGAATTCCATTTACCAAACGCGCCAAGTACAGAACATGAATATTTCGTAAAATTTGAGATCGCTAGTTGGTTAGAAAGTTTATCTTCTCTTCCGCTCGAAAGACGAAATGTCCTGCTACTACGAGATTACTATGGATTCTCCTATAAGGAAATAGCAGAAATGACTGGTCTCTCATTAGCGAAAGTAAAAATTGAATTACACCGCGGACGAAAAGAAGCGAGAAACATAGAGGAGTGATACAGATGGGTTGTGCAGCATTTAAAAAACTATGGGAGAAGTACGAAAACGGAACACTCACGCATGATGAACAAGAACTGTTAGAAAGTCATATTGAGTCATGTGAAGCGTGTGAAGCTTACTTAGATGAGCTGTTAACAAAGACAGAACCAATTAAGAAAAAGTTACCTCCAAAAGATTTTAAAGTTCCTTTTTGGAGAATTAAGTGGAAACATCGTTTACAAACGTTTGGTTTTATATTATCAATTTGCATCGTTATCTATATAATCGGCGGGGTATTATCAGCCTTTTATTTTCAAGCTAATAATGATAAAAGGCTAGAAGAAATTAGAGAGGTTCCTTCGCTTACACTTGAAGCAACGATCCCAAATAGCCGTGTTATGGGAGGCGGAACAAGTGTAGAAGCTTTTTTCCGTACGAATAGCCAATTTGATTTAGTACGAACCGTGGGTAAAAAAGAAATCCCCCTCGGTACAATAGAAACAAAAAGCTTCTTATCATCTGTAGATGTTACGAAGCGAACTTGGATGAATCCGTTCTATCAACCAAAACTCTTCTTTGTTCATCCAAAAACAGAGCAGGGTGATTATTTAAAGGATTCATCAAAAAAAGTATGGGATACACTTGCAAAAGTACATGATGGAACCGTTGCAGAAGTAGCAATTTCTTTTGATAAAGCTTACACTTTAAAAGAATTAGAACCGCTTTTATATAGTATATTTGAGGCACAAGAACTCCCTCCAACTCCTGTATGGTACGCTTTAGATACAGGGCAAGAAAGAAAAAATGTAGATAACTATATCCTACATGGCGGAGAAGCTATAGGGTTTCCAGAAAATGTAAGATTCCTCGATAATGAAACTGACGGGCAGAAAACGCAAGAAGACAAAGTAACCGAAATGATGCGCGTCCTTTCTATCCATAAAAAAACGGTAAGCAAAATAGCAGCGCTTTCTGAGAAAGAACTAAACTTAGATAAACGTTATCAATATGTAAAAGAGAATGGCGTAAAAGTATACGGCATTGTCATTACTGGCCCGTCGAAAGAGTTATTAAAATTACAAAACTCCCCGCACGTACGTTATGCGACTCTTGGAGATATTGAGATTTGGAATTGGTTTAATAATTAATAAAAAAGAAGTAGCGCTCTAAAAAAGATGCGCTACTTCTTTTTTATTCCGAAATCAATTTCACATACATCCCTCTCACCGCTTTTTCATAAGCAATATCATTCATCTGTCTTATGCTTTCTGACACAACAGACGAGTGAATAACTTCATCTTCACAAAGTAACGGCGGATCAATAAGACGCACTTTATTTTTCTGATGTAAATCATAATCGTTTCTATCTTCTTTTACTTTTATATTTGGATGAACTTTGCTTAATAAAACTTCTACTTCGGGGTCATTACATTGCTGTAATTTCGAAATAAGCTCATCATCTTCAAGAAGAAAATCATCTGCATGAATAATCCTTTTATGAAGAGCTACCTTTAACGTTTTCGCTAACATATCATTTCCGTAAATATTCATTGGTTGCATAAAGAAATCAATTACTTCTTTGTAATACGTTTCTGTAAACCACTCTGCCATTTCGATACTTTGAAGAACCATTCTCTTCTCTACTGCAATGACATCCTCTAAAAAACTGTGAACTTCTTCTAAAGAAATATAACCATATGTATACATATCTCGTAATGTATAATCCACTCGATCTGCGCATAATTCGGGCGCTGATCTTTCCAGTAACGTCCACTTCGAATCATCTAATAAAATATCTTCATAGTTATAACCATGCTTCGCAAGGATCGCTGGAATTTCTGAGTTTTTCACAACAGAACTAAATATCTCTTCATGATAACTTTCATCTTTATTATCAAAAACGTAATCAATCACGTGGGAAAAAGCAGTATGTGATACGTCATGTAGTAAACCAGCAATCTGTTCTTCTACTGAACCACCTAGTTTTTTCACTAATAACATAACACCCACTGAATGCTCAAAGCGAGTTACATTCCATTTCTCGTTCATTAAGTAACTTGCGCCTGCTTGATGAATTCCCTTTAGTCTTTGCACAGACTTACTTAAAATTAATTCTTCTACTACTTGATCCACTTCAAATTCTCCGTATAGTACATCTGATATGATCACTTACAATCCCCCTTTATTTTAATCGAGTCTCTTTTATGAAATTAGCACCAACATAAATATTTATTGTTATTTGTTTTTATTGAAAAAATAGAGAGCCATCAGCTCTCTATTTCATAACCCCTATTCAAATGTAACTTCTACCTGCACAATCTCCGACCTACTACCAAGTCTAAGCGGTGGTCCCCAAAATCCAAATCCAGAAGAAACAATTGCGTGGAACGCGCCTTTTTGTGCGTATCCCCAGTCTAGCTCGTACATTCTTCTCGTTACAATATGATTGGGCGCCATTTGTCCGCGGTGCGTATGACCGGATAATAATAAATCTACACCTGCCGCTGCTGCTTGTTTCAACTCAAATGGCTGGTGATCCATTGCGATAACAGGCATCAATTTATCTACCGTACTCATTAATTGTTCAAAGCTTTGGCGATCTCGCTCTGTTTTATCTCTTCTTCCAACGAGATAAAAGTCATCTTCAATTGTAATCACTTCATCTAAAAGAATACGAATATCAATCTTATCCATCTCTTGTAAAAACTCTGGAACTGCTCTGCCGTAGTATTCATGGTTTCCTAAAACGCCATATACGCCTAATGGAGCTTTCATTTGTTTCATGATCGGTCCCATATTCTTTTGAATGAACACACCTGGATGATCATCGATAATATCACCTGGCAGTAAAATAATATCAGGTTCCATCTCATTTACATGACGAACAAGTCTTTTTAAATGCGAAACGCCAGACAGTTTACCGAAATGCATATCAGAAGCCATCGCAATGCGTAAACTTTTACGCCCCTCTACCTTTTTCGGTATGTGCACCTCGTACTTTCTTACTACCGGACTATACGCATTAAATACTCCATACGCAAAGATAAAGATAAATGCAGCTATCACAGCCGCCCCTGTCCAAATAATTGCCGCTTCTTTCTCTACTGAAAACTGTAAAAGAAAGACCATAATATCAGCTAATGGCAACAACATAAGCGCATATTGTATAACCGCAAACCAAATCGAACCTATCGTTCGCAGAAATGGCAAAAACTTAAACACTTGCACGAGAATGTACGCATATGAAATAAATGCAACTATGAAAGCATAATATCCCCAAGATTCCCAGCCAAATACCGCATGAAGCCAAACCCATCCGTTCCAGCCAATGTAAAACATAAGTAGTGTGTATATAATTAATATGGTAAATATATTGAGATAACGAAGATTCTTCACAGCCAGCCTCCTTATTGATTTCTTCTATTATAACTTGTTATGCACTTATAACGTAAATATTAAGCACTTCGCTCATCATAGTAAAAACCTATAGTTGTTAGACTTGTATCTAACAACTATAGGCACCATTTATATCAACATTGTTTTTACAAATGCTCTTTATAAAAACTTGTTAATTTTTCAACTGCAATTCTTACTGGTTCTGGTTGGTCGTATAAATCGTAATGACTCGCACCTTCCACAACAAGTAAATCTTTTTTCTCTGAAGCTGCTTTCTCATACAGCTCATGACCATCTTTATAAGAACCGAATGCGCCTTGCTTACTGCCGACAATAATTTGCAGCGGCTGCGTTAATAACGTATCTGCTAAATGGAACGCATCAAAACCGATTACGGATCCCATACTCGTAAAGTTTAACTTATTTGGCGAGTTCACACTTTGACCTCGCGGCGTTGTGTAATACTCAACTGCTTCTACAATATCTATATCCGTCATACCCGCTGCTACTAACTCTTCCTGATTTTTAGGAATCCAATTTGTAATCAGTTCCTCTGCTCCGCGTGCTTCAGCAGTACGTTGTTTACCAATCGCCTCTAACACCCCAATTGGATCAGCTTCACGATTTAATCGGCCAATATTTGCACCAACAACTGTGCCAACCGCTTTAATGCGGCGCTCTGTCATCGCAGCATTTACTGCATAACCACCACCTGCACACACGCCTAACACACCGATACGTTCTTCATCTATATAAGGAAGGGTAGTTACATAATCTACTGCTGAGCGAATATCCTCAACTCGCGCAGCTGGCTCTTCAATATACCTCGGCGCACCTTCACTTTCACCTTGATATGATGCATCAAACGCAAGCGTTACATATCCTTGTTCCGCTAACTTCTCGGCATACAATCCTGCTGTTTGATCTTTACAGCTACTACCTGGATGCACACAAACAATCGCTGCATTTTGTTTCTTTTCCTCAGCACCTTCAGGAATGTTCAAAATACCTGCAACTTGTAAACCTCTTGCATAAAATCTTACATTTTTCTTCGTAACTGCCATATATAAAACCACCCTTATCTTATTTTTAATTTTACACTTGTGAGAGTTATTACTCACGTGTATATTTATAATAAAGCGAGCAACCACTTGTTTCAATGACCACATTTACGCATTTGGGTGATAATACACACGTAACGAAATATGTGTATCAACAACGGAGGAACACCATATGGAGAAAATCGATAGAAGAATTATAAAATCACAAAAAGCCATTCAATCCACATTTATAGAGATGTTAATTACAGATGGTTTTGACGAAATTACAGTAAAAAACATTACAGAAAAAGCAAACATCGGGCGAAAAACTTTTTACTTACACTATCTAGATAAGTACAATTTATTAGATAAAATTGTGGATGATCATTTAGACCAACTAAAAGAAATATGCTATGAGAAACAAAACAAAGGTTATATAGAAGGAACTGTTATATGGTTTGAATACTTCAAAGAGCACAAACCATTTTTCGCGGCACTATTTAGAAGTAACAGTACATTATCATTTCAAAAAAAATTACTAACTTTCATCATGGGTGAAATAGAAAAAAAATTAAACACAAACACATCAGTAAATAAAAACATCGATAAACATATCGTCTTAAAATTTTTAGGAACAGCTGTAATGGGCATTTTGGAATCGTACGTATTGGATGAAATTGATAGTGATGTTGCGTTTGTTGCGACGCAAGTTGGGGAGTTGATGAGGAGGAATATATAAACAATACAGCGGCGATTCCCTTGAGAAGGATTCATAAAATTTCACTATCCAAAACTCACCTATGCAATTATGCATAACTATCCCTTCCGTTTTATTTTCATGTTACGATATAAACGAAATACGACATATATCGACAAAGATAAAAGGAAGTGATTGTATGAAACGCTCTAAAACATACTTAAAATGTTTAGCATTATCCGCTGTTTTTGCTAGTAGCGCTGTAACTCTTTCAACACCTGCTGCTTACGCACAAACGACGTCACAAGTTGTAACAGATATCGGGCAAAATGCAAAAACACATACGAGCTATAATACATTTAATAATGATCAAGCTGATAATATGACAATGTCTTTAAAGGTAACTTTTATCGATGACCCTAGCGCTGATAAACAGATTGCCGTTATTAATACAACTGGTAGTTTTCTAAAAGCAAATCCTACTATAAGTGATGCACCTATTGATAACTACCCAATCCCTGGCGCTAGTGCAACATTACGTTATCCTTCACAATATGATGTTGCATTTAACCTTCAAGATAACAGCGCTCGTTTCTTTAACGTAGCACCTACAAATGCTGTAGAAGAAACGACTGTAACATCTAGCGTATCTTATCAACTTGGTGGCTCTGTTAAAGCTTCTGTAACGCCTAATGGCCCTAGCGCTGAAGCGGGTGCAACTGGTCAAGTCACTTGGTCGGACTCTGTAAGCTATAAACAAACTAGTTATAAAACAAATTTAATTGACCAAACAAACAAAAACGTAAAATGGAACGTATTCTTTAACGGATATAACAATCAAAACTGGGGTATTTACACACGTGATTCCTACCATTCTTTATACGGAAACCAACTGTTCATGTACTCTCGCACATACTTATATGAATCTGATGCAAAAGGTAATTTAATACCGATGGATCAACTTCCAGCATTAACAAATAGCGGTTTCTCTCCTGGTATGATTGCTGTTGTTATCTCTGAAAAAAATACAGATCAATCTAACTTACAAGTCGCTTATACAAAACACGCCGACGACTACCAACTTCGTCCAGGCTTCACATTCGGAACTGCAAACTGGGTTGGAAACAACGTAAAAGACGTTGATCAAAAAACATTTAATAAATTGTTCACACTAGATTGGAAGAATAAAAAGTTAGTAGAGAAAAAATAAGTAAAAAAACGAAGGGACTATTTAGACTCTTCGTTTTTTTACTTATTCATAATAAGATCCCGCGAGTAATACCGTCGCTATGAAATTCCATGATATATTTTTAGGCATCTCTTCACCTTTATTTTGAAAAGCATCCATTAAAATATCAATGCTTTCGTCACTTATAATCAATTTATCCCCTTTTATTTCCTTTTTATAAAAAGACATATTTCCTCTCCTTTACTCTCTTATACATATCCCTTGAAGACTCTCTTTTTCTTTCTATCACACTAAACCACGCACCACTTCTTCTAATAATAAATTCAACCATTCATCCAATTTGTTTTAAAACACTCTAATACACTCAGCTTTCTTTCCATAGTACTATCTCGACATTATACTCATTCTTTAGAAAAGAAAAAGCACTTCTCATTGCTTCATCTACTACAATAAGGCTAGAATAAATTAATCCTCTTTGAGCATCGTCATATCCAATGAAATGTAATACTTCTTTTGTATATAACATGAAATCTTCTAATTCTAATTGCACACCAAAGTCCCAATTTTCATGTGCATACCATACAATAATCTTCTTAGACAATAAACTAGTTAATTCACGTTCAAATTCTTTTATTTCATTGATAACTTGTTCAGCATTTAATTCACTCATAACTTTGATAGGATTCGGTGTTTCATCAATTAAAAAGTTTACTAATGAAGCAATTTTCTTCCCGCTAATAATCTCAAATTCTTTTATAGACGGACATAACATTAAAAACTTTTCTCTAGTAGCCTTTTCCTCTACCTTTTCTCTTAACATTGCAATTTTCTTTAGACGTTCATTCACATTTATCACCTCATACATTCAGTAAATTAACATAATAAAGCCTATCATCCGTTTGAAAATACATAACCGATCCGCGGCTATAATAATTAACAAATTGAATCGGCTCTCCAAAATGTTCATAGTATTTTTTCTGAATGTCACTTAATTTATTTTTTCGAAAAAAATTCATTTATGCTCTACAACCCTCTTTCTACTATACAACCTTGTTATTAAAGATAGATTTCTTCTTTCCAACTACTGGATTTAGATTGAACTACTATTAGATTTTCACTTTCCCATTTTAAGGTACCCAAAAATCTTGCATACACCATTTCATTTCCTACTTCTTCCACCAATAGTTGATCTCGAATCTTTAATCCCTTTTCATCATACACTTCACATCGTAGTTGGAAACCTTTAACACGATGAATTCCTTTTAATATCGCTATCCTCTTACGGCTTGGGCTTTTCTTAGGTGTCTTCCCAACTAAAAATATTCCTTCATAGTTTTGCTTCACAATTTCATCTAAAGATTCCTCTATATACCCTTTAACAACAGATGATGAAAGAGTAGAGTTTTCTTCAAGTCCAGGGACAACATATTGGCGTACTAATTTGCAAAACTCTTTGTATTTCTCTTCAACTGAATTTAATGCTAAAAAGTCCATAAAATCATATGGAACATATATACGAATTTCACCCAAAGCTCTATTTACTTCATATGAAATATCAGTGTTTTCGTTAGCTAAACAAAAGACAGTTACTTTTTCAATCTCTCTTAATCCCATCTCAAACTCGCTAACTTTCTTTGAGAAAATTAGCTCAAAAATTCTAATTTCATGTACAAGCAAATAATGTTTTTTAGGACGTTTTTTTTTCCAATCGTAAAACTTTACTTCAAGCAATATAATTCACTCCTTTAAATTTATCACCATGGCATCAGGGACCTATGATACCTTTTATTAATTTATTAAACTGTACTCCTTTTTCATTCTACCTTATCTATATTTTTAATATGCTTACTCACAACGCACGCGGTGACATAACAGCCATAAATACATCACTTCTCTCACCTGGTGCTATATACACTCCTTCTGCATCTAAATATTCAATGGAAAAGGCTGCTAGCTCATACGCCATTTCTTGATCGCATTCAAAAAGTGGATTTATAAAAACCTCACTTCCTGTAATCTTTTGTAAATCTTTCAAACAGTTAGACTTACTTCTTGCATAATCAGCCACATTCTCATTAACCCAAGACCACATCCAACTGTTACTCTTTTCAGACCAAGAACCTATAAAAACAACACTAAATTCAAGTAATACTTGACCATTTTTTTTAAACTGTAATATACATTGATCTTGATCATACCAATACTCATCAAAGTTATAGATATTATAATCCGAAATGAATTTTTGCTGTTTACTTTCTAATTTGTCATAACACATAACAAGATAATTCTCGAATTGTTCATCCGTCATTGCCAATTATCACACGCTCCCTTCATTCAAGATCTCCACTACAAACAATATATCTTATATCTTACTCTCTCAAAACCTATATAAAGTGAAACTTTAATTAGCCCTTACCAATCGGGCTTTTACCAATAGCCCCCCGCCCACATATCATATACGTTTCTATCACTAAGATATCTTAATATATACAAAGAAAGAAGAACTTATATAAGCCCTTCTTTCCGTAAATAGTTTCTTTACTCCGTCTAATTTATTTTATCACGATAAATAAATTCAACATTACACAAATGCACCCCAACCATCTGTATATCCACCAAACTCTTCACCCAGTTTATTCAATTCCTTTTGCATCTCTACAATATCCTCATAAATTAAGAACATTTCTTTAGAACAAGTACATGTCCAATCTTCAAATTCTTCATTATAATCTAATTCACAATTTAAGCCCAGCTCTTGTAGTCTGCCAATTATTTTTTCTCCATTACCTTGATCAGGAATTGCAATAAAGAAATCTACTATATGTTTTTTATTAAAATCTATACCTTGTTTATATAACATATTTAATACTTGTCCATCTTCATCTTTTGGGAATTTCATTATTTCTCTCCTTTTTCTACAGCATATAATAAACCTTCATTTGGAACAAAAAATATTCCATTACTTAAAGTCCTCTTTACCCGTTATTTTTAAGTTTTTTCCATTCTGTATACCTAATATCAATCACTTCTTTTAATTTAAAGTAATTTTCCCAAGTATCTTGCACTTGATATAATGTATCACACTCTAAAAATACATCATCATAATCATCTAAATATAAACCTTTTTCAAAATCAAAATAATCTATTGCAAATTGATTCCCTTCATCATTTAACATGTCATCGCTTAAAACCCCATCCCAGAACATATAAACTTGAGTTCCAGTCATTTTTCTAAGCTTAAATTTATTAATTTCCTCTTCAGTCTCTTCTAAGAATTCATCACTAAATAAATTATTATCAATAATCCAACCTAAGAACATTCCAGTATGTACAAATGCTTGCTCCATCGGTAGTTCTTGTGGGAAATCTCCTTCATAATGATATTTAGCTTTATCGTAAATTATCGTTTGGAACAAAATTCTCACTCCTATTTCACATAATATAATTGAACTCAAATAAATTAAATTAATAAAAAGCGTCTCTCTAGCATTTTATAATAATACTTCTTTTTCATAATCGAAATAATGGTTCTTAATCATTTAATTTATAAAAATAAATAATTCTTTGATACACTCTTTAAAA
Organism: Bacillus sp. D48C; assembly: GCF_053345735.1. Classification (NCBI taxonomy): domain Bacteria; kingdom Bacillati; phylum Bacillota; class Bacilli; order Caryophanales; family Bacillaceae; genus Bacillus; species Bacillus sp. D48C. Next base: position 77,839 of record NZ_JBKFAQ010000004.1, read on the forward strand.
AGGTAAGTTGACTAAACTCTGTGGGGGTTTTGCTATTAAAGGCTAAGTCTATCGCTACTGCTCAAGGTTACAGTGCACCATCATCACTCGCAGGCACTAAAATTCGATATGGACTTTCCAGCATTATAAAACCTGTAAATAAAAACCCCTATAAGTTACATTCGAAGTTTATGTCTAATCATAAAAACGTCGAATGTTTCCTTCTAGGGGCTACTAATATTTATAATTAATAGAAAATCTAGAGTTTAATGTTTTTCCAGCCAGAAAAACCAGATATAAACAATTAACCCCACTATACTCACGAAAATGAATAACTAACCTTGTTTATCCTAGATTCATATTAGAAAGAAAGTTTTCAAATAACTCCAATTCAAATTTATCCCTCGTCTTTAAATACTCTTTCTTTTTCTCAATGATTTGTTCTAACATCTCTTCTTTATTTAATAACAAGGCTAATCCAATAGCATTTTTTGCTCGAGCCCCATCAAATATTGTCCCTATTAATCCAGCCTCATCATCATCTCTTACACATAAATCAAATACATTTTCCACATCTACATACTTATCAATATATGGAATGAAGTATTCCTTAACTTCTTTTAAAATATCCATAGTAACAGGTAAAATATCTTCTTCCTTTTCAACACGCCACCTTTTTTGCTCCCTATGGACTAAATTCCCTAACTCAACCCCAATCGTATAGGTTTCCTTTTTCTCTTTAATTGTTAAACCTTCATCCCATTGATTTTTCATATTTTCTAATTCGTCAAACCGAATTCCCACATCCACCGTCACATGAAAATCTTCTGGGTGATTGATAAAGGCTAAATGTATACTGATTTTTCCTTTATCAAATTTTTTCACCAGGTCTTGTTGTGTAGTTCTAGTCTTATAACCGTTTTCTTTTAATGCTTCACCTAGACCTTGCAATAACTTTAATTTTAGTTCTTTTTTATTCATAATAACTATCCTCCTTACTTAGGGGTGACAACAACGGTTCGTATTTTACGAACTTGGTCTTTCAATCTACGAGGGGCATTCTTCCCTATAATCTTTCCTCCCTGTTTCCTCATTAGCTTATCCTTTTTTAACTGCATCGCAGTTCCTCTAGCATTACCAGCTTTAACTTCTACCGCCAGTAATTTGCCACGAGGTGTTCTAACTAAATGATCAACCCTTCTAATACCTTTAGAAGTACGAACACTAACTTGACTTCCTAATACATCATATCCCTTTTTCTTTAATGCCGATTTTGCAAGTTCCTCAGCCCTTGCTCCTGCTCTTTTATTAGCTGCTAATGTAGCTCTTTTTTTCGCTTTTCTTGCTGCTTGTTTTGCTGCTTGTTTTGCTGCATAACGTGCTATATGAGGGGCAGCCATCCTTGCACCCGCTATTACAAGTGGAGCAACAGGTATATTACCATCTGGATCTATCAACATTACTGGATTATTATCACCATAAGTATACCCATTCATTGTAACCGGATCATCTTCATCACCCGGATCAGGATCCACCGATAAGAACACACCATGATCTGGATTATAATAACGCGCAATTAGATAATACATGCCGATCTCTTTATCATACATGTATCCCGCATATCCAAACGGATTATCTGCGGCGATACCTTTTGCGTCGCTTTTTAATACGTTACCCCATGAATCATATTCATACGTTGCTACAACTTCTCTATTTTGATCTGTCATCGCAACGACATCACCACGTGGGTTGTAGTGGTAATATAATGTTTGTCCTTTTGATTTCATGGCTAGTCGTACGCCACTTGTCGAGTATACATATTGACGAAGAACATTTCCACTACCAATCTGTCTCATATAATGGGTTAATGCTGTCTCCATCATAGAAATAACGTGTTACTTGACCATTTACACTCTTTTCAATACGACGATTATCCTCGTCATACTTATAAATTGCGAATGCATTGCTCTCACCTTGTTTTGTAATCGCTACAATTTGGTCGTCTTCATTCCATGTATACTTATACTTTCCATCAGACGTACGATTTCCATTCGCATCATACGTTAACGATTCGTTTCCGAATTTTACAAGTTGATTTCCTTCATTAAATGTTGCCGCTATAGATTTTGTTTCTTTTCCATTCTCTACAACTTTCACACTTGTACGGTTTCCAAATCCATCATATGTGTATGATTTAGTTGTTCCGTTTGGTAGTGCTTCATTTAATAATTGGTTAATGGGGTCATATACAAAGTTTGTTTCTGTTACTTTTCCGCCCGCACCTTCATGTTTAATCTTCGTATTGAAGTTTAAAGATAAATACATTTAACAATTGATAAAATAAAACAAGGGCTTTTTTGGAATCATCGGTTAAACTTGCAATTTAGTTGAAGAAGGCACAAACTGATGATGCGGAAAAACGTAGTATATAGAAGACTATGTAAGGAGTTTTTCATATGATTGATAACAGAATTTCGAAAGATTATGACCATGAAATAGATGATTCTTTAAAAGAAATTACAGATACAACCATCTTACTTAATTTTCAAAAAGCGATTGTAAGTTTATATCCTCATCTAATACCAATTCATGCTTTTGCCTATGACGCATGGGATGATATTGTAATGCCATTGTTTTATGAAATGGTATATAAAACCTTTGCTTTTAAATACGGGATAGATATTAACTTTAAAGAAACTCATACCTATATGTTTTCGCTTAATAGTTATAAAGGGATACATCACATCGAGTGTGTTCCAAAGTGCACGACATTTAAGATTTATATTAACGAAGAATGGATTGAAATGGATAATAAAAGTTTGAAAGAAAATGTATTTGTATTTAAGTCATTTGGGGATGGATTGCATTTTCTAACTGGTGGAATTGAAATTGCAGATGCTTATCGTGTAGGATTTGACCTTGTTGAGGTTGATATTGTTTCTACCATAACAGGTCTTCCATCTAAAACAAGTATTTTTATTGATAAAGAGCATGTAGACTTTGTGTTTGTTGCAGAAACATATGATACAAATATCCAAAATTAAAAATTTCATGTAAGAAAGTAGGAAGAATATCTTCATTACTACTAGTACCAAATAGTTATTTGAACACGCTCCGCTATTATATATACAAACTTCCTACTACATTTCATATGAGAAAAAGTTATTACGATAAACAAAGAAAAGGTCTCCTAAAATATATTTTAGGAGACCTTTTCTTCATTACACTTGCATCGCTTTCTCTCTCAATGCTCTTCTTAACAATTTACCCGTCGTATTCTTCGGTAATTCTATTAAAAACTCAATGCTTTTCGGCACTTTATATTTCGCTAAATGTAACGTACAGTAATGCATTAGTTCTTCTTCTGTTACGTTTGCTTGCTTCAAAACGACGTACGCTCGCACAGCTTCTCCTAAGTTTTCATCAGGAACACCGATTACAACAACTTCAGCTACTGATTGGTGCGTATATAATACTTCTTCTACTTCACGAGGATATACGTTATAACCGCCAACTAGGACGATATCTTTTTTACGATCAACGATATAGAAGTAACCTTCTTCATCCATTTTCGCTAAGTCACCTGTATATAGCCAGCCGTCTTTCAATGTCGCAGCTGTATCTTCTGGTGCATTATAGTATCCTTTCATAACGTTAGGTCCGCGAACGATTAATTCGCCGACTGCGCCGACAGGTACTTCTTCCCCAAGTTCATTTACAATTTTATTTTCTACATGCCAAATATTTGTGCCAATTGATCCTGGTTTACGAGGACGATCTAGCGGGTTGAAACAAGTAACTGGTGATGCTTCTGATAAACCGTATCCTTCTGAAACAATAACGTTAAAACGTTTTTCAAAGTTTTGCAGAAGAGCAACAGGCATCGATGCACCACCGGAAATACAAAGGCGAAGCGTCTTCACATCTTCTGCGCTTGCTTCTTCAAATAAATATAAATAATTGTACATCGTCGGTACGCCAGCAAAGATCGTTGGTTCGTACGTACGACAAATACGGAATACTTCTTTCGGACTAAATTTCGGTAACATTAAAATCGTTGCTCCGTTCACAATCGGTGCATTTACCGCAACTGTTAAACAGAATACATGGAACATTGGCAGTGCCGCAACGACGCGATCGTCAGCAGTAAATTGTAAATAAGACGCAACATCATTCGCATTACTATATAAATTTTTATGTGTGAGCATAGCGCCTTTCGGTTTTCCAGTTGTACCTGAAGTGTATAGGATAACCGCTACATCCTCTTCATCTAGTTCAGGGCCTTCGTATTGTAAATCTCCAGCCCCCACAAAACTAGTAAACGTTTTCATTTTTTCGGTTTCTGTATGGTTAAAATCTGATGAGGTTTCGCATATGATGATGTTTTCTAATGAAGGAAGTCTTGTTGTAAGAGATTGTATAACAGGTAGAAGGACGTCGAGTACGATGATTGTTTTTACATCTCCATTTTGTAAAATGTAATGCATTTCGTCTGCTGTATAAATTGGATTAACTGGAATAACAGTTGCTCCGGCTTTCATTGTTCCGTATAAACCGACCAAAAAATGTGGTGAGTTCCCAACAACTAATGCGACATTGTCCCCTTTTCCAATGCCCATTTCTGCTAAATTGCCAGAAAACCTTGTGACCATTTTGTTTAATTGGTCATATGAGACCGACTGATCCATAAATATATAAGCCGGTTTATCCCCCTTCTTTTTTGCCGTTTCAGCCAAAGATTGAACGAGATTCACAAAAACCCCACCTTTATAAAATTTAGAATATTTAAAAATTCTAAATTAATTATATTAAAAGAAAATTAAAGTGGCAAGTGATATTCTATTAACTGCATATAGACAGATCACCTACTCTTAGTTTACTTTGGAAGAATAAGGGGATTTTGTTTGCAAGTAATTTATGAAACTAGACCAGAAATCATTTTAGGATAATATGCATTCATCTTTTCTCTAAGTTTATTAAGTTCCTCTTTATTTAACGTCGTATGCTCTCCAAACAAGTTGATCGCGTCCGCTCCATTTTCATGAAAATACACGGTAACATATAACGTCGGTAACCCTTTGTTGTTTTCATCTATTGATAAGACGACATCTGGCGTTTTATTAACAGTGCTGAATGTTTCATTTCTTTTCCACTTCTTATTTTGAAACATGTCTTGTATATCATGTATCTTTCGTTTGTTATCTGTATGCGTAAAATATATAACATTATCCTCCGCTGGTTTTCCGATAGACAAAATTGTACGACTTGAGGGCGATCCACTGTTACACGCTGTCATTCCGATGACAAAGCTGAGTAATAATACAACGTACATTACCCTTTTCATATCAATCCGCCTCCTTTTGAATATATATATTCCTTTATAAGAGGCAGATGTCCTGTGATTTTATGGTGAATGAAATTATATCCGCGATTTTTCGAATATATCGACTTACCGAAAAAACGCGACAATCTACGCAAAAAAAGAGGCTGCCCGTTATGGCAGCCTCCCTCATTTTTAGAAGAATAAATGTAAGAAATCTTCAGTTGTAATGTTACCGAAGTAGCGTGCGATATCTACGCCTTCTAAAGCTGCAGTGAATGTATCTTTATCGAACTGAACGCCTGTTAGACGCTCTTCGATATCATGAACATCTAGTGAACCGAAGAAGTCGCCGTAAATTTTGCATTCTGTTACTGTTCCTTTTTTCACTTCCAGACGAACGTCAACTTGTCCAACTGGGAAGCGGTGTGAATGTTGTAAGTTGAACTTCGGTGATTTTCCGTAGTTCCAGTCCCAATTGCGGTAGCGCTCTTCAGAAAGTTTATGGATTTCTTTCCAATCCTCTTCTGTTAATTCATACGTTGGGATTTCTGTTTCTCCTTCGAAAATTGTTTCTAGAAGAAGTTGTCTAAACTCTTCTGTCGTCATTTCTTCGTTTAGGAACTCTGTAATGTTCGCAACGCGGCTACGGATTGATTTAATTCCTTTTGATTGGATCTTATCCATTTTTACTTTCAGTGCTGATACGACGTGATCGATTTCAGAGTCAAATAGTAACGTACCGTGACTGAACATACGACCTTTCGTTGAGAACTGCGCGTTACCTGAAATTTTTCTTCCTTCAGCTAAAATGTCGTTACGACCACTTAGTTCTGCATTTACACCTAATTTACCAAGCGCTTTCGTTACAGGCTCTGTGAATTTTTTGAAGTTGCTGAAACTATCTCCATCATCTTTCGTGATAAAGCTGAAGTTTAAGTTTCCTAAATCATGATATACTGCGCCTCCGCCTGATAGACGACGAACGACATGAATACCTTTTTCTTTTACGTAATCTGCATTAATTTCTTCTACTGTGTTTTGGTTTTTACCAATGATAATCGAAGGTTCGTTAATGTAGAACAGTAAATATGTTTCGTTAATATCTAAATTTTTCACACAATATTCTTCAATCGCTAAGTTTATTCTAGGATCTGTAATTCCTTTATTATCAATAAATAACATCGTATCACCTCATGAGTTCCATACGTAGCCACTATGCGCTAGCGTAATATGGCCACTGAAAATTTGTTTTGCTTCTGTTACTAAATTAGATGGGTTTCCTGTATGCGGTAAGTGCGTTAATAAAAGTTCTTTTACATTCGCATCTTTTGCAATACTTGCTACTTCTGTACTATTCATATGCCCTGCTTTTGCAGCCTCTTGATGTGCATACATATTACACTCACAAATGAAAAGATCAGCATCTTTCGTGAATGGAATGAATTCAGGAATATAACTTGAATCAGCGCTGTATACTACAGCACCATCTCCAGCTGTAATACGCATCGCAAAGCATGTAACAGGATGAACAGTTTTTAAGAACGAAATCGAGAACGGTCCAACTTGAAGTGTTTCTTCTGGATTGTACGCGATTCCTTTCGTATGTGGTTCATGTGTTAAAGAATGGAATCCATTCTCGTCAAACGTATGACCGTATATTGGTAATTCCGGTAGTTGCCTTGTTGTTGCACTCGTAATTAATCTCGCATATTGCAATACCCCAATGTCCGCAACATGATCGTGATGATAGTGTGACAGTACAACTGCATCTATATGAGATGGTGTTATATATTTTTGAAGCTGTGCTAGTACACCACTACCACAGTCTACAAGTAAACGAAAACCATCGTGTTCAAACAAATACCCCGACGTTGCTTCTCCCGCTTCTGGAAATCCGCCCCAAAAGCCGACAACAGTCATTTTCATATGTATCCATCCTTTCTAAAACCGAGTAGGAATGCATGTTTCACTTACATTCTACATTGTTAACTATAATCCATTTCCTAAACTTTTTCATTAATTTTCAATTTTGTTATAAAACAGTTGTTGACTTTTATTTTTTGTACTAATACAATAATAGTAAGAAATGGAAATGGAGGGATTGACATGATTGATCAACCAATGGAGTTTTTCAGAAATTTACCGACGAAAACTTGTGCGCACTGTGGGAAAGAAATTGATGAGCAACACGAAGCATACCATAACAAATGTGATGACTGCGTTCACGAAGAATAGTAGTTTATGAACATAAAAAAACCTAGCAGACATAGTCTACTAGGCTAATAACATCGTATCCTTCTTCATCGTTGAACCTTTCACCAAGAGCTCCAGTTCAAACTCATACAATTCTTTTTGTCGATAATTTTTCGTATGGATTTTATCCATCATCAGGTCGACAACTTTTCGGGCCATCTCATCGATTGGCTGTTCAATTGTCGTAATACCTGGCTCTGTAATCTGTGATAATATTTGATTATCAAAACCGATAACAGCGAGATCATCTGGAATGCTCCAGTTATGGTGCTTCGCCTCTGAGATAATTCCAGCTGCTACCTCATCGCCTCCTGCCAAAATCGCGGTAGGATTTTTTTTGTCCTTTAATACTTCATGGAATATTCGTTTTCCATCCTCCCAAGAGAAAGCGTTTTCAAGAAAATCAATCGCTTCTACTTGGCGGCTCTTCTCAGTTATTGCACGTAAAAAGCCCATTTTTCGCTGCTGGCTAACTAATTTGGTTTCGTTACCACGGCAAAAAATAAGATTGCGATATCCTTGATCTAACACATGCTTCGCAGCTATGTATGCTCCTTGCGCATGATCAAACTTCACTGTTGGAATATTTGCTTCCTCAATATATTCATTACATAACACGATTGGACCGTGCTGTAAGTATGGCTCTACATCTTCCCACGGATTTTCTAGTGAACATAGAATAATCCCATCTACTTGTTTCGTAGATAATAATTGTAAATACTCCATCTCTTTTTCAGGTAAATATCTTGTTTGACAAATAATCAGTTTATATTTATGTTCAGAAGCTGCAATCTCGATTGCTTCAATAAATCTACTGAAAAAAGGATTTGTAATCCTTGGAACTAGCACCGCAATTGTTTCCGTTTTTTGTTTACGAAGCCTTCTCGCCGCAGAATTAGGAACAAAGCCTAAATGCTTCATTGCTAATTGAACCCTTTTTTTCTTCTCATCTGAAACATATGGATGATTATTAATCACCCTAGAAACCGTTGTCCTTGATAACCCCGCTAATTTCGCCACGTCCTCTATAGTCGACACGAAATTCTCCCCCTTTGCATGAAAACGTTTTCTTAAATTGATTATATAGTATATTATTGGAAACTGCAATATCGGTTGTTATGATTTTACTATATTAATATTATACATAGGTAAAAGTCTGTTAATGGAGGGGCAATATACTGCTTTTAGACATTTACGGTAGGTACATTCCTTTTCTTAATACCATATATCCTTTATTCAATATAAAAGCCCATCAATACGTCGTCTCCATATGATCCATCTTCATACTTTATTTGCTTTCGTTGTCTCCCTTCTTCTACAAAACCCATACGTTTGTACACTTTAATTGCCCGATCATTAACAGAAACTACACCTAAGCAAATTTTCTCTAAACCTTTCTGCTCTTTAGCCCAACTAATAAGAAATTCAATTAATTTCGTGCCGATGCCTTGATTACAATACGCCTCTTTAATCCCCATTCCCATTGTGCCTGCGTGTTGTAACCGTTCTAGTTCATATCGGTTGAAAAGTAAAAAGCCAACTACCTTCCTATCTACTTCATACACGATATAGAGATTACCTTTCTCATTGCTTTTCCGTATCTTTTCTCTTTCTGCATTACTATCATTCGGTAACTTCTTTGGGGATACTATGAAAAATTTTGTAGTAGTTTCCGATAATATAATTTCTTTTCTAATATTCATAATTGCTTCTGCATCAGTCTCTTTTACTAACCGTATCATTGAATCACCTCGTACTTTTTCTTTTTAAAAATAATATTAAAACTATAAAACGTCCAATATGCAATATTACATATTGAGAATCTTTTTACTCTTGATACAATATTCATAAATCAAAATAAAAGGAATGTATGGAATGAACCCAATCTTAACAGATGCAAAACAACTATTACATAAAGAAGAAAAAATTTTATCTACTTTAAAATGTTCACTTACTGGCTATATGATTACGCATAAAGTCCCGTATCCTGGCATGTTACTTGCTACTAATCAAAGACTTCTCTTTTTTAGCCAATATAAAAACACATTCATTGCCGAATTTGATTATGAAAAAATTCTATCCATAGAAACGAAGAGAAGAATCTTTGACAAAAAAATAATATTTTACTATGAAGATGAATATATAACGCTTGGATACATTACAAGTTCGAATGTTGAAGCGTTCATAGACTTACTACAAAGAAACAGCAAGACTAGCACAGGCTTATAATCAGCGGGGATCCCCTCGCTGATTCATTATTTTAACTCCTCCCACTTCGTCCAAACTTCTCTCCCGTTTATACGGTACATACTATCCTCTCTATCCATAAACCTATGTACAATAAATTCACGTCTAATTGTACAAAAATCATCATGATATTGTTTTATAAATGTATTAATTTCTTTTTCTGTATATTGATTTTCAGCATTTAACTTGCTAATTAAATGCTCTAACAATACTAATTTTTTCTTCTTTTGACCTGGAATCGATTTTAAACGATTCTCTTTATCAAAAAAGTTACGAATGGTCGTATCACGGAATTTCATCTCACTTTCAGTCATTTTTTATCCTCCATCGGTTTTTATACAATAAAATTTATCGTTTATCTTTACTATCCTTCTTCATTCTTTCACTTACAACATCCATAAAGTAATATCCACTAATTAGCACATAGTAAAATAAAAGTATCCCTAGTATATCTTTCATACTCGTATATTCTTTTTTCTGAAACAAGATAGGTGAAAGAGAGAAAACGAGAAAGAAGATTAATGGATATAAGATAAAATAGTAAGTAGGATTGCCTTTCATCATATCAACTCCTCTACCCTATGTTTCTCTGTAAATTGTTGTAATTCCTTTTCTTTCGTTTCTATAGCTTTTAGAAAGATTTATAGATGAACCAAGGAAAAGATGCCCTCTATTAAAATAAAAAAGCACCAAAAAGGTGCTTTTTTTACGCTTCAACCGATTGATTTTCAGCAACATTTTTAAATTGTCGTTTGTGCATCAAAGTTAAGGAGGCGATTGTTCCAAGTGATAATACAACGATAAAGATCATGAGCATTCCTATGTTTTGCCACATGAAGTTAAAGTCTCCGCTTGATACGACTGCTTTCAATCCTGATACAGAGTATGTCATCGGTAACCAAGCATTAAATGGTTGTAAAAACTTCGGAATTAACTCTAACGGGAATGTTCCAGCACTTGTTGTAAGCTGAATAATTAATGTGATGATGGCGATGAAACGCCCTGCATCACCGAATGCTGTTACTAAACATTGAATTAATGCAATAAACGCTAAACTTGTAACGATGCTAAAGAGTATGAAGTACGGAATACTTTGTACTTCTACACCTAATCCGAACAGTAATATAACATCTGCTACTATCGCTTGAATAATACCGACTGATAGTAACACGCCGAACTTACTAATAAACCAACTAAATCCTGATTTTGGAACGCCAACTGTATCACGTAATGGATATACGATTGATAATAGTAATGCCCCAACGAATAAACCGAGTGATAAGAAATACGGTGTAAATCCAGTTCCGTAGTTAGGAACTTCCGCCATTTTCTCCGTCTTCACCTTTACAGGACTTGCAAACATATCATACGTTTTATCTGTCCCTTTTACTTCCCCAGTTTTCTCTGCCCCTTCCCCAAGTTTCTCAGCAAGTTCACCTGAACCATCGTTTACTTTCACTAGTCCATCAGTTACTTTTCCTGAGCCGTCTGCTAGTTTATTTACGCCGTCGATTAGCTGGGTTGAGCCTGTTGACATTTGATTTAGGCCACCATTTAGAGTACCTAAGCCAGTTGTTACTTGGCTTGAACCGTCTGTTAATTGCGTTATTCCTCCTGACATTTGATTTGCTCCCGCGGATAATGTACCTAAGCCGCCTGTTACTTTGCTTGAACCATCTGCTAATTGGTTTACTGCTACAGATACTGTTCCTAAACCACCTGTTACTTGACTTGAGCCATCTGCTAATTTGGATACTCCTACAGATACTGTGCCTAAGCCGCCTGTTACTTGACCAGACCCATCTGCTAATTTGGATACTCCTACAGATACTGTGCCTAAACCGTCTGTTACTTGACCAGACCCATCTGCTAATTTGGATACTCCTACAGATACTGTGCCTAAACCGCCTGTTACTTGGCTTGAGCCGTCAGCTAATTGATTTATTCCACCTGCCATTTGGTTTGCTCTTTCAGATACTGTTCCTAAACCGCCTGTTACTTGAGCAGATCCATCTGCTAATTGATTTATTCCACCTGCCATTTGATTTGCTCCAGCATATAATTCACCTAATCCTGCTGTCACTTTTCCAGATCCGCTTTGTAATTGCGTTACTCCATCAATTAATTGAACTGATCCATCTTTTAATTTGTTGGCACCTATTTTTGCTTTATCTAATCCCTCACCAAATCCATGAAACTTACTAACAAATTCATTTTGTGCGTTCGTCAGTTTCTCAATACCACCTGCTAGCGTTTTTACCCCTTCTGGATTTGGTAATTTATTTTGCAATCCATTTGTTGTTTGATGTATTTCGCCCTTTAATTGTTTTACTTCTTCATTTAGTTTATTTGTTCCACCTGCTACTCCGGCAGCCTTTTGCTGAACTGTCGCTGTACTTTTTACAGCACTTGTTATGAACGGTTGTAACTGCTCTTGATATTCTTTTGGTAAACTTTCAATTTGCTTTTGTAAATTCGCTACATCTTGCGCTGCAGTTTTAGCATCTCCTGCTGTTGATTGCGTAAGTTCATTTAACTGATTTACATTCGCCCCAGCTCCATCTATTTTTTCATTTACTGTATTCAATATAGAAGGAACTTTCGACTGCATTTCCTCTAAGCCTGCAGCAGACTTTTGTACGTTACTATTTAAATCTTGCAATCCCTTTTGAATTTCTTGAGACCCTTTTTCTAATTGACTTCGCCCTTCAACAAGTTTTCCCATACCATTTGAGAGATCAGTTGTTCCTGTTTTTAAATCACCGGATTTACTTACTAATTCGTTCAAGCCACCGGTCACTTTCTCAGATCCATCACGCAATTCGCCAATTCCTTTTTGCATTTCACCCGTTTTGCTATTTAGCGTATTTAAACCGTCTGTTACTTTGCCTGACCCAGATACTAATTTTCCGATACCTGTTTGCATCTCACCTGTTTTACTATTTAACATGTTTAAACCATTCGTTACTTTCCCGGAACCGTCTACTAATTTCCCTATACCTGCATTGCTATTTAATGCATGTAAACCATCCGTTACTTTTCCGGAGCCATCTACTAGTTTCCCAATACCTGCATTGCTATTTAATACATGTAAACCATCTGTTACTTTGCCTGACCCAGATACTAGTTTCCCAATACCTGCATTGCTATTTAATACATGTAAACCATCTGTTACTTTGCCTGACCCAGATACTAATTTTCCGATACCTACATTGCTATTTAATACATGTAAACCATCTGTTACTTTTCCAGATCCGTCTACTAATTTCCCTATACCTATCTGCATTTCACCTGTTTTGCTATTTAGCGTATTTAAACCGCTTGTTACTTTTCCTGATCCATCTACTAATTTATTAGATCCATCTGCTAATTTCTGAGCTCCATCCTTCATCTCTCCAGACTTCCCTTGAAGTGTATGAAGGCCATCCGTCACTTTACTGGAACCATCATGCAGCTCACTTGATCCGTCGTGTAGTTTATTTGCTCCTTCCGCCCCATCTGCTAATCCTTTTGAGACGTCTTGAATAGAATCAAACATTTTCTCTGCATATGTTTTCGTTAACGTACTTGATACTTCACCTTTAATTTTTTCAATGGCTGTTCCGCCAATTTGTGAAGATAAGAAGTTTAAGCTTTCGTTTGGAATGTATTCTAAATTTAATGGTTTTGGATCATCTTTTAATAACGTTGTAGCGTTACTTGAGAAGTCATCTGGAATGCGTACTAACATGTAATACTTTCTACCTTCCATTCCTTTTTCCGCTTCTTTTTCACTTACAAATTCCCATTTGAAACTTGTATTATCTTTTAAGTTATCAACGAGCCCTTTTCCGACCTCAATTGGTTTCCCATCAAATACTGCACCTTTATCTAAATTGACTACCGCAACTGGTAAATCATCTAACTGTTTATACGGATCCCAAAAGGCCCATAAAAACATACCTGCATATAAAATTGGCACGAATAAAACCGCGATAATTGGAATTAATATTTTTTTACTTTTTATAATTTCAGTAAACTCTTTACGAAGTAACTGATTCCATTTCATCATTTCTCCCCCTTTTCTAAATGACCAAATTGTTCATTTGGTCATTTTCACTCAAACAAAAAGGCTATACTTGTTCATACATATGCCTTATCCCCGAATTTATTACTATGCAACTTTTTCTCATTATAATTATAATTTTTCTATAACTCCTCCTCAAATTAAATATATGACCTCATTATTAATTTGGTCATTTTTTTATAAAATTAAAAGGATCATCTTAGTTTGACAATCCTTTTAGTAAATAAAGTTCAAATAACTCTGCAATTTTTTCTTTTTCTAGCGGTTCATGATTTTTTTCCCAATCAAAAATAAGCGATACATATAGACGAAGCATAATAAATGCTGTAATTTCTGGATCACATTTGCTAATTTCACCTTTTTCAATCGCAATCTTTAAATACGATTGAATAACAGAAACAATTTCCACATCAACTTGTTGCATGACTTCTTGTACTTCTTTCGTTCCCATATCGCGCTCTTCTTGAATTAATTTAATCATGAGCTGATGTTCTTTTCTAAATTCCAAGATGCTATATAATGCTCTATGTACATTTTCAAAAAATGAAACATCTGAACGAATTGCACTTTCTGCAACTTGCTTCATTTCTGTAATTAAATTAGAAATAATTTCACCAAATAGCTCTTCTTTATTTTTGAAAAAAGTATAAATCGTTCCTTTTCCTACATTCGCTAACTTCGCTACTTGATCCATCGTTGTTGCTTTATAACCGAACGCTGAAAAAGACTTTGTTGCAGCTTCAATAATAGAACGTTTTCGATCTATCGCCACATCTTCACCTCCAAAAATGACCAATTGGATAATATAGTCAATCAGTACACCTTTGATATTACCACACGCTTACATTCTAGACAAGTTCTCTTTTTTATTATTTCCAGTATAAAAAAATTCCAGTCAGTGTATATCATACTGTCCATAGTTTATCAGAAGAAAAGAGAAAAGGAAAAGGTGTTCTTAAGATATATGATTAAACCTTACTTCACAACAACAAAATTCCTCTTTTTCAAATAATCAAATAAAAAAACAAGAAAATCTTTACAATTAATAGTAATATAGAAAATAGACAAGTTTATCAAAATAGTGGAGGCTTTTTCAGTCATGATGCGTGCGCTTCGTTTAAATATAAAGCAAGCTTTTTGTAATCGTGTTTCTTTAATTATTATGTTTAGTGGACTAGCTCTTATTTTTATTTACCATTATTATTATGTAATTCGTTACATTGGGGATGGAACGGATGCGTTTGTAACAACAGCTTTTAAATGGATTGGATTTCGCGACAATGAAATGGATGTTTATTTATTATTAATGCCCGTTATTGCTAGTTTCCCCTTTAGTACAAGTTACAATTCGGATAAATCAGATGGTTTTAAACCGTTTGTAAGTAAAGGGATTTCTTTGTTCCCTTATTCAGTAACGAAATATATCGTTACATTCTTTTGTGGCGGACTTCTTTATACATTTCCATTCATCTTATCGTTATTATTTTGCAAATTAACCATTCCAGACGGAGAACCGACGGCTGGTTCAGGCATTATAAATGATAATGGGATGTTTGCAAACTTATATTACGAATCTCCCCTCACTTACATTACTGTATATATCGGAATTAATTTTTTATTTGCAGGTTTAATGGCCCTTTTAGGACTTGCAGCATCTGCGTGGTCACAAAAGGACTATATGGCGATTCTCTTCCCATTTGCAGTTGCCTCCATTCCATACGTCCTGCTAAATACGATATTCCCTACAATAGGCGGAGCGCCTTTTCATTTATATGACCCAAAACAACCGTTGCATGGCATGTCGCCGTATATTTTAACGATGCAATGCACTTTTTTCCTTCTCGTTAGTTTATTCATGTACATACAAGGAGTAAAGCGTGATAGAAAAAAATATAGAAGAAGGTTGCAAAGAAGAGAGCGGTGTAGAAAGGCTTTTCAAGTATAATAAAACCCTAATTTCCTTACTATATTGGAAATTAGGGTTTTATTTACTATTCATTTACGGTGTACCAGCCAATCCCCATAAAATAACAACCGCTACAAAATAAATTGCTTTAATCGCCACTACTAAACATAATGAAGCAATTGCATATTTACTTAATTCTCTTCTTGCACCTATTAAAGTGAAAATAACCGCCAAACTAAATGTTATATAAGAAGTTGCTGTATGTATTAAGTTATACGTAATGTCTAAATTACTTGTAAGTCCTGTTATATCAGCTACAAACTGAAGCATGACGATCGTACTAAAAAAAATTGCAAACTGATTCATTAATTTTCCATTTATTCGTGCTTGCATCGCTGCCCTCCTAACGACTGAATATTCAATTAATTTTATCATCAGATTACAAAAAAAGGAATCATCTCTTTATACTATTGATGCAGAAACAAAAAAGAACGCTCAGTCACCTAAGCGTTCCTTTCTTTAAGAAGCTTTCTTCAAATCAATTTGAGCAAGTACTGGGTCATGATCGCTTACACGTCCGTGCTCTTTCATTATGTTTGAGTTTAAGTGCACTGGATCTACAATTGTGTGTGGTGCGATGTTGTTTGTTACTAAAATATGATCTAACACTTGTGCATTTCCTTCGTGAATGTACGTGTAACGATTCTCTTTCGGCACTGTGTTTAACATATTCTTTAAGTTTGTTCCTTCTAGTGCTTTTAGTGGTTTAGCAAACTCAAAATCGTTCATATCTCCTAACACAACAACTGGTGCATTTGTGTTCTTTTTCTGAATTCCTTGTACAAATTGATTTACTTCTTGTGCTAACTGAATTCGTTTGTCTTCACTTTTTAATACGAGCGGTTGCACTTTTCCAAATGGCGTTGCATCCCCTATTTTTGAGTTTAAGTGATTTGCAACGACAACAACGTTTTGTCCTTGGAACGTAAATTCTGCCGCTAACGGTTTACGTGTACTTTCAAATAATGAACTTTCGTCTCCAATGCGAACCACATTTTTATCAAGTAACTTCGGTACTGCTGCTAATTTCACGCGTGATGGGTTGTAGAAGAAACCGACGCGAATATTCGCTCCTGGTGCTCCTCCGTCTAGATTATTGTTTGGAGCAATTTCTACATACTCATACTTCGGTCCACGAATTTCTAGAACTGCATCAATGATACGTTTTGCGCTCAATGACGCATCTGTTGTACCGTCATTAATTGATCCGTTATTATCTTGCATTTCCTCTACACCGATAATATCTGGCATTTTTAAATTGTATTTAATAGAATACGCTAACGCTTTTACCTTTTCATCTGTTGTTTCTTTTTTATTCGCCGAGAAGTTTTCAATGTTATATGTAGCAACTGTTAACTTATCAAGACGAGGCTGAATATTTGCCCCTACTTGCTTAAATCCACCATCCACTACAGCTGGCAATTCTGTTATTGGCGAAATACGGAAAGAACCGTAATCATATCCTACTACCCCTGTTATATCTCCAGTGAAAGTATCTCCTACTTTTGCTACATAATCGCGAGGCACTTTTACAGAAAGACGCTCTGGGTTTAATTGATTTTCATCTAATAGAGGTGTGCCATATTGTGTTACTATTTTATCTCCACCATTTTTTACTGTTACATATAAATTTCCGTTTTTCTGAGGTGCAATAATTTTTGGTGTTGGCATCGTAACACGCATACCTTCTATACTCTCATAGAAGTCGATTGCATCTTCATTTGGATCAAATAAACCAAATGCATCATTATCAATAATCTGATCCGGGATTTTCACACCGTTTTCCCCAAGTACAATCGGTGCTGGTAAAGATTGATCTTTTGCGATTACAACAACGCGACTCGCCTTAATTTCTGTCGTCGTTAAGTCTGTTTCAAATCGCTCTGCATATCCTGGTCCAACATATTCTTCTACTACTCCATCAACTTGAATAAGATCTCCTACTGCTACATTCGCATCTTTTTTGTATACGTACATACCTTCTGAAGTAGCTGGATCATTATCTAGCTGATTGTCTTCTATATAAAAGCCGTTTTTATCAAGCGCTGTGACAACGCCTTCCACATTGTATACTTTCTTCCCGTTGTAAGGAGACATATGTGATTTTCCTTGAATGTCATGAATACGAACCTGTTCATTATTTACGATAATAAACGAAAACGTCGAAATTGCTGAAGAAGTAAGCCCTTCTTTTTCTGCGATTGCTTTCACTACACTATTTTCATTCACTACAATTTGTCCATTATAACGAACGCTTTTATTAGTAGGATTAGAGCCATCTAACGTATAGTAGATTGTTGCCCCTTCTGTATTCGTCGTTAATGTTACCGCTGTTCCTTTAGCAACTTCTCCACCGTTCGGTGAAGCTACTACATCGCTAACACGGTTTTGGCCTTCACCTTGAAACTTATAAGCTGTTACTGATTTTAAACCTGGGTTACTAAAATATAATTCAAGAGTCCCAGTCAAACTAACTTTCTTCCCGATATTTTCAGGATGATCTTTTACATTCACTGCCGTTCTCACATCACCTTTTGGCAACTGAACAGGCACGATTTTGTCTGGATTCGTTTCGTTTGGCGAATCTGCAATTGCTACGTTTGTATCATCAAACTTAGCTGGATCCTTCGTATATTTAGAAGAACTTTGCGTATATCCAACAATGTACCCTTCCACTATCCCCTTCGTTTTCCCT
This sequence comes from Bacillus sp. D48C, assembly GCF_053345735.1. NCBI lineage: Bacteria > Bacillati > Bacillota > Bacilli > Caryophanales > Bacillaceae > Bacillus > Bacillus sp. D48C. Next base: position 96,368 of record NZ_JBKFAQ010000004.1, read on the forward strand.
TGCTGCTTAAATACTTGAATTGCTTTTTCTACTGACATAGAAGCAGTTTCTTCTGCTTGCGCTAAAGTTCCAGTAAATGAAAGCAATAGCAAGAATGATAAAAAGACACTTAACAATTTCTTCACAGCCATTTTCCTCTCCATATTTCATATTTTCTCAGCATTTCTATCATAACAAATGATTCGTTATATAGAACTATTTTTCGACAAATTTTACAAAAGATTTATTTAATTTACAAGCTTTCAACCTATAATACAAAATAATAATTTTACACCTTCTACAAATGCACTCTATAATGTTAGAGAGAGAAAACAGAAAATATCGACATTTGATTGGCATGTAAAATGGATTCATTTGAATAGGAGTGATTGGATGGAAGTGCAAACAGAAACATACCGCGCAGCTATGAATGGAACATTAGAACGTCATTTTTCAGATATGATTGCTGTTATACCAACTAGAATTACAATTGAGCAGTTAAAACAGCGGCTAGAGACTATCGCTACTAAAGTTGATGAGTTAAAAATTGTTTATAGTGATGAGACAAGCCTTATTTTTGAGTTACATATGGATGAAGCAATCATACCGTATGAACTGCATATTGATGAGGCGAATGACCCAGAAGAATACAAAATGTACAATAGACAAGATTCTACAATCGTAGATCGTAATTTTGAAGATGCGGCTTTCGGCACTGAAATTTTCACTCGTACGCTATTTGTAGGCGATGTACTGGACTGCTTTTTCCAGCAGTTACAGTTTTTATGGAATCTCGCCCCAGATTTGTTATTTGTAATCGATTCAAGTGCAGCAATGAAAGTGATATCTAGAAGCTATATTGAATATCACGTTGAAAATGAATTATTACCTGACATTCCTGACTTGTACGTTATTCATTCTGTTTATGAAGACGATAAAGATGATGAGCCTACGCAATATTGGTTTCATACACACGGTCTTTTAAGAGCAGGCGTAACTGAAATAGAGTTAATTATTCCAAATCGCATTTCTTCCTACTACGGCATTAGCGATCTCTTTCAAACATTTGCTAATAATGCGGTTGAAAATGGACAAGTCCCTATGAATGAGCCTATCGTTATCGCGCATAGTCAGCAAGGTTCTATACATACAGTCGCTGTTCCGTGGGAAAAAGGATTATCTTATATAGGGCATAAAACGAGTATGGACCAATTATCTTCAATCGAGGATGAAGAAGTGAAACTACAACCAATAGATGCACAAAATACATTCTTAGGCGGAATGGATGCCCGAGATGAATACCATCAATCTCCATCCGTTCTCTTATTCAAATTTAATACTTCAGAAGAATATATTGAAAGTTTTTTCAAAGAACACGAGGAAGCTACAGGGCTCATGTTCTATAAAACAAATAGTGAAACCAATCGTATGGCTTACAATGCGAAAAATACTTTCGGGTATTTCAGCAACATTTTTCACATTGAACAATCAAATGAAGATTTTCGTTTCCTTGCTAAGTTTGGTGTCTCCTACGAAGAAGGAAAAAGTGAACATATGTGGTTTGAAATGCAAAATATTACGGAAGATTTCATTCAAGGAATACTCATTAATGAACCATATTTTATAGAAGATATGAGTGAAGGAAATAGTTATCATTTAGATTTTGATAACTTAACAGAGTGGGTTATTTATGCAGGAGATGCCGTTATAAAGCCAAATAACTTATATATGTTTATTGGCGAATAAGTATTTTATACAATAAACGAAACGCCTTCAATATAATTGAAGGCGTTTCGTTTATTGTGCGATTAATTCAGCATCTATTACTTTCTCCAAATGAGATAATACACGCTTTGCAGCTTCCTCACCTTGATTAATACAATCTGGAAGTCCAGCACCAGCATAGGAGCTACCTGCCAAGTATATACCAGGCAACTCTTTCTGCATAAATGTTGTGAGCTTTTTCATTCGCTCATTATGGCCTACTGTATATTGAGGCATCGCTTCTTTCCAGCGGCTTACGATTGTAAATTCTGGATCCTCTGTAATATCCATCGTTTTTCTTAAATCTTCTAGTACGAGCTGAACGAGTTCTTCTTCAGTTTGTTCTACAACCGCTTCATCACCAGCACGTCCAACGTAACAGCGAAGGAGTGTTTTTCCTTCTGGCGTTGTATGTGGCCATTTTTTATGCGTCCACGTACATGCTGTAATCGTGTAATCGCTATTTCGTGATACGACAAATCCTGTACCATTAATATCGCGCCGGATTGCTGACTTTTGGAAAGCAAGTGCCACATTCGCAACGGATGTGGCCGGAATATTACGGAAGAAACGAAACTGCTTGTACTGAGCAAACATGGACGGCAATACTTTATGCGAAGTTGCCACTACGATGGCGTCCGCTTCTATTTCTTTTCCATTACTAAGAGTAATTGTATAACCATCACCCTGTTTTGCAACTTTTTCAATGCGAGTTCCCTTTATTATCGTACCTTCATGCATCTTTACTTCGAGAGATTCTACGATAGATTCTAAACCTGTTTTCACTGTTTGGAAGATTCCTTTTTTCGGTTTAGCTTTCTCTTCTTTCGGAGCGAGCGTACGCATACCGAGTGAAATACTGCGATGTTTCTGCTCAATCTGATACATTTGCGGGAATGTTGACATTAAGCTCATTTCATCAATATCCCCTGCATAAATACCCGATAGTAACGGTTCTATTAAGTTTTCAACCACTTCGTTTCCGAGGCGATGTCTGAAAAATTGTCCGAGTGATTGGTCAGATACTGGCTTTGACCTCGGCATTAATAGATCAAAGCCAGCTCTTAGTTTACCAATTGGGGAGAACAGCCCGGAAAATAGAAACGGCGTAATTTGCGTTGGAATTCCCATCATTGATCCGCTCGGCATTTTATGTAACCGATTGTTTACGAGGATAAATGATTGACCGGCTTGATTATTTACAAGTTCATCGCCAAGACCTAATTCTTTCACTAATCTAGCTGCACTTTCTTTTCGTGCTAAGAAAGAATCCGGTCCGCGTTCAATTGTAAATCCATCTTTTCGAACGGTTTGAATTTTTCCGCCAAGTTTACCCGATGCTTCTATAAGTAATGTATCAATCGGCAAGTTTTTTTCATGAATATTTTTTTGTAAGTTATACATTGCTGTTAATCCCGTTATGCCTCCGCCGACGATCACAACTTTTTTCCTCAAGCAGGCTCCCCCTTTCTTCTTACAGTACAGATTCTTTTTTCTTTAATACAACATCTGTTAAACAATCAATAAATGCGTCCGATGCATTTGGCATTTCTGGACGATAATATTTCGCACCAATTTCATCCGTTACAACTTTACACTCAAAGTCGTTGTCATATAAAACTTCTAAATGTTCAGCAACAAATCCAACTGGTGCATATACGAATGAAGTATAACCGTGCCTTTCATTTAGTTCTCTCGTTAAATCTTGTACATCTGGACCAATCCAAGGATCTGGTGTGTTTCCTGCACTTTGCCAGCCTACTGCATAGTTTGCTACTTCAGCTCCGCGCGCGATATAATCAGCTGTTTCATTTAATTGATCTGGATATGGATCGCCCATTGCAATAATTTTCTCTGGTAAGCTATGTGCAGATACGATTAATACTGCTTTTTCACGCTCTGCATCTGACATACCGTTATATATACCTTTCACTGCATCAACCCAGTACTGGATGAATTTCGGCTCTTTATACCAGCTATCGATGCCGTGAATTGTTAAGTTCCCAAGTTTCTCAGCTTCTTCTTGTGCTCGTCCAACGTATGATTTCACGCTAAACGTAGAATAGTGAGGTGCAAGAACAAGTGCGATTGCATCTTGTATTCCGTCGTTATGCATATCTTTCACCGCATCTTCAATAAACGGTTCAATATGTTTTAAACCAAGATACATATGGTACTCTACTTCATCTTGCACTTCATTTAAACGCTTCTCTAACTTCTTAGCTTGCTCTAATGTAATAGTAGCTAAAGGAGAAATACCACCAATTGCACGGTAACGCTCTGTTAAATCTTCCAGCATTTCAGGACTTGGCTTTCTTCCTCTGCGAATATGTGTATAGTAACGTTCAATATCTTCTTCTTTATATGGCGTTCCATATGCCATTACAAGCAAACCAATTTTCTTTTTCATACAGCAATTCTCCTTTACTTCGCTAACTGCCCTTTAGAGTATTCATGAATAAATGTAGTTAAACGTTTTAATGTATCTGGATTTACTTCTGGGAATACACCGTGTCCTAAGTTAAAGATATAACCAGGCTCTTTCATCCCTTGATCTAAAATACCTTTTACATGTTCTTCAATAACAGACCATGGCGCAAGTAAGAATGAAGGGTCCATATTTCCTTGTACCGCCTTATGAACGCCGCGTGCACGTGCTTCTTCAATTGGTAAACGCCAGTCTAAGCCGACTACATCAAGCGGTAAATCGTGCCACTCATTCACTAAGTGTGCAGCTCCTACGCCGTGCATAATCATCGGTACACCCATAGGGCGAACTTCTGCAAAAATACGCTCCATTGCTGGTTTAATAAATACGCGGTAATCTGCTACATTTACTGTTCCAACCCAAGAATCGAAAATTTGAACTGCTTTTGCTCCTGCGTTAATTTGCGCTTTTAAATATGTAATAACCATATCTGCTAGCTTATCCATTAAAGCAAACCAAGCTTTTGGCTCTGCATACATGAACGCTTTCGTATTATGGTAGTTACGAGATGGACCGCCTTCAATCATATAGCTCGCTAATGTAAATGGAGCTCCTGAAAAACCGATTAACGGTACGTCTAACATTTCTGTCGTTAATAAACGAATTGTATCTAGTATGTACGGTACATCATCTTCTGGATTGATTTCCCCTAGTTTTTCTACGTCTTGTAAAGAACGGATTGGGTTATCGATAACTGGGCCAATACCTGATTTAATTTCTACATCCACACCAATTGCAGGTAGTGGTGACATAATATCTTTATAAAGAATTGCTGCGTCTACGTTATATTGATCAACCGGCAATTTTGTAACGTAAGCACATAACTCTGGATTGTGTGTAATTTCAAATAAAGAATACTTTTCTTTAATCTTTCTATATTCCGGCTGTGAACGACCTGCTTGACGCATATACCATGCTGGTACATAATCGGTACGTTCCCCCCTACATGCTTTTAAAAATGTCTCATTTATAGTTCTTACCAAGACCCTTGCTCCCTTCCTTACCAATGCTTCGAATACGTTCGATATTTATCTTTTTTTACTATACAGCTTGTAAAAACAAAATGCATAATATTATGTACGTTGTTCATTAAATTGACACAAACATTCGTAAAAACGCTTACTATTTTCACAACATTCTTATTATAACACAGAGAAAAACTATGGTTTAGCTACTTTTGACTTTTCTCCTTCGCGATTCGTTTGTGAATTATATGGTACAACGTAAAAGCTCGGTTTTGAAAATATGTTAACGAACTTTTCCTCATATTCTCCAGCACCATTTACAGTGCTAACATGCGTATGAATTCCGTTCTCCACTCTATAGATTCGGTACATAATTCTGTTATCTGGAAGTGGCGTCCAACTTAATTTTGCTTTAAATAAACCGAAAGGGCTAAATGATAGTTTCATTTTTACATCTTCAATTTTGCGCAGCCGAATCGGAGCACCGATTGTTTCCACACCTTCAGGCTTCATAAACTTCTCTTTATGTTCTACATTAGCCTTCGTTAAAATTTTCTTAAACAATTTTGTCGCAGATGCACTTTCTCCTTGCAACTGATGTTCCTTATCCGTACGGTCATAACCAATCCAAACAGCGCCTACTAAGTTCGGTGTATAGCCGACGAACCACATATCTCTTGCTCCCTTATCGTCATTTGGCAATGAAGTTGTACCCGTTTTTCCAGCTAGCGCACCGTTATATACACCTGCTCTCGCTGTCCCCTCCTTCACAACTCCTTCTAACATTTTCGTCATATACCATGCCGTCTGTTTCGAAAAAATTTTCGTCTCTACTTTCGGTGATTCCCCAATGACTGCACCGTGTCTATTTAATACTTTATCAATAACGTGCGGCTCGATAATATTTCCATTTGCTAAAAATGAACGATACATTTTTACAAGATCAAATGTTGAAACGCCATTTTTCAATCCGCCAAGCGCTGTACTTAAACCAGCATCTGCAATATGGACATTTCCTTTTTCTAAATATTGCTTTCCTTCTTCTACCCCTAACTCATTTAATAAAGAAACTGCCGGTACGTTTGCCGACTCTAAAATCGCATCATACATCGTCATTTCTTTTGAATACTCATGATTATAATTTCGAGGTTCATACCCTTCAAAAGAATTTCTTTCATTCGTTAATAAAGAATACGGATTATACTTTTTCGTTTCTAGTGCTGGTGCATAAACGATAAGTGGTTTTAAAACAGATCCGGGCTGCCTTTTGGCAAAAACACGATTAAATCCTCTCGGGACGTACTTTCTTCCCCCAATCGCCGCTTTAATCCCTCCCGTATGATTATCCATTAATAAAAATGCACCTTGTGCCCCTTCTTCTTTCCCAGGAAAATTCCTTGCATCTTGAAACTGGTTATACGCTACCTTTTGAATTTTTTCATCCATAGGTACGACAAACGTATATCCTCCGCGAAGTACTTCTTGATGAGACAATCCGTATAAACGAGCTGCTTCATCTATGACCATATCAATATACGGCATATATGCGAGCTCATTTTCGTCTAAGTTTTTATATAAAGCAATCGTCTTTCCTTGATAACGTACGCTATCTTCGGCAGTCAAATAGCCTTGTTTATGCATAAGTGACAATACTAGATCGCGGCGTTCCTTACTCTTCTCTGCAGAATAGTACGGTGAATATCCGTTTGGTGACTTCGGAAGGCCTGCAAGCATTGCCCCTTCCTCTACTGTTAAATCCTCAACATTTTTATTAAAATACAGCTTTGCTGCTGCTTGAATACCGTAAGCCCCATGACCAAAATAAATATGATTCATATACATTTCAAGAATTTGTTGCTTCGTATATTTTTGCTCTAATTGAAGAGAAATTGCAACTTCCTTCAATTTGCGCGTAAATGTTTTTTCACGAGTTAAAAAGACATTTTTAGCGAGTTGCTGCGTAATGGTACTACCGCCCTCTAGCTTTTCTCCAGCTAACGTATCTTTATAAAGAGCACGGAATATAGACGGATAATCAATTCCTTGATGCTCATAAAAACGAGAATCTTCCACCGCAACAAACGCCTGCTGCACATACTTCGGAATTTGCTCGATCGGTACGAGCTCCCTATTTTCTACGTATAATTTCGTAATTTCTTTCCCTTTCTGGTCAACGATACGTGATGAAGAGTGGAAAACGAGCTGCTTTTCATCCATCATATAGCCACCAGCTAACACGATAAGTTTATAGAGTACAATCGCTACTATAAACGTTGCGACGCCACCTAATAAAGTCCACTTTACTTTCTTCATACATCGGCCTTCTTTCCAAATGATGGTACATTTATTATTTGAAAAAGAAGTATCTTTATGTATATAATCTTCGAAGTTTTTTAAGAGAGTTGATATAATAGAAACAAACTATTAAGGGGGCATTAAAATGAAGGCTATTATTTCATACGAAACACCTCTAGAACAAGCACATTTCACTGCAAAAAATGATGAGAAAAATATGTTTTATAAAGAAAATACAGAAGAATCTGTAGAAGGCTCACTTCAGTATGACGTACTAGATGCTGTCGGTGAATTTAAAGGACAACCTGGCTATATCGTTTGTAACAATATTTCTGTAACAGACGAAGGTCGCCCAGTATTTGAAAACCGTTTTAAAAACCGTGCAGGCCTTATTGAAAACGAACCAGGATTCCAAGCGATCCGTGTTCTACGCCCATTAAGTAACGATACATATGTCATCTTAACGATGTGGGAAACGGAGCAAAACTTTAAAGATTGGACAGAATCACGTTCATTCGAAAACGCTCATAAAAAACGTCCTGCACAAGCAGAAGGACAAGCACAGGCACAGGCGCATCCACATGCCGAACAGCAAAAGAGTATTTTCTCTCGTCCGTCGTTCGTGACTACTTTTGATGTGTTAGTTTAATTAAAAAGTAATACAACACTAGCAGTACGTGAAATTATATTAACGATTTTTCGAATATATCTATCACATCTTTGAATATATCAACGATTTTTTCGAATATATCTATCACATCTTGAAATATATCAACGATTCGACTAAAGGTATCCATTTAATAACAAAAAGGAAACACCACTACACATCGGTGTTTCCTTTTTCTTTGTACCAATTATATATACGAAGCGAATCTTTTTTTCTCATATGCTTTACTTCATAACCGCGCCCGGCTACCGCTACAAGAGTTGTACATAATTCATCTTTTCTTTGAAAATACGATTGATTATAACCTACTGCTTGAACATGTCTTCTTCGCATTATTCCTGTATATTTCGAAAAATTACGATATACAACCGTTAGTTGATTTTCTCTTAATTCATAACCACCACTTTTATATCTAGCATACGCAAGTAACGAAAACACGATAAATAACGGTAAAATAACAAACAACGCAATATATTGTTTAAAATATATACTCACGCTGGCAATTAGAACTGTGAGTATGATACTTATTAACCAGCCCATAATGAAATAACGACGCAACGCTGTTTTTGGTAAGTGAACGATCTCCGCTTCAATTTCATAAGGTAACTCTAAATATGTGAGCAGGTGCTGTACATCTTTTTTCTTCATAAATGGATGCAACATTACTTCGTTACTTGCTGCTCCAATACTTTGAATTGCTTCCACTTCAACAGCACAATAGCCAAACGGCTGGCGAAGCATACCTTCTTTTACAGTAATCGCTTGAATGCGGTGCAATTTTAAGACAAACTCTTTCTTTTCAAATAATCCTTGAACGATACGAATCTCTTCCCCTTTTCGCCCAATTTTAAAGTTTGCATATTTCAACACATATCCAGCCGTGGAAATAATCCATGAAATTGCCATTAAAATTAATGCAATTACAATTAGTTTATAAACACCGTTTCCCATCACATACGCTTCTACTTTACTTGTGAATCCTTCAGGAAGAACAAAATCAAACTTTGTGTAAAGAAGTACTAGTCCAGAGAACACTAGTCCGAACCGACCAGATGTAATCGCTGCGGCTAAAACCTCTTTCGCTGTTAACTGATAAACCGTCTTGCTTTCTTCCTCTTCTATTTCTTCTTTTACAGTAGTTTCTTTCTTATGTAATACAGAGATTAAATGTTTTGCCTCGTCTTCTTTAATACCAGCCAACATCACTTCTGGTTCATTACCACCACCGGCTACTTCTATATTTAACTTCATGAGTCCGAGCATTTGATAAATGAAGTTAGAAGACGTACTAATATTTTGTACACGCTCTTTATTTAAATAGCTTTCCTTCTTTACAAAAACACCGTGCTTTACATGTAACATATTATTCTCAATCCAGTACACTTTAAAATACCATTTAATTGCTGAAAAAATAGCCATGATGAATAAAACAACCAGAAGGAAAAGATAAAATAAATACCAAGGTTCCACTTGTTCATCAGGTTTAAATAAAACAAGAATAATAAGTGGCAACAAACTCGCAACCCTAATACCTAACAATATCGTGATCGGATGTTGCCTCTTATACATCCTCATCACTCACTTTCGCAAGTTCTCCAATTTGTCTTTTCAGCTGTTCTGCTTCTTCTTTCGTTAAACCTGGGATACTATGAGAAGTTGCGGCTGTTGAAATGTGTAATTCTGCTAAAATTATACTTTCTCATAATCGGCCCTTGCTCAATCGTTACGTGCTGCACACGGATCATCGGAATAAGTACGCGTTCTACAACAAACATTCCCTTTTGAATCTCAATCTCTTCTTCATTTAATCTGTAACTATAATAGCGCTGACGTAAATTTGGAAACACAAAATAATCAAGTGGAATAAATGTAATGGCTCCTGTTACTAATAGTCCAAACAACCACCCCCACCAGTTAAAGTTAATCATGAAAAAGAAATATGCAATTACGACTGTTAGTATAACTGCCGCCCCAATTAAAGCGTGAATCCTCCACACTTTCAGCATATTAGAATGAATCTCCCTTTCTAACGGCTGCATCTCATCACTCCAATTCTATGAATTTATTACTTATATATTATCAAAAAATAAGGTTTTATATACATTTTTGTAAATTTATAGTCAAATAAATATAAGTGAATCAAAAGCATGTTAAAAAACATATATTATAAATATGAATTATATTAGACCAAATAAACCCTGCATGATTCATGCAAGGTTTATCGTTTTATACACAATATATTTCATTATTGTTGAGATATACTAGCATCGCTTTCAATTCGCTTTTCTTTTTGGCTCAGTTTTTTATCTTTAGATTTTTTTAATGTTAAAGTCATGCCAATAAAAATAAATAGAATTCCTGTTATTTGCATTAAAGTTGGACGGAATCCAGTAAGTACAGTATCTAATAATATTGCCACTGCCGGATCTAAAAAAACTAATATTGAGATTGTTTTTGTAGACAAATGGCGTAAACTATCAAAAAACAGATAATACACTATCCCTGTGTGAATAAAACCAGTAGCTATAATATATGTCCAATTACTTTGAGTGAGGCCACTAAAAGCATCTAAATCTATAAATGGTATTAAAAGAAATATCCCCAAGAATGTTTGTAAAAATGTCATTGCATACGCACTCATTTTGTTAATCCCTTTACCAAATAAAGTTGTAAATGCATAAAAGAGAGCTGCAAGAAATCCCCATATCATACCTGAAGACATTAATGAGCCTACAGAGAAGCTTCCATCGATACCAGCAATTAATAAAGCTCCCACAAAACACACAACTATTGAAATGATAGATATTAATGTTAATTTTTCTTTAAAGACGATACTTCCAATTAACAATACAATTACTGGTGCAAGATGATAAACTGAGATAGCAATTGTAACTGACATATTTTCAAAGGCTTTAAATAAGAAAACCCAATTAAATACTAAGAAAAACCCACATATTAAAACTTGAATAACTTCTTTTCGTTCCCATTTATCTTGTTTATATTGCCCTGTAAGCAACCAGCATACACTTAAAAATATTGTCGCAAAAATACACCTTACAAACACTAATTCAAACGAAGGTAAGTTTGTTTGAACAGAAAAAAATCCAACTGATCCAAAGATAACCATTGATGCTATCATCTTTAAGGCCGGTACCGTTTTCTCTTGCTTAAAACTTTTTTGAAACAAATTAATCCCCCTCCAATAAAAAAATCTGTTTATAGTGAGAAAAACACCAGCCTAAAAAAGGACAGGTGCTTTTCCTCAAAAACACTCAACTACAAGTTTTTCCCAGCAGTCCAACCACCATCAATTACAAAATTAGAACCAGTAATAAAGCGGGCCTGATCAGAAATCAAGTACTCAATACATGAAACAATATCCTGCGGCAATCCCCAAGTATCTAAAGATTGATTGCTTTTTATCATAGACATCAATGCTTTATTACTAAAGTATTCTTCTGTAAGTTCAGTTCTAATAATACCGGGAGAAATGCTATTTACCCTTATATTTTGCTTCCCAAATTCCATAGCCATCTGTTTAGTCAATCCGATTAAGGCATGCTTTGATGCCACATAAGCAGCTCGCTCTGGTTCAGCCATTAATCCAGAAACCGATGCTATATTCACAATACAACCTTTTATTTTCGATTCACACCATCGCTTCGCTACTTCCCTAGAAAGTATAAATGGGGCTACTAAATTTACATCAATTACTTTTTTAAACATGTCATCGGATAAATTTAAAACAGGTGTTATCTCTCGAATACCAGCAGCATTTATTAATATATCAGGAGAAAGCTTTTCTAAATCTAATTGAGTAAAAAGATTATGAATCGCTTCACTATTACTTAAATCAATTTGCACTACTTTCAAAGGCATATCTGTTTTCATATAATCTATTAAGTTATTATTATTAATATCAAGAGCTATTACATGAAAGGATTTTTCTAAAAAGTATTTTATACAAGCATGACCTATACCGCTATTGGCTCCAGAAATCATAATTATTTTATTCTCTCTCATTTTGTCTCCTTATAAGAAAATGTTACTAATAAAATATCACGAAAAGCTTCAGTACTACATTCTGTTCCAAGTGGAGTTACGGCATGGAAAACCTTTTGTCCAAATACTAAAGTTTCTAAAGGCTCCTTCAAACTTATAAACTGATTAATTTCCCTTGGAGAATTAGCTATTAAATTATCTCCGCCAATAGCTGTATTACTTAAATTCATAAGGTGTAAAAACACTACTGGTTCATCATCTTTATGTAACCAAATAGGTGAACTAAAAGATGGTCTTTCTTTAGTAGCTTTATATCTTACTTGATGTAAACCTATAATTAAATCTTTACTTGTATCTATTATATTTGTTTTAAATGCAAATTCAGTATCGAAACGCACGATATTTTGAATTAAAGGATTATATAAAAAACTATCATTTATGCTATGGAACTGTCTAACTTTACCGCCATCATCATAGTTATATTCTTTAGATTGGAAGTAATCATTACTATTATCTAAAATATAATCTGGTGAATCAACATACTTTATATACCTTGAATAAGATCTAGCACGGCATTCACCGTACGCATCATCTTCCAAATTATAATAATCTAACTGTGCTTGTGTTAATAAACGATGATTCTCTTCCTCTTGTAAAAAGATTTCATTTGAGATTTCAAGGAATCCCTTAGATTCAAATTCATGTACCTTTTCTTCTATGCTAAAGCCACTCATTTTACTAAGAACAAACGTCATTATAAAAACCTCCACACTATTGTATTTTTCTTTCTCACCCTATGTTAGAAATGCAATAAGTAACCGAGATTCTTGCTTAATAAAATTAAAAATTATGATATTCAATTAATACACCAAATGAAATATATGTAATCCATTAAAACTATTTCTTAAGCAATATTATATATCCTCTTGGTTATTTTTTCTAATTATCTGAAGATTTTTCAACATTAGTCTTAATATTCAAAATTAAAGAAATGTATTTTTCAGAAAGAGAAAACTGCGAGTATTGCAATTATTTATGTATATAACTTTTTTTAAAATTATATTTTAAATATAACTAGTTTTTTATAATTTTTTTGATATAATTACATACGGGAAACGGGAAGAATTTTGTCTTCCCAAGTGTTTTTATTTGCATCTAGTTCTTTTGCTAGATGCCTTTTTTTATGTTAAAAAAGGTATCCTCAAATACTTTGAGGATACCTTTTCACTTTTATTATCTCTGCTGTTTTCTACCTAATACGAGTAATCCAAAACTCATCATTACAAGAAGTGCTCCCATATATGGTTCCACAGGCATTTTCTGCCCTGTCTTTGGTAATTCTTTTTCCGGTTTTTCTGGACCCGGTGTTCCAGGCTTTTCTGGACCTGGTGTTCCAGGTTTTTCTGGATTCGGTGTTCCAGGTTTCTCTGGATCTGGTGTTCCAGGTTTCTCTGGATCTGGTGTTCCAGGTTTCTCTGGATCTGGTGTTCCAGGTTTCTCTGGATCTGGTGTTCCAGGCTTTTCTGGATCTGGTGTTTCTGGATCTGGTGGTGCTAAATGATTCAATTTGTTTAATACTTCTAATTGAACTGCATTTATCATTCCATTTGTAATTTCAAATGGAATTGGATTAGTTAATTTTTCATATCCTTTTGGTGCTTCTACTTCTACTAGTGTGTAGTTACCTACAGATAAATCTGCGATTTTTGCCTTTCCATCTTTATCTGTTGTTACTTTCACTACTACTTTGCCCGCTTCATCATGAACTTCAAACACAGCTCCTGATAAGACTTCCTTGCTTTCAGCAGCCATTTTTGTAATCTCCACTGAACCTTTGTCTAACTGTTCATTCTCTACTTTCAATGATAAGACTTTCGTCATACCTTTTTTAATTTCGAATGATACTGGTTCCGTTAACTTCTTATAACCTGGTAAGCTCTTCGTCTCTACTAATTTGTATTTTCCTACTGATAGATCTGAAACGTTTGCTTTTCCTTCTTTATCTGTCGTTATTTCAGTTACTATTTTGCCTTGCTCATCTTGTACTTCGAAGACTACGGCTTCTAATGCTTTTTGGCTATCTTTATCTACTTTTGTTACTTCTACATTTCCCTTGTCTAACATTTCATTTTCTACTGTTAAAGCAAGAGATTTTGTCATACCCTTTTCAATTTGGAAAGTAATTGGATCTACTAATTGTTTATATCCTTTTGGTGCTTTTACTTCTACTAACTTGTATGTGCCAACTGATAAATTAGTGACTTGTGCTTGTCCTTTTTTATCTGTCGTTATTTTAGCGACTACTTGTCCTGCTGCATCTTGAATCTCAAATACTGCATCAGCTAAAGCATCTTTATTTTCTTTATCTACTTTTGTAATTTCTACATTTCCTACATCCACTAATTCATTTTCTACAGTCAATTGTAATGCTGTAACTCTACCTTTTTCAATTTCGAATGAAACTGGCTTTTCTAGTGGTTTGTATCCTACCGGTGTTTCTACTTCTACTAACTCATACTTTCCAATAGATAAATCTGAAACTGTTGCTGTTCCTTCTTTATCTGTCGTTACTTTCGCAACTACTTTTCCTTTTGAGTCACGTACTTCAAATACAACATTTTCTAATGGTGCTTTACTGTCTTTATCTATTTTTGTGATTTCTACATTCCCCGTATCTACCATTTCATTTTCTACAGTGAACGTTAAAGATTTTGTCATACCTTTTGTAATTTCAAATGGTACAGGCTTTTCTAATTTTTTGTAGCCTGGTAAACTATCTACTTCTACTAGCTTGTACTTTCCTACTGATAAATCTGAAACTGTTGCTTTTCCAGCTTTATCTGTCGTTACTTTCGTTACTACCTTGCCTTTGTCGTCTTGAACTTCAAAGACTACCCCTGCTAACGGTGCCTTATTATCTTTATCTATTTTTGTAATTTCTACATTTCCCGTATCTACCATTTCATTTTCTATTTTTAATGATAGAACTTCTGTCATTCCTTTTTTGATTTCAAACGATACTGGTTCTGTTAATTGTTTGTAACCTGGTAAGCTTTCTTTCTCTACTAATTTGTACTTTCCTACAGATAAGTCTGAGATTTTTGCTTTACCATTTTTATCTGTTTTTACTTCCGTTACTACTTTGCCTTTTTCATCTTGCACTTCGAAGACTACATCTTCTAATACTTTTTTACTATCTTTATCTACTTTTGTAATTTCTACTGAACCTTTATCTACTAGTTCATTCTCTACTTTTAATGATAAGACTTCTGTCATACCCTTTTTAATTTCGAATGATACTGGCTCTGTTAGCTTTTTGTAGCCTGGTAAGCTTTCTACTTCTACTAGTTTGTAATTTCCTACAGATAGATTTGAAATTTTCGCTTTTCCTTCTTTATCTGTTGTTACTTTCGTTACTACTTTGCCTTTTTCATCTTGCACTTCGAATGTTACGCCTTCTAATAACGCGCCACTTTCTTTGTCCACTTTTGTAATTTCTACTGAGCCTTTATCTAACTGTTCATTCTCTACTTTTAATGATAAGACTTCTATCATACCTTTTTTGATTTCGAATGATACTGGCTTCGCTAGTTTTTTATATCCTGGTAAGCTTTCTACTTCTACTAGCTTATATTTTCCTACTGATAAATCTGAAATTGTTGCTTTTCCATCTTTATCTGTTTTTACTTTCGTTACTACTTTGCCTTTTTCATCTTGCACTTCGAATGTTACGCCTTCTAATAACGCGCCACTTTCTTTGTCTACTTTTGTAATCTCTACTGAACCTTTATCTAACAGTTCGTTCTCTACTTTCAATGATAAAACTTTCGTCATACCTTTTTTGATTTCGAATAATACTGGTTCTGTTAATTTTTTGTAACCTGGTAAGCTTTCTTTTTCTACTAATTTATACTTTCCTACTGATAAATCTGAAATTGTTGCTTTTCCTTCTTTATCTGTCGTTACTTCTGTTACTACTTTGCCTTTGTCGTCTTGAACTTCGAAGACTACGCCTTCTAATAATTTTTGACTATCTTTATCTACCTTTGTAATTTCTACATTTCCCTTGTCTAACATTTCGTTTTCTACTGTTAAAGCAAGAGATTTTGTCATGCCTTTTTCAATTTGGAAAATAATCGAATCTACTAATTGTTTATATCCTTTTGGTGCTTTTACTTCTACTAACTTGTATGTGCCGACTGATAAATTAGTAACTTGTGCTTGTCCTTTTTTATCTGTCGTTATTTTAGCGACTACTTGTCCTGCTTCATCTTGAATTTCAAAGACTGCATCAGCTAAAACATCTTTATTTTCTTTATCTACTTTTGTAATTTCTACATTTCCTGTATCTACTAATTCATTTTCTACTGTTAGCTTTAATGCTGTTACTCTACCCTTTTCAATGTCGAATGAAATTGGCTTTTCTAGTGGTTTGTATCCTGCCGGTGTTTCTACTTCCACCAACTCATACTTCCCAATAGGTAAATCTGAAACGTTTGCTTTTCCTTCTTTATCCGTCGTTACTTTCGTAACTACTTTTCCTTTTGAATCACGTACTTCAAATACAACATTTTCTAATGGAGCTTTACTATCTTTATCTATTTTTGTTATCTCTACATTCCCTGTATCCACCATTTCATTTTCTACTTTTAATGATAGAACCTCGGTCATGCCTTTTTTGATTTCAAATGATACTGGTTTTTCTAGCTTTTTATAACCAGGTAAACTTTCTACCTCTACTAATTCATACTTTCCTACAGGTAAATCTGAAACATTTGCTTTTCCATCTTTATCTGTCGTTACTTTTGTAACTTCATTACCCTTTTCATCTTGGACGATGAATGTTACTCCCGCTAACGGTGCTTTATTATCTTTATCTATCTTTGTTATCTCTACATTTCCCGTATCTACCATTTCATTTTCTATTTTTAATGATAGAACTTCAGTCATGCCTTTTTTGATTTCAAATAATACTGGATCTGTTAGTTTCTTATAGCCTGGTAAACTTTCTTTCTCTACTAATTTGTACTTTCCTACTGATAGATCTGAGATTTTTGCTTTACCATCTTTATCTGTTTTTACTTCCTTTACTACTGTTCCAGCTTCATCTTGCACTTCAAAGACTACGCCTTTTAATGCTTTTTTGTTGTCTTTATCTACTTTTGTAATTTCTACTGAACCTTTATCTAACTGTTCATTTTCTACTTTCAATGATAGGACTGTTGTCATACCTTTTGTAATTTCGAATGATACTGGTTCTGTTAGCTTTTTGTAGCCAGGTAAACTTTTCGTCTCTACTAATTTGTACTTTCCTACTGATAAATCTGAGATTTTTGCTTTACCATCTTTATCTGTTTTTACTTCTGTTACTACTTTTCCTTGCTCATCTTGCACTTCGAAGACTACGCCTTCTAATACTTTTTGACTATCTTTATCTATTTTTGTAATTTCTACTGAGCCTTTGTCTAACTGCTCATTTTCTACTTTTATTGATAAAGCTTTTGTCATACCTTTTGTAATTTCAAATAGTACTGGTTCTGCTAGATTTTTGTAACCTGGTAAGCTTTTCGTCTCTACTAATTTGTACTTTCCTACTGATAGATCTGAAACGTTTGCTTTTCCATCTTTATCTGTTACTACTTTTCTTACTACGCCATCTTTCTCATCTTGGACTTCAAATTCGACACCGGCTAATACTGCCCCGTTTTCTTTGTCCACTTTTGTAATTTCTATATTCCCTTTGTCTACCATTGCATTTTCCACTTGTATTGGGAATATGCCGTCCCCTGTTACATTTACTTCCAACTCTGTTTCTTTTAATTGGTAGCCTTCAGGTGCTTTTGTTTCTTTTAAAATATATTTTCCTGGTGCTAACGGTTTAGAGATTGCCTTACCATCTTTATCTGTAACAATATGTTCGACTACTACACCGTCTTTTACTATATCAAACTCTGCATTTTCCAATGGTTTTTCACCATTTTCCGAATCAATTTTCTTTACTTCAATTTGACCCTTTTGCATAGTATTTTTAATTTCAATTGTTTTTGTTTCTCCAGCTTGAAGTGTAACCTCTACTGGGCTTGTTAATTTTTGATATCCTTCTGGTGCTACTGTTTCATAAACTTTATACGTCCCAGGAGCTAAAGTTTGAGGTACTGAAAAACCTTTTTCGTCCGTTTTTAGTTTTGCAACAACTTCATTTGCACTATTTCGAACTTCAAATTCGGCACCTTTTAACCCTTTATTCGGATTCTCAGAATCTGTTTTATGAATCAGTACTGTACCATCTTTTGGAGCTTCAGGCGGCGTAATAGTTACTTCTTTTGATGTTAATGTTTTATCATCAAAATGCAATTCCGCTTTATTAGGAATCTTCTTATCTACGTAAGAAGATAAGTCTGCATTATTTTTTATTTTCGCCTTGATACTGAGATTGATTATCTGGTCTTCATATGACTTATAGTCAAAACTCTCACCAAACGTAAATGTTACTTCACTTCTTTGTTTATCTATATTTAACGTTCCTTTAGAAGTAATATCTTGGCCATTTTGATCATACACTTTTGCCTCTAATACTTCTAAAACATCTTCTAAATCATCACTAATTACCATAGATGTGTATTTAGGAGGATCGTTCGGTATATGTGTACCAACTTGGTATTGAATAACTTGATCCATTTGTGTTAACTGCTCATTCTCTACAAGCTTGCCATTCTCATCAACTATATTTTTTTCAATGCTAGGTGGATTATTGTCACCTGAACCGGATCCTCCTCCACCACTTACAAATACTTGTCCTACTTTTTCTTCAGTTTTAATATTTTTACCTTCTAATTTCACAGTATTTTTATGAGGCTTTGCAGCAGGATTTGTAACCTTTGTTTTATATCTTAAAATATAACCTTTTGAACTGTCTGGAAACTCAATTGTAAATCCAGTCTTCGTTGCATTTATTTTAATGTTAGATAAATCTGCTGGCTTAATATTTGTTGGTGCATAACCATCTTCAAATACAGCCTCTTCTAATACTACGCTGTCTGTAATTAACTCATGCCCAGGTCCTAATGTATCTGTTAATTTAAGATCTTGCATTTCTGTTCCAGTTGCATTTACGTATACAAGCCAATCAGCAATTGAAGGATCTTCTTGATTATAAGAACCCCATTTCAATAAATTTTCCGTATTGGGCTGTGGCTTCGGTCTCTCTGTCGTATTATTTACACTTACTTCTTTATTGACGATTTGACCATCAACGTTAAATTCTAATGGAATTTCTTTAACACCATCATATGCTTCTAGACCAAAGTAGAATTCTACGAATAAAGAGCCTTTAATGTTATTCTTTCCTTCTACGTAATCACCCATAGTACACGTTAATAGACCCTTTTTCATCTCACATGTACCAACTGTTTTTCCTTCAGCATCTTTTAAAGGAAAACTCATATTCATAAGGTCTTTTCGAAACTCTTTTGGCATATCAATTGTGAATTGATCTCCACTTTTTATTTTTTCTTTAGCTGACCACTTCACTTCTACTTTCATACCATCTGAGGCTTGATACGGTTCAGATGTCGTGCCATCAGTACGGGAAATATTAATTTCGTCCACTGGACTTTTCATCACAGCAGCTTGAATAACTGGAGCCCACACATTCAGCACTGAAAATAATACTAGAAAAACTAATGAAACCATTGAAATATGCCTTTTAGTACTTTTCATTTGCATAGTTCCCTCCTATTTTTTTATATTTATATAACAAAAAAAGACCGTCCGGTTGCATCAAAAATGTGCAACCAGACGATCTTAGTAACCAATATGTATTACCGTAGACTCTAAGCTTTGCGGCCTATCCTTTCGAATAGTGTGCTAAAAATATCTTTTATTCTTTTTTTGTTTCATTTTCCTCTTAAACCAAATATTACTATACCGTCTGGACGGTTATAATTCAATACTCTATAAAATTGTTCTATTTTTCTAATAAAAAAAACAATTCACCACTACATTAAATAAGTAATGGTGAATTGTTTTCGTATTATATAGTTCGTATATTCTATTTATATGAATTATCAATAAGAGCTTGAATCACTTTTTCTCTTAACTCGGGGCTTAGTCTGCCAACCCCTAAATATTCCGAATACCATAATCCATCTGCTGCTAATCTAATAATTGTTGCACAAACTGAATCTATCTCATCGTTTTCTATATTCTTTTGCAGTTGCTGAAATGATTGTTGTAATGGCTCAAGTAATTCAGGTTTTAACATGAATGCTGCCATCATACTACTAGACAACTCTTCTGTTCTTCTCTCATTACTTAATCTTTCCTCTACAAAAGAGCGAACCCATCTCCCTTTCCTCTCTGAGTCTTCCGCTACTTTATTGTAAATAGCGCCCTCATAATCCTCTATCCCTCTGACTATCATACCTTCTATTAAAGCTTCTTTATTTGCAAAGTGATACAATAATCCACCTTTACTTACACCCGCCTCTTTTGCCACTGCTTCTAAGGTTAATTTAGCAACCCCTTTACATTGCACAATTTGAGAAGCGGCCGCCAAAATCTTTTGCCGCGTTATGCTGATACTCATTCCTTTTTAAAACCCCATTTCTACTAAATTTATATAAATACGAATCTTATTTTTAATATTGTTGATTACTACTAAGTATTTTCTTTATACAACAAAAGCTTCATTACCTTTGAATTTTTAGTTACTTATTCTATTAAAAATTTCCATATCATTCAATATGATAACATTAAATACACAAAGTCGACTATACATCTATACTTTTGTATTCATTCCTAATATATCCATCAATAAAATTTACCGATGTAGTCCTTCTTATTACTTTATAAGACGGCAGTAATTCTTTCAGCATTAAATAAAAAATGTTATTACTCCCATCGAATCGAGTAATAACATTTTACTTAACAAATTCGCGGCCAACTAGCATCCTTCACATCTTCACTAGTCGGTTTTCTAACTGATCCAATAAAGTGAAACTTTATATCCGCAACATGGACAGGTGTATTTCATTTTGTCACTCCATTATTAACTTGTTTTCCCATATATTCCGACTCACAAAGAATGTAACAGCACAAATCATAGTTATCCCTATGAAAAATGTATTAGAATCTTCATATGTAGTTGGAATGCCTACCGTTACGAAAACAATACTAAAAGCTAAAAATAGATATAATAATAAAGATATAATATAGCTTAGTTTAAATCGTAAAATGATACCTCTAAACAATAGCTCACCAAGTAGACAGCCACCTAAAATAATAGGTACTCCGAAATACAATGTAAGGACTCCCATTTGCGCAGTAGATTGAATTATCTTTCCAATTATGTTCGGCGAAACCAGCTCACTATCGTTTCCCATCCTATCATATAAATCAAGTGCTGTTGCTGAAATAAAGAAACTTAATATAGAAAATGAATACGGTATTAAAAATTTGCTCACTCTCATTCACCTCGCTTTTTTCTTTACATATATTATTCATTATTTCCTATCATTTTTACATAAAAAAATAACCCTCTATGATAAAACATAGAGGGAAGCATTTCTATATAAAAATCTATACCTTATCCTGAAGTGAATCCCGAAAATAGGACAAATATCAAAACACCTAAACCATCTGCTATCTGCTCCCTACATTCTTTAGGGTAGATAGTTTATATGTTTTATTAGAAAGTAGTGCTCTCTTTTTTATAATATTCTTTTGAAATCTCTTCATAAAATGCTGCCGATGTCGAGTAGAAATAAGGTACTAACCATAAGAAACCGATTCCTATAGTAAGAATACTTAATATGAACCAGCCTAAGAAACTTAAGCATAGTAAAAAGTAATCCATTTTATGTCCATTCATCATATGACGACTCTCAGTAATCGCTTGATTCGCTGTATATTCTGGATGATCATTCAAAATAAAATATGTCATAGAATAAGAAAATGATTTAATAATACCTGGAATAATAAGAAGTAATGTCCATAGAGTCAAGTATACATACATTAGTAAATATGTTAAAAACGACTTCATCAACTTACTTCCATCGCTAAACCATCTAAATATATGACCAATGCGAGCATCAGTCCTACGAATTGCATTTAAAACAAGATAATAGGCACCTATTGTTAATGGACCAATAACAAGCATTACAATAATACTTACTGTGAGTGAATCACTTGCTTCTTCCCAACCCCAAAATATCGAAAAAATACCTGTGGTTAGCATTTCAACAGCTCCAATAAGGATTCCAATTAATAAAGTTGCCCCTACCGCTAATCCCCATCTTCCTTTTAATGCATCAAGTGCTTCTCTTTTCAACTGACTTATCATATATAACCTCCTAATACTATTTATATTTTAGTATACCATTTATATCAAAAATTCCACAGATTCCTCTAAAATAGAAGAATATTACCTTTTTTCATACATATTAATACATGTGTGCTGTAGTTGTACTGCTCTATCACTTAAACCACTCATTTCCTTATAACAAAAAAAGCCTGCCCTTCATAATAGGCAAGCTTTCTCAAATTATTCCTCCCTCATTCTCTTCTTATACCAATCCTGCATTCTCTCCGCGTCTTCTACTCTCGTATGCTCTATTTTATAACTAGATGATGCACTAGAAAACTTATACGTACATAAATCCGCGCGGCGCTGGAAATATGATTGTGTCTTCTCCATTGATTGGACGTGTCTTCTTCTAATAAGTCCTGTGTATTTTCCGACGCTACGATAGACAAGTGTAATTTGTTCTCCGTTAACACTGTAACCATTTGTTTTAAATGTTGCGTATCCAAGTGTAAAGATAAGGATTGCGAGCGGAATTAATGCCCACATGATGAAGTGCTTTTCAGAGTATATACTTATTCCAATAAACGGGATTGCTAGCATTGCGAAGAAAATGAAACTATCAATGAGATAGCGGCGTAATGCTGCTTTTGGTAATGCAATAATGTTTGCATTCAGTTCGTATGGTAATTGTAAATGGGCGAGTAACTGTTGTACTCGATCTTTTCGAATGATTGGGTGCAGTGTAACCTTTTCTTTTTCGTCACTCATTCCTTTACTTTGAATGACTTCTACTTGCACAGCACAATAACCGAATGGTTGGCGTAAAATACTTTCTTTTATCGTAATACCTTGAATACGATGCAATTTTAGTACGAGCTCTTTTTTCTCAAGTAATCCTTGTGAAATGCGAACTTCGTCATTTCTTCGATTCACTGTGAAATCGCCATGTTTTAACGCGTAACCGATTGTAGATATAATCCAAGAAAGAACGAGTAAAATGGCTACCATGAAAATCCAGCCATATATATCATGTTCCATTACATACGACTTTACGCCATTCTCTATCCATTTCGGAATGTACTCATCTACTTGGTGATAAACGAAAAAGATTAAAGAGAATAATAGTCCAAATTGACCAGATGTAACAGATGCTAATAAAATCTCTTTCCAAGTTAATTTATATTCTGTCGTTTGTTTTTCCTCTGTAACAATTGCTTTTTCTACTACATTTTCTGTTGCTTCGTCTAACGTTCCTTCTGCTTTCACTTCTGGAGTTGGCTCATTTAGCAAAGCAATAAGCTCCGCCGCTTCTTCTGCCGTAATACCAGCTAAGCTAACTTCTGCTTCATCGCCCCCACCAGCTGTTTCAATCTGAATTTTTTTCAAACCGAGCATTTGATATAGTACGTTAGAACTTGTATTAATCGTTTGAACACGTTCTTTATTTAAGTAGCTCTCCTTTTTCACGAAGAGACCTTTTTTCACATGTAATACGTTATTTTCAACCCAATATGTTGTGTAATACCATTTTTCAAATGCTGAAAAAACGGTGAGTAAACCAAATGCTGCGGGAATTAAATACCAAAACGGGAATTTTCCGTTTAAGCTAAACATGAAAATAATGAGTGGTATAAAATCTGTTATTTTCAATTCTAATAACATCGTGATTGGATGCTGCCTCTTATACATCCTCATCACTCACTTTCGCTAATTCTGCGATTTTCGTTTTCAACATTTCTGCTTCATACATCGTTAAGCCTGGAATGCTGTGAGAAGTTGCTGCTGTTGAAATGTGTAATTCTGCTAATCCGTATTTTCTCATAATTGGTCCTTGTTCAATCGTAACGTGCTGCACACGAATCATCGGTACTAATACGCGCTTTACGACGAAAAGACCATGCTGAATTTCAAGTTCTTCTTCATTTAGTTGGTAGCTGTAATAACGTTGACGTAGTTTCGGGAATAAGAAGTACGAAAATGGCGCGAACACAACTGTTAGCCCAATCATCACATACAAAATCCACGCCCACCAATCAAACTTTATCATGAGGAAAAGGTAAGCTAAAATGACGAGTATACCGATCCCTTCTTCAATTACAGCACGAATTTTCCACACTTTGACCATGTCAGGGTTAATTTCATTTTTCAATGGATCCATGTAACCACTCCAAATCTAGTAATCTAATATACGAATACTCTTAATCTATATTTTACATAACTTTACAGAAAATTAAAATTTAATCTTCTTTCCTCTCTGGAATAAAATATCCGAACCAAAGTAGCCAAATAAAACCGATTAACTTCATCCAACTTCCATCTGCTTGAAAAGCCTCTATCATGCCTGGAATTTTATAAACTCCAATGAATCCAAGAAAACCGAGCCACCAGTTTTTTTGCATTTTCATTTTTACTCCTCCTTCATGACGCTTTTCACATTTCGAATCCAAATTTCTTTATATTTTAACTGAAATCCCATGAGCATATAATTGCTCATATTATCGATCACAAGCGCTAGCGTATGAGCGTTTTCTTCCGTTGCATGTTGTGACACAACGCCCAGTCTCGCGCCTTGCTTCAATAAATCGTGGAAACCATGTAAGAAATCCTCTTGTATTTCAAATAATCGTTTCTGATACTTTTCATTTCGCGATGCAGTTACGATAAATTCATTGATAACGCGTAGTATTCCTTCTTGCCCTTCATACTCAGAGAGCATATGTAAACCATCTGCGATTAGCTTTTCTGCAAAATTTTCTTTCGTATACTGCTCTTTATCGAAGTAATTTGCAAAATGATAATCAGAAAAAATCTCTTCAAATAAAAAATCGACTAACGCTTCTTTAGAAGAAAAATGATAATAAATAGCCGGTTTTGAAATACCTACCTCTTTCGCAATCATGGAAAGGCTCATCTTCTCAATGCCGTGCTCTGCCATGAGTTTAAATGATGCCTCGACAATGTTTTGCGATGTTTGTAAATTCTTTGTCATACTGTACCTCACTTATTTTTACTTACCGGTCGGTAAATAAATTATAAAATGAAACTGAATAATTTGCAAGTTAATAAGAGTTTACACAGGAAGTTCTTGATAAAGTGAAACTTTAATCAGCCTTCATAAACAGCGGGATAAAGGCGGCGATGAGGCTGGTCACGATAATAAAAGCGGATTTCCATCCATTATTGTGCTCTTTATCATATTGATTGTAGTCGGAGTTGGCTATAGCGAAATTAACTTCTAAAAAAAGCATCCTAAATCACACATTTAGGATGCTTTTTTTTACTTTCTATTTAGCAATCGCATACGATAACAATTCATTGTCACTTCTCCAAGTCTTTGCAGCAATTGATAGTTCGCATATGCGCCTACCGGGGCACCGATTACTGGTACGAGCTGAAGCATTTTCGCTAAATCGATATAGTCTCGGTATTCTGTTTGGAACTTTTCCCAGTCCATATGATTTTCTTTTTCTGTATCCCACGTTTCAATTGCTTTCCATATTTCTTTTCTGTGATTGTCACTTGAAAAGGCGAGTTGGAAAACGTGAAGAATAAAAAGACGCTCTTCTTGTTTACTTGTATCAAATCCATACAACGTTGCTGCATCGAATAAAAATTTAATTTTAATCGTAAGTAAAAGCGGAAAGTCAGCAAGACCGAGTAAAATACCACCAGCCCCCGTCCCTGCTCCTTCTGCCGCAGCTATTTTTTTGTACTCATCCATTTTTTTACGCACTTCATCATCACGTCTTTGCAGTGACCATGTCGTCTCTTTTAGCTTCGGCTTTATAAAGTTTGATCCGGCGCTGATCGTTTGCACCATCATCCGAATCGTTTCTGTTAAGACTTTTTGCACTTTCGCCGGAATAAGCTGTTGTACTTTCGTCTGCACTTTCTTTGAGAACCGTGTCATCATAGAAGAATCTTTCATGAATGTAGCTTTCCACTGCTCCAGTTCTTTTATAACCTTTTCTTCATATGTAATCATAGGTTCATTCCCTTCAATTTAAACGTTCAATGCGCTTCGCACCGTATTGGTAAACGAAACCGATACTAAATAATATGCTTACGACAAGTAAAATTCCTGTCATCATGAAATCTTTCGTTGCTAGTGCAAATATAACTGTAAAGATTACGCTCCCGATGATTAGAATCACATTTAATAAAGTAAGAAAATCTTTCTTCTTTTCATCTACCTTTACTGGATACAAATCAAGCCAAATTTTCATGCGGTGATGTTTCCATAAAGTTAATAGCTGATAGCCAATTAAGTATAGGAAAATAAAACTTACGATAAATCGCCCGTATAAAAATGGAATGAAGTAAAGAATAACTCCTCCAAGAGCGAGCAGACGCACATATAATCCAAAATAGTTACCTGATCTTAAAAACGTTCTCGTATATAAGTATAAATATGTGCGCTTTTCGCCGATTATCGACAGAATGAAATCCAGCCATTTTCGGCGAGATACTCTTTCTTTTAATGCTGGTACATCAACGAACATATTTGCAATTCGGTACAGCAGCATCATTTTCTTACCTTCTTCAGAAATTAAATACTCCCAGTTTAGCGGCTTTCCTTTTACCATTTGATGCATGATAGCAAGATATAACACCATGAGCAGAACGATTCCGCCAATAACAAGAACTGAAGTACGTTCTACAAGGAAATATACAAATAAACCGTTTAAGATAAAACGAATAAACCAATCAACTCTTTGTATATTTTGATCTGTTAAAAATGATTTTTCCCACGCGACGAATAAATTCCACGCTTTTACAATGACAAATGCGAGGACAATCCATATGTAGCCAGCACCGGTTTGCTTCATTTGTTGGAAGTATAACGGAGCAAGCGCAGCTGCTACGATTGCGATTATGTATAACTGAATCATAAATGTAAAAAGAAATGCCTTGGTGAAGTAAGGTTTTAACTTTTCTTCAACTGGCAGTAAGTAAACGAGATCCGCTTCTTTTAATAACGTTTGAATGGATCCAGCTGTTAACACGAGTCCAATTAATACTGCCATTACGAGCGCAGTTGGAAAGGAAGATGTTAACGTTTGTAACCATTGCTGGTAATAATACGCTCCCGCACCGATGATGAACACGAAAATAAATTTCAAATGATCATTAAATACGTATTTACTATATGTACGAACTTCTTTTAGAAAGTGACGAAATCGTTCTTTCCATAACGCTGTGCTATTCATAATCTTCTTCCTTTGTTAGCGCGATGTAAATATCATCTAACGTTGCACCTGGCATATTAAACTGTGATTGCAGTTCAGCTAATGTTCCCTTCGCTCTTACTTCACCTTGATGCAGAATAATGAACGAATCACAATAACGCTCTGCCGTCGCTAAAATATGTGTGCTCATTAAAATACCGGCTCCACTCTTTTTCATTTGATCCATCATTTGAAGAAGAGATTGAATTGCTAACGGATCTAATCCAACGAAAGGTTCGTCTACTATGTAAAGAGATGGCTCAACTAAAAACGCGCTCATAATCATTACTTTTTGTTTCATCCCTTTTGAGAAATGAGATGGAAACCATTTTAAACGATTTTTCATTCGAAATTCATGTAATAGTTGTCCTACACGTTCTTCATATTGTTTTTCATCGACGCCGTACGCCATCGCTGTTAATTTCAAATGCTCTTCTAACGTTAATTCATCATATAATACCGGCGTTTCTGGAATGAATGAAAAGCTAGAACGGTACGCTGTCATATCATCACGAATTGTTTTCCCATTAATTGTGACAGTTCCTTTTTTCGGTTCCATTAAACCGATAATATGTTTAATCGTCGTACTTTTACCAGCTCCATTTAAACCGATTAAGCCGACAAGTTCGCCTTTATTAACAGAGAACGAAACGTCTTTTAATACAGGTCGTTTCGTATATCCTCCTGTAACATTTTCTACACGCAATAACTCGCTCATACGACACCACTTTCTTCATTAGTATTCATTCTATATTCATCTTACCAAAAATTATGCTGTACTACATAGTATCCATGTACTCAAAAAAAAAATTTAAATTTATTAGCATATATTTTCCCGAAAGCGGACATCATAATTATTGAAGAAGGAACACATTGAAAAAGCAACCACCAATTGATGAGTACAACAACATAGTGAAGTCATCATGAAATGGGGTGTCCATGTTGGACAATGAAATTTACACATAACCAGATTATTTGTTTCATTTTCGAAACGGGGTGTCTCCGAAAGAGCATATACTGTTTTAAAAAATAAACAATTTCCTTTTATGAAAGATTGCAATTCATTTCACTTGAAAATGGGGTGTCTACGGCAGAAACTTTAGCCGATTTACCGTGCATTTCTTAAATAAATGAGGTGTCTGCGAAACGTAAATTACGATAATGCTTTTTCAATCCCTCTTCAGAAAACAGGAAGCTGAGTCAGCTTCCTGTTTTTCGTGTTTGTTCTCTTATGTAATTATGGTAAAATACGGCTAAGGATATTTGAAAGGATGAGATCAATGAATCATACAGCAGACAATTGTATTTTTTGTAAAATCATTGACGGGCAAATCCCTTGCTCAAAAGTATACGAAGATGAACATGTGCTTGCATTTTTAGATATTAGTCAAGTAACAAAAGGACATACTCTTGTTATTCCGAAAGTTCACAAACAAGACATTTTTGCGTTAACGCCAGAAATCGCATCACACATTTTTTCTGTCGTTCCAAAAATCGCAAATGCGATTAAAGCAGAGTTTAATCCAGTTGGCTTTAACCTACTTAACAATAACGGTGAAAAAGCTGGACAAACTGTGTTCCACTTCCACCTTCATTTAATTCCACGCTACGGTGAAAAAGATGGTTTCGGTGCTGTTTGGAAATCACACCAAAATGAATACACTATGGAAAATTTACAAAACATCGCAAGTACAATTGCAAATAGTGTGAAATAATGACACTATAAGAAGGCGTAATACATAACAAGCCACTTCCCTGAAGTCATCAAATTCCGCATGGCTTGTTTCTTCACTTAAAATGCTCAGGGATGATTGTTTGTGCATAGCACATATAAGAAAGATATGCATATTGTTTTACATCATGAATACGAACAAAAAATAAGGAGGTCTCCTTTTATGTCAAAAGCTAAATCCTTTATTACAGGTGTTATTTGCGGGGGAGCAGTTGCTGGACTAGCCGTTCTTTTCTCAACTCCTTCTTCTGGTAAAGACATGCGCGGCAAGTTAAAAGAAAAAGGAAATGATATTAAAAAGACTTTAGCTGATATTACAGCTGATACGAAATTATTAAAGCGTCAAATTGTTGAAACTGCTTCAGAAGGTAAAGAAGTGTTTCAAGAACTAAAAGATGACATGCAAGACACGCTTTCTAACTGGAAACAAGATATTTCTCAAAACAAGCGCCATATTGAGAAAGAAATTTTGGACATCCAAAAGTCAATTGAGAAACTACAAGAAGCTGTTCCAGAAAAAGCGTAAACAAATTCCTGCTTAGTTTTTTGCATATAACAAATATTTTTTATATAAATTGACCTTGACACGGCATATCGTATAGATATGCCGTGTTTTTATGCATTTACAATATATGTTATCAATTAACATGTAAGGACAACGCATGTATTCACGACTCATAAAACGCTTCCATAGTTATGCATGATTTGTATAGAATGTCATTTTGTTAAAAAATTTTCACAATTCTCACAAAAAGACTTTATTAATTTTTATTTTACTGGCATAATAGATAGTAATGAAAAAAGAATGTTAAAGTGGGTGAGTACATGAAAAGTGGAGAAAAAGATTACTCGGTAAAAGAAGCGATGATTTTCAGCCAACGCATTGCTCAATTATCGAAAGCGTTATGGAAATGTGTAGAGAAAGATTGGCAGCAGTGGATTAAACCTTACGATTTAAATATTAATGAACATCATATTTTAACAATCGCTTATCATTTAAAAGGGGCTTCTATTTCTGAGATTGCTAAGTTTGGAGTTATGCACGTATCAACGGCGTTTAACTTCTCTAAAAAGCTTGAAGAACGCGGCTATCTTGTATTCTCAAAAAAGGAAGATGATAAACGAAATACGTACATTGAAATTACAGACAAAGGGGAAGAATTACTACTTCGCTTAATGGAGGAGTATGATCCTGAAAATAATTCAGTGTTTAATGGGGCTCTTGCACTTCGTAATTTTTATGGGAAGTTCCCAGAAAATATCGAACTGATTGCAATCCTGCGTAATATTTACGGACAAGACTTCATCGATATTTTTGAGAAATCATTAGAAGATATTGAAGAGAACTTTACAGAATCCGATCAAAAGTTAGTTAAGAAATAATCTATTTATTTTTTCGCAATCATGCTTAAGAATTCATTCATAAGCGGCTTAAATAAACCTTGTTTTGCTAGCGCTTCCGCAGTTTCGTTTACTTCGAGCTGATGTGGAAGCGCTTTTTCAAATTGATCTAACAGCGCATCGAACAAAAGAAGCCCTTCTGCTTTCTCCACTACATATTGCTCGTTCAGTTTTTCACAAAGATTTAGTATACGTTCAATATCTTTTTTACGAGCTTTTTTCTTTATGATCAAAGAATAAAATGGACACTTCTCTTCATCAATCATTTTAAATAGTAGGTCTACGTAGTATTCAGCTTGTTCTAATCTTCTAACAACGTCCATTTTCTCCCTCACTTTCTAACACAAAGTCTTCTATTTCTGAATTTTGTAACACGAACAAAATATCGTGTGATACAATATATGTATATGTATTTTAGCCAAAAGGAGGTCTCGCCTCATGACACTTATAACAGTTGTTTTTGTCGCATTCGCACTTCTTGTTATATTTTACACGAATTTCATGACACATACACTGTGTGAACGAAAACAAATAGCTGCGAGCCGCCAGCCCGGTGTCTTTCGGGTTATTAATGTATGTATAACAATTTTATTAATTTCTAGTTATATAGAAATTATATTTCATGGAAAGTGAGGAAGGAAAGCCCCTTCCTCACTTTTTTCCTCTATAAGCAAATTATACCTACAATAACCAATAAAATAAACAGTACAAGTAATAAAATAAGTTGAGAATTCATCCCCATCCCCTCCTCTATTCTGTATATGCGGCATACGCCCAATATGGCACACTTTCAAAATCTGACACGTACTGGTTAATTTTTCTTTATCAATATGAAAACGCGTCGAAATATGATATATTAAATTTTGTACATATTGCTTATACTATAGAACAAAACATTCATCAAAACTTTATCCTCAGCCACGGTAAGCCCTGTTAAGCGCGCTTTACCAATACAAAAAAGCAAAAGTATCAGTGAGACTTAATCGGGCTCTTATGAATTTAAAATTCATCGGTGTAGGATAAATTAAAAATACATAATAGTAGGAGTGTTTATCGAATGAAGAAAGCTATGCTTGCCTTAGCCGCAACAAGTGTAATCGCATTATCAGCATGTGGAACATCATCATCAGACAAAATCGTTACATCTAAAGCTGGTGACATTACAAAAGAAGAATTCTACGATCAAATGAAGACACAAGCTGGTAAACAAGTACTAAACAACATGGTTATGGAAAAAGTTCTTATTAAAAACTACAAAGTTGAAGACAAAGATGTAGACAAAAAGTTCGATGAAATGAAAAAACAATACGGTGATCAATTCGATACACTAATGAAACAACAAGGTATTAAAGAAGAAACTATCAAAAATAGTGTGCGTGCTCAATTAGCTCAAGAAAAAGCGGTTGAACAATCGATTACTGATAAAGATGTAAAAGCAAAATTCGAGGATTATAAAAAAGAAATTAAAGCAAGTCATATCCTTGTAAAAGATGAAGAAACTGCTAAAAAAGTGAAAGATGAACTTGCTCAAGGTAAATCTTTCGAAGAATTAGCAAAGCAATACTCTGAAGATACAGGTTCAAAAGAAAAAGGTGGCGACTTAGGATTCTTCGGACCAGGGAAAATGGTAAAAGAATTTGAAGAAGCAGCTCAAAAGTTGAAAAAAGATGAAGTAAGCGAACCTGTAAAAACACAATTCGGTTACCATATTATTAAAGTAACTGATAATCACGCAGATGCAACTTTCGATAAATCAAAAGCTGATATTAAAAAATCACTAGCTCAAGAAAAAACGCAAGATGCTCAATTTATGAATGACTTAATGATGAAAGAAATCAAAAAAGCTGACGTAAAAGTTGACGATAAAGATTTAAAAGATCTTTTCAAAGAGCAAAAAGCTGACGATAAAAAAGAAGAAAAGAAATAATGAAGTAAAAAGCTTGGGCTTCGGCCCGAGCTTTTTTTATATCCTCTTCTCCCGATAGTTATATCCAGATTCGGTAAATGAAATTATATCGGCGATTTTTCAAATATATCGACTTACCGACAAAAAACGACAACAAGTGTGATTCCCTCTTAAAAACAAAAAAAAACCTTGATCCACGCTACACGGAACCAAGGTTTATCTTATTATCATTGATTAAATTCAAAAACTATGTTAAATTAGTACAGAAACACGTTTTAAAAAATATAAAGAACGTATTTATCCGTATCTTAATTGTACAACAAAATTTTTCTTCAGTCAACCTCTATTTTTCACTTTTAAAGGAGTGCTTACGTATGAACAAAAAACTTGATCTAGAGCAAAAACGATTGGATACCGTAATCGAAACTATTACGCAGCAAATTGATAAGCTGGAAAACGAAACTGGCAGACGCCGGGCAGAAGTAATCAACATCCGTAAACACTTCTGGGATGACGTTAAAGTGAATACAGATACTTTTGATGATTACCTTGAAACAGTTATCAACTTAAGACAACAAGCTCAATCACTAGCTGTTACACAAATCACCCATAAACACACCTTTAATCGACTTGCCGCGCTGCGACGTATGCAAAAAGCACCTTACTTCGGACGCATCGATTTCACTGAAGAAGGCGAACCTTCCACAGAACAAATCTATATCGGTGTTTCTACCCTTACTGATGCAAGCGGAGAAAACTTTCTTATTTATGACTGGCGCGCCCCAATTTCAAGTGTTTATTACGACTACCCACCAGGACCAGCTGAGTACAACACACCAGGCGGCGTAATTCGCGGTAATGTGGAGAAAAAATTACAATACATTATTCAAAATGGCGAGATTGATTCCATGTTCGATACGAGCCTTACAATTGGCGATGAAATCTTGCAACAAGCACTCGGAAAAGGTACGAACAAACATATGCAAAGTATCGTCGCTACAATTCAGCGTGAGCAAAATGAAATTATCCGTCACGATGAAGGCCGACTCCTTATCGTTCAAGGAGCTGCTGGTAGTGGTAAAACATCTGCTGCCCTTCAGCGAATCGCCTACTTACTATATAAATATCGCGAATGGCTAAAAGCGGATCAAATTATTCTCTTCTCCCCTAACTCTATGTTCAATAGCTACGTATCTAACGTACTACCTGAACTCGGTGAAGAAAATATGCAGCAAGTAACATTCCAAGAATATTTAAACCATAGACTAAGTAAGTCATTTGATGTTGAAGACCCTTATGAGCAATTGGAATATATGTTAACTGGAACGAATAGCCCTACCTATAAAACGAGAAATGCGAGCATCCGATTTAAAGCATCCACTCAATTTTTCGAGATGATTAGAGCGTACAGACAATCTCTTGAATCTTCAGGCATGCTATTTAGAGGAATGAAATTTAGAGGAAAACTGATCGTCTCTGCAAAAGAGATTACAGAGCAATTTTATAATACTGACTCCTCCCTCCGCTTCCATAGTCGAATTGAAAAGTTAACGGATTGGCTAAATAAACAAATAGATGCACTCGAAAAAGCAGAACTGAAAAAGCCTTGGGTAGAAGAAGAAATTGAATTACTTAGTAAAGATGAATACCAAAAGGCTTATAAATATTTACAGAAAAAAGGCGAGTTTGACGACAACTCTTTTAATGACTATGAGAAAGAAACGAAAGTCCTGGGACGTATGATTGTCCGTAAAAAATTGAAGCCACTTCGTAAAGGCGTTCAAACACTGCGCTTCATCAATTTCACAGGAATCTATAAACAACTCTTCACAGACGCATCGTGGGTTACTGGAGAAAAACCGAAAGAATGGGATGACATTTGCTCTTTAACGGTAAACATGCTTGATGAAGGAAAGCTATATTACGAGGATGCGACTCCATTTTTACTTTTAAAAGAATTAATCGAAGGCTTCCAAACGAATAGATCGATTAAACACGTACTCGTAGACGAAGCGCAAGATTATTCGCCGTTCCAGTTCGAGTTTTTAAAACGTCTCTTCCCTGCCGCAAAAATGACGGTACTCGGAGACTTTAATCAAGCGATATTTGCCCATGCAAGTGAAGCAGTGAATTTCAATACACTTACTAGCTTATACGGACCGGATGAAACGAACGGTATTAACTTAACTCGTAGCTATCGCTCAACAAAACCGATTATTGAATTTACACGTGCTCTCGTACCGGAAGGCAAGAACATTCACGCCTTTGAACGTGACGGCGAGAAACCTACAGTGACGAAAGTAGCGAATGAGAGCGAACTGCACGAACATATTACTGCCAAAGTTGCTGAACTACAAAAAGAGCAACACAATACAATCGCAATTATATGTAAATCCGCAGCTGAAAGCGCCGCTGCATACGAAGCACTTAATCATATCGATAATATTAAACTCGTGAAGAGTAACTCAGCCGAGTATGAGCAAGGCATTGTCGTAATCCCTGCTTACTTAGCGAAAGGTATCGAATTTGACGCTGTTATTATTTACAATGCTTCTAAAGATGTGTACAGCGATGAGAGCGTTCGTAGATTGTTCTACACTGCTTGTACGCGAGCAATGCATGAGTTGCAACTTTATAGCGTTGGCGAGGTTAGTCCTTTTGTGCTTGAGGCTGATTCGGAGAGTTTTGAGCTAATAACTAAAACACCTTGATGATTATCAAGGTGTTTTTCTCATTCTAAAAGGAATATCTTTACGTCGATATACACTTAACACAATTCCCATTATAAATGCATGAAACAGAGTTGGTATCAATCCGTAGCTAATAAATGGTAATGATATAGAAACACGTGGTAATATCCCGAGGGTCATGCCAACATTACAAATAAAATGGATTACAAAAAGAGTCACTCCGCCAACGAGAAGCAATTTACCATAACCATCATTTATTTTATAAGCTATGTTCATTATTCTTACTGCAAAAAGAGAAAGAATCACGACAAGAACTAGCGCAAGTACATATCCATAATAGTAAGTCAAACTTGCAAATACAAAATCAGTATGGGCAGCACGGATAGACTTTATATTTTCATATGTACCAAACCAACCTGCTGAAGACATCGCCTCTTTTAAACGTAAATACCATAGATCATGCTCTGGATTTAACATTCCTAAAATTCTGGCCATACGGTATTCTTTTACAGCAGACCAGGAAAGTAGATCCCTAATAATCAATGGTACAATAGGTAAAATCGTAATGAGCCATGCCGTTTTCTTTCCTAACTTACTCCACCAAAGCATAACAAATACCATCGTGATATAGATGAACAGTGGTAAAAGAGTTGATGTAGTTAGAAATAAATATAAAGAAAATAAATACAACATGAGAAGATGTATAAACTTTAATCTACTGTTATTGAAAAAAGAAGCCCAGCCTAGAAAAAAGAATGGTATTGTCATTAAACAATCAATTATGACGGAACCAATTTTTAGTAATGGTTCTCCATTCAAAGAAGCAGTCGGAAAACATTTTATCATTAACAAGATAAGTACACCAATTGTATAAAACAGCCACCCAAGCCTCTCTAACTTCCGATAATCAAATAGCATCATCCCAATCGCTGTTGTAACACCGAGAATTACAAATATCACCTTATTCATTAATAAGTCAGCATGTCCAAGCGCTATAACTGGCAAAAAACCTAGCCCCATCGCAGCCACTAATAAACCAATTAAGAACCAATCAACCTTTGGCTTATGTAGTTTATTAAGTTCCTGGCCAAGCTTAATTGGACTTCCCATTTGTTCAACAGCCTTATCTTCAGCAACTTCCTCACTTAAGCCTTTCTCTATCCACATATTCTTCGTCTGTTTCAAGTGAAAATCTAGTTCCGTTGCTACTAAGTCCTTCGCTTCTTTTGATTTAATATGATTCGTAACTTCTTTTAAAAAACGCTCCCCTTTTTGATTCAATTTTTTCTCACTCCTGTACTAATCCTTTTAATATAAATCGTGCCTTCGTAGCATTCTTCTCTGCCTTTCGCAGCATCTTGTTTCCTTTATCATTTAATTGATAATATTTAGCTCCTGCGTGATCCCAGCTAGATTGGATAAAGCGATTCTGTTCTAGACGATGTAATACAGTGTATAGCGACCCTTCATTGCCTTCAAATTTTCGTATCCCTCTCCCTCTTAGCAACTGCATTAATTCGTAACCTGTTTTTTCATTCATAAGAAGTTGTAACACTGCTAAAAGGATATCTTCTTCCTTTTCGGACGATTGCTTGATTTTTTCGCGCACCTGCTTCTGGTGTTGATCAGAAAAACTCAAATGTTTAAACGTTGTGTTCTCCATTGATTTTCGCAAGCCTTTTAATCGATCTTCCATTTGATTATTCCTCCAATCCTTCCTTCAAAAGTTCCTTCGCTTTTTTCAGTCTCGTTTTTATCGTGTTTTCCTTTACTTCTATTACTGTAGCAATCTCTTTAATTGATAATTCCTCATAATAAAATAGATAAATCACTTCTCGATATTTTATCGGTAAACGCATTACTGCAGAAGCCAGTTCACGATCCTCCGCATTTTGAATGACAGTTTGTTCCACACTTTCTTTTTGACTCTCCATATACGTAAAGTCATCCTCTGTCACGATAACTTTTTTGTTATACCAACTTTTTAAATAGTCCTTACATTGATTGATTGCAATTCTCCATAACCATGTTTTCAAATTCGAATTCCCTTTATATGTATGAAGAGATTTATAGCATTTCACGAATATATCTTGCGTTAAATCCTCCGCAACCTCTTTATTATTCACATACGAATACACAAGCTGCAGGACTTCTTGTCCATACTTGTTCATTATTTCGTCGATAAGGTCCTCCTTATCTTCTATTTCAAACGCTTCTATCGTTAATTCATCCACATCATTTCCTCCTTCCCATATATTAGACGACGCACTGTATGGAAAAGTTTTATAAATACATAAAAAAATACGGATGGTAATGTCCATACCGTTTTTTTATGTATATTTATTTGCTTCTTGTCCCTTGATACTTATGCTCTGCTTAAAGATAGGGATTTTTATCCATATGTCTTGTTCCCTATTTTAAAACATAATACAATGGAAATGTAACTTAATAAGCTATAACTAGTAGGTGTGGTAATCATCTCTTCCATTTTGAAAAAAGGGGGGAGGTGATAAAATGATCGCGATGTTTGTAATTAAATTAGTGTATGGTATCCTAACCGGAGCTGGCGTTGTCATCGGTAGAAGATACGTCGGTCCGTGGCTAATTTCTGTATACAAAAAAGCGAGAACCACCCTGCTTCGTGGAAAAGGTAAGGGCGGTTCTCGGCTAAAACGTTAATGTAATTGTCTTATAACCGCACCTACTACCACCACAATAGCAAGTTAGGTTACAAAGGCAGAAGTTTCTCAGGCTTCTGTCTTTTTTATTTTATGCAAAATTCACACTAAATACTCTATCATCATTGTAACACATTTTATTTATTTTTAGTCAAGAGAAAAAACCACCTAAAGGCTCCCCTTCAGGTGGTTCTCTATTTTATGCTAACGCAGCTGCCTGTTCTTGTTGATCTACAGGAATTACAGCGTCTGTTAATGCTTTTTCTAGTTCAGCTGTATATTTCATTTGTTCTTCTTTGCTCCAGCCTAGTTTCGCAGCCATGTAGTTGATTACTGCTTCTTTCCACTCATATACCCAGTGGATGTTGAAGAATACAGCGCCTCTGCGGCGTACGAAGAAGTCAACTGGTTTTGCTGTCATTTCGTAATCCATTGCGTATACAAGTGGGATTAGAACGTCAAGCGGCATGTTGTATTCTTTCGCTTCGTCTTTATGTTTTTTCGCTAAGCCAAATAGTACATCAACGTTAGAACCATAGAATTTTGCGAATTCTTCTGCTTGTGCTTTCGTTAAACCAGATTTCGTACCTTCGTCTGCTTTTTTCGCAACGAATGCCGGGAATCCGTGTGAACCATCTACATGTCCACCAGAGATCGGCATATGTTTCGTATCACTCTTCGGATATGCACTATGACCTTCTTTTTGTAGTAAGTTCGTTACGTAATCTACTACCATTTCAGCCATTTTGCGGTATCCTGTTAATTTACCACCTGCGATTGTAATTAAACCAGATTCAGAAGTCCAAATTTCATCTTTACGAGAAATTTCAGATGCATTCTTACCTTCTTCATAAATTAACGGACGTACACCAGCCCAGCTTGATTCAATGTCTTTCTCTGTAATTTTCACGCTTGGGAACATGTAGTTAATCGCATTAATGATGTATGTGCGATCTTCTGTTGTCATTTGTGGTACAGCTGCGTCTTTATCATAGAACGTATCTGTTGTACCTACGTATGTTTTTCCTCCGCGAGGAATCGCGAACACCATACGTTTATCTGGTGTATCGAAGTAAATTGCTTGCCCGAGTGGGAAACGTTTTTGATCAATTACTAAGTGAACACCTTTTGATAACTGAAGTACTTTTCCTTTTTTCGAGTTATCTTTTTCACGAAGTGTATCTACCCAAGGACCAGCTGCGTTTACAATTTTCTTACCGTAAACTTCATATACTTCACCGTCTAGTAAATCGATTACACGTACACCGCATACTTTTCCATCTTTATATAAGAAACTGTCTACTTTTGCGTAGTTAACAGCTTTCGCACCATGCTCAATTGCTTCTTTCATTACTTCAATTGTAAGACGCGCATCGTCTGTACGATATTCTACGTAGTAACCGCCGCCTTTTAATCCTTCTTTTTTTACAAGAGGCTCTTTGTTTAGCGTTTCTTCACGGTTAAACATCTTTCTGCGCTCGCTTCGTTTTACACCTGCTAAGAAGTCGTATACACGAAGACCAATTGATGTACTAAATGATCCGAACGTACCGCCTGTATGGAACGGAAGTAACATCCACTCTGGTGTTGTTACATGGGGACCGTTC
Source organism: Bacillus sp. D48C (assembly GCF_053345735.1). NCBI lineage: Bacteria > Bacillati > Bacillota > Bacilli > Caryophanales > Bacillaceae > Bacillus > Bacillus sp. D48C. The sequence goes on from NZ_JBKFAQ010000004.1 coordinate 136,076, forward strand.
TCATATACGATCGCACGCTCTTTACCCACCTCTGCTACCATTTTCACTTCAAGTTGTTTTAAATAACGTAGACCACCGTGTACAAGCTTCGTTGAACGACTTGATGTACCTGCTGCAAAGTCCTGCATTTCAAACACAATTGTTGATAACCCGCGTGTTGCTCCATCTAATGCAATACCAGAACCAGTAATACCTCCACCAATTACGATCACATCTAACTCTTGTTTATTTACTCCGTTTAATACGTCTTTACGTTGTTTACTTGAAAATTTCATGGTAATTCCTCCCTTTGATAACGAAAAAAGAGACCACAAACTCCGCTATAGATTTCGCCTCTATAGCGCGTTGTGGTCTCTCCAAATCTCCTACCGAATTATTAACTTGTCACCATTATAACACTGTTTATGATTATTTGAAAGCTTTTGTTGCTTCAATTGCTTTTTTCCATCCAGCATATAGCTCTTCGCTTGTTTCCGCTTCCATCGTTGGTTCAAAGCGTTTGTCCATATGCCACTGTGATTTAATTTCATCTTGGTTTTTCCAATATCCAACCGCAAGACCAGCTAAGTATGCTGCACCTAGAGCCGTTGTTTCGTTAATCACTGGACGCTCTACAGGAACATCTAAAATATCACTTTGGAACTTCATTAAGAAGTTATTTTTAACTGCTCCGCCATCAACGCGTAATGTTTTCAGTTCAATACCTGAATCTGCTTCCATTGCGCATAATACATCTTTCGTTTGGTAAGCTAAAGATTCTAGCGTTGCACGAATGAAGTGCTCTTTCGTCGTACCGCGTGTTACACCAAACATAGCGCCGCGTACTTCACTATCCCAATAAGGTGTTCCTAGTCCAACGAATGCTGGTACAACGTATACACCATCAGTTGATTCAACGCGACTCGCATACACTTCACTCTCACTTGCATCTTTAAACATGCGCATTCCGTCACGTAACCACTGAATTGCAGAACCTGCTACGAAAATACTTCCTTCTAATGCGTAGTTTACTTTACCATCTATTCCCCATGCAATTGTTGTTAATAGACCGTGCTCAGAAGCTACTGCTTTTTCACCTGTGTTCATTAACATGAAGCAACCAGTTCCGTAAGTATTTTTCGCCATACCTTCACCGAAACAAGCTTGTCCAAATAATGCTGCTTGTTGGTCACCAGCTACACCTGCAATCGGTACATTTTGGCCGAAGAAGTGGTAATCAATTGTTTCTCCGTAAATTTCAGATGATGGACGTACTTCTGGAAGCATGCTCTTTGGTACTGTTAACATTTCTAGAAGCTCATCATCCCACTGTAAGTCGTGAATATTAAACATTAACGTACGTGATGCGTTTGAATAATCTGTTACGTGTGCTTTACCACCAGATAGTTTCCATACAAGCCACGAATCAATTGTTCCGAATAATAGATCACCGTTTTCTGCTTTCTCTCTTGCACCTTCAACGTTATCTAAAATCCATTTTACTTTCGTACCAGAGAAGTATGCATCAATTAAAAGACCTGTTTTTTCGCGAACCATTTCGCTATAACCTTTTTCTTTTAACTCATCACAAATTTCAGCTGTTTGGCGAGATTGCCATACAATTGCGTTGTAAATTGGTTTACTAGTTGTTTTATCCCAGACAACCGTTGTTTCACGTTGGTTCGTAATACCGATACCTGCGATTTGTTCTGGTTTTACATCTGCTTCGCTTAAGCAAGTTGCGATAACTGCTAAAATAGATCCCCAAATTTCTTGTGCATTATGCTCTACCCAGCCCGGCTTTGGAAAATGTTGTGTAAACTCTTTTTGAGCTGAATGAACAATTTCACCTTTTTTATTGAAAAGAATTGCGCGTGAGCTTGTTGTTCCTTGGTCTAATGAAAGAATATATTTTTTCATATCGGTTTCCCCCTTATGCTACTTTTCTACTATTTGTATTGCTTCCGCTTTTTTTACTTGTCATATAAGAGATTGCTAGTACAATCACAGTTGCGATAATCACATAAATAAGTGCTGAATTTTGCTTTCCTTCAAATACAACTTGATGGAATAAACCTGCAAGTGATCCACCTAAAATTGGACCTACTACTGGAATCCATGCATACTTCCAGTTTGAACCGCCTTTTCCTGCAATCGGAAGGAAGAAGTGTGCGATACGCGGACCTAAATCACGTGCTGGGTTAATTGCGTATCCTGTTGTCCCACCTAATGATAAACCAATACTTACAATTAAGAAACCTACGATAAATGGATTTAATCCATCTGCAAATTTATTTGCACCAATTGCTAATATACCAAATACTAAAACGAATGTTCCAATCATTTCACTTAAAAGGTTTGCAAATGTGTTCGGAATTGCTGGACCTGTTGCAAATACACCTAACTTTGTTCCTGGATCTTCTGTTTCTTTCCAGTGTGGTAAGTAATGTAAATATACGATAACTGCCCCGATAATTGCCCCAATCATTTGTGCTACGATATAACCTGGTACGTCACTCCATGGGAACGCTCCCTTAAATGCTAGTCCTATCGTTAAAGCTGGATTCAAATGTGCCCCACTAATTGATCCAACCGCATACGCTGCAACCGCTACTGCTAAGCCCCAGCCCATTGTAATAACAATCCAACCTGAATCTTTCGCAAACGATTTCTTTAAACTTACACCAGCACAAACGCCGCCACCAAGTACGATTAACAACGCAGTCCCTATTAACTCTCCTAAAAATGCTGACATAGTATCCCTCCACAATCAATTTAAACGCTTCCAAATGTGATAGAGGTAAAATGAATGGCCATTCGTTTTTGTCAAAAGAAAAAGACCCACAGCTTTGCACGCTTCTATATAAATTTATATAGAAACAATGAAATGTGGATCTCTTCTTTTCTCCGTCACGTTTATTAACTTGTCTATAATGTTAACCTCTTATGAAAGCGGTGTCAACAGAATTTTTTCACATTTTCGTCACTTTTTTTGGTAATGTTTCCATAGTTCGCGTTTTGACGTCGTAATCGCTGTCGCACCAGCGTTTAAAGCTCTTTCCACATCTTCTACAGTACGAATAAAACCACCTGCTAAAATCGGTACACCAGTACGCTCTTTCACTTCAGCGATAATATCCGTCATTGCTCCTGGAAGCACCTCAATATAATCCGGTTTCGTCTTATCTAAAAGATTGCAGCTCTTCTCCATCGCACTCGAATCGATTAAAAAGATGCGTTGTATTGCCACAACACCTTTTTGCTTCGCCTTCATAATAACGCTCGCCTTTGTCGAAAGTAACCCGTACGGTCGAAACTCCTGACATAAATATTCCGTCGCATGCCCATCACTCTGCAAGCCATGAATTAAATCCACATGTAAAAACACCTTTTTACAATATTGCTTCGCAAGTGATATAACACTCTTCAATTGGCCGACATGAATATCTAAAATAACGATATATTCATACGAACTATGTAATAGCTTTTCCAAATCTTTAATTTGCCTCACTGCCGGCAAAATCTTCTGTTCATGAAATTCCATTCTCTATATCCCCTTCTTTATGTCATCCTATCCTTTATAGTACACAATTTAAGTGAAAAGAACAGCTAGTGTAGGGGATTTCTTTCAAATCTTTCCTCTATTTATATATTTTCTTCAACTTATCAGAACCTATACCACCTATAATCATGAATACAAGGGGCAAAAGATTCATTACATATGGCGCATCTGCTACAATTGCAATACTTGCTCCAGCAAATTTATTTAGCATCCATACAACGATTTTTGCAATAAACAAAAATACTCCTATCATAAATAAACTATCAAAAAACACCTTCCATTTTGGATATGCCAATTTCTTACTATCTTCAATTACTTTCTGCGTCAATTCTTCATCACTCCTTAGCAGTTCATCAATCGTAATATCGAACAAATCACTTAAATGAATAATAATTTCAATGCTCGGATAGTTCTTTCCCGTCTCCCATTTCGAAACAGATTGCCTACTTACATGAATTTTTTCAGCCAAATCATTTTGCGACCAATTTCTTTTTTCCCTTTCTTCTTTTAAACGCTCACTAAAAATCATACTGTGTTTATCACCTCTCTATGCCCATTATGTTCAAATAAATGATGAAGAGTAAAGCTAGTTATCGTTGCATCGCCTGTGCAACTTATGCGTTACAGCTTATAATAGTGCTATTTTATATGTATCTTCCCTATACTATGCTCCAATAATAATTTCCCGAACAATAATACAAAGAGCGGATACTAATAAAGTGAAACTTTAATCAGCCCTCACCAATCGGGCTTTTACAGACAGCCCGGCAAATAGCGGGATAAAGACTAGATTAGGCATAAAAAATACGCCATCCCTTCTTATCAGTCTCCAGAAAGAATAACGCAAATTTTCATTTTTACTCATCATTTTTCGGACTATATGAAAACCCCGGATATTTCACAACAGGCCACTTCTCCTTACGCAGGGAATCCATTACTTGCGGGCCAACATGTATATTACTCTCCACTATTTCTTTAGGAGTCAGTGCCATCCATTGATTTAACGATACATCTTCAAAACGATTGCTTCTGAACATCTCTAAAAACCATAATGTTTCGGTACCTGTATTTTGAATATAATGCCCCGTCGCAAACGGTACATATCCGACATCACCAGCTCTATAATCAAATGTACGAGCGGTACCATTTCCAAGAAACACAGTCATTCTCGCTTCTCCTGTCAAATAATATTGCCATTCATCATTATTCGGGTGCCAATGAAGTTCTCTCATTCCACCAGGCTCAACCTCAACGAGCGCTGCTGCGATCGTTTTTGAAATAGGGAAATTTGTAGAATCTACAATTCGAACGCTACCACCAGGAGTCTTAATTGGCTTTTGTTTTAACAGTTCATGTTTAAATGTTAAAGGAACTTCCCCTTTCGGTGATTGAACTTCCTGACTTTCAAGCGAACCTGGCACCTCTCCTTGATAAATATAAACTTGACCTGAAGGGATAGAATGAAAAGCACTCTCAGGTACTCCAAAATTAGCCGACAACACTTCTTTTGGCGTATGCGCAAACCAATCAGAAATAGCTAAAGTAGATAAATCAGAAAAATGTCCATCATCGAAAACAAGTAGAAATTCACAATGTTCCAATCCTTGAATGGAATGCGGAATACCAGGCGGAAAATACCAAAGATCACCTGGTCCAACATCAGCAATAAAATTACGCCCATTTTGATCAACAGCCGTTATGCGCGCCCGTCCTAAAAGCATATACGCCCATTCTGCCTCTTTATGCCAATGTAGTTCTCGTACTCCACCGGCCGTTAAACTCATATTCACTCCCGCAATCGTCGTCGAAACCGGTAGTTCCCGAGCAGTAATCTCCCGAGACCACCCGCCTTGTTTCAAAATCATAGAAGTGTCCGAGAATGAAAACTTCAAGTTAGGAACTAACCCTGCATCCGTTATAGGCGGAACAAGCATATTCGGATTTTGAATATCCCGCATAACATTACGAGGTCCAGAATCAATCGCACCTGCTCCGTCGCTGCGGATTGGTTGTGGCACATTCCCTCCCGCTTCATTAACAGTACGTTTCTTCATGATTACACCCCTTTTTCATCCGGTTATTAGGTGAAAATCCTCCACCATAGTGTATGAATTGGGCTTTAGATGGTTACAGTTACTATGGAGTTACATCAACTGCCTATCATTATCGTTTTGTTCATTTCTCAACTTATACTAGTATGGACAGCGTCTGGAAAGATAATGAAGAAATTAAATTAAAACTAATAAAAAACCCTGTAAAATTTAGTGCAAACAAGTTAATATACTTAATTAGTAAATTTCCCTCGAATAATTTATTAGAATCTAACATCCGTATACTTCTTACATATTTATAATATTTCCACATGTACTGTTTTACAAATAATCACATATTCGATCAAAGGGATTTATATAGTCTTTAAAAGGAAATTTACTAAACGAAAAGAAAATTTTAACAACAATGAAAAGAAGCTAACAATAAATTGTTAACTTCTCGGCTTAAGGAAAAAATAGTATCTTTCCTTATCTTCTAATATCTAGGTTGTGATTGAATATTTGTAAGATGAACATCATACATATCAATGATTTCAAGAAATCTATCAGCTTCACGGAAAACATGGTCTGCTAATAATGGATGAATGATACTCTTTATTTTACATTGCTCAATTAAATCACGTGCTGTTTTCTTAAAATCCCGAAGAGATGTAACCGACACACGATTTTGATCTAAAAATTGATCTAAAAGTGGGACTGTTTGGGATTGTGGTTTCATAGATTCTAAGTCAATTGCTTGATACATCAATTCATCAAAATCATTGCTAAAATTCCGTGCTGTATCTACAAGCTTTCTTTCCGATGGATCAAGAAGATGGCCAATAAATTTAGCATGGTCTGCCATAATCCGTAAAAAGAAAACATTTTCTTTAATAATAGCATCAGGAAGGGCATCTAATTTCCCTTCATTTAATTGTATTAAACGTTTTCTAAAATAGTCAGCTTCCCTACTTGTATGGTCAACTAACAGTGGAAAGTTATTTTGTCCTGGCAATTTACATGTGAGAATTAATCCTAAAATTTTTCTTTTAAATCCCCAAATATTAGTTGCGGCTTGTTGTACTTCTGCATTAAATCTTTTTATTTGCTCAGGATCTGTTTCATTTGTATAGGAATGCGCTATTTGTTCGATATGTTCAAACAATCGATAAAATTGATTAGCCTCTTCAATTAGTTGAGTATCCTCGCATCTAAACCCTAAGCGAAGAAAAAAAGAATGCTCCTTCATGATTCTAGACCAAAAACGAATTTCATTTAATGAACGCTCAACAAACATTACAGATGTAACACCTGTATCAGGATGTAATGATGTTTCATCCCTATGCATTGTTAATCCCCCCCAGTAAAATCCCCCGCTAGTTCCATTCTTATGAGTAAAAAAATATATAAATACCATCAATAAAAGTTCTGATGAATCTCGTATACATGTAATATTAAATTTATATAACCTGATCCCCAAGAAGAAAAAGGCTACCACCTAGTTGTAAAGTTCTACTAGGTGGTAGCCTTTCAAAATTTTTATTAAAGCAATACCGAATCTTTATCACTATCCTGATTACGTTTCTCGCGCTCTTCTTCTAAACGCTTCATATATACTTCGCCTTCTTTTTCGATAAACTCATTATCCATATCTTGCTCTTTTTTCGAAGTATATAAAACCATGTAGCCACTTAGTACAATCCCGACAATTACAAGATACACCCACCATGGTAAAGTTTCCAAATCACTTCATTCCTTTCCTTAGACAAGCCTTATTAGTTTCACTTTATGAGGAAAGAAGTGGATTTATGCTTAAAATTTTTATTGTGGATGCTTCGCGAAAAATGCTTGTACATATTCCATAAACTCAATTGGTTCCTGACGAAACGGTGCGTGGTATCCTTTTTCAATAATATGAAACGTACTATTCGCAAATAGCCCATGATACAGTTCACCATTTTTCCAAGAAACACTCTTATCATGTCGTCCCCATAAAATTAAAGTCGGTACCTTAATTTTATCTGCTTCCATCGCAATGCGGCGCTCTCTCATTTTCGTAAGCTGATCATAATGCTCTTTATCATCACGACTATTTTTCACTTCATTTTTATTATACTTCGCAATCTCAGTTACAGTTTGTAAGTCCGTCGATAGCGGTGGTACTTCATAACTTTCTTTTTGCTGGAAAGACTCTATCCCTGTGGAATCCGCCAAGATGAGATGCGTCACTGCATCCGGATATAAATACGCTAAATTAAGGGACATCTCTCCGCCCATTGAATGGCCGAGCACCGCAAACTGATCGTATCCGAGCTTCTTCATTAACTTATAATATAAATTCACTTGCGCAGGAAACGAATACTGAAAATCAATAGGTTTAGAAGAACGCCCAAACCCTAAAATATCAACCGCAATAATCGTATGGTCTCGCGCTAGTTCCGGATAAATATCACTAAACCCATCAGAAGAACCACCAAACCCGTGAAGCATAAGTAACGGAGGTTTCCCCTCACCAATTTGTTTAAAATAAATCGTCTGCCCATCAATTTGCGCCATACTCTCTTTCGTATTCAACTTCATCATAACAGTATCTTTCACTTCTCCAACCTTCGCAATCGGCTTCTCAACGAAGTTACAAACAATTAACAAAACGAGCACAATACCGCTAATCATATAAAACTTAAACCGTTTCAAAGTTCCCGTCTCCTTTCTCTTGTTTCTATTTAAAGTTTTTACATTTTTTGGTTGTTTTATGTTCTCCTTTTAATTGTAACTGAGATAGTTACAATTATACTAAAAAAATATAACTCATTTCTATTACTAATGGTTATTATGTAACTATTATAGTTACATATTTAAAGTAAGTCAATTCTTTTCTCTACATGGCCTGAAAATAGAAAAAGGGACTTCATGTTGAAGTCCCTTTCTTTGTTATTATAGTTGGCTTACTCCGCCGTCGCCTCTATTATCTGCTGGTGCTCCGCCTGTGTCGCCAATGTTAATGTAGTCTGGTCTTGCTGGTGCTCCTCCTGTGTCACCAATATTAACGTAGTCTGGTCTTGCTGGTGCCCCTCCTGTGTCACCAATATTTACAGCTTGATTTGTAAAAGAACTATTGAACCCAATTGATAATACCCCTACTAATGCAGTCCCAACAATAGCCAAACGAAATTTCTTCATTATTTTAACGCTCCCTTTTCCAATATATTTTTTTGAGCCTTATTATTCATATAAAAATATTTACTTGCCTTAACATGATCATCAAATTCATAAAATTTCAGTGCTAAAATTTCAGTGTATTCTTGAATACAATCCCATAATCTTTCTCTCTCAAAATAAGAAATTCCTTCTAAAATTACATCTTCAATAATTGATACTGAAGATTTTCCATTGAGTTCTTTCAAAATTTTAAACCGATGTTGAAATTCTTTTTCCCCTAAATCAACACAAATATTTAAACCTTTTTCAACAATTGGATTCGCTAAGTTATATTGTCCTAATTTGTAATGTTCATGTGCTTCTACAAACAAGGCTTTAAAGTGTTCTGGGTAATTTTTGGTCACCTCAGATATATGACGAATCGCTAATTCTGAAAGATTTTGACTAGCATAAAGCCAAGCTAAATTATGCCGAACCATTAGCATATATTTTTTTTGATCTGCTTTTTGCAATACTTCCATAGCAGAATTAAAGTTTTCTTCCGCTAATTCATAGTGATCTATGTCTACACAACATAGTCCAAAAGCATTTTCACATAATCCTACTTTTATTTCATAGCCTGGATATTGTAAAAATGCTGTTTTTGCCCTATTCAAGTAATCTATTGCATGAACTTGGTCATATTTTTGATAATAGAAATTCCCCATCCGATAATTAAACTCCGCATGTTCTATCGGATCTGCAATATATTTCAATAACTTCTCAGCTTGCTCATACTGTTCTTTCGCTTCGTTATAATTTGAAATTAATGTGCAATGAAACCCTTTAAAAAAGTGATAATAATAAGCTAAAAAGCCCTCTGTTGGAATTTCGAAAGATTCCACTTTATCAAAACTATCTTCTCTAACTGAAATCCAATCAACTAATGCATCATATCTAAAATTCAACAACGCATGATAAAGTAATACATCCTGATCCACGTCCAACCCACTAATCTTACTTTCAATCTCCTCTTTCATTTCCGTAGCCTTCTCTATATTTTGCTGTAACATTACACGATACCAATCATCTAAAGAATGTCTCATTTGCTCCCGCGTTACTACATCTGCTCCCATAAACTCGCATCCCCTTTTCTCCAAAATTATAAAATTAGGATTTTTATACAATTATCAAAATTGTATATTACCACTCCTTTTCTATGCATTGAAAAATAATTATTAGAAAATTCTATATTTTAATTAATTATACCAAAGTTTTCCTTTTTAATAACTTGAGAAACAATTGTCAGAAAACTTACTAGGATAAATAAAAAAGCAAGCAGTTCCAGCACTCCGCTAAAACTACTTGCTCTCCTACTTACTATCTCTATTTTTACTCTTTAATAAATTCCTTCGTACTTCTCACTGTATCAATTGGACGAACTAATTTTTCAATTTCTTCACGTTTTGGCTCTAGGAATGGAGGTAAAGATAATTTTTCACCAAGTGTTTCGTATGGCTCATCTCCCATAAATCCTGGGCCATCTGTTGCGAATTCAAATAAAATTTGTGGTGCAACTCTTGCATATAATGATTCGAAGAAGTGACGGTTTACATATCCAGATGAAGGAAGTCCTACGCTACTGATTCTCTCAATCCATTCTTCTAATACAGCGCGATCTTCTACGCGGAATGCCGCATGGTGCACTGTACCAAAACCTTGTTGTGCTTCAGGAAGAACTGTATTATGTTCTACAATAACAGATGCACCGTTTCCGCCTTTGTTCACTTCAAATAAATAGAATTCCCCTTCTTGCGCAACCTCTTTAAATAATAGAACTTTTTCTAACACTTCTTTGAAGAAGCTAAAGTTTGCAATACGGATAAATACAGGTCCTAAACCAGTGATTGCATATTCTAATGGTACTGGCCCGTTTTGCCACGGTGTACCTGATTCGATTCCTTTATCAAGTTCATCTGAGATTAATTGATATTGTTGGTCATCAAAGTCAACGAAAGAAAGAGTTTTCTTACCAAATTGCTCTTTAATTCCTGTATGTTCTACTTCAAGACGGTCAAAGCGTTTCACCCAATACTCTAATGCTGCATTAGTCGGAACACGGAATGAAGTTTTTGAAATTTCATTTGTACCGTGTACGCCTTTCGGAACACCTGGGAAATCAAAGAATGTCATATCTGTTCCTGCACTCCCTTTATCATCTGCAAAGAATAAATGATACGTTTGAATATCATCTTGGTTTACTGTTTTCTTAACTAAACGCATTCCTAAAACGTGAGTGAAAAACTCATAGTTCTTTTCTGCACTACTTGTAATCGCTGTAACGTGGTGAATTCCTTTTAATTGGTTCATTTTATATTCCTCCAATGTTTTTTAATTTATATTTTCTCTCCTATTACTTCTCTTCAATAGGTGCTAAATTCGCTTCAATCTCTGCACGCTGATCTTCTAAGAACGGTGGTAAATCAAGTTTTCCTCCTAAATGTTCCACATCTCCATCAACTGTAAATCCTGGTCCATCTGTCGCAATTTCAAAAAGGATTCCGTTTGATTCACGGAAATATAAGCTTTTAAAGTAGAAACGGTCGATGATTCCTGAAGACTGGAAGCCTCTTTGTTTCACCTGTTCTTCCCAATAGGCAAGCTCTGCATCGTTTTTCACGCGAATTGCTAAATGGTGAATGCTCCCTCGGCCCGGCTTTTCAGTAGGTCCATCTAAATATTTCACAACGATTTCTCCAAAAGCCTCTCCTTTAATGGATTGAAAAATTGCTTCCTCTTCGCTACGGCTAACCGCTGTATAACCGAACATCTCTGTAAGTGTACTCGACATTTTATCAAGTCTACGAACTGTCATTTCCACAGAACCCATTCCTTGAATTTGATGCTTTGCAGGAACTTCTGATTTCTCCCAAGTTTCCCAGTGCTCTACTTTTTCTCCGTTTGAAACGAGTAGTACTAAGCGAAGACCTTCAGCATCCTCAAATTGTAAAGCAGGACGATTTGCATATGTTGTCATTTCACTATGTTTCACATCAAAATTCTCAAATCGTTCTTTCCAGTAATGTAAGCTTTCCTCTGAAGGAACGAGTAATCCAATTCGAGTAATCGCATTCGTACCGCGATATGTTCTTCCTACTAATGGAATTTCAAAAAATGATAATTCCGTACCTGGACTTCCTGTTTTATCTCCATAAAATAAGTGGTACATTGACGGATCATCTTGATTTACTGTCATTTTCACACGACGTAAGCCAAGCACGTTTTTATAAAAGTGATTATTTTCATTTGCATTTTTCGTAACCATTGAAATGTGATGATGCCCTTTAATTTTATACATTGGTTATTCCTCCGTTTCGTTTTACTAGTCAAGTGATAACTAAAAAAATAATATTTCCCACAACTAATATGGTTTTTAGCTTTTCAATTTATTCTTAATTATGTTTTTGTAAATTCATCTTAGTTTTTACTGTATAAGTTACTTTGTTTTTTAATCGAAAACAACTGAGTGTATGTTTTTCATATGACTCAATCGCTTTCGTTACTATCACTTTACACCTCAAGTGATTGAAAAGCAAGCGAAAAATCTCGAATTCAAGATTTTTTTGTTAAATAACATTTAGGGTGTAAAATCTGATTATTTACGTAATTGACATTCTATTAAAACGCTCATTTACAGAAGAACATTATTCAAGTGAAGCCCTCTATAATTCAATTACAACTCCTTGAAAGCTTATGATACTATCCTGATCACACTTTTTACATTTAATGTTTTAAGGAAAAAAGCTATACTATAAGCGAAACTAAAAATCAGAAAGGAAATACCAGAACATGGAAAATTATATGCTATTTATCCTTACAGCACTCCTTATTATAATGATGCCTGGTCCCGGTTTTGCTTTAGTTACAAAAAACACTATCTCTCATGGTAGAAATGGTGGAATAAAGACCGTCTTAGGAACAGTATCTGGAATGATGATTCATACAATAATGGCTACACTAGGACTCTCTGCTATCTTAATGAAATTTGCTATGCTATTTACATTAATAAAATATGCTGGGGCATTTTATTTAATTTATTTAGCTGTAAAGTCAATTAAAAGTGCCTTTTCTAAAAAAGAAGATATGTCAAGTTCAGTGGAAATAAACTCTAAGGATATTGGAACGGTTAAAAGTTTTAGACAAGGATTTACCACGGCAATCTTAAACCCAAAAACGGCTGTATTTTTCCTTAGTTTTCTACCCCAATTTATTGTGAGTAATCAAAGTCATTTCTTCCAATTTCTTTTGTTGGGATTCACATTTACGACTTTGACAGCAATATGGTATTTACTTTATATCTCTCTAATACGTCAATTAAGAACTTTTTTAAGAAAAGAAAAGGTGAACCGTACAATAGAGGGTATTACTGGCACAGTATTATTAGTATTTGGAGTTAGGCTATTTTTCCAAAAATAAATATGTAATAGAGAGAGTTTAAAACTTTCGGTTTTTCCAATAAATGAATCAATATAAAAAGTATGGCTTTCAAACAGTAAAAAAGTGAACAAACGGGTGTGTTTGTGGAATAAGCTTCAATAAAATAACCAAACTTTTTATAAAGAAGTGAATCGATTATATTAAAATTGATATAAAGGCGTTATCCTTTCCTATGATTTCTCAGAAAGAATAACGCCTTTCTCTTTTTAGAGGATATTTTGTCTAGTTAGCTTGATAGCGATGTGGTTCTATCCCTTATAAAGTGAAACTTTAATCAGTGGGGGTTTTGTTCATCCCCCACTGATTATTAGTTGAACCAATCGGGCTTTTACGGACAGTTGATCCCCCACCTAACTTCTTTGCTTCCGCTGAATTTTGAGGTGGGGGTCTTACTGCCCGTTAATGCGGGATAAATGTTACAAAAACATTTATAATATCTCTAACTTGCACAATGCTTCCCGTTAATATAATACGCTGATTCTGTGAAAACCGTAAATACAACCTCTACTTCTGGAAGTCCAAAATCCATTACATATGTAGTAATGGCCTTGGCAAATCGATCACGAATTTCCTGTCCACGCTCGAACCATTTCACTTCAATAAGAGGAAACGCTTCTATTTCTTCTCCATTGAATATAAACGTAGAACTTGGTAGTTCCAACGTAAAATTATCCGTACCACACTCACAAATCTCTGCGAGCTCTTCTACTAATGGCTTGCTTATGTGTTTTAATTGTTCAGTAGTAATTCCACGAAACACAATATGCGGCATGTAAATCCCTCCTTTAGATAGTTTTATATTTGCCCACATCATAGCACAATTCTCCCACCTTTTAACAAAAATAGATGCTAAACAAGTTTCAACTCTTATTTTTAGGCCTGTTATACAGGCTGAAGCGATTCTAAGTATCTGCCATATTAAAGTTGATATGCTCCCATTCTAGTGGTGAGATATGTTTTAATCGTTCTTCGTTAATCCCATGCGTACTTCTTAACTATTTCATTTAATTTTTAATAAAGAAAACAGCCTCACTAAGCTTTTAAAACTTAATGAGGCCACTTTATTCACACTTTTAATTATGGAACGTCGGTTTATAGAACGAACGATTATCAAGTGCAAAGACACGCTCTGTGTATTCACCTGGTTTTGTGCGTCCTAATGCGCGGTCCATCATGTTCATTTTTGCATCTAGGTTATCGATGTAGTGCAGAATTTCTGCTTCTTTTACTAATGGTGGTTTTGGGCTACCCCATTCTGCTTTTCCGTGGTGAGAAAGGACGATGTGTTGAAGAATTAATACTTCTTCTGCATCGATGTTCAGCTCATCTGCTGCTTTACCAATTTCGTTCACCATGATAGAAATGTGGCCTAGTAAATTTCCTTCTAACGTATACGTTGTAGAAATTGGACCAGATAGTTCAATTACTTTACCAAGGTCATGTAAAATAACGCCTGCATATAGTAAGTCTTTATCTAATGATGGGTATAGATTTGAAATAGCTTTCGCTAAATCTAGCATTGATACAACGTGATAAGCTAGTCCAGATACGAACTCATGATGATTCTTTGTCGCTGCTGGATATTCTAAAAATTCATTTTGATGCTTATTTAATAAATGTCTTGTTAGACGCTGAATGTTCGGGTTTCTCATTTCAAATATGTATTGCGTAATTTTCTCAACCATATCTTCTTTTTTCACTGGTGCTTTTTCTACGAAATCCGAGATATCTGTTACTTCATTTTCATTCGCAACACGGATTTGTTTCACACGTAATTGAATACGTCCTTTGTAGTTTAAAATATCACCAGCTACTTTAACGATTGTTTCTGCTACATATTGTTTCTCAACTTCTGGTGATACGTCCCATAGCTTCGCTTCAATATCTCCACTTGGATCTTGTAAGATTACTGTTAAAAATGGCTTTCCATTACTTGCTAGACCTTTTGTCGCTGTTTTAATTAACAAGAAAACATCGACTTGTTCACCAACTTCATATTCTGCAATTTTCTTTTTCATTCGAATTCCTCCACCAAATCAGTTACTTTTAGTATAGCATATTACAACTCATTTTCTTTACGCTTATGTGTTAATTTTATAATCTGTTTTTCTGTAAAATACGCGAGTAAATGCGCATGACATGTAAAGAAGATGACTTGTCTATCTTTTGCGATTTCCTTTATTAGTTCAATCGTTCGATCCGTCCTTACCGCATCAAAGTGCACGAAACTATCATCAATAATAAATGGGTAATCATGTTCAAATGTTTTCGCAAGTGCAAATCTCAGCGATAAATATAACTGCTCCGCTGTCGCTTGGCTTAGTTCATGACTGTAAAAACGTATACCGTCGTTACGTTCAACAACGAACGGCTCCGCCTCTGACGGTGAAAAGATTTTACTATAGCGTCCGCCCGTTAAATAGACGAAATACTCTTCTGATTTTTGTAAAATACGAGGCAGATGCACTTCATGATAATATTGCTTCGTTTTCGTTAATACTGTCTTTGCGGCCGCATAAGCAGCCCACTTCTTCACTTGTTCACGTACTTGCGCTTTTTTCATTTCCCACTCATGCATTAAATCGCCGTACGTACTACCTTCTTCTAAATTCGCAATTTCCATACGATGTTTCGCGATGCGCTCTGTCAATTCTTTCTCTTGCGCCAGACAGTTTTGTACGACTGTAATTTCTCTCTTTAATTTCTCTTCATAACCGTCAGCTTCGTAATGTTCAGCTAATGATAAACTCTTTAAACGCTGTTCTAACAGATCAATTTGCGGTAATAAACGCACTACTTGTTTCTCAGCATCTTCACGTTTTTCCGCCAGTTTACCCGCTTCTAAAAACATCTCTTCATCTGTAGTCTCTGCAATATTCCATAATGCATTTCGTTCTACTAACAGTTGTTTCAATTGTTCTTGCATAAACTCATATTCTTCTTGCCATTCCGCCAGTTTTTCTTTTAACTGCTTACAAGTTTGGCGCTTCTCTTTCTCATTTTGCATACGACTTTGTGCCCCGTGTAGCTTACTATACTCCGCACTACCGATAACAGCTTCTAGTTTCTGTTCAAAATGCGAAATCATTTCATATAATGAAGATTTTCGCGTGCCTTGTTTTTCTAACTCCCGATATAATTGCTGCATTTTTTCAATACGCTCAAACGCTGGCAATATGTGTGCATACGTATAAAATTCTGGGAACATATAGCGCGTTTTATATGCATCTACTTGTTCTCCCGCCTGGAACGTTTCTCTCTCCCATTCCTCATACGATGAAACGACTTTATCATAAGCTCGCTCCATTTGCTGCAATTTATAAGACTCACGCTCAAATAGCTTCCGAATCTCTTCATCTTTTTCTAACTCATAGCGCACAGACAGCGCTTCTTCACTTTGTCTCCCGCCAGCACTTTGCTGAAGAGTAAGAAGCTCTTCTTGTAATCCACTTGACGGATCTTTATATAAAACAAGGGCAAGAACAATCCCTACAAAAACAATAACACTAATAAATAAGAGCGGGCGGTTATCAATAAATAAACTCGTGAATAAAACAAGCGTGTTAATAAGAAGTAACAGAAGACAAACTCTTTGCCACTGCTTTTTCTTTTGCATAGCTGCTCCTGCTTTTTCCTCATACTTGCGCTTCATTCTCTCTGCGCCCATACCGATAAACGCCGCATCTTGGAACGATTTCTCTTTCTCAACTAACGTATTTCGCTCTTCATCAACTAACATTTGTTTCTGAATCTGTCTTATATTTTCTTCTTGTTCTTCTAATTGCTCTTGCGCTACTTTAAAACGATCATCAAGCTGTGCTTTTTGCGTTTCTAATTCACGTGCCTTTTGCACGGTTTGCGTAATTAATTCTTTCGTTGCCAAACTCATGTCAAACGCAAGAACCGCTTCCTTTTCAAAAGTAGCACCAATTTGCTGTTCTAGTTCTGCAATTTCTTTTTTTATATTCGCAATACTTCCTGTCATATCACGCATTTCTTGGCGTGCATTTTCGTAAGACATATGTTGCATACGAAGTTCTTCTACATAACTTTCTTTTTGTAAAAACTCTTCATCTATTTGAATCGAGGCAATTTCCGATTGCACTGTCTCGATTTTCTTATGGAGCGAATCAACTTGTAACTGAAGCGGCTCCATCTTCGCCTTAATCGCTTCATAGCGCGCCATTCCGTTTACAGGAAACTGCCCGCTCTCATTTTCTAACACTTTCTCATGCGCACGCTTTTCAATAACGAGGGGCTCAAGCGCTGCTAATATTTCATAATCTTGCTTTCGCTTTTCTGCATTCTCTTTTTCCACGCGAACAGAAGCAAGCTTCTCTTCACTTTCTTTTAACTGCTTCACTTGTTTTTCATACGTGCCAATTTTCCCTTGCCACTCTTTCATCTTCTCTTCAAGTTTCTTCATCTCTTGCAGTGACACGTTAATTTCCGGTTTACGCCCACTCGGTTTAAAACGCTGATCCATTTCTTTTTCTAGCTTTTTATCTAACTGTAATAGCGCATCGCTTCCGACTGCACTTGCTGAAAATAAATAATTGCCAATATCTGCTTCGCCGAGCTGATGAATATTTTGAAGACCATGCATATCAAATGAAAAGACCGATTCAAATAAACTTTCATTCATCCCGCTTAATATATCGTTTAAAATTTCCTCGCCGCCCGTTTTCCCGTCTTCAAAATAAACGGTCACCTCGCCAGCTGCCGTCTTTGGCAATCGTTCAATTTTCAAACGGCCGTACTGCTCTGTTTGTACAGTCATCACACCGCCATACTTCCCGCCTTCTTTCGGCTCATAACGGCGCTGTCCTCTCGTCGGAAAACCGAACAGAATACTTTTCATAAACGAGCGAATTGTCGATTTCCCCGCTTCATTTTCACCGTATAGCACCGTCAGCAAGGAAAGATCCATTTCCACATTTTCTAATTTTCCGTACCCATAAATATGGAGTTTTTCAATTCTCATTTTTTATCCCTCTCTTGCTGGAATAATTGCTCTAAAATAATATTTTCTGCTTCCTTTTGAATCTCTTTCTTCTCTTCTTCTGTAAAAGATTCAATACTATTACGCGCTACAGGAGATGTCCAAATGGTGCGCAACACGCCGTCCATATTTGTGAAAGCTTCTAGCTCCTTTAGCACACTACCGACGAAATGATTTTCCGCTTTCAAACGTTCGATTTCCGCAAAAGAAACCGTCTCATTTTTCCACTTCATTGCATATACGAAATCTTTTCGCTCTTCGCCAGATGCTAAAATGTGAAAAATCTCTTCCACACGCTTTTCGTCACGCAAATAAGGAGAAAGTGGGCCCTGCCCTATGAATACGACAGTTAAAAGCGTCCCTTCCTCTTCTCTTCGGCAATCATTCATCGCAGTTGACATGCTCGTCATAAGTTCATCAACAGTTTCAAGTCCATCAATACAAACCTCGATCTCATCCCATACAACATCTGCCGTATGGAAAAATGAACAGTGCGTTCCTTGTTTCGTAAGTTCAATAAGGTACGCACCCTTCTTGCCTGTTTCCTTACGATGACGACCTTGTATGTTCCCTGGATAAATAATATACGGCTCTTCTAATAAAATTTCACGTTTATGTATATGGCCAAGAGCCCAATAATCAAACTGTTTTTCTTTCAATTCACGAATTTGAAACGGTGCATAGCGATTATGCTCTGCATCTCCTTCCACACTTCCGTGAAGCATGCCAATATGAAAAGGCGCATCACTCATTTTCGTATACTGCGCTGTCATATTATCCGTTACCGCTTGCTGCAAATAACTAAACCCATAAATAGAAGCTAATAGCTCACCATTTTTATAAAATGATTTCTCTTCTACGTAAGGCTCCGTAAACACATGAACATTTTCCGGAAACTCAATCGCTGCCCAGCTTCCTCCTAAATGATCATGGTTACCGTGAATAATAAAAACAGGGATATCGTACTGCGAAAGTCTCTTCATTTGCTCACGCACAAACACTTGCGCCCTCAAACTTCTCGTCTCCGCATCATACAAATCCCCAGCTAGTAATACGAAATCAACGCGCTCTTGAATCGCTTTATCAACAATACGCTCAAATGATTCAAACGTACTTTGCTTCATTCTCTCCCAAACAGACTGCGCAACATTCATCTCCATTCCTTTAAACGGACTATCCAAATGCAAATCAGCCGCATGTATAAACTTTACTTGTTTCACAAATAACGATCCTTTCTATCTTTCAAAAGTTTCATTTTATTAAAATTAACATCGCTGAAAACTAATCATCATCGAGAATGAAAATATTCTCGATGATTAAAGTTTCATTCTATTTTACCACGCAATGTCATATATTTCTTTGCATATTGTAGCGTTTTATGTCA
Organism: Bacillus sp. D48C; assembly: GCF_053345735.1. Classification (NCBI taxonomy): domain Bacteria; kingdom Bacillati; phylum Bacillota; class Bacilli; order Caryophanales; family Bacillaceae; genus Bacillus; species Bacillus sp. D48C. The sequence continues at coordinate 155,668 of NZ_JBKFAQ010000004.1, forward strand.
AAATAATTATAAGATTCTGATTTTAATTATTGGAGGGAATTTTCATGGGAGTATACGTTCTAACAGTCTTTGAAAAAGATGGTTCAAAAGCATTAGACGAATCATTCGAGGCGGCAACTGAAAAAGAAGCAAAAGCAAAAGGTGAATCTATTTTACAAGAAAAAGGATTGTATGAAAAAACACATCGCTGTACATCTACTGCAGGTAAGCTCGTTTTATTCCAGCGCTAAAAAAAAGAAGCGTCATCCGCTTCTTTTTCACTCTACTATATCTTCGTCACACCACGTAAACACCACATCTAGAATGCGATTACCAATACGTACGCGTTTATTCCATTTACCTGTTTGGATCTGATGTTGCAATTCAGCTTTCATCTTTTCCGTCCAGTCGTGAATCGTTTCACTACCGTCGTACGGATATACGCCTGGAAACTCTTCCTGCAGTAGATGCAAGCTCTCTGCATCAAAATGAAAATGGAAGAAGTAGTTTGCTGTAAGCGATGGTTCTTGCAATCGTAAAAAATGATCATCAATTTGCTTTCTATTTCTATAGAAAGTAAAGATATTCACTTTACCGCTAGTAATTTGGTCAATTTGAATTTCGTGCTTCTCTATAATCACGTCTTGTCCACCTCGTTGTATACTATCTTTAGTATATATGTCTTTTGCAACAAAGTTAACCATTTTCGCGCGAAATTCATTTCCTTCATTATATTACCTGTACCTCCATATGCAATCAGAACAAATAAAAACAAAGTTGAAGGGGAGCGATCACATGTATTTCGGAAGCAAAGGTTGGTATGTAAAAGAACTTAAAAAATTAGGTATCCGTACTTATGAAGGTAAAAAACTAGAATCGTATCGTACGCATGTGTTATCTAGTTTACTTGAGAGAATGAAGAAGGCTTCGGCTTAATAGAAAAACACCTCCCGAATTCGCATACTAAGTATGCAAATTCAATGGAGGTGTTTTTATCAGTTTTCATAAAAGATTTTTTGCTTCCGCTGGAACGGATACGTTTTAATCTCAACTGTATCTAAATTTTCATTGAATAAATGAATGGCTATAATTTGTCTACAATCGTAAGTATGGTAATAATATGTTCCAGACTCCATACACATTGCACTTGTATAGATAGTATTATCTAATATACCGTCTTCTGTTATTACTGCCCCCTTAGGAACCTCACAATTTGATAAGATATGAAAAATAGCCGATATCCCGTCTTCTTCGTTCTCTATACCTTGAATGTTTTGTTTGCCATATGCTGCCCGCACGAATCTTGATGGCGGGGTGAAATCTCCAGGAAGTCCCATCGATCCGGAACCTTGGCCAAAAGCACTTAATGGTACGTCTCCCCACTCAGTTGGCGCAAATGGCTGCGATTTAAGTCCAATATATTGTCTTAAATTTTGTAAATGCCAATTAAACTCCGGGCTATTAGTCATCACTCCTATTGGATTGTCATACATTTTTATTCCATCAGTTGTCGGCTCAAGTACAATACACTCTCCCCATTTATCTGCTAAAATCCAATGTAGTGGCGGAGTAATCCCTAAAACTGGTAATGGTACATCTATAAGGGAAATGTTATCAACAGATTTTTTTAACTCTTCAACAGAATTAAACTGCGTCAAGCTCCAAGCCACAAAATCAAATGGTGCTAAATTCGTTTTATGGTCATCTATGCTGTTACTATAAGTAGCGAATCCCGGGAAATAGAGAGTGGCACATGTCATACCAGCTTCATTTACTCCGTCCGCCATAATGACCCTTCCTTCATGATTAATTCCCATTCCGACAACAGCATTTTTCGCTCGGATCGTTTCACCAGTTATATTGTTCCACTGATAACGCCGAGGAATGATTATTACTTCCTGATTCATATCTAATGTGAAATCCATTGTTCTCGCAAAAAGATGCTGGAAATTTTTTGTTTGTAACGTCAAACTAGTACACATGAAGAAATCCCCCCATTTTATATTTATATACACATTTTATAAAATTCTGATAAATACGTAAATTAAAAAACCTATTTATCACTAACAAAATAACCACCCAAACCAAAAATGCTATAATAAACCCAATCAAACTAAGGGGGCAAATTACTTTGCTTGGAACATGCATTCAATTTCATAAGTTTGGCAATCCAAAAGACGTATTACAAGTTGAATATAAAAATATAGAACCACTGAAAGATAATGAAGTTTTCGTTCGTATGCTAGTTAGACCGATTAATCCATCTGACTTAATTCCAATAACGGGGGCGTACGCTCATAGAATTCCTTTACCTAACATACCTGGCTATGAAGGTGTTGGTATTGTAGAAGATGTTGGCGCAGGCGTTACGAGAGACCTTATCGGTAAACGTGTTTTACCGTTACGCGGAGAAGGTACTTGGCAAGAGTATGTGAAGACGTCAGCTGATTTTGTAGTCCCTATCCCTGATTCCATCGATGATTTTACAGCGGCGCAAATGTATATTAACCCTCTTACGGCGTGGGTTACTTGTACAGAAACGTTAAACTTACAACGTAATGACGTTTTATTAGTGAATGCTTGTGGATCTGCTATTGGACATCTATTTGCGCAGTTATCACAAATTTTAAACTTCCAATTCATTGCTGTTACAAGAAATAATAAGCATACAGAAGAATTACTACGCCTTGGTGCTGCATATGTAATTGATACTTCCACTGCTTCGCTTTATGAAACAGTTATGACATTAACAAACGGCAGAGGTGCAGATGCTGCGATTGATTCTATCGGGGGGCCGGCTGGAAATGAATTAGCTTTCTCCTTACGTCCAAACGGGCACTTTTTAACGATCGGTCTTCTATCAGGAATACAAGTGAACTGGGCAGAAATTGTCACGAAAGCCAAAGTACACGCGAACATATTTCATTTACGACATTGGAATAAAGAGGTGTCACCATATAAATGGCAAGAAACGTTTCATCACTTAATTCGTTTAGTAGAAAATAAGCAATTACGTTTTATGACGGTACATTCTACGTATGACTTAGCGGATGTGAAAACAGCAGTTGATGTTGTGCAGTCTGCTGAGAAAACGAAAGGGAAAGTGTTTTTGACGAGTTATTGAATGCAATTGAAGACTCTATTTTGATTGATTTTTTTATGCCTTATAAACCTAATTTTGATATCCCGGCTTCAACTACCTAAAAATAACATTGTCAACAGCACTTATATTGGTTATCATAAAAGCGAACATAACAGGAGATGAGCAGATGAATATGAACGAAAAGAAATCTTTTTCAAAAGTTTCTCGGCGGAAATTAGTCGATGAAGTATTGGAACGTCTACAAGAGAAAATCTTTTCTGGGAAGTATGAAGTTGGTGATCGCCTCCCTACAGAGCCGCAATTAATGGAAGAGTTAGGGGTAGGACGCTCAACGCTACGAGAAAGCATAAAAATATTAGTACATGCTGGCATATTAGAAGTTCGACAAGGACAAGGTACTCGTATTGTCTCACTTAATATAACGCAAGATTCATTTGAAAAACGACTACAAGCAGCTAATATAAATCATGTGTATGAAGCACGAAATATGTTAGATAAAGAAGTAGCGATGTTAGCGGCACAGCGCCGAAGCGACGAGGATCTTTTATACTTAAAAGGACATTTGAATAAAAGAAAAAATGCCCTTCAAGAAGGAAATTATGTAGCATACATAGATGCAGACATTCAGTTTCATCTAGCCATTGCAAAGGCGAGCAAAAACGAAGTTCTACTTGATTTGTATCAATCTTTCGTACCTGCCCTTCGTCACATTTTAAGCCAATTCATATTAAATACAGCGAACTATGAAGATAACTCTGACATTCATGAAAAGTTATTCCAAGCGATTTTAAAACAAAATACTGAAGAAGCACGAAAATACGCTGTTCAAAATTTGGAGCTGAAATAAGCTCCTTATCTATTACACAAAAACATCAGATGATATACTCAATAACATCTGATGTTTAAGAGAGGAGAAAATGAAATTGAAACATCAAGAACGAACTTATTTGTATATACTAGCGCTATTTTTTGTTTCTATTAATTTACGTATCGGAATTACATCTGTTTCACCTGTATTAGAAACAATCCGACAAGACTTAAATATAAGCAATTTTTCCGTTAGTTTTTTAACAGCTATTCCTGTTTTTTGTATGGGGACATTCGCCTTACTGACTGGGAAGGTAATTAAGAAATACGGGGCAGAAAAATCAATTATGGCTTGTCTTATTTTAATTGGCTTGGCAACATGTATGAGAGCTTTTACCTTTTCTATTTCCACATTATTCGCGAGCTCTTTATTTATCGGTATTGGAATTGCACTTGCAGGTCCGTTATTATCAGGTTTTATTAAAGAAAAATTCCCTACGAAAATCGGCTTAATGATTGGAATATATTCAGTAGGTATGGGTACTGGTGCTTCTTTAAGTTCAGGATTAACGATTCCTTTACAACATGTATTAAAAGGATCTTGGAATATGGCACTCGCTTTTTGGGGTGCACTAACTATTATCGCCATTATATTTTGGTATCCCATTATGAAACGAAAAAAGAAGACGAGCACACAAAATAAAAAGAATAATAAATTGCCTTTAAGAAATAAAAAAGCATGGTTATTTACAATCTTTTTCGGACTACAATCAGGAATCTTTTATTCCATTACGACTTGGCTTGCGCCAGCAAATCAAAGTATGGGTGTGAGTAGCGAGCAAGCGGGTACTCTTATAACTGTTTTTACAGTGATTCAAATGATATGTAGCTTTTTAATTCCAACATTAGCGGATATTTATAAAAACAGAGCACTTTGGTTATTAGGAAGTATATGCTTTGTACTCGTAGGTTTATCGCTTATGATTTACCCACTAACTACACCATGGACCCCTTCTATTTTACTAGGGATCGGGCTCGGCGGCGTATTTCCACTCGCTCTTATGCTGCCACTATATGAAACAAAAACTTCAGAAGATGCAAGTGCATGGACTGCTATGATGCAATCAGGAGGATATATTATGGGCGGATTCATTCCTGTCCTAGCTGGAATCGCTCGTGACTATTTTGATAGTTATACGCAAGTTTTTATTATAATGGCACTTTTAAGCTTAATTTTACTCCTATTAACTTTAGTCATGAACAAAAAGGAAGGAGAAGCAAAAAATCTTATCTCCGCTTAAACTAAAAAATGTTATTATATGGTATAATTTGGTTAAAATACGAAAGGAGCTTCTAATATGTGGTTCATTTCGGCAATCGCGCCCGTTTTAATAGTTGGTGGAATTGTAGTATTTGTAATAAAAAGAATGGAACGGAAATATAAAGAAGGAAAATTAGGTAAGAAAAAACCTCAAAAAGCTCAACTGTTATTAGATAGTTTAATACCTATAGGAATGCTTTTTGGCTGTATAATCGGTTTGATTTTCGGCATGTTTTTCCCAGATTTCTCACTGCTTTCCATTAGTTTAGGATCCGGAATAGGCTATTTATTTGGTTTTTTTGCCTATGAAATTTATAGCAAGACAGGAAACAATTTTTGTTAATCCAAAAGGAATAAGCGGGACAGTACATAGTAATCATATAAAATATGTAACTGTCCTTTATTTTTGCATCAATGTTATCAATTTTTCTTCCACATCCTATACGCCTTTTTTATTGATTTTTCTCCCCTCTTTCTTTCGCATATTCGCTTTTTTGTTTTTCTCGGCTCTATACCCAAAGTAAAGTATCGCACATGTAGTAATAGAACCTACAATGTATCCTAAAAAGCCTCCTAACCAAAACATAATATAAATTGCCCCCAATCCATTATAAATTTTATGTAACAGACATCTGTAAAACGTTCTCGGTACCTCCGTTTTTTATTACAGATTGGAAAATCCCCTTAACCATTCCATCTATGAACACTCTGTCTTCTCTATTTTGATTATTATCTATAAAGTTATTTATACCACTAATTCTTCCATTATCTCAAATAACAATTTTATTATAAAATTCGCACTTACGTTACATATATGTAGCATTACTGTTTCTTTTTCATTTAGCCCTTAAAACTGTTCTATAATTTGAACGAGTTCGCTCTTTTGTACGAAATACCATTTATGCTACTGGCACTTCTATTTTTCTAAGAAATACAATCCCATTCTTTTTACTTTTACAACTTAAAAACAAAAAACCCCCTCAAAGCATGAACTTCAAGGGGTGAGCCTGTTTTTTATTTACTTATATACGTACAGCTGTACCACTGACAGCTACCATTAACATTCCATCACGAACAACCTCGTAATCTACGTCAATACCAACGATAGCGTTCGCACCTTTTTGTTTTGCAAGTTCTTTCATTTCGCCCATTGCGATATCACGAGCTTCTTTAAGCTTACTTTCATAAGAACCAGCACGACCACCGACAACATCACGAACAGAAGCGAATAAATCGCGGACAATGTTTGCACCCATAATAGCTTCACCATTTACAATATCAATATACTCAATAATCTCTTTACCTTGAATTCCAGAAGTTGTTGTTACAATCATGACTGAC
>NZ_JBKFAQ010000004.1:162228-361008 GCF_053345735.1 Bacillus sp. D48C
AGTTGTAGTTTTGATAAGCTTTCTTATGACTTTATTATGACACGGAAAAAGTATCTAATCTATTGAATTACCTTACAGGAATGTGACAGTTTTGTAATAATAAAACGCGCATTATGTTCCATTTTAATAAAGCGCTTTAATATTGGGATACATAAACGATTCTCTATTTTCTTTCCAATCTTTTTCTACTTCTTTAAAAGTTGGTCGTCCTAATTCTTTATTATTTTCATGTTTACTAAACCACTTTTTCACATACTGGTCTCCATTTTTATTTTGAACTGTACAAAGGAAGCTATTACTGCTATCCTTTAATATTTTTACAATCACGAAAAGGCACCTCTTCCCTTTTAAATAACATGATAGAACTTGATCTTTTACTATAAGCCCTTCCTCTCTTATAGTCATACGACTCCTCGGCCGCGCCAAAGTTGTAAGATCAAAAAAACGATATTCACTATGTTTATATTTTGCATAATTGATATGTGAAGTAAATATTATTTAAAGAAATCAGAGTTATAAGCATTATGCTTATCAAATATTTTATAAATTTCTAACTTATCATCTAATGTTGCATCTACTAAAATTAATATATTTCCATCGTAAATATATTCTTCATACTTTTTAGCATGTTCTTCTGGAATTCCTAATCCTATAAATGCTCCTATTAAACTTCCAGCTCCTCCGCCAATACCAGCTCCACCAATAGCTGCTGCGATTGGTCCTGCTGCTACAATTGGACCCATTCCAGAAATGGCAAGTATACCAAGGCCAGTTAATAAACCACCTAGTCCCCCTGCTACTCCTCCTGCTACAAGCCCTGTCGCTGAAAAGATATCTGCTTTATGTGCAGTTTCATTCTTAACTTTTTCACCCGATTTTTCTTCCAGGTGTTCAATTTCCTTTTGATCCTTCGCAATAGCTGAAATGTTATCTGCTGGGTATCCTTTATCATTTAATTCATTAATAACGAGTGCCGCATCATCAATTGTTCTAAAAACACCTACTATTTTTCTATCTACATTCATAACTATTAACCTCCTAAAGTTTTATATAATGTATCTTTATTTTTCTTCATTTCTGTATACACTAACCTTCTTATTAACATAACCATTTACGAAAAATGCGAATAGTAAAAGCACTACAAGTGAACTACTTAACAAGTAAATTAAATCAAATGTAATATCAATCATCATTTCATTCATGTATACCAGGCTCCTTTTTATTTAAAGTAAAAGTATATTTTGATAGACTAATCTACTAAACATAGACATCTTACAATTCATCTTCAGTCAATCTCTTTATAGTATATGTATACCCTTCCTAACTCTTTCTAAACGTAAAAAACTTTAATTATATTTTTCTTATTTATACGTTTAACATCTTCTAAAACGGGTATGTTTATATTGTTATGCTCACTATATGGAAAGGAATATTACGATGAACGCCATTCACTCTACTACTATTTCTTATAATGAAACACCTACAATAACTCAGATTCATCATTTTTATGCTTTAATGACAACATTTCAAGCTAATTTGTTTATAAGTAAACATGGAACAATGACATCAATCAAAAATTTAAGCACTCTAGTATCCTTTTTCCTTATTGTAAAAAAGAAAGATCTTGTATTATTTATTTTTGAAGGAATAGATGCAAAAAAAGCTTTAAGAACACTCTTTCCTTCTTAGAATGTTTGTTATCCTCTATTCCCCCGTTTACTACCTTTCATATATGTTTTTATATTTCAAAATGATTTCCTCTATGAAAAAAGAACCCCCTAATACAGTAGGGGGATTTCTAGTTTGGCCTTATGAAAACTGATATAATATATATTACGTTTTTTATTCTTTAAAATAGAAAACTTTTAATAATCTTGAAGGTAGGAATTTTTGATGAAATCGAAAGCAAAATTTAGTATTCGTTACAAAATTATGGCTGGTTATTTAGTTATCATTTTGTTCTTGCTTATTTCTTTCATTATGTTAAACAATGGGATTTCCAGTTTACAAAAATCTCGTAATTTTATTATTGATCACGATTTTAAAGTTCTTAATTTAACGAATCAAGTGGAGAAAGATTTACTAACAATTGAAAATAAAGCGAAAGGATTTATCACTTCTAATGATGCAAATTACGTTCAATCCCTTAACGCTGCAGAAAAGGATTACGAAAAACATTATCAAGATCTTTTTTCTTTATTAGAGGATAACCCCTCTCAGCAAGAAAAATTAAAACAGATTAACGAAAACATTACTAGTTGGATTAATAAAGAGATTCACCCACTCATTACAAATAATAATAGTAATAATGTACAAACAATCGACACGACTCAAATTCAGTCATTACAGTCGCAGCTAACTAACTTCCGTAGCACTGAGGAGCAACTAACGAAAAAAAGAGCTGCACAATTAGATATTGAAAATAATAAATTAGAGATTTGGTTATACAGTTTATTGTTCTTACTTTCTTGTATTTCCATTATCGTTTCACTCTATATTTCGAATTCCATTACAAAAACGATTAAAAATGTAATTCAAGCTATTAAATCCATTTCTTCCAAAGAAAAAATTACGGAAAGAATTCATGTAAACAGCCATGATGAAATAAAAGATCTAGCTCATACAACGAACCACTTACTAGACGAAATATCGAAAAGAGAGTGGTTGCAAACCGAGCTTGCAGAATTAATTTTAATGTATCAAGGTGTATCTTCTATTGAGATGTTAGGTAACAAAATTCTTAGTGGGGTTATACAAAAAACGCAAACTTCTTGCGGTGCATTTTATGTTCGTGAAGAAATTGAAGACACTGTCTACTATGTGAAGAAAGCTTCTTTCGCCGGTCAAGGTCCTGATGTTGGAAAACAGTCTATTAAAATGGGTGAAGGTTTCATTGGACAGTCTGCTTTAGAAAAGAAAAGTTTTATTCTCAGGGACATACCTGAAGAATTCCGTTACGTTACTACTGGATTATTAGAAATACGCCCTAAAAACCTACTAGTCATCCCTATCTTATTTGAGGATGAAGTAATTGCAGTAATGGAGTTAGTAAGTGTAACTGAGATTTCAGACTTGCATCAAGATTTAATTCAACAAACTGTTGATAATCTAGGTTTGACAATCCATAGCATTATGGGACGTATGCGAATTCAAACTCTTTTACATGAATCACAAGCAATGACAGAAGAGTTACAAGTTCAATCAGAAGAATTGCAAACGCAAGCGGAAGAACTACAAATGCAAGCAGAAGAATTACGAACAACGAATGAACAATTAGAGTCTAGAACTGAAGAAGCTGAGCAGAAAACAGCTGACTTACAAATTACTAAATCAGAATTAGAAGAAAAAGCAAGTGAGTTGTTACGCAGCTCAAAATACAAATCTGAGTTCCTAGCAAATATGTCACATGAATTACGCACACCGTTAAATAGTATTTTACTATTATCTGAAATGTTAAGAGAAAATCATGATAATCATTTATCGGATGATGAAATTGAACTAGCAACTGTCATTCATTCATCAGGGAAAGACTTACTTACTTTAATTAATGACATACTAGATTTATCTAAAGTAGAAGCAGGCAAACTAGACATCATTTTTGAAGCAACGAACATAAGTGACATGGCAGCCAATATGCATCAAAACTTTTTACATATAGCTGCACAAAAAAATGTCGAATTTACTATTGAAGACAGTGATACGATTCCAGATTTGTTTTATACAGATGCAAAACGGATTGAACAAATTATTAAAAACTTACTATCCAATGCATTTAAATTCACAGAAAAAGGATCCGTCTCTTTACATTTCAATCCGATAGAAACAACCAATTTGAGTCATGATATGCAATCTATAAGTAAAGAGTGGATTACAATTTCAGTAAAAGATACTGGTATTGGTATCGCTAAAGAACAGCATCAACTTATTTTCGAAGCCTTTCAACAGGCAGATGGAGCAACAATTCGGAAATATGGTGGTACAGGCTTAGGGTTATCTATTTGTAAAGAGTTTGCTAGATTATTAGGTGGTTGGATTACGTTAGAGAGTAATTTAGGAGAAGGTAGTACTTTCACGGTATATATTCCTAACCTTCCAAATGGATTACATGATATACAGTTATCCAATTTAGAAGTCGCAGCAACGGTAGATGACGTTATTCCTGCTGAAGTTGTTGAAGAAACTATCGTTACTACCGAAACAAATAACGTCTTCCAAGAGAAAACCATTTTAATTGTCGATGATGATCATCGAAATATATTTGCGTTACAAAATGCATTAAAAAAACAAAACGCCAACATTATTACTGCCCAAAACGGCATAGAGTGTTTAGAAATACTAAAAAGCAATACAAATATTGACCTTATTTTAATGGATATTATGATGCCTAATATGGACGGTTATGAAACGATGGAAAATATCCGAATGAACTTAGGGTTACATGAAATACCTATTATCGCATTAACTGCTAAAGCAATGCCAAATGATAAGGAAAAATGTTTATCTGCTGGCGCTTCAGATTATATAAGTAAACCATTAAACCTACATCAACTCTATTCGGTAATGAGTGTATGGTTAATAAAATAAGTGAGGTTTAGTTGGAGTGGAAAATAAGTATTATAATTTTGATCCATCAGTAGATACGGATAAGCGTACGAACTTAGAAATTGAATTACTATTAGAAGCGGTATTTAAACTATCAGGATTTGATTTTCGCCAATATGCTCGCACATCTATTTATAGAAGGATTTGCAATAGAATGCAGCTCTCTAATATCCCTACCATTTCAAAATTAATTGAAAAAGTAATTCATGAAGAAGGGTTTTTAGAACAGTTATTAAATGATTTCTCCATTAATGTAACTGAGATGTTCCGTAATCCTGCTTTTTTTAAAGCGCTAAGAGAGCATGTTATTCCTGAATTGAAAAAACATCCTGAAATTAGAATTTGGCATGCTGGATGCGCAACTGGTGAAGAAGTATTATCAATGTCCATCTTACTTCACGAAGAAGGATTAAGTGAAAAGGCTGTTATTTATGCAACAGATATGAATACAAATGTGTTAGAAAAAGCAAAACAAGGCATACTTTCATTAAATAAAATGCAAACTTACACGAAAAACTATTTACAAGCTGGCGGTACACAAGCATTTTCTAACTATTATTCGACGGATAGTCGTTTTGCTTATTTCAATCCATCACTTTTACAAAACATTATTTTTGCACAGCATAATTTAGTAACCGATCAATCTTTTAACGAGTTTCATATTATACTTTGTCGTAACGTTTTAATTTACTTTACAAGTAAACTTCAAAACCAAGTGCAGCAACTATTTTATGAAAGTTTAAGTCACAATGGATTTCTATGTTTAGGGAATAAAGAAACTCTTCGTTTTTCAGATATAATGCCGCATTATACCCAATTTAATCCTAGCGAACAAATTTATCAAAAAATACAATAAAGTGAAACTTTAATCAGATGGGGGGGATTCCCCACTGATTATCAGCCCTCACCAATCGGGCGTTTACGGACAGTTGATCTCCCACCTGCCTTCTTTGCTTCAGACTAAATTTTTTGGTGGGAGTCTTACTGCCCGTTAATGCGGGATAAAAAGCGTATGAAATCCTCTGTTTGGATTTCATACGCTTTTTATTTTGCATTCGTTTGTATCATAATTAGGCACATATCATCTGATTGTGCTTTCTTCTGTTCTCCCTTATAAAACCCTTCTATCTCGCCTTCTAAATCTCCCCATTTTCTTTCTGTAAAAGTACGTAATTTCTCTTCAGCCTCAAATTCATCATTTGCAATTGCTTCAAGAACACCATCTGTAAACAATACGATTTGAGCGTTCTTCTCAAAAGGTATAACTGTCTTTTCAACTTTTATTTCATCAAAAAATCCTACCGCACAACTCCCGCGATTTAGTTCAACCATATTTGTTTCATCAACTAAAACGTATCCAGAAGGATGCCCTGCATTTACATATTCAATCGTTCTCTTTTCTGTATCTACTACTAAATATATCGCTGTAAAATAATATGGAATATCGTCATTCTCATTATGTAAAAGAGTCATATATTTATTTAAGTCTTTAATGACAAGTTCTGGATCGATTAAAGATTTAATCGTTTCACGTAATACAGACGAAATAAACATACAAACTAATGAAGCAGATATACCATGTCCCATCACGTCTAATAATATAATACCGTAGCGGTTTTCATCGATTTTATACCAATAATACATATCTCCAGCTAATTTAAATGAAGGTAAGTAACTTGCTTCAATTTTTATATAATCTTCTCTTAATGGGCTACTTAATAAGTTTCTTTGTACTTGCGTAGCTAAATCTAGTTCATTCCGAAGATTTTCTTCTTGTTCTTTATGCCAATTTAATTCCGATTTCAAGCGTAACGCTACACGCATACGTGCTAATAGTTCAACTTTATTTATAGGTTTCGTAATATAATCCATTGCCCCCATATCAAGAGCTTCGGCCAACTTATTTGCATCCTCTAAAGCTGTAACAAAAATAATAGGAATATCTTTAAACTTCTCCTCTTTTTGTAATCGCCTACAAACTTCAAGTCCATCAATTTTAGGCATCATAATATCTAATAGTATTAAGTCAATTTCATTATGCCTGGAAGAATCTTTTCCAAACTGTATGTATTCGAAGAGCTCTTGTGCAGAATTGAGCGATACAAGATCATGATATCCGGCTTGTTTTAAAATTTTCTCAATTACAAATATGTTAACCGGATTATCATCAACAATTAAAATGGACACAAGTTATTTCCCCTTTTCTTATTTAAAATGTAAATCTATTATCATTTTCTATTTTTCTAGTATTACATACTCAGTTACAAAATGAAAATTTCGTACTCAAACATATTTATACAACAAAAGAACAAACCCCTAGAAATAGGAATTTGTTCTTTCACTGTATAAATTTCTACTTTTAATTTAACACCATTGCTTTATCATTTAAAAGACGATCTAATTCTTCCATATGATTTGTTTCATCTGCAATCATATCTTCTAGTTTTACAACTAACTCTGTCATATTTAATTTCGCTGCCTGTTCTTTTCTCGTTTCATAACGCTTAATTGTTTCATATTCTGATTGTCTAGCGGATTCTAACATTTCTCTAACATCTTCTACTTGTTTCACTGGTAAAGGGATCGTAGTAGGTGTACCACCTAACGTCTTAATTTTCTCCGCTAAATATAGGGCATGTCCTTGTTCATCACTAATTTCAGATTCAAAGAAAGGTTTCAATACTTGTCTATATATACCAGAAACTGTAGCTGCATTATGGTTATACATAATAATTGCTGAGTATTCTCCTGCTAAATCTTCATTCAATCCTTCGATTAGTTCTTTCACATCGTGTGACATTTTTATATCTCCTCCTATACTTAATAAGTACCCCTTTCCTCATGTTTTAAACATAATTATTTAAAATTTTTATGTATCTAAAAATGCAGCTTGCTTCAATTTACTTATCGCTTGTCTTTTAATACGAGAAACGTGCATTTGCGAAATACCTAACCGTTCTCCTGTATCTTTTTGATTTAAATTTTCTCCAAATATATAATGAATAACACTCTTTTCCGTATCATTTAATACGTTAAAAATATCCTCTAAAACGAGACGTCTTTCTGTCTGTTCATATCCTTGCTCTACTTCACCTACAGATTCAATTCTCGCTACCGAACTTCCATCAGATGAATTTTCAACTACATCATCTAAGGAAGATACTCGATAATTATTTTTCGCATCCATAATCTCTAGAACTTCCTCTTCCGATAGTCCTAAATGATTTGCAATTTCTATTATCTTCGGTGAACGTTGCAGGTGATCTGTTAACTCCTCTATCGCAAGTTTAATTTTCCCGCCTAAATCTTTAATTCGCCTTGGAACATGAATACCCCAAGTTTTATCACGTAAATACTTCTTTATTTCGCCTACTATTGTAGGTATTGCAAACGGCTCAAAAGCATTCCCTATCGAATAATCATACCTTCTTATTGCGCCTAAGAGCCCTAACATCCCTACTTGTATAATATCCTCATGCATCGGCCCGCCTTTTGAATAGCGATATGCAATGGAATATACGAGATTTTTATAATGATCAACTAACCTTTCCTGCGCTTCATTACATTGGTTTTGTTGGAATTCTGCAATTAGCTTAATAACGTCTTCTTTAGTAAGAGTTGTAGGTTGAGATTGGATTTCCATCATTCTCCACCTGCTCTCTTTGTATATATTTTGTCATTAAAACTGTCATGCCCTCATCATGCATGATTTGTATATCATCCATTAACGTATTGATTAAATATAAACCTAAACCATTTTCCGGCAAATGTTCTACTGGTTTATTAATATCATACGGACCGACTTTACTTTTTAAGCTACTGAAATCAAAGCTAACTCCATTATCCGCAGCCATAATTTCTAATCGATCTTCATATAGACCAAAGACAATTGTAATTTCTCCAACGTCTTCTTTATATGCATGTTGTACAATGTTTGTACATGCTTCACTAATAGCAATTTTCATATCTTCTATATCGTCATAAGCAAAGCCCATTCGATTCGCAACACCAGCCATTGTTAAACGAATAATAGCCACATATTCTGCCTTTGCAGGAATTTTCATTTCTATCTTTTCAAATCTCTCCATCATCCCTAGTCACCTTCTTTCTACTTTTTCAAAATCGGAATTCAAATTTAATATTTCTGTTAACCCTGTAATATCGAATAATCTTTTTAATCTTTTAGATACACCGATAAACTCTAGTTTTCCATCATTTTTCTTAACTGCTTTTAATAGCGCTATAAAAACACCTAAACCAGTACTATCCATATAATCTACGTTATGAAAATCTACTACAATATGAACCTCTTTTTCGCTTGTAATAGGCATTACCTTATTTTTTAAATCTGATGCCGTATACGCATCAATCTCACCATTAAGTTGTACCGTATAACCTACATCATTTTGCAAAATATTTATTTCCAAATTCATCATTTCCGCCCCCTTATCTCAAACTTTTACTATTTAATTACCCATAAAAATTAGTTTTAAACATATTTTTTTATTTTCATTATAAATAAATTTTCTACACCTTTCTCAGCTTAACACTAAAAAAAATACTACCGAATGTTTAAACCTTATAAATTTGTGTATGTATAATGTATAAACATTATTTTTAGGGGGATCTATCTATGGAAGAGCACAACTTTAAAAAGGGAGATTTCGTTCAATTTTCTTATCGACACGATCATGCTACAAAGTTAGTTGGTTCCATTATTAATATACTAACAAATACAATTGTAGTTGATATAGGTAATAACGAGGACTTATCTCATATAGAGCCAAGGCAAGTCGTAAGAATAAATAATTGTGAAAAAGTAACGATGGTTTAATACATAATAAAAAGTGTAATTTCAATGAGCGGGGGCCTTCATCCCCCCGCTCATTCCTATGCAGATTACATTAAAAAAGCATCCAAATTATTTTCATTGGATGCTTTTTTATGTATATTTATCAGTTCATTAACCCTATCGCTATATATAACAAACTTAAAATTACTATTCATTATCATACTTACGCTTTCCGTAGCATTCTAGAGAAGAATGTGACGATTAAAATAAAGACGATTGCGCCTAATAAAGCTGGAAGAATAAAGATGCCTCCCCATTCAGGACCCCAGTGACCAAATAATGCACTACCAACCCAAGATCCGATTAATCCAGCAATTACATTACCAACTATACCTAAAGGAAAGTCTTTCCCTGTAATCATTCCAGCTAACGCACCAATAAGTCCACCTACAATACACGTAATAATAAGTCCCACAATTAAACCTCCTATATTATTTTTATATTGGATTCATCAAGCTTTGGTATGTAACCAAAGCTTGATGAAAATGTATTATTCTTTATTATCCAACTCATCGCTTATCTTTTGTTTCACTTTTCCGACTTTTTCTTTTATAGTTCCCTTCGTCTTCTCCCACTTCCCTTCATTTTTCAACTCTCTATCTTCTGTAACTTCACCAATTCCTTCTTTTATTTGTCCTTTTTTCTTTTCAACTTTACCCGTAATTTGTTCTTTTAGCCCGCTCTCACTCATATTTCCCATCTCCTTTTCGTAATAGATTTATAGATTTAAAGGATACAAATTTAAATAGAATACATGCATCTTCTTTCTTGTAACCATTCACCGACTCTTTCTAAATCCTTAACGAATAACAAGATTTTCCCTTCATCCAGCTTTTCTTCATAAAAGTTCGCTTCTTCCTCATTAAGCCCTAACTCCTGCATCTTATTTCTTAACTGATCTCCTGTTTTTTGAAAGACGTTAATAATGCTTGTCCCAAGTCCCTCCTCTTTTATCCCAATTGTATTCACGTCTGCATTGTCTGCAATTCTATCTGTCCTATCTTTCTCATGTGTTAATACGTAAATATCTTTTTGTTCTATTCCTTTCTTCACTAGATCATTCGCTGCATTCATGACCTCTTTCTCCGTAATAAATTCATATACAAAAGGTTTACTATACTTCGTTTCCATCTTTAACTTCCTCCTTTAAAATGAATTATTTGTTATATTATATGTAGTACACCTATTTTCGAAATGTTAAACATAAAATTCAAAAAAAGTTATGTGAATTTTGATTTTAATAGAAAATAAACAACATCATTTACCACTTTAAAACATCTTCTACTTACAATAACCTCCTAAATTAACGGAAAATTGTTATAATTGAACGTAAGGAGGGATAATATGAAAAAAATCATATCTATATGCGCTCTAACCGCTCTATCTTTCACTTTAATAGGTTGTACAAGTACCTCGGTTACAGATAAATCTTCACAAGTTAAGCAAGAACATACACAAAATACCTTTCAATTAAACTCCGCAAATATTACCGACATTGAAATACTGAAAACAACAAATAATACTACTTCCAAATCTCAAACAGATAATGAAGAAATGATAAAATCTATCGTTTCAGCAGTTCAAAATGGAACACCTAAAACTATCACTTTAGATCAAAAAAAGAAACAATCTGTGCATTCTACTATAACCGTTACATATAAAGATGACGAAAAAGAAGAGTTTCTTGTTTGGGTTGATAATAAGGAACAAATTACAATTGCCAAAGATGAGAAGAAAGATAAGGTAGAAAGTGTGATAGTGAATATTAAAGATACTAAAATGATGAAGGATTTCTTTTAAAATTCTAGTTAACATTAAAAAAAGAGTAGGATTACATCCTACTCTTTTGTTTAATCATACCCAATAAATAGACTTTTATAAGATCTATTTAAGGTCTAATTTTGCTAAATCATGTTGTAAAACATTATTTCCTTCTTGTGGGTTAAATACGATTGCACTAAGACCAAAAACATTCGTAACAACATCTCTATCTTTCGGACGAATGATTCTTACTTCATAAGCAAACAGTGCTGGAGGAAGAGCTGCTGAACGAAAAGTAACATATCGATTAGGTGGCAATGTTTGTGTTGAAGGGTCTATTAATGGTAACAATACCGGAGAACCAGATGACCAATCAAACATTTCAACAGTTACTCTACGAGTATCATCTGGATCAACATTCATAGCCTCCACAGTAAGAAACAACGTAGCAGAATGTCTACGTAATACACCCGTTGATAAAGTCTCATTGTGATGTTCACAACATTTTTTCGGAGGGTGACCATAGCCATAACTCATACCAATTCCCCCCTTTCATTTACAATTAAGGACAAGTATTCCTTATAATATATAATGTTAGTATTCTTTTAGTGCAAGGTATAAAAGCGGATTTCCATCTATATTTTTGGATATTTTATTTTTCATTTATTCGCTTTTAAAGAATAAAGTGAAACTTTAATTAGCCCTCACCAATCGGGGTCTTACTACCCAGCAAATAGCGAGATAAATCTATTTTGAAAAGGACCTGCTCCATTCATTCGTAAAAGCATAAAGTAAATGGAATCCGTTAAAACACATGAGTGACCCCTTGGTTTTCCCTTCCTATTAAAAGGAGGAACTGTTATGGGCTTTGGTGGTAGTTGTGGCGGCTGTGGCTTCGCTGGAGGATTTGCTTTATTAGTTGTATTGTTTATTTTATTAATTATCGTTGGAGCTGCTTGCTTCTGCTAAAAAACTATCGGAAAAGACACTCATGTGAGTGTCTTTTCTTTATATGTAAAAAAAAGCCCGCCTATTTCCGTAGGCGGGCTTTATCTTTATTACACAATACGAAAGTATACTCTCTTTTTCACTAAAATTTTATGTAATTATACATATTCATGAAAATAGAAGACTTAAATTATGCCAAAATAAAGTGAAACTTTAATCAGTGGGGGGTGTTCATCCACCACTGATTATTAACCCCCACCAATCGGACTTTTACGGGCAGCCCGCCCCCCACCTAACTTCTTTGCTTACGCTGAATTTTGAGGTGGGGGTCTTACTGCCCGTTAATGCGGGATAAAAAATATAAAAAAATATCCAAAAAAACTGTCACAAAATCCGTTTTTCTGGTTTCTCTATAATACAGGTATCAAATTGAAAGTGAGGTTTAAACGGACATGTTAACCATAGAAAATGAAGAAAGTCATGCTTCTGATATGACCTTTGAAGATTTATTTAAGCAGTACTATGCTTACGCTGTGAAACAAATCATCTGGATTGTTAAAGATCAATCTATCGCTGAAGAGTTAGCACAAGAAGTATTTTTACAATTATATCGTAGCGATTGGAAAGGAATTGAAAACATACCTGGATGGTTGATTAAATCTTCTACTTATGTAGCTTATAACCATTTTCGATCTGAAAAAAGGCAGCAAGCGAAGATTGATAAAGAAATACAATACCATGAAGTACAAAATGTTTCATCATTAGACGATGATTGGATAAGAAAAGAAGAAATTACAAAGGTCCAAACGATACTAAATAAAATGAATGATCGAGAACGAACCCTTTTACTAATGAAATTCTCTGGTTTTCAATATAAAGAAATTGCAGAAGTACTTCAAATTGAAATATCTTCTATTGGAACATTATTGGTCCGAGCAAAAATGAAATTCCGCAAGATTTATAAACAAATGGAGGAGGCATAACAAATGAAATGTTATGATATCGGGTTTATTCAAACATATATTGATGGAGAACTTTCTCATGATATAAGAAAGGAATTCACAAAGCACCTAGATACATGTGAAGCATGCCAAGATTTATTAGTAGAAATTAGTAAATTAAATCAATGGGAAAACGTAATGCTAGATGAAGAATCTGCAAATTCACCACAAGAAATCAAAATTGATATAGAACAAGCATGGAAAACATTTGAAAGCCGTTCCAAGTTAGACAATGTTTCTAATATAAATCACAAAAAGCACCAAAAGAAGGGAATGTTTACAAACATGAGTAAAAAATCAAAACGTTTCATTTATACAGCAGTAGCTGCAGCTGCACTTTTTACAACAGCAATGATTCCACAAGTACAAGTGGCGGCTACAAATGTTGCTTCATATTTTTCTGATGCAATTACAAATGATAAAGTTGTAAATGAAGGAATAGGAGATGAAAATGGTGTCATACAAGATATGATGAAGAATGGTAAATATATTCCTATTGATGAAAAAATTACAGATCAAGGTATTACTGTACATCTCAAAGAAGTATTTATCGCAGATGCACGTATATCAGTTCATTATAGAATGGAAAAAGCTGATGGTAATTTAGTACCATTTGAATTTGATACATCAGGATTAAATCTTGAAAATGATGGTAAAATTAATGGGCAACAAGAGGAAAACCCTGAGATTAAAAATGACGGGAGACTATCATTTATCCATGATTCAGATGATCGTCTTCCTTTTGAACTTATGGCAGCAGGTAAAAAACTAAATGATGTAGGCATTCGTGATAATGATAAACCTGAAGGTGTTGCTACATTTGTTATAGATTCTAAAGGAAAAGACGCTTTTAAACAGCCCCTTACTTTAGATGTAAATATAACTAGAATTGGAAAAGTAATTGGATCTTGGAAAGGTCAAATTCCAATTGATACTTCACATTTGAAAAACAATACGAATTAACATGAAAAAAAGAATAGAACAATATGTATCTAATTCTCAGTTTATATGTTTTCTTGTTTTCGTTATATTTATTTCTTATATAGTTTTTACTCTATCTTTTATTTATGATTTAAGTTTATAACCTTAAATCAATCATTTAAAACCATTACAAAAAAAAGCCCCCTAAAAAAGTAGGCAAATAAATAACCGGTTTCTTAACGTATAAGGAATCGGTTATTTTGTATTTAAAATGCGTCTAGACGTACAATTTTTTTGATATGGTGACCTCTAATAAACCATATCAAAAAAAGAATAGACAGCCTAAGGTGCCTTTCTCCGACTTGAACCATGTTTAATTGTTTTGTTTATTGAGAAATACAATGGTTTATTTATGCTGATCTTCTATATTAGGTCCGTTTGCAGTCCATACAGCAATTAACAAAAGAACAATAGCGATGAAAAAGTTGATGAGCATTTTTACTAAACTACGCATAGGTAGAAAAGCATATATACTTCTCTACCTATCTTAATGTTACTTGATAAGTACTTGTTTTAATTATATATACAAGGAAATTAAACCAGCTATAACAATCAATGGAAGAATTACTGCAAGTTTATTTTGTAGAGGGACACGTTTGTCTGGGACTCCTGGATGGATAACAAAAGCCAGTAAAACAATTGCTCCAATAATACCTAAAAGTATATTAATGATAATCATCCTCCTAAGGAATATTATTAAAATTATATCAAATTTAAACACAAACAAAAGGAATTAATGTTAACAATTACCAAACAACCTATTTATACATAAAAAAACCCCCAAAGTATCTACTTTAAGGGGATCCATCCTATCACCTTCTCTCTTCATACAACCGATTTGCTTTATACGAGCAAACAAAATACATACATGTCACAACGGGGATAAATGTCAAAAAAAGTCCTCTCATTAATGCAAATGGCGTTTCAAATAAGAATGACCATAGAAATGATACACCTTGCTTATCCCATAATCCTGGCGTCAAGTATAGTTCTTTCGGATTTACAAAGGCTCCTAAATTCATTGTATTACTATACATAAATAAAAATAATATCGGCAAATAACAGATCGCTAATTCTAAAAATGTTTTAGATAGACGCTTATACTTCCCTGCTCGTGACATTGGATCTGAAAAAATGTCATCTTCACTTTCTTCATCTACCTTTTTAAAATATTGCGTACCTGACCACCTATTACCAGCTATATGCTCCCAGCCACTATCTTCAAATAATGTGCAGTAATTAATAAAATCACTTTTTCTACTAAATACTCTATGGTCTATTTTAATCGTCGCATCTTCCGGTTCTGTATATCTAAATGTATAACCAAATGTATTGCTTTCTAGTTGATAGCCTTTCCAAGCCATCTCCTCTAACCATTTTTCCTCTTTCTCAAAGTCTAAAAAGAATTTCAATCTCCACATCATCGTTTCCCCCTAACTATACGTGTAATAAACTTTTTGTAACCGCAATAATGTGCTGCATTCTCATAAAGTCTAAATGCAATACTTCTTTCCCGCGTTCCGTAATGACATACACTTTTCTTCGTTTATCTTCGCTTTTTACCGATTCTATTAACCCTTGTTTTAATAAATTTTCAACCGCACCATACAATGTACCCGCTGCGATTTTCACTTGATGATTACTCAGTTCCTCCACCTTTTGCATAATTAAATATCCATGAGCTGGCTCTAATAAAGCTAAAAGAACGTAATACGTTGTTTCCGTTAATGGTAAATTTTTATCTCTATTCATAAAGACCTCCAATGTAACGATAAGTATATAGCTAAACTATATAGTTCAACTGAATAGTTTCATTTTATACAGTCAAACTGTATATGTCAAATGTAGGAATAACTTTATAACCCAAAACAAAAACGCTACCTTTTTAAAAGATAGCGTTTTTGTTTTATCCTTGCTTATTCTTCGCCTTCATTTGCTCTTCATAAACAAACTTCGCGGTCATAAAGTCGTTAGAAAAATCTTTCAATGCATTCTTCATTACATTTAATTCTTCTTGTGATTTAATTTCAATACTGTTTAAGAAATCAAATGCTTTTGATTGTTCCTCCGCAACAAAGTTTTGTGTCATATAATCATCTTGGAAGTCTTTCTTCGCCTTTTCTTTTACTTTATTCATTGCCTCTGTTTTGTTTATGCTTTTCATTGGATTTTCGAATGCTCCAGTAGGTTGTTCTGGTTTTGGCTCTTCTTTCTTTTCCGGCTGTTGCGCTGGTGCTGGTTGTTGTGGTTCCTGCTTTGGTTGTTCTTGTTGAACCGGCTGCTGCGCTACTTGTTGCTCTTTTTTCGCTAACTCATCTTTTAACTTCTTCACTTGCTCATCAAGAGATTTTTTTTCAGTTTCTAACACACTCATATCACTTTTCAACTTTTGCGTTTCTTCAAAATGTTCATCTACTAATTTATTATATTCTTTCTCAGAGTACATTTTTTCACTGGTTGATGTCGTTTTCTCTTTCATAACAACTACATTAATAATTATAAATAAGGCTACAATTCCTATTAACGCAGCGGAAATCTTCTTTTTGTTCATGATTAATCCTCCAAAATGTAAAATTTAAAAAATTATCATAACAGACCAATTCGCTTTCAACTGTCATATTTTGTCGAATCAATATAATAAAAAAAAGCATCTGAAACAGATGCTTTTTCTCATTCTTAATACGTAAACGTAATCGTCACTAAAGAATACCCTTCTTTCGCATTGTAAGGCTCCGCTTTATAAGAAACTCGGTTTGCCCCTTGCGGATAATCGATTTCGCCAATTACCTTTTTCACATCTTGCAGTGCACCATTCATTGATTGCTTGTACAGCACTTCAATTTTCTCTGGTTTTGCACTATAACGCTGCTGCATTTTATTTTTTAATTCGGTATAGTTATTTGCAATATATTCATTTCCTAAATAGTTTAACTTTGTATCTTTTAATATTTGCTGATATGCAGGCGTTTTCTTACTACCTGCCGCAATTTTATTTGTCAGTGTACTATAATAGTTTGTTGTAGCTTGCGGGTAATCTCCGCGGTTCCACTCATGATTTCTTGTTATTTGCTCATCTGATAAGTTAAAATACGAATACGTTACGCGGCCCTGCTCATCTGGCACCGGATCATCGAATGTTGTATCAAGGTGATACCATTTGTTTTCGATTTTCACTAAATTCCAAGCATGAGGTTGTCCGTCCCCAGTTCCTGTCACGAAATGATTTTCAATTCCTGCTTCTTTTAACAATTGATAAGTTAATAGTGCGTAACCTTGGCAAACCGCAGAACGATTTACAAGTGCCTCATATGCTGTGTAAGCTTTATAAGACGTATCATAAGAAACATGTTTTACTACGTAATCATGAATCGCCTTCACTTTTTCGTGATCATCCATTCCAACTTGAGTAATAGAAGAAACGATTGCTTTCGCTTGTTTCATGACATATTCCGTCTGTTCTTTCGTTTCACGATATGTAATCTTAAGCGTAAATGTATAATTTCCAGGTGATCCAGAAAGTCCATATGAAACATTCGATCTATTATAATTTGTATACTCATTTTTACTTGCAACTTCTTTATATGCGTTAAAAAGTGTATTCATCACTTCGTCTGTATTATTATTTTTCGTTTTATATGGAAGTGTAATAGTCGTTTCATACGTATTAATACGCTTTTGTACTTCCTCTTTAAACGCTGTTAATAATGCCGCATCTCCTGTATCTTTCACATCGGCATTTTTATATTTCAAAGTTTTATATAAAAACTGCGCATACTGTTCACGTGTTACTGTGCCATACGGTTCAAAATTCCCGTTCCCTGTGCCATCTGCGATTCCATTTGACTGCACCGCACTAATTGCATTTTCTGCCCAAAATGGATTTGGAACATCCTTAAATGTATGTTTTTGTTTAGCCGCAAGATGGAAAGCATTTGTAAGAATTTGTGCCATTTCCGCACGACTCACAGAAGCTTTCGGTCTAAACTGGCCGTTTTCATCACCTTTAAAAACTCCTAAATTCGTTAAAGTTAATACCTCTTCTGGGAACATTGTAGAACTTTGATTAATATCACCGTAAGGATTTTTAATCGTAGATCCATCCTTTAATACGTAACGAGTTCCATCATTACTAAACGAACCACCTTGTTTATTCGGTACTAACACTCGATAAATTAAAGCCGCAACTTGCTCCCTTGTCGCAACATCTCCAAAACCAAATATCCCATTTCCATAACCTGAAATAATATTTTTACTCGCTAAATCTTTAATCGCAGGATATGACCAATGTGATGTCGGCACATCAGAAAAAACACCCACTTCAGCAGCTTTTACATCGCTGCCATTTGTATATAACAACGCACCACCAATAAGTGATAGTGATGTAATTGATTTTAATAGTTTTGTGTACATAATTTCTTCTCCCAATATGTTCTCTATTTTTGTTGGTTTATGTCGAAAAATCTAAAAATATGACAAAATATATTATACAATTAAAAGTTTTTGAGGGATATATCGAATTTTAAAATATGCAAAAATTCATATTGTTATAAGGATTCATAGTGATATTATGTTGTTTTACTTGCGAATATACAAATAAAAAAACGCTCATCTGAGCGTTTCATCTATATACCTAATAATTACTTTTTCTACACTTCGAACTCTTCTTCGGTAATAATCCTTTAATCTAACAACTCTTTATACTCCAATATTTCTTCAGCCCGATGGCCCTCCATGCGTATATTGTATAACACTTGTTGTATTAACCTTTGATTGGTCTGTTGAAACATTTCATCCATTTAGAAATAGTTCTATTAAATTTTTCACCACTAGCCATAAAAATATCTTATAATCTTTATATAATAAATTATTGTATTAGGAGTAGATAAAATGCCAGTTACACTCGAACTTATTCTTTTCATTCTTATAGCAATTAGTGCTGTTGGCTATTTAATAAAAGAATTTCAAAAAAATAGGAAACGAACACTTGGAATTTCACTAGAATTTTTAATTCTTTTCTGGTCAATATGGAGAATATCAACTATCATAATCTAATTTATAAAACATGAATTCCTTTGAATAAAACTCAATATTATGTCCATAATGTTGATAGGCTGTATGCCAGAATCCATTTAGTCTTCTCTGTATCTCCTTGTATTAAGCAGTTAGCCTTTGCTAGCTGCTTAATACAAGGAAATATTTTTTATTTAAATTAACTATTTTGTTCACTTTTTTGATACATTTACGAAACATTCATATGTTACGTTATATAAGTCCTTTTTTAAATCATATTCATTCTAGAAAAAAGTCCTAGTCCCCCTAGGGCTTTTTTCATTCAAATAAAGAGTTTTATTGTTTCTCAATAACCGCAACTATTTAATGTGGTAAAATAATAATTGGATTGGCATCCAATACCATATTACGATGGATCAAATCGCAAGAAGGCACCTTAGGGTGTCTTTTTTATAGAAAATCAGTTTAAAAACTAAAAATAAAAGAACCTCAATAAATGAGGTTCAAAAAATCTACTATTTTAAATTACCTTCGTAAAAAGCAACTCCATTTTGAACATGTTTTAAATACCACGTAATCGTCCCGCCACAAACATTTTCATTAAAACTATTAGCATATACTCCATTTGAGTAATAAAGAGTTCTTTTGAACTTACCGTTAGAATACTCATAAGGAATTGAGCATGTTGCTTGTTTCGGAGAGCTCACAGCTTTTTGCGTATCAGCTGAAGCTGCCCCAATTCCTCCTGTTAATGCAATACCTGTTGCCAATAGCCCTACTACTAATTTCTTGAACATAATAAATCCCCCTTTAATAGTTTTTATAACTTACAACTTAAATGTACCACTTTTGTAATTTATGTAAATATATTGAATATGTAGAAATATTTATTTAATTATTAGTAATATTAGGATTTTATTTTATCAAATGGAAAATAGAGGGATTAGGAAGGTTTGTAAAAATCCATACTAAGTAAACTAAATATCACGATATATCATTTATGGGCTGATCCAAAATTTTTTCTGATTGGAAAACTATAGTCTCATATATCAATTGCGAGGATACCTTAAGGTATCTTTTTTGTACATATAAAAGTCTCAGCATCTTATTCCTTTAAAACAATAATTGCAACTATATTAATTTTACATTACATTAAGGTTAGGGAATATTCTTATATTAATAAAGTGAAAGTGCTAAATAGTAGGTGGAAGAATGGAATTTAACGATTTGGGTATTACCATTAAAGAACTTAGAATCAAAAAAAATATATCACAATCCGAATTATGTCATGGAATATGTTCACAAAGTCAAATTAGCAAGATTGAAAAAGGTATGATTTATCCATCTAGTATATTGCTATATCAATTATCAGAAAGACTTGGTATTGATCCAAATAATATATTTGCACTAACTCAAAATAAAAGATTAAAATATGTAGAAAATGTAAAATACGTAATAAAAGATTGCTTAAAGCAAAAACAATATAAAGAACTTTATGAAATAGTGAAAAAAGAGAAAAACTTAAATAATTTTCAAACAAAAGAAGAGAAACAATTTCTAATATGGCATGAAGCAATTGCTATATTTATAGTGGATAAATCATTAAAAAATGCTTTAGATTTTTTAAATAATGCATTAAAACTGACTTTAACTAATTCTGATTTTTTATCAGAAAGAGAAATAGATATTATGCAAACAATGGCTATATTTTATGCGGAAAATAAAGAATATGAAAAAAGTATTAATATATTAAAAAGATGTTTAAGTAATTTTAATAAGTTAGATTTTCCTAGAGATAAAGAAATTAAGTTGAAAATCATGTTAAATTTAGCAAAATCTTTGGACTTCACATATCAACATGAAGAGGCAATAAAATACATTGATAAGGGCATCAAATTAGCAATTAATCTAAATACGTTATACCTATTAGGTGAACTCTTCTATTTAAAAGGTCAGTTTTTATTAAAAATTAAACAACATAATGTAGAAGATGTTATTTATAACTGGAAAAAAGCATTATTTATATTTGAACTAACAGAAAAAGAATATTATACAAAAATGCTACCAGATGAACTTATTGAATTACAAAATAAAAAACACTCATAATTTCGTAAAAACTACTTACAAATCCCACAGAAAAAATCCCTATAGCTTTTAAACTTAGAACGATAATATTAAAATAATTTAAGTCGGCAGAATGCTCCTTTTGGTATCTTTTCTTTATTTTTACAAGTACCTACTCAATTAATTCTTAAAAACATAATAGGAAACATTGTTTTATTTATCCTATTTTCATTCATGCTATATATAAAATTCGTTAATAAACCCACCTCAAATACTAGTTCCTTTTATAAGTCGTTTTTTTGATGTAGCTGATATTATTCTCAATACAATAGAATTAATTATTGGAACATATTTAGCAATATATATCAAAAAACAATAATAAGAAGATCCCTTCCACCTTAAGGTAGAAGGGATCTTCTTATTTCTATTTCAAACTACTCGCAATCTCCGTAAAGATAACCCCAAGTGCGTCAACAAGCGTTTTTTCACCAACTACCGCTCCTCTACCGAACGATCTTTCACCGATAGATTGTATGCCTTGAAGTGCTGCTTGCTACATTTCAGCGAACTCTTTCACTGTTAGCTCACGTTTTTCGCCTGCTGCATTTACGGGCAGCCCGTTAATACGGAATAAATGTTAAATCAACTCCTATTTAACATTTCAATTCAGATATACGACCGTAAAGAATGCATCATCACGGTGTCAGCAAGCAAAAGTGTATTCTGCATTTCTGAAAACAGTAGATGGCAGATTATGCCCTACTGAATCTGCTAAGAAAGAATATACAAGAACATCCTTAACATCATCTTTATTTCCACTAATGATGACATCAAGGAAATCTTCTATTTGGAATTCTGGAGTAAACAACACAATCTTAGTTGTTCTGTTTGGTTCTAAAGAAACAAAAGTACGAGAGATTTCAACTAATTCATTTTGAGTTGGGAAAAAAGTGTTTCGGCTTCTCTTAACAGTTACCGTTACATTACTAGTATGGCAGCGTGAATCATTGTTTAACATAATGTTGAGAGCAGTTGGAATAATCCCATTTTCAGAGACTGGAACTCGAAACACTCCAGTAGATTTATGGGCCATATAATCACATCCTTTCAAAATAAAATCTATTTACAATATATTAGATGCAAAAAACGTTCATTTTGATATGGACAAATTACATGATTAATATATCTATAATTACCCTCGGTATTACTAAGCCAATGTTTTAAAAGATTAACAAATATCGTGAGAACCAATCGAATGTATATTAAAAGTAAAAAGAATAAGTTGTTTAAAATACCACCTATTTTGAGCCAATAATGAGACATTATGTTAATCTTATATGTATAGCTGCACAAAATTGAGAAACTTAAGGAGACAGATAAATTTTATGAGAAAATTATCTATATTACTTACTTTCATTCTAGTATTAGTCAGTGTTACGGCTGCTTGCACACAAGATAAAACAGATAGTGCCGTTGAAAATGCTCCAATAGAAGAACCAAGCGCAAAAAATGTAAATGAAGAATTAATAAACTTTGAAGAAAAGGAAGATATGAGCCGCTTGGAACAAGGTATTTTATTAGTTGGCGAGAGTGTTAAGGGAGGCTATTACTTGGCCGCTGTTCAAAGTGCATATTTAAATGCTAGCAACGATTCCGTCATGGTTAATGTCTCTGTAAAAAATGTACGAGGTCAAACGATTGGACTATCAGAATTAAAATATAACTTAAAAGATGAAAAAGACGGAAAGATCTATAAAGGAAAGGTGCTTGATCAAAACCCTTCTGATATACAAGTTAAACCAAATGAAACGGTAGAATTGAAAATAGCTTTTGAAGCACCAGGTACCGTAGATGAATATATGTTTTATATTGAAAGCTCTTTAGACCCTCTACAAACATACTGGAAAATTGATAAGCTGCAATCACAAAAAAACTAAGTCTAAAATACAATTTGATTGAAGAAATCTCTCAAATAAGCAAAAAGTACCGGAAAATTTGATATAGATACAAATGAATAATATATAAAGTGAAACTTTAATCAGTGGGGGTTTTGTTCATCCCCCACTGATTATTAGTTGAACCAATCGGGCGTTTACGGGCAGTTGATCCTCCACCTAACTTCTTTGCTTCCGCTGAATTTTGAGGTGTGGGTCTTACTGCCCGTTAATGCGGGATAAACATAAGACCATCGATTTAATGAATCGTTGGTCTTTTTCAAAAAATGCCCCATTAAAAACTAAGAGATAAAAAAGAACTAATCTCTAGAAGAGATTAGCTCAATATATCCAAAGCTATTATGGTACATAGTTTTATGAGCAAACGTTATATAATGTTGTATGGGATACATAACCTGTCATCCCTTTATATGTAACTTTTAACCACTGTTTAGAATTACTGTAATGACCTTGAACATATTCACCAGTTACCCATGTTCCAGTAATTTTCGTACCATCATTAAATGTATGTAAGACAGGTGAATCGACAGTATAACCACTGCGCATCTTTGCACCATATACACCTACCGTACCTCCCTTTGCACAAGCTGCTACTACATTTTCATTTTCAGTAGCATTCGTAGCCGCGAAAGCAGAGCCATTAAATGTAAATAAAGTAAATATAAAAGCTGTTAGTACTGTACAAATAGATAAACGACGTAACAAAATAAATTCCCCCTTTTTTTATAATTTACTTCTTCACAAATGATTATCTTAAATATTCTAACTATTTTCAATATATTAATGTTGAAAAATATTAGTTGTATTTTTGAAATAAGATTTTATCAAAAATAGTAACAAACTCATATTTTACAGGGAGAGCACCGAAAGAAGTCTTCTACATATCAACTATATAAAAGTCCCTCCACCTTAAGGCAGAGGGACTTGCTAATTCCTATTTCAAACTACCCGCAATCTCCGTAAAGATAACTCCAAGCGCATGTGCACCTGCATCAGGGTATCCTAAACTTCTTTCGCCAACTGTACCAGCGCGGCTCTTTATGCAGCTACTGGCGATGCAATTCCGAAAAAAGGGAATTTTTTAGAGTAGATGACAGCAGGTTGGGCTGTACTTCACCTAATTAACTAAAGAATACTGCACGGGCCAATATTTGTGCATGATCTAAAATATAGAGGGCTCTATTTTGTCATAGATTACTACAACACTAAAACTCATCCCCATATTTTAGCAATCAGAGTAATACCCCAAAGGATATATGCCAGTTGTGATATTATATACAGTGTAATTTCAAAACTAGTAAGTTTTCTTGTTAATTTAATTCTCTTTAAATACATATAAAAACAAAATGCAGATATAACTAATAATAATTGAGATGCGTTGTTTATGTTTTCTAAAATATTCATACAAAATCAACTCCTTACAGTAATTGTATAAAAATATACTTTAAAAGTATCATAAAAACTATTTAAATAAAAAGACCATTTGCAAATTTAATAATGCAAATGGTCTTTTTATTTAATATTTCTTCAAATAAATTCAAGTTATAAAAACACTATTTATTTGAAGAAAATGATGCTGGAGCTGGGCCACAAGTTAATGCGAAAGCAAATAAAACCGGAACAGAAAAAGCATAACCTGATAATGCAAGTAATCCTGCTGCTCCCCAATAATCTTCAGCTTTTATATATTTTTTCAATTGATTCCAGAAAGATTGTCCTATTCCAAGTGCATCTTGCCAACATCTTTCCCAAGTATTACTAGAGTAAACATTACTTGATAGATCTTCATCATTTAACATTTTAGTACTTGCTAAAATACCTGCTTTTTCTTCATTGTTATACGGAGATTTTTCCAACTCTTCTTTATTAACTATGTATTTACCAGTTGCCTTATCTTTTACAACAATCTTTGTAAAAACATACTCAAATTCTTTTGCTAATTTTTCTATTTGTTCAGGGTTAGCACTTTGCGCTTGTCTACTATCAATTGTCGCTGCTGAAGACAACGTAGGAATAAGAAATAGAGTACAAGCCATCATTAAAGCAAAAAACTTTTTAAACATAAAACAATTCCTCCCTTTGGGATATTTTGTAATTCCATTACAGAATACAACATAATTTTCCAAAAATAAACACTTTTTTATCAATTTAAATATTAAGTTAATTAAGGACATTAATTAATTAACTTAATATTTTTAATAAGGTTTTCTTGCTTTTGGGTGGAATGGTGAAGACTGAGGTGAAGCGTAGCGAGGAGTTCACCACTTTATAGCGTTGATCATTAAAGAGGTAACACCACATCGCTATCAAGCTAAGATTATGCAAAGTCAATGTTAGGCGAGATTGTTTTTTTTCTAAAGGGCAAGTGCAGGTGATTGAAAGATTTGCATACGAAATAAACCCTAACGGGTTTCACTTTTTTGAATTAAGCGGCTTGATTATCAAACATGGTACAATTGTAAAAGACACCTAATATATCAAAGACCGTTTTTTCTCATATCGATGAGATTTCCGCTCATTTTGTTGTAGGAGATTGAACAGCCGAAGTAACACCTTTGATAGCTCTTGGGTGTGTTTTTGTATGGTTTGGAATATAAAAAAATAGTCTTTAATCATATATACAGCTTTATACTCATTAAGCTCTCGTTTTTTCTTCAAGAGGAGCAATTGGCGCATTTGAAACATAATAGAAGAACAAATAAGTAAATTAATAATTGGTATTTTTTCGAAGTGAACTATTGAGAAAGTTTATTTTACGAATAGGAACCGTAGTGTAATTGTTGTCGAAAAGGAAAATTATTAATAGCAGAACTTCCTTATTGAGAAACTTTTATTTTTAATATTTTATAAAGTTTTTTTATAAATAGTAATGCGATCAGCTCACAATTACAAATCTAACTATTCTGATTATTATTGATAAATAAAATATTAAGGTAAAAATATGGTAAAATTATGAAAAAGTTGTAAAATATTAATTAATCGCGATTAGTTTATAGAATAATAAATGGAGGTTTTTATTTATGAAAAAATCATTAATGTTATTAACGGGTGGTTTAGTATTAGCAAGCGGGATTGGTTTTGGGGCAGATGCATTCGCAAGGGACATTACACCTTATAGCGAAGTGACTTATGGTGGATGGCACGCTCAAGTAGCGGCGAAAAAATTTAGAGATAATGTAGACGGAATTGATAACAATGATCATATTTCCACTGGTTCTCAACGCTCTGTAATTCTTAACAGTGATGGTGAAGCTAGAAGTGATAAGATTACTGTATATAGTGGGAATCGTGAGCATTTAACTAATAATACTGGAAAAGGTGGTTATACTTACAGACTAAATATGACTCCTCCAACTACATGGGATCGTTTTAAAACATCAGGTAGCTTTAGCCCTGACGAATATTAATAATGTGTTAGGTTGATTAAATCCGAAATAACTAATTCAATAATCTTATATATTAAATATATAAGATTATTGAATTTAACTATTTATCTTTGTAAAAGGAGATTGGTTATGGGAATTATAGTTGCTGAAATGAAAAAGGGTATATGTAATAAAATGTTTTTATTATCTATCCTCTTGGGAATAATTATGATTTGTTATAGTGCTTATACTAGTTTAAAACCTTATTTATTTCTGTCTAGCGCATCTGATATCACTGAATCTCAAGTTAATTTATTAAAGGAATTGGCATTTAATAGATATGAGGTTTGGGTGTATGGTACAGATTTTTATGTGCTTATTTCACCTTTATTAGCATGCTTAGCATATTCGACATCATATCGATTGGATATTGAAACAAATTTTATCAACTGTATTCTTGTTAGAACGAAGAAAAAATATTATCAAATAGCAAAAATTTCAGCAACTGCCCTTTCGGGAGCACTTTCTGTTAGTTTTCCGTTGATATTGTTTTTTATTATTATTAGTATTTTTCTTCAAGGAGATATTACGAAACCTTTAAAGATTTATCCTTTTGGGGTATTAAGTGAGATTTATAATTATAATCCTAATCAATACATATTATTTTTTATAGTTGTACACTTTGTTTTTGGAGCGGTGTATTCTATATTTTCTTTAGCCCTTTCTTCTGTTATTAAAAATCGATTAATTGCGTTAATTACTCCTCTAATATTTTTGTATGTAGGTACTATTACATTTCATACAATTGGCTTACCTAGATTTTCACCTGGAGTTGTTAATTCATTTTATCAAATGAAAACTGTTACTTTACTAGACATTACACTACATTTATTGGGAATGTTAATTATTAGCTTGAGTGTATTTTTTATTTCTTCCAGAAAGGAGCTTGAAGAAATTTAATGGGAAAATCAATTCTTTGGCGATTAACGTATTACAATTTAAATCAAACATTATTCCAAACAAAATTGTATGTATTTATTAGCATTTCAATTTTTCTTGCTTTTATGTCTAGCAAATTAATGTCCAATGAACTGCCAGACAGTTCTACGCTTAATCTTTGGGATGGTGTATTTTCTTTTATAGGTAATTATCAAATCAATTTGTTTTTACTTGTTTTATATTTTTTATATTCTATTATTAAAGTTTTATACGACAATGATGAAGTAAATATTTTCATAAGACTTATTAGTAAAGAACAATGGTTATTCTCTAAGATAATAACTATTTGTATACATAGCTTGGTAGCAGTACTTTTATTTTACCTTATCCCTCTTGTAGTAAATCTGATTTTACTGCCATATGATGCATCTTGGAGTGAAGAAGTGGCAAATGTACTTGCAGGAAAATCACCATTAATTTCTTTACCACATATGGATTTTTCAAAAGCTTTTTCACCGATATTTGCTTTTATTTTATCTTTTTTATTAACCATGATGGTATTGAATATTGTTGGATTATTCAATATTGTTTTATTTATGATGTTTAATAAGAAAAAAACAGTTGTTATTGCAATTAATATTGTATATTTGATTTTTTGCTATATTTGTTATCATTATATAGATTTAGGTTTTTTAAATTTTATTTCAATATATGATTTTATGGTATTAGAATTCTTTTATTACAAACCACATCAATTGGATTTTTTAACAACTTTTATTATGCTGTATATTATTTACATGTTACTTTTTATTTTTGGACGTTTGTTGGCTCGAAAATGGTCCGTTTTATGAAGGAGAGATTTAATGTTTCAAAGTATATTATTTAGAATTACTTGGATTAATTTAAAGTCTTTTTGTAGAATTTGGAAAATTACACTTTGTTTCACTGTATTTTTTTTAATTTGTATATATAATAGGCAGGAAATGAATAATATGATGTATTCTTATCATAAGACGTACTCGTATTTTGATTTTGCATTTTTTATGCTAGGCAGTAAATATGATCCAATTCACTATAGATTACTTGAAACAATGGTAATGATACTTCCTTATGTATTATCTAGTTATCTTACGGCTATTTATTCTTTGGAAGAAGGTATTTTAAAATCTTATATGACCATTCCTAGGGTGAAATCATTATTTAAATGGTATGTTGGTCATATTGTTACTTTAATAATTACATGCTCTGTATATATAGTTATAGAGCATATTTGTATATTTATAGTTTCATTAGATTTACCAAAACATGTGTTAAATTCAGATAATGAATTATTACCTGTTATCACTAACCCAGTAACTACAATGTTAACTGTGATAGGTATACAAATTATCAGTATGCTTTTTTTTCAGATATTACAACTGGTAATAACGTTACTTACCCAAAATCCAATTTATGGGTTTTTATTCGCGATATTTTCTTATGTAATGGTATTTTTTACGAACACTTTAAATGCAGGAGCTTTAAAGTGGATTCCAGGTATCCAACTTATATTGAAAAATAATAGTGTTTCTTCAGATTTTGTTAATACTATTTCTCCATCTTGGTCATTTATGTATATGTTTATTTTAGAATGTCTAGTTATAGGGATTGGTTGGTTTTTTTATAATCGTAAGGAAAAATTACTTTATAAAATTATGTGAGATGTTTAAAAGGGGGGGTTATCATGAATGATAATACAGTAGTAGTACAAGTAGAGGGATTTAGTAAAAAAATAAAAGGAAACAACATATTGACAAATATTAATTTAAATTTATACAAAGCGAAAATATACGGGTTTGTGGGGCATAATGGATCGGGAAAGAGTATGTTATTTAAAGCCATATGCGGATTAACAAAAGGTGAAACAGGAACAATAACAGTAAATGGGAACATCTTAGGTGAAAAAACTGATTTTCCTGATCGAACAGGCGCTTTAATTGAACATCCTGGTTTTTTACAACAATTAAGTGGTTTTACTAATTTAAAATGGTTAGCAAGTATTCAAAATAAAATTAGTAACGAACAAATTATTAATGCAATTCAGCTAGTGGGGTTAGATCCGAATGATAAAAGAGCTGTAAAAAAATATTCATTGGGTATGAAACAAAGGTTAGGAATTGCCCAAGCTATTATGGAAAATCCAGATATCCTTATACTGGATGAACCAATGAATGGATTAGATTCTCAAGGTGTTTCTTCAATTAGGAATTTACTTTTACAATTGAAAAATAAAGGTGTAACTATATTATTAGCCAGTCATATACAAGAAGATATTAAACTCTTATGTGATGAAGTGTTTATAATGAATAATGGGGAAATAGTCAGAGAATAGTGTAAGAAAACTGATCTACTTATAACGATAATAGCATTAAAACTTATTATATATTTAATTTCTTATGCAGACGCTAAAAAAGATGGTATATTAATTTAGCAAAGAGTTATACAAAGTAACTCGGCCGATCTTAACCGCTGAAGAAAAAGAACTGATTGAGAACATGTTGTTATGTTCCTTATTATCTGAAGAAGAAATACTAATTACATATTACGAAGGTGGTTATTTACTCTCTAGCTATATGACTGTTGTTGGTATTGACCTGCAAAACATTGCTGTCATATGAACTGATGCTTTTTATAATAAAATGAAATTACAGTTTTCTAACATAATCGATGTAGAATAATCCATCTAAAGAAGCCAATTCCTTTCAGGAATTGGCTTCTTTGTTTTTTCTATTATATTTTTAGTGGAAAATACATTCTTTGCTTCCACTATAAAAATCCATTCTCCCCATTGTTCATCTTCCGTATTATAAATTTAACGTACTCTAAGGGCAATATAAGGCTTCATTCCCCAAGTAGTGGATACTGTCTTACCACAAACTATATTTTTACCAGCATATTTTATTGCACCTGCTTTAAAATCGATTGTACCAAATTTATGAACAGCTTCTAATGGATTTTTCCCTTGAATTGCTTACCTAATAACATCTGCCACTATTCCATTAGCTACTCTTCTCGCCTCAGCTGTGAACTTATTTGTGCATCTGTTGTTAACGATGATATAGTACGATTTACTAAATCATTTATCCAAGCTAGGAAAGAACCTGGATTAGCGCTAAATACAGATACACCTGGAGCTAATACTCCCTGTAATACATCTTTTTCTGAAATATCTTGAGACCAAGCTGCAACTCACCCACCATTTTGAATGCTATGTTCTAATTCAAACTTATTTGTCTTGTATCCAGAAAAACCGTGACACAAAGTTCGATGCACTGGATGTATTGGATTATGCTCTATCACATCACTCAACCAACTCATTCAGTCCAATTCTGAATTATAAATATCATTTTTTACCATTTTGGTGTATTCGCTATTCCCTCCTCCATAATTCCAATCACTATAATAATCATAATGATAAGCTAGATAAGGTAATGGATACAAATAGGTTGATCTAGTGGAGAGTAGTTACTAAATTGGCCAAACAGGTCTATATATGAACAATACGGATTAATGATTATGAAATTCCCCCCTATATTTCTATTTATAAAAGTAATATATGATATCAAAGGAATGTAGGTACTTGTCTAAATTTAAATAGGGGATTTATCACAAATTCTCTTTTTATATTCTTTATCCCTCCCAAACCACTCCATAAGGTGTCCAACCATAATTTTGAAGTACGAAATAATAAATACCGCCTTTTGAAGTGATTTCTATCGATTGGATAGTTTTGCAAAAATACAATTAAACAACCTGAATTCCATATTTATAGGAACTCACGTTGCTTCTTTTAAAACTATTATCTTAGTATTTATAAACATACATATCTTTACAGAGAAAACATCTAACGAAATTATATATTAATAAATTATAGAAAAATCCCTCCACCTTAAGGCAGAGGGACTTTCTAATTACTATCTCAAACTACCAGCAATCTCCGTAAAGATAACTCCAAGCGCATGTGCACCTGCATCAGGATATCCTAAACTTCTTTCACCAACTGTACCGGCGCGGCCCATGCGAGCTACGATTTCTTTCGTATACTCTGCTCCTTTAACTGCTGCTTCTGCTCCTTTTTCAAAAGCAGTTTTCATGTCTTCTTCGTTTGAAGCGCTATTTAACCAAGAATCTACACATGGAGCAAGCGCGTCAACAAGTGTTTTGTCACCAACTACCGCTCCTCTACCAAATGATCTTTCTCCGATAGATTGTATACCTTGAAGTGCTGCTTGCAACATTTCAGCGAATTCTTTCACTGTTAGCTCACGTTTTTCTCCTGCTGCTTTGCTAGCTGCGCGGAATGCACCACCCCAAATTGGACCAGATGCGCCGCCGCAATGTTCCATAATAATCATTGAACAACCGTCAAGGAATGACCCAATCGTTACGTTCTCTTGATCTACAATAGAATGCCACTCACGTTTTAATTGCTTAAATCCTTTTGCCACACTCATTCCGAAGTCGCCGTCACCTGCGTGTGTATCTAACTCACAGAACGGTACTTCGTTTTTAATAATAACGTCGCTCATTTTATCAACGAGATAAATCATGTTGTTTAATGTAATAACATTATCCTTAATCACAGCATGCTCTTCCGCTGTTTCTATTTCAAAGGAAACTTCCTTCTCTTCTTTCTCTTCAAGTACATTCACGTACTCTACACTTTCAACTGACCCATCTACTTTAAACGCTGGTGTATTACACTCTTTTGATAGTAATGTTTTTAACTCATCATCTAACTTCATCACTGTTAAAGACATGCCAGCCATATCGATACTTGTCATATAGTTACCGACGAATACTCTATTGATTTTAATGTTTCTAGCAGCTAATTCTCTCGTCACTGCGTTGTTAAATAAGTAAAGTTCTTGCAGTGGTGTTCCGCCAAAACCGTTAACTAGAAGTGCGATTTCCTCGCCATCTTTTACTCCTAAATCTTTTACAAGATCATTTGTCATACGGTTAGCTAGTTCATCTGCTGACAGCATTTTTTCACGCTTAATTCCTGGTTCGCCGTGAATACCTACGCCGTATTCCATTTCATCTTCCGCAAGTGTGAAAGTAGGTGATCCGCTCGCTGGAACTGTACAAGAAGTTAACGCTAAACCGATTGTGCGCACGTTAGCCGCTGCTTTTTCCGCTACAGCTTTCACCGCTCCTAAATCCATACCTTCTTCCGCTGCTGCGCCGGCAATTTTATGAACGAGAATAACTCCCGCAACGCCGCGGCGTCCTACTGTATATAGGCTATCTTCTACCGCAATATCATCATCCACTTTTACGTAGTCGACTTCAATTCCATCTTCCGTCGCTAAATGAGCTCCGTTTTTGAAATTCATAATATCGCCGCTGTAATTTTTAATAATTAATAACGTTCCTTTTTTACTAGCTGTCTCTTTAATCGCTTGATACACCTGAATTTGTGAAGGTGACGCAAACACATCTCCGCACACCGCCGCATCTAACATTCCTTTTCCGACTAATCCTGCATGTGCCGGCTCATGGCCACTACCGCCGCCACTAATTAACGTTACTTTGTTTTCGTTCATTTCTTTCTTCTTAATAACTTTATATTTTTTCAAAAGTTCAAGCTCTGGGTGAGCCATAACCATTCCGTTACACATTTCCATTACTAATGTTTCTGGTTTGTTTATAATCTTTTTCATTGTGATTATCCCTCAATTCCTTTAATATATTGTGATATATTTGAAATCTTCTTCTTACTACTCATGTTAAAATGAAAGCGTTTTATAGTAAACGGACAAAATGGACAATCTGTCTAAAGACACCGCTCTCATTTATAGATAGGATTTTTATATTACTAACATTCTAGGGATGATTCAGATGACCTCTTCTATAATTTCTAAAAAAATAATCGCGAACTCATTGAAATATTTAATGGAAACAGAGTCGTTTCATAAAATATCAGTGAGCGATATTATGTTACACTGTCAAATGCGTAGGCAAACTTTTTATTATCATTTTAAAGATAAATTTGAACTATTAAGCTGGATTTATAGAGAAGAAACGAAAGAAAACATTATCGACTTTCTCGATTATGAAACATGGGAAAACATTTTCGATTTATTATTTGATTACTTTTACGAAAATCAAAAATTTTACCGAAATGCTTTTAAAGTCATTGAACAAAACTCGTTTAATCACTATTTATTTGAGCACACGAAAAACTTATATATGAAGATTATTGATGAACTATCCGTGAACTGTGGCTTAACTCTTTCTATTGAAACGAAAAATACGATTGCCTCCTTTTATAGTCACGGCTTCGTTGGAACGATAAAAGATTGGATTGAAAGCAAGTGCGAAGTAAATCCATCCATTATGTCTTCTCTCATGAAAAATATGATAAACAATCAATTACTACTATTACTGGAGCAGTCAGCAAAGTAATTAAAGGGTGGCAAAAGCAATGAAAAAGATTATGAATGATGTACAAAATATTGTTCAAGATATGATGCATGGCTTTTATTTTGAACATAACGACAAAGTAAATTACGACGAAACAAATAACATCATTTATGTAAAAGATATTGAAAAACTGAAGCAAAACGTTGCTATAATAAGCGGCGGTGGTAGCGGACATGAACCCGCTGATATTGGCTATGTAGGAAAAGGAATGCTTACGGCAGCAGTAAACGGAAGCATCTTCACTCCGCCTACAGTGGAACAAATTGTGGCGGCAACTCGCCTCATGCCGAAAGATAAAAATATTTTATTCATCATTAAAAACTTTAAAGATGACGTTGAAAACTTTCTAGCGGCAAAGCAAATTGCCAAAGAAGAAGGAAGAAAAATTGACCACATCATCGTAAATGACGACGTTTCAATTGAAGATGATGCTTCTTTTAATAAAAGAAGACGCGGCGTAGCTGGCACTGTTTTCGTTCAAAAAATACTTGGTGCGGCCGCTCTTGAAGGACATTCTTTAGAAGAACTAACAACACTCGGCCGTTCTATTACTGAAAACTTACACACATTAGGAGTTGCCCTTTCCCCTGCCAACGATCCAGTGAAAGGAAAAGCTTCATTCACATTAAACGATGATGAAGTGTTTTATGGCGTCGGCATTCACGGAGAAAAAGGTTACCGTAAAGAAGCACTATCCTCTTCTGAAATATTAGCGATTGAACTGATGAACAAACTAAAAAGTATTTACCGCTGGAGAAAAGGAGACAACTTCGCTATCCTTATTAATGGACTCGGCGCAACTCCATTAATGGAACAATACATTTTCGCAAATGACATTCGCCGTTTGTGTGAACTGGAAGGATTACATGTGGAGTTCGTAAAGGTTGGTACGCTGTTGACTTCTTTAGATATGAAGGGTGTTTCTCTCAGTTTGCTTAAGGTAGAGGATTTGGATTGGGTGAAGTGGTTGAAGGCGGATGTTAGAGTGGGTAATTGGTAAGTAAAAATTATGATGATAAAAGCCTTTAACTATAACAAGTTAAAGGCTTTTTACAAATTGAAATATCGCTCGAGCGTTCAAAAGAAATTCATACTCACCTCACTGAATGATTACAGGTCTTCCAAATAAAGCTGGATAATAAATGAACATCGCACCTACAAATGAACACACTAAACAAAAAACAGCCTCGTATTTTATGACTAGAGACGAGTTTGTATCAAGCTTTTTTTCCTCTCTTTTCAATATCAATTTAAATAACGCTGTATATAATACTTTATATAAGACATACCCAATAATTGCCCCAAGGGTATTCGTAAATAAATCATCAATATCTGTAATTCTATTATTTAGTAATTGATTTAACTCAATTGCCAATGAAAAAAAGAATCCCGCGCATACGGTGTTTTTTATCTTTCTAAACTGCGGCCAAATAGTCGGTAATAAAAAACCTAACGGCATAAACAGTACAATGTTCAAAAGATACGTAGTACTACCTACCGTATCAAATAGAGTCAAGTTGATTTGACTTACACGAATCCACGTTTCATATCTACTTATATCCCATACAGTCGCGATTTGCGTCACCTTATACACTAGCGAAAGGTAGAATAGAAAAACATACACCCATAAAAAATGCCGAATAGATATATTGTTTTTCGCTTTAAAATAAAATCCAATTTGAAACACAATACAAAAAATTATAGTAAAAAAATACGTATACAAATAACTAATCAAAACTCCTGTATGCATGTAGAATCCCCTAACTTTACATTTTCATCTATGACTTTGTCTTTTTTAGTCTCCTTCATGATGTAAGTCATTTATAGGATAGGAAAAACTTTTAAAATAAAGAGTGGGATAAACATAAAATTTTTCTTAAATCTTCAGTTGGGTTTTATTATTACTCTTCTTAGGAATCCGCCATTGATAGCTAGGCAACAACATGCTTAAACCTAACAATACTATCATTTTTGCCTGTAATACTTTAACCGATGCAGCATATATAAACTCATGTGAATCGTTTGTTCAGTTAACACATGAAATTAAGAAATATATGACGTACTATAATCACTCTTGCTATCAATAGAATTTAAAGAAAATGACTCCTGTTTGCATACAGAAATCATCTTTTTTAGGTTGCCTAACTTTTTTTAGAATGTCCTTTACAAAAGGTACAGATCAAGAGCACCCTGTTCCTATTCGAGGGGATCAACTATACCTTCTTCCCTTAAAATCACACAAACCCATTTACAAATCTATAAAAGTAGATATAATATCCTTATGGAACCTTTATTAATTTATAAAGCATTGTCAAATGAAACAAGATGTCAAATTTTATCATGGTTGAAAAATCCAGAAAACCATTTCGATGAAAAAGCTTATCTAGAGCAAGGCCTTAGTTTTCAAGTTGGAGTGTGCGTAGGAGATATCCAGCTTAAAACTGGCTTAGCCCAATCGGTTATTTCTAGTTATTTATTAACTATGAAAAAAGCAGGTTTACTACAATCTGACCGAATTGGAAAATGGACC
Source organism: Bacillus sp. D48C (assembly GCF_053345735.1). Lineage (NCBI taxonomy): Bacteria > Bacillati > Bacillota > Bacilli > Caryophanales > Bacillaceae > Bacillus > Bacillus sp. D48C. The sequence goes on from NZ_JBKFAQ010000004.1 coordinate 198,705, forward strand.
TACTATCGCCGAAATGAAAAAACAATACGAGAGTTTTCTGAATACGTTCAAAACGAATTATAAAATGAAAGCAAATAATCAACCTACCAATTGATTATTTGCTTTCCCACATTCTACTTTTATATAGCTGTCCAATACATTCTTTTTAAAACTTCGCTACCTATAAAAGTAAGAAACATAGAAAGGAGCATTTTTTTAACATATCATATCTAGTTATTTAGATATATGTCTTTGTATTTAACATTACATAATTCTAATACTATTGACATCCAATCATGCTCATTTCTTTGTTAATAAATCGATTTTACTTTCAAAATAATAATAAGAATGGAGAGTTTTACAAATGAAAAAAGTAAGTCCTTTACTTATTCTTACACTAGCAATAGGGGTGTTTGGAATTATTACTACCGAGATGGGTATTGTCGGCGTATTACCACAAATCACTCAGAAATTTGGCATTTCAACTGCACAAGCAGGATTTTTAGTAAGTATATTCGCACTAGTCGTTGCTATTTCTGGTCCGTTTTTAATTCTGCTCATTTCTAGTATTAATCGCAAAATAATTTTATTAACAGTCATCTTTGTTTTTGTTATTTCAAATATAATCTACGCTTATACAACACAATTTGAAATCATGCTTGTTTTTCGTATTTTACCAGCAGCACTTCACCCACTCTTCTTTTCAATCGCTCTTGTAACAGCTGCTAAACTTGCCCCTCCTGAAAAGAGTGGTCAAGCGGTTACAAAAGTTTTCATGGGAATTACGGTTGGCTTTGCACTAGGTGTACCATTAACCTCTTACCTTGCAGATCAATTTTCATTAGAAATTGCTTTCTTATTCGGAGCGCTTATTAACGCCCTTGCATTTATTGGAATGCTAATCTCACTTCCTTCTATGCCCGTTAAAGAAAAAATGTCTTTCGGCAAACAAATTCGTATACTCGGCAAACCAGGATTATGGTTAAATATTTTAACCATCACATTCCTTTTTGCAGCTATGTTTTCCGTATACAGCTACTTCGCCGAGTACCTTGCAAAAGTAACTTCCATGAATGGATCTCTCATCAGTATCATGCTATTCATATTTGGTATAGTTATGATTTTAGGCAATCATTTATTTGGTAGTCTCTTGCAAACAAGCATAGTAAATACAGTAATATCGTTCCCTATTTTATATTCTATTGTTTACATATTGGTTTATTATTTAGGTTCTTATCTTGTTCCAATGATTTTTATGGTATTCATTTGGGGAATCGTGCATGCTGGTGGATTAATTGTTGGTCAAACATGGTTAATAAGTGAAGCAAGAGAAGCACCCGAATTTGGTAATAGCCTATTCGTTTCATTCTCAAATCTCGGAATTACTCTAGGAACAACTATTGGAGGCTGGTTCATTTCAAACTTAGGTATTCATCAACTTATTTGGAGTGGATTTATATTTACACTACTTTCATTTCTATTAATTATAATAAAACTAAAATTTTTCACTTCTAATAACCTAGCTTCATTATCAAGCTAGTACATTTTCAATTCCAAATTGGATAAAAAACATTATAAAGTGAAACTTTAATCAGCTCTCACCACTTGGGCGTTTACAGGCAGCCCGGCAAATAGCGGGATAAATTCTATATAAAATACTGGTTATTCTTCTTATAAGATTTTATAAACTATAAAGTATGACACTTAGAGCCTTTAGCTATAATTACAAGTTAAAGGCTTTTTATATAAAAACAGCTTTAAAAGGGGCTAATCTTATGGAACATCATCAAAATAGAATACTAAAAAAAGGCTCCATTGCTGGAGCACTCAAAAAATAATATAACTAAACGAATTAAAACAAGGAACAGACAATTAAAATATACAAATAAAATATAAATAAATCTATATATATGTAATATTACATATAAAAACCCTATTTATCGCTGCTATAATAAACTTACTCGATGATTGTTATATTATTCATAGGTTATACCTTCTTAACACCAATTTTACAAAGAAAAAAGGACATCTTAATTGATGTCTTTTTTCTTATATGATAACGACGCAATACAATTAAGATGATTCCAATCGAAAGAAGGCACCTTAAAGTGTTTTTTCTTCATTACACAATACGAAAGCATACTCTCTTTCGCCTTCAACTTTATGTAATTATACATATTAACAAAAAATACACTTAATGAATATTAAATATAGTAAAATATAAACTGTGGACACGTTCTATAAAGCAGATTCTTTTGATAGGCGTAACATATCAATCATTTTAGGGGATGTGGCGTTACTCCGATACTAATCTCAAATTTCTTGTATTTTATGAACTAACAATCTGGTGTATATAGATGATTCTGTTTTATAGGGTGTGTTTACATTTATAACAAAGGGGTAATACGGATAGATTCGTATTAAATGAAAATGGTTCAAGTCGAAGGAAGGCACCTTAGGGTGTCTTTTCTTTATTCCTCCGCATCCCTCATACTGTAATACCCTAAATTAATAATAACCAAGAAATATCCCCCCATAATTCCAGCAGCGAATGTCCACATGAATTCATGGTGTTCTATTTCATACATAATAATCGCACCGAGTATTGCGGCTGCGAACCGATTCATCATTCCGAGCATCGGTGCTTTTTCTTTTTTTACAATGCTATCTCCGAACTTTTCAATACGCCTTCCTAAAATCCAGGCGCAGTACATACTCACCAAAAGGCCAATACTTATCCCTACAAACTGGGCTGAAAAAGGTGTCAGCAACCATCCCAATAACATTACGCCTAGCAAACAATACATTTGTATGTTGAACGTTCTTAGTGCCATACGAATCATGTTATTCTCCTTTATCTTTCTCATTGTAGTTCCGTATCATCAATCCAAGCTTTCAGGCTTCAAGCTTTCAGCTATATCTTTTTTAAAATGAGGAAATTTGATTTTGCTCACCATTAAATAAGCGAGTACGCATGTACCAAATGCCACGGAAACTGGATTATTTAGGCGGCATAAAATGAGGATACACATCGCCGCAAATGGAATGGGCATTCCGATGAATGTTGGGAGTTTGCTTTGCCGTGTGTTAAACCTCGCAAGCCGAAGCATTCCACAAATACTATACGCGAGGGCACATATCATCCCGATAGACTGTAAATCTTTTAACGAAGCACTATATGCAAGAATAGACGGTGCCACACCAAAAGTAACTAAATCCGCAAATGAGTCTAGCTCTCCGCCTATTTCCGAAACAGAATCAAGTTTCCGAGCGACCATGCCATCAAAAAGGTCAAACAACATACCCGTAATAATAAAAACTGCTCCCAAATAAATATCGTGAACGAAAACAGCGTGAATAGCCAAAAGCCCACACACAAAATTTGCTATCGTAATCATATTCGGTATGTAACTCATCACATGCTTCCCCTCCTTTCTACTAATTGTTTCATCTTGCTTCTTACTCATTACAATCAATATCCTTCTGCTTTTCTTCCAATATCACTTTATTTATTTTCGTTAACGTATCGGTCATTTGCTCTAGGGCATTTATATCGATTTTGGAAAAGTATTTCTCAATTAATACATCATCTAACTCAGACAACCGCTCTATATACTTACTACCTTTTGGACCAAGTGTAAGAAAATACTCCCTTTTATTATTAGGGTTTACTTGTTTTGAAATCATCTGTTGTTTTTCCAATTTCGATAAAACTTGGCTCACAGCACTTTTCGTTATATTAAACGTACTCGCAATGTTATTTGCTGTCGTGTTTTCATTTAAATGAATATGAAATAACATGCTCTCTTGCTGCCCAGTAAGACCGAACTCATCCTTTAAATCTTGAAATAGTAAAATATAGAGTTCCGTATAGGCTCGATTCATTTCATTAATTACTTCTTTATACGTTCTAGTCATAGCATCCTCCATGCTTTTATTTCGTTTCACTTAATAGTTAAGTTTACTTAACTTAACTATATTATACCGTTATGTTCGTGTAAAGGGAAATATAACTCTACACTTTATCAGCTGTGCTTTTAATGTATGTAAAACTTTCTCTCTTCATAATCTTCTACATCAGCTTCTTCCCAAAGCTCACGATTTTCCCCTCGCTCGATTAATGCAAACCTCCCCTTTCTCCAGTTGTATTGCCGCAAGACCAATGTATAAGACATAGCACCTATATCAAGTTCATCTAAATACTCTTCTAAAACAAGCTTAGTTCCTTCATCTAAACACTTAACAAATAGTTATGAATAATCAAAATTAAAATCAACTAAATTCCATATAGACCCATTACTGGTTAAAATGTTATAATGAAATCACCCTACATAGTTACTCATAGCCAGACTGAGGAACTAGCGTCTTATTAAGTAATGCGCATAACTAAAATAAAAAAGACACTTTTTAAAGTGTCTTTTTTATTTATATTCTATTCCTAGGAATTATCTCTTTTATAAACAGAATCTATCAAACAGTAAAGGAGACTAACAGATGGAACATCCTGTTGCAAGAGAATTACGTTTTATACGTGTATGTCTTATCGTTTTGATTATTGTCATTGCATTCTGGGATCGTGAGAAAACTGTGGAAATCACTGATCACGGTAGTGAACCTATCGTAAACACGAGCAATATGACCCAAGTTGGTGAGAATACATTTGCATACAAAGACGAATCTAATCAAATTAAAATATTTAAGTTTAATCCAGATACAAATGAAATAAAATTAATAAAAGAGTTTTATGCTAACGAATATTAATGAAATTACATTGGACAAAAGGCACCTCAAGGTGTCTTTTTTATTTTCAAAAGGACCCGCTCATGTTTATACTTCAAAACATAAAGTAAATGGAATCCGTTAAAAAACACGAGTGACCCTTTGTTTTCCCCTCTTATTAAAGGAGGAACTATTATGGGATTTGGCGGTAGTTGCGGTGGAAGCTGCGGTTTTTCTGGAGGATTTGCACTATTAGTTGTATTGTTTATTTTATTAATCATCGTTGGAGCTTCTTGCTTCTGCTAAAAAACTATTGGAAAAGACACTCTTATATGGGTGTCTTTTCTTTGTAAACTAAAATGTATGTGAAATGAAAACATAGTAAGAATAGAATACTCACTTAAATTATTTTTCACTTCACAAACTACATCCAAAAAGTTGGATAATTTCTTTTACTACTCATATTATTAATGAATAAAGCAATAACTACAATAACAACGGAGCCAATTAAAACTGGTGTTACTAAATAACTCCAACTATTTGCCCCTAAAATAACGATAATCGGATCGGCGCCTGCTGGAGGGTGCGTCGTTCTCGTTAACATCATAACGGCTATTGCCATCCCCACCGCTAAAGCAATTGTCCAATATTCATTCCCAAACAAATGATATATTGATAGACCGATGAAAGTTGAAATCAAATGTCCTCCAATAATATTACGCGGCTGAGATAATGGCGCATTCCAAACTCCAAACGCTAATACACAACTCGCCCCAAATGGAGCCATTAATAATTCTGTAGAGGTTATGCTCGTTAAATATGTTAAGGTAAGAATTGTTAAAAATCCCCCTAGTAGTCCCGTTAAAGAGTCCTTTACATTTACTTGTAATGGGCTTCTTCCTTTCCCTTTCATTTTTGTAAAATATCGTACACTTATTGGTTGAGGATCTTTCTGCTTAGTTGCTGTTATATTATCCATCGTTCTCCTCCTTTATTTACCAAGAATTATAACCTGACATAACTAACCTGTAAACGTTAATTTTAAGAGTTAGTTCAAGAATACAAAAAAAGAATCAACTGTTATAAGTTGATTCCCTAAACTTCTTCACATTTTCGATTCTGGAATTTTGCTACCTTTTTCCGGTTCCCACATATTTTCATAGAACACCATTTTCGTTTTCCACTCTTATCTATAAATAATAAAACACAGTCAGGGTTTGAACACCTTTTAAGGGAAATAAGCTTATTTTCTACTATTAAAGTTAAAGCATCAAATGCAATTAACGATGTGAGTACATCCTCGATTTCTCCAACCGGGATAGGTACTAGCTGCTGTTCAATGATTTTATATGTAAACGGTGCTTTCTCAATTTGTTTTTCTAAATACGTAATAAAATCATTGGAAATTTCGTGCTGATCAGCAATTGCCTCAAACTGCTTTCTCATTATATTTCTTATTTCTAATATACTAGATGTAACCAGCTTCATTCGCTCTTGAATCCCTATAAATGTTTTTCCATTCAAAAAAGGAAGATTAACCTTTATTACATATAGCCATTCTAATACATCTTCATCTGTTATTAATAAATCATAACGTTGTCCACGCTTAACTAACTCTGTATTTACTAAATCTAATGAGAGATTTCCCGATATAAGTGGGAATTGTTTTGTTTCCTGCATGTACTCATCACCTTCTCTTTAAATAATCATATTCCAAATTAATACAGAAGTACAACTTTTTTATAAACTACAAAGTATGAAGATTAAAGTCTTTAGCTATAATTACGACTAGAGGCTTTTGCATGTAAGTAAATGAAAAAGGAGCTAATTTTATGGAACATAATAAAAATGGAGTGCTTGCTTTAATTGTTTTATTTTTAGGATTAGTGTTTTTTGTTAGTGGAATGGTTTATCATTTATGGGGCTCATTTTAATTTCAACTTTTAGACAGATAAATAATTCGAATCAGAGAAATGCACAATATTTTCCCTTTTCCTTCCAAAATCAATATAATAAGATATAAAATGTAATACATATAAAGATAAATATATATAGCACTCATTAAAAGTGCTTCTATTTTGGAAGGAAGAAACAAACGATGAACAAAAAGTTATTAACATCATTATTATGTAGCACATTCTTGTTTGGAGTATCAGCTTGCAGTTCACATGATACATCTGCGAAAAACGAGCAAAAGACTTCAAAAAAAACAGAGAATAACGAACTTAATCGTAAGGTTCCGCAAAAAGAACTTCCTACCAATGTAGATTCCTCTGATGTATACATGTCAATGGGATCTGCCGAGTCATTAGATGTTCTAGGGACTGGAGAAGTTAAAGCACAAGGTGTCTTTAAAGTATTAGATATCGCAGTTTATAATCACAAAGAAGAACCCATTACACTAGATATCAACAACTTTAAATTAATTGATGGATTTGGAAGAGAATATCACATTTCCAATGAATATCAGTCAGTACTTAAAGCTGCAAATATCTCCACATTCAAATTTAATATTGTTAATCCTAATGAAAGTTCGGAAGGAAACATTGTATTTGATGTACCGAAAAACACGCAAGGATTAACTTTAAAAATTAATAATGATAAGTTAGATAAAGAACTCCAATTAAAAGTGGAATAGGCCAAATAAATACGTCTACCTTAACATTCTCTACTGACATAAAAAAGTACAGTCTTTTCTACAGCAGACTGTACTTTTTTACTTATCATTTCACATAACATTCCCTAATTTTTTTGACTAGATGCTCTCCAATCACGAAAAGATGTTGGGCGTCCAGAAAAAGCTCTTTGCTTTGTAACAGATGGTTTTTCTTCAGGAGTCATTGTTTTTTCTTTAAGAGTCGCTGGTTTTTCTTTAAGCGTCACTGATTTTTCTTCAAGAATAGTCACAGCTGTTTGCATTTTTTCTAACTGTTCTTTCAACAATTGTTGTTCAATCTTTAAATCCGTAAGTAAACGTAAAATCATCTCAGAATTAGCCATAAGATCCTCCTTCCCCCAATACACAGAATAAAATACAATATGTAGAAGACAAAATACCGGTGACAAAAATAAGGTCGTCAACTCTTTTTAACTTCCAAAATCCTTTTATTTTTTTAAGGACCTGCTCCATTCATCCTTAAAAACATAAATTAAATTAAATCCATTAATAAATGGTCTTTATGGAAGGAGGAGTTAATATGGGCTATGGCGGTAGTTGTGGTGGAGGCTGTGGTTTCGGCGGCGGATTTGCCTTACTTGTTGTGCTCTTCATCTTATTAATCATCGTTGGCGCTAGCTGTTGGGGCGGCGGATTCGGCTGCTAAGGAGAGGCACTCTTGAGAGTGTCTTTTTTTTGATATGCGGCTCGTATACATATTGTTCAAATCTATATATTTTTTAAAAATATAGATTTAAAACATATTTCTCAATGAATAAAATAACTTAACATGGTAAAATAATATTTGGATGGGAGTCCAATATATTATTAAAATTAAGATGGTTCAAGTCGAAGGAAGGCACCTTAGGGTGTCTTTTCTTTTTTATAAATAATTATAAATTAAAATCGCAAAAGATACTTACTACTTATAAGGAACATTTTGTTTAGTCCAACTATCCCCATATTTATTTGAAACTAATTACTATCATAAATATAAAGAAGTTATGGATAAAATAGTGAGGTAAATAAAACAAAATATAGATTTGATTCATATTTCTCAACGAGGTACCACCAGCGTTTTTTTTAAAATAAGCTAAGCAAAAAAATAATCAGCTGCCCATATGGACAGCTGATTTACATCATTACATTTCTATTATTTATCTTACCACCTGAACAGATGCTGGTTTCCACCCCTGATTTTCTACCCAATCAATATTAACCTTATATTTTTTATTATTTTGCTTATCTCGTACATTACCGTAGGCTTTATTATTACCATTATTCCCAATAAAATCGAAAATCAATTGGCTCTCTGGAACATCAACAGCATAAGAAATTGCTTTTTTCATCTCACTCCAATCTACTGTTCCTTCTTTAAATTTCATTTCAGGTTTTGCTCCTTGCTCGGTACCAATTGGCTTCCAAGAAGGATTAGTTTGAGAACCCTTTTCTTGAGATGCCGCTTTTTCTTCCTCATTATTTTCATTTCCGTTTGTTTTTACCGATTTTTCTGCTTTTGATTTCTCTTCTAGCTGTGCTGCTTCTTTATCTTCAGTTTTCTTCTCTTCTATCTTTGCTGTTTCTTTATCTTCAGTTTTCTTCTCTTCTATCTTTGCTGTTTCTTTATCTTCAGTTTTCTTCTCTTCTATCTTTGTTGCTTTCTTTTCTTGAGCAATTGCTTTCTTTGATGTATTAGAAGCGGTAAATAACTGGTATGTCACTATACCAACTGTCACTAATATTAAAGTAAATGCAATATTAAAAATTGCCTTTTGACGACGATTCTGTTGTTTTTCTTGAAATCTACTTACTTGTCCCATTCTTCAAACCTCCGCGTTTACTTTCTCCTCTACTCTTTATGTATTATCTCTATAATTTTCTTAATATTTCATTAAATAATAGAAATAAACTACACTTTCCTACAGGATCTCATGTCATAATAAAATTTATTTTTTTCAAGCATCTGACATATGTCATTCAAAATAGTTTAATACATTAAAAATTGATAAGCTTCCGCACTTAAGAAACCTTCAATTTTATTCAAAGGTGATTCCGATTATGTCCACATTAGATCTCCTGTAGAAAGCTTTTTAACAATTAAACCTCTTCTTCCCTTATTTATAATTTTTAAATTAAATTTCCCTCTATAGTATAATAAAGATGTTTCGTTTTCTAATGGGGTATGTCGTAAAATCAAAAGGGATTTTATCTCTTTTACCTTCTTTTCAGAGTAAATTTCACCACTAGGAAATTCTATTATTCCTAATGTAATCTTTAATTCGCTCTCATCGAAAGGCCACTCCTTATTAAGTTCCCTTATCTTTTGTATAAAGCTTCTTTTGGTTTGTCCTATATATAGCAATTTTACATTCTTAGCACATACTCTAGAGATTGCAAATATCCCCTTCTTAGAAGCTTCTTCCCTATTATAAAAATCATTTATACTATACATTCCATACCATTTAATATTTACTGTTTCTATGAATCTCACCTCATTTTTAGACAATATTATAATTTCTGAATGTTCAAATTATAATAGACGCATAGTCCTGATTACTTGAATTATAAATTGTGCTTTTCAATAATACATTTTATTATTACTAATTTCAATAATACAAAAAAAATACAATATTATAGTTTAATTACAAAACTTTATAAAAAAACAAAGTGATGTCGTACCAAATATTATATTTTTTCAATATCAGACTATCGTGAACAAAAGTTAGAGAGTTATGGAATAAAATATAATTTGTATGTACATACATTTCTTTAAAAAGAAGTTTTGTAGTTTGCAACTGAATTAAAAAAACATAGATTTTTATGACTCTTTTTGGGGATATAGCAAAGTGGGATCTTTTATATGCACGTTACTATACCGAACTAAATTTCGGTATAGTATTTTTTTGCAGCTCCTTGATTTTTCACCAAATACGCATAAAAATCAATAGTATGAAAATAAACTACTGGCTAAAAGTTTACTTTCGATAAAATAAAAAAGAACCTGCTCCATTCATTCTTAAAAACATAAGGTAAAGTGAACCCGTTAAAATACACGAATGAACCTTAGTTTTATCCTCTTACCTAAAGGAGAAACTATTATGGGCTATGGTGGTAGTTGCGGAGAAGGCTGTGGTTTTGCTGGTGGATTTGCTTTACTTGTTGTACTCTTTATACTATTAATCATTATCGGATGCAGTTGCTTCTGCTAAAAAACTATTAGAAAGGACACTCTGATATGGGTGTCTTTTCTTTATGGAAAATATCTACTATCAACCTAATTAATTTTGCCTTATAACTTCTATCATCAACAAAGGGTGATACAAACTATTACATATGTTTGTACCACCCTTTGTTGATGCGTTTAGACTTCACAAGTGTTGAAGTTTTAGACTTCTCCCTTAGTGCACCCATATTATTAGAACATCCTGTAATCTGTAGACAAAATGTAGCTAATAAAAACAATATTAATAATTTCTTCAATAAATCCTCCTACATACATAAAACACCATATGTTACAAAACAAACATAACATCAACTCTTTATAAAAACAATATAATCCTCGGTCCTTAAGCTATCTCTTAACATAGGAGTACCGTCACATATCCATCAAGCTAAGATTTTAAAATATCCCCTGCTTAAGGAATTTGTAAGTATCAAGTAAGAAAAACGAGAGCTTTGTTTTCTATAATCAAAATAGAAAGTGAAGGAAAAAAGATTATTTCTGCGATTAATATGCATGTAACAAGAGAAGAAATCTACATTTTTTTAGAATAATAATATTAGTATGTCCAAGTTTTGGAGATTGCTTGCAAATATTTTGAAGTTTTCGCACCAGAATTCTAATTACCATACTTGTTTTTTGCCATCACATATTGGAGGTTAAAACATGATTAAAAAAAAGAAAATACAAAGATTAGCACTTACCTTTATCCTACTCTTTTCTTTAGGCATTTCATCTTTCTCGCTTACAACAACTATTCACGCAGATACAAGCGAGGAACAATCTGCTGAAAAGAAACTAGTCTCTTTAACGGAGCGTACATCATTATTTTTTGAATATCTCCAGAAAGGTAAGTATGCAGAGGCACTACAGTTGACGTCTGCTGCTTTTCAATCCAAGTTTACAGCAACCACATTACAAAACTGGTGGACACAAAGTGGCTGGAGCGGGATAAAAAGCATGGGAATCCCCGTGATAAAAGAACGAAACTTGGTCCATCAGACGGTGGAAATTCCAGCAGCTACCGAAGGAACTACCATACCGCTACTCCTTAAATTCACACCTGGCGGGAAAGTAGATGAAATTGGCGAAAGGCCACCCGAGGAATCTTATACCATCCCGCATCCTAGCTATGATCAACCTGACTCCTATCAAGAACGTGAAATCGTCATTGGAAATTCTACCTATCCGTTACCAGCGACATTAACAGTTCCGAAACATAAGCGTGGTGAAAAGCTGCCCGTAGTTGTTCTTGTTCATGGTGCTGGCATCCATGATCGCGATAGCACATATATGGGAACAAAAATCTTACGAGACATTGCGGTGGGCCTTTCATCCAACGGAATTGCAGTGTTGCGCTATGAAAAACGCACCTTAGAACACGCATTAAAGATGAGTACAGAACCTGGTACGTTAGACCGTGATACTACAGATGATGCTATATTTGCAGCAAAATCAGCAGCGCAGCAGGAAGGCATTGATCCAAATAATATTTTCATTCTTGGACATAGTCTAGGAGCTGGTACAATGCCACGTATACTGAGCAAAGCGCCTTCCTCACTTGTCCGAGGAAGTATCTTACTCGCACCACCTGCACGCCCTTTGACTGACATTGCCATTGATCAGTATGAATACCTTGGGGCGTCAAAGGAAGAAATCACTGAACTAAAAAGACAGGTTGCTTTTATTCAGGATCCTACTTTCAATCCTGACCGTCCTCCAGCTGACTACAATTTTGGGTCACCTCATTTTATGTATGATGTTTCTAGGTGGCGTCCAGTTGAAGAGGCAAAATTACGAAAAGAGCCTTTACTCATTCTGCAAGGAGCACGCGATTACCAAGTAACAGTAAAAGATGAATATACAAAATGGCAAGAAGGACTTTCAAACCGCGGAAATGTTCAGTTCAAAAAATACCCGAAATTGAATCATTTCTTCATGGAAGGTGGCGGTGAATTAAGTCTTCCTAGTGAATACGAAATCCCTGCTAATGTTCCCGAGTACGTCATCCAGGACATTATTACATGGATCAACGAGACAAAAAAATAAGAAAACATCAAAATCCTTCATGCAATCATCATTGCGTGAAGGATTTTTGAAACTAGTGATTCAGACATATCTATTATAATTATATTTTTCTACGCACTAAATAAAAAGCTAAGGACCCCATAATGACAGGTGCAGCGAAGTCAAAGAAATGTGAAAAAGTAAAAGTAAAAAGAAAAAGAAATGGTATAAGTGTATAGATAAATGCTAGTCCTATAAATAAAGGAATTCCAAATTGAAACTCTCGACATCGTTTAATTTTCCTATATAAAACTTCCCCAAGTAAACAAGCTATGAGAGCTGGTATACTACCATAAGTGACGATAGTTTTTATGAATCCATGTAAAACGTCCGGGTGAATAAAGCTAGGATTAAAAATATATGAAATTAAGAACCATCCAAAAATAAAAGCAAACAGACTTGCAGCATAACTAACTACAAATTTTATCAAAGTAAGCAACGTAATCATCCCCATAATTTCCTAATATTATCTTCATTGTATCATTTTCTCTTAAAAAGACTCCAAAAGGATATACTTGCCCTTCAGCTTTCTTTTTTAACGCTTGTTCAAGACGTATTTTTTGATGTTATTCTGTATAAAAAACTTCTGGGAGCAACCTGCTCTGTTAGGTTGATAGCGATGGGGTGCCGCCAGCTTTCCGAAAAAATCACGCTAAGCCAAAAACCATAATAAGCTGTCCGTATGAGCAGCTTATTTACATAAAAAAAGACACCCTTAAGGTGCCTTTCTCCGACTGGATAAACACTTTAATTTTACTAATGTGTATTGGACTTTCCATCCTCAATGAATGGAAAGTAGAGATGCTTCAATTATGTACCGATCTGGAGCGTCTCCTATATAGTCAAAAGGATAACAAGTTGTTAATGTTAATGTTGACTCACTTTTTTCTACAATAACTGTTCGATCTTCTGAATCTGTTATCCAATGCTTTTTAATTTCATATGTATATGTTTTATTTTCATATTCCACGATAAGTTGGTCATTTTCCTTTAATTGACCAAGCTCGGTAAAAACAGTATCTCTATGTCCACTTAAAACTGTATGACCATTTCCAGATGGTGTAGTAGTTAAGTCACTAACAAACATACCTACACCCTTTTTTAGTACTTTATCATCAGCTCCCCAATATACAGAGTATTTCTTTTGTATTTTAGGGATAATTAAATATGCTACTTTATCTCCTAACTGATGGTTTACCTTTGAAGCAGGAATTTGTACAGGTTCTTCAGATTGTAATGAAGTGTCAATCTTTGTCTCTGTCTCTATCTCTGTTTGATTGATTTTTTGCGTTTCATTTTCTTTAGAAGGTGTGGAGGTCTCATATTGTTTAGCCTCGTTAGTTGTTAACGACTCTGCTGATTGTCTAGCACTATACCATTCTAGAAAATAATAGGAAAAGATAGTAAGTCCAATAACAGTTAAACATAAGCCTATCCATTGTTTTTTATTCACTTTTATCACTCCATTTGAAAACGACAGGATTTCTCCTGCCGTTTTAAGGAACTATTTTATGCGTTTGTCTTTTTACGACGGAACATTAATACAGAACCAGCTAATGCTAATCCTAAGCTTGCTAACATCATTGTAACACCGTTTGATGCTGTATTAGGTAATTTTTCACCTTGTTTTTTCGTTTCTTTTTTCACAACTGTATTAGTATTTTTCTTTGTTTCTTTTGCAGTTGTTTGAGGCTTAGTTTGTTCTTGTTTATTATTTGTTGTTTGGTTGTTTTGTTTTGAATTCTCTTGCTTAGTGTTTTCTTGTTTAACAGGTTCTTGTTTAGTGTTTTCCTGTTTAGTGTTTTCTTGTTTAGGTTGTTCTTGAGGTTTAGTAGTTTCTTTATTTTCTGTTGTAGTATTTGTGCTCTTTGGATATTTATAATCTTCACATGGAATGCCGTCTTTATCATTATCTAAACGGTGTGGATCATTTCCAACACCATATCCATTTTGATCCCAGAATGCTTGAGCATCTTGTTGACTTTTAAAATGGCCACAGTTTTTTGTATCATTAGGACTCTTAGCTGCAAATGCAGAAGAACTGTACCCCACTGTTAATAGTGTTACCGCTGTTGCTGAAGCTAATAATTTTTTCATAAATTTCTTTATCCCCCTAAATGGTATGTATTTACATTGAAATATTTTACATTTAAAAAATTAAAAATACAATAATAATTTGTAGATAAATGTAAGATTTCTAGATAATAATACCAAACTATTAATTCGTATATTGTCATATTATGTCGAAAGAAAATAAAAAAAGAGCCAAAGCTCTCTTTAATAACTAATACTAACCATAGTCACTATTCTCACAGTAATATGAATTTGATTTATCACAACAAATATATGTTGTTTGTTGGATAAATAATGGAATCAGTAAAGCATTAGCTGTAGTAGCATTTGAGACAGTAATACTTTGAAAACATCCTCAAGTAAGAAAGTTTTTGTATCTCTTGATGTTAATGTTGTTAGTGTAAAAACTCCCTTTAGATGTATACGGAGGTTTTTTAAATTTATATTTTATTAGATTCATAAACTTCTCATAAATTATAATACAAAATATAGAAATACAGTTATAATATACTATGTTCTTATATATTTTTGGGGAGGATTTATAGTGAATAAAGTATATGAATTTAAAAGTGCTGGAAAGTCTACAATTACTATTGATGGGAATTTTATCCGCATAAAAAGAAAAGGCTTTGTAAACCTTATGAATCATGGTTTAGATGGCGAAAAGACAATTGATATCAATACGTTAACTGGGGTACAAATGAAGCAGGCTGGATTTACTAGTGGATATATCCAATTTATTTTTATGGGGAGTAAAGAAAGCAAAGGTGGAGTATTTGCAGCTACAAAAGATGAAAATACAGTTATGTTTGTAAAAAAAGAGCAAAAAATGGCTGAAGAAATCAAAACATACATAGAAGGAATATTGTCAAATAAGGGGCAAACACAAGTGGCTGCAACTACAAGTGGTGCTGACGAAATATTAAAGTATAAAGAGTTGTTAGACCAAGGTATTATTACTGAAGAAGAATTCCAAGCTAAGAAAAAACAATTATTAGGTATATAGAGGGCACTCAGTTGAGTGCTTTTTTATTTTATGGATATCAACACATACACATCAAGCTAAAAATTCTTTGTGTTTTATACTAAGGAAATTTATTTTTATCATTTTGGTGAGGAACGTTTTCCTTAACCTGATAGCGATGGGGTGCCGCCAGCATTCCGAAAAAATCACGCTAAGCAAAAAATATAATAAGCTGTCGATATAGACAGCCCTTTACATAATTATCGTTATTGGAATCAAAATAAACTTACACATCCAAACTATTGATAATAGCTAATATTTGATGATCTGTCCATTTGCCATTAATCCTTATATTTTCTTTCGCTATACCTTCTTTTTTAAACCCCACTTTTTCTAATACACGAATAGGTGCTATATTATCAAGCATCGCTCCTGCTTCAATTCTATGTAGCTTTAATTCCCTAAAAGCAAAATCTACAACAAGTTGAAGAGCCTCTGTTGTATAGCCCTTTGCATTATGCTCCTTATCTAAAGTAAATCCCGTATAACAGCTTTGGAGGTCCCCCCTAACAATTTGAGTTAATGAAATGTCTCCGATAAGCTTATCATTTTCTCTTAAAAAGATTCCAAAAGGGTATACTTGCCCTTCAGCTGTCTTTTTTAGAGCTTGTTCAAGACGTATTTTTTGATGTTCTTCTGTATAAAAAACTTCTGGGAGCAACGGGCAAACTCTTTGAAAAAATTCGCGATTTCTAATATGTAAGTTAGCTAACTCGTTAGCATCAGCAGTTTTATAAAGCCGAATATAAATGTGCTTCCCTACTAGTTTCATAACATCCCTCCAACATTTTTATATGTCTAATGAGGCAAAAGTATACCATATACTTTATACGGTTGGCTATTGTCAGGAGTCATTTTGTACGAAAGAAAAGACACTCTATATGAGTGTCTTTTCCAATAGTTTTTAGCAGAAGCAAGAAGCTCCAACGATGATTAATAAAATGAATAACACAACTAATAAAGCGAAGCCTCCCGAGAAGCCACAACCGCCACAACTACCACCATAACCCATAATAGTTCCTCCTTTAGATAAGAGGGGAAAACTAAGGTTCACTCATGTATTTTAATGGATTCGTTTCATCTTATGTTTTTCCGCATTGATTGAGCAGGTCCTTTCGAAAACTATTCACATATTAACTATATTTTTAAAAATAAATAATTCGACTATATCAATAGATAGATAAATTAATATAATGTATTAATCCTAAAAGAAGGGAGGAATAGCCATGCAATTAGTTTGTTTTAAAATAGTAAGTGGTCAGTATTTCTTGTTTGTAGAAGGTATTCAAATTCCTGTACCAATTCCAGCAGTTGCTGCAGCTTTATTAATTGGTTTAGGAGTAATTCCACTTTGTTCTTAATGTAAGGAATTCGGATCATTCCTATCTTTCAATTGGAAAAGCCTCAAGTATATGAATACTTGAGGCTTTCTTTATATCAAAGAAAAAACACCTTACAGCGCTTGAAGATCTCCTGATTTAACTAATGCGGCCGTTACATCATCACCGAAAGTATTGAGACAGAATACTTGCTCGTCTACCTTATCCATTACTGTAGCTTCACCTATCTCGCCACCTTGAAGTTTAATAAAATAGTTATGTTCTTCTAAAATTTTACTAAAATCTCTATTTGCCCATCTTTCAGTAATTGCTAATAGCTCTTCTTTATTCTTGAAATTGTTTCCGTTTAGAATGTTTCTTACTTTCTCTGCATTCTTTTTAGACATAGGAATTGCTCCCTTTCCTTCACACGCTTTTACTTTTTGATGAGTCATGCTATGCATAGCTGAAATAACTTCTTCTTCAGCAGAAGTTACTGTAATGTGAAGTTGTGCATTTGAACCTTTAACTTCTGCTTCATTCGATAGTATGTCTTCTTTATCAACCTCTGCAAAAACATGGTCCTCACTCCCAAGCGGGACTTCAGCAAACTGTAACATTCCATAAGTTATACCAGTTGCAAGTACTACTACCCCTATAATAGATGCTAGCCAATACGTTAGCTTCTTGTCCATCTTCATTTCCCCTGTCTTCGTTTAAATATCTTAACTAAATAATACCATATTTAATTCCTTTTTATTGAAGAGTCTCTAATTTCTACTATTTAAAAATATTCTCATCGTCTAATGCAATACGATATAATCATTTTATAATACAAAAAAATCATATTCTCATTCCCTATTTTTTTGGAGGTGATTGTCTTGAATAAAAACATCAATCTACTTCTTCAAATAATAATTGGAATTATAATCATGATCGCACCTATTCTCATAACAGGATCTATATACGATGTCACTAAATCATTTGGTGAACTATTAGTGGCAGAACTTATTATAAGAACACTTTCTCTCATTATTGGACTTTTAGTTATTAGTACGGCTTTGCATCGTTATTCTCAATAATTATTCATGTTCAAAAAATACAAATATTTTACATACCAATTCTTATGTATAAAGACACCCAAAACAAGTGTTACGAAAAAAATATAAAAAAGACATCTTTTCTAGGGAAAGATGTCTTTTTTATATAAACCTTAATGTTCGTTCTGTAAAACCCTCGCTGCCTTTACTCCTTCTTTCTCTTCTTTTAAGAATAACGATACGATAAATGCAACAATAATAAAGATTAACCCAAGTGCAAATGCACCTTGGAACCCTGACGTTAAACCGTTTAACTTCTCTACTGGATCCAGTGGATTTGCGGAGCTTTCCATATAGCTAGTTGTTCCTGAAGACATTTTCGATATGAATATAGCTGTACCAATTGCGCCAGCTACTTGTTGCAACGTACTAAATAGTGCTGTTCCGTGCGGATATAAATCTGGTGTTAATTGATTTAAACCGTATGTTTGTGCTGTCATGACAAACATGAGTCCAACCATTAATACGCTATGCATGACAATAATTTGTACCATTGATGTATCAGGAGTAATGCCTTTAAATAAGAACATTGCAATTCCTACTAAGACAATGCCGGGAACGATAATAACTTTCGGACTAAATTTATCAAATAGTTTACCTGCGATTGGTCCCATTATGGCGCTAATAACACTTCCCGGAAGCATGATAATTCCTGATTTAAAAGCTGTAACGAGTAAAACGGTTTGCAGGAACATCGGTAATAAAGTCATCGTTGAAAATAGCGACATCATCACAATGACAATTAATCCAACTGATAATGTAAACATCGGAACTTTAAATGCTCGTAATTCTAAAATTGGATTCTCAATTTTCAATTGTCGAACGGCAAAAATACATAATGAGATAAGCCCAACAATTAAAGTGCCATACACTTTTGCATCGGACCATCCTAAATCACCCGATGCACTAAAGCTATACACAAACCCGCCAAATCCTAACGTCGATAAAAGGATAGATGGATAATCTACTTTTGGCCTTGTTAACTCTGAAACATTTTGAATGTACTTCATCCCAATCATAATGGAAATGATCACGATCGGAATAACAATATAGAATAACCAGCGCCAATTGAGTGAGTCTACGATTACTCCAGATAATGTAGGACCAATTGCTGGAGCTGCCATCATGACAAGTGCGATTAATCCCATTGTGGCACCACGTTTTTCAGGCGGACAAATAAGTAAAATCGTATTCATTAATAACGGTGAGATTAACCCCGTCGCTACAGCTTGGACGATACGGCCGATTAATAAAACGGAAAATGTCGGTGCGAATCCCGCAATTAATGTACCAGCTAAAAACGTTACCATAGCGATCAAAAACATTTGTCTCGTTGTGAGCCATTGCTGAAGTAACGCTGTAATTGGGACTAAAACCCCAACCACCAACATGTAAGCTGTAGAAAGCCATTGAATCGTTGAAGCTGTTACATCAAATTCTTTCATTAATACCGTTAACGCATTACCAAGTAATGTTTCATTTAATAATGCAACCATTGCCCCTAAAAGTAATGCAATTAAAATAGGGGTATGTTTCATATTAGAAGTATCAACTTTGCCACTTGCTGGGCTCTTAGTTGTCATATTCATTTGCAAATTCTCCTCCTGTTTCTTACTAAAAAACTTTAAATACACCAGAACACATGTAATATAATATACATATGTAGATTAAAAAGGGAGAATCAATTTTCAGCCACTGTATATTTAATCTACAAAAAAGGAGAATTGTAGATGAACGATAATGAAAAACAAATTGATTTACGTATTAGACGTACACATAAATTACTATGGGATTCCTTATTTGAATTAATGACACAATCAAAACAGAAATATAGTACGATCACAATTAACCAAATATGTGACCGCGCGATGGTACACCGAACAACCTTTTATAAACACTTTGAAGATAAAGATGCTTTATTAGCATTTGGATTTAAACGATACAGCAAGATGATTGCTGAAATACCCGTTTCAGATCGATTAAGTAAACCATTTCAAGTAATGGAACAATTTCTACACCATGAAGAAATCGGTAAAATATTAGAAACGCAAATGTCTGATGAACAATTTATTAACCGGACACAGTATTTAAGTCACGAAACGAGAAAACAAGAAATAGAAGCGTTACATCAACTGCGCAAAAATCATACGATGCCAAATGATCTAATCATTGAATTTTATTCAGGGGCAATTACCTCATTAAGCGCATGGTGGTTTAAAAATGAAAGAAAAGTTTCTGCTGCTGAAATGGATAAGTATCTCCACCAACTTATTAACCGGGATATTTTTCAGTTTGAAAAAGAATAAGACTACACCTTTTCAATCATGCAATAAAGTGAAAATTTAATCGGCCCTCACCAATCGGACTTTAACGGACAGCCCGACCCCCACCTAACTTCTTTGCTTCCACTGAATTTTGAGGTGGGGGTCTTACTGCCCGTTAAAGCGGGATCAAATTGACCACAAAATAGGAATATGATATATTTTCCGTAGAATACTATATAAGTATGACATCAAATAAAATGGCATATAATAAAAAGAAGAGATGCGCTAACATCTCTTCCCTAACTGCTACCGCTTAGGGTGGTGGTTATTATAAGCTATTTCTTTTTGCGGAACCCACCCTTTTGCTTGTGACGGCGCGGAGTGGGTTTTTTGTTGTCCTTATCCAGAAGTTGCTTCCGCAAAAAATACGCTGAAACTTCGCGCACAGTCGCTTTGACAAACTCTTTTACAAGGTCAAACAAAAACTCCATATTATCACCTCCTTTCCTTCCGAATAGAAAGAAGGGATAACCATCCACCCTCACAATATGCAGTTGACTTTATTTTATCAAATGATTGTAAAGATATTATGTAAACAAAACAAATGAAATTTTACATAGAAAAATATGAGTTTATATTATTTTCATTCTCTTCACTTAGATTTTCTTTTTAGATGCTATCTTCAAATAAGGTAGCATCTAAAAAATGTTAAAAGGAATCTCTCCTTAGTATCTTCTTATACTCGATGTAGTTTGCATACTTGACCTTTTCTAAGTTCTTTAATTACTTACTGAATATAGTCATACAGATTTTTCGCTAACAATAAACAAGTTACCGTAATGAAAAGAGCACGAACATACCCGCTCCCTTTTTTTATAGCAAATTTGGAGCCAACAATCCCTCCAGCAATTTGAGCAATCCCCATTATAAAACCATACGCATAGTTTACTTGCCCTACATACATAAACATCAACAATGCACCAACATTACTTCCTAAATTAAGAAGCTTCGCATTACCTGCTGCTTTTAAAAAATCATACCCAATAAATAAAAGAGAAAACATTAAAAATGAACCTGTTCCAGGACCTAGAAATCCATCATAAAAACCAATAGCAAAAACAAAAAAAGTAAAAATAATGACGTGTCGACCAGACAATTTTTTATGAGTGGAAATACTACCCCAATCCTTTTTGAATATCGTATAAATAGCGACCGCACCAAGCATGATCAGCATTAATGGCTTCAATACTTCTGGATTCATTAAATGAACAGTCCATGCCCCTATTATGGAACCTATGAAAGTGAGCGGAACTAATTTAAACGCCGATTTCAAATCAAGATTACCAGAACGATAAAATACAATATTACTAGTTGCACTTCCCATTGTCGACGCTAGTTTATTCGTAGCTACTGCACTTGCTGGATTCAGTCCTGTAAATAATAAAGCTGGTAAAGCAATGAGTCCACCACCACCTACAACTGAATCAATAAATGCAGCTACAAATCCAAAAACAATCAAAATCATTAATACAGATGGGTCTAAATAAAAATCCATACTATTAACCTCCCCTTTAGTCACTATTCGAATAGTAACTAATAATTTGCTAAATGTAAACAGTTATTGTAACGTTAAAATATAAAGTGAAACTTTAATCAGTGGGGCCACTGATTATTAGTTGAACCAATCGGGCTTTTACGGGCAGCCCGACCCCCACCTAACTTCTTTGCTTCCGCTGAATTTTGAGGTGGGAGTCTTACTGCCCGTTAAAGCGGGATAAAAGCAAACATCGGAGGACGAAAAAAGTGGACTACATAGTGCAACAGCTTAAAAAAATTGGTTTCAATGAATATGAAGCTAAATCTTATGTATCTCTTGTTAAACAAGGGCCTGTCACAGCCTACCAAGTGAGTAAGGATTCGGGTGTCCCAAGAGCGCGAATTTATGAGATTTTAGGTAACCTTGTAGAAAAAGGAATTGTCATGAAGGAAGAAATAAATGACACCACTCGCTATTCACCTCTACCTGTTGAAATCTTTTTACAGAAGGCGCAAACAGAATGGCAGTCTACTTACGAAGGAATAAGTGATTCATTAAAAAAACTAGAAACTTCCGAGGAAAAAACGGATAATCGAGTGATTACTTTAAAAGACAATCAAACAATCATTAGCTATTGTCAGGCATTAATAAAAAAAGCAGAACGACGTATTGTCATTTCAATGTGGGATGAGATGTATGAAGCGTTAAAAGAAGATCTATCTGAAGTAGCTGATAAAGTTACAATACAAGGTATTACCCTGCATGTTGAAAATCCAATTAAAAATCTAGAAGCCCATCGCATAACACCTTATACAGAAACCTTGTCTACAGAACATTGGTTTATTTTATCGATAGATTCTAAAGAGATGATTTATGGACCATCACTTGAAGAGCGTAATATTGCTTTTTATACAGATGACCCCGTTCATATATACTTATTAGAGGATTACGTATGGCATGATGTTTTAGTGAATCGACTTGTCCGACGTAGCCAAGATGACTTGCAGCAATGGATCACTGCGGAGAGAAGATCTTTCTTTATGGGGAAATAAGGAGTATATTGAAGAGCAAATCAAAAAGTTTGCGTATTAAACCTAACAACTTCTCCTTATAAAAATAGCCAACTATTACATAATAGTCGGCTATTTTTATATAAATTTATACAGACACTGCCATTTTCCCTTTGCAAAATATTCCCATTAATGCAGCGATTAATGAGATAAACGCTTCTCCCACTCTTTCACCTTTTCAATTGTTACATCTAATTTCTTAGCCACTTCCTCTATACTCATTCCTTTAAAGAGCATTCCAGCTGCCGAAAGGGCTTTATCAATTTCTTCTTGCTTCTCCTGTTCATATAAACGGCCCACTTTTGTCATCCGTAACCACTCCTTTACTTTTTTCGCGTAGTCTTCATCAATAAATTTATCTGTAGCTACAAGAATTCCGGCAATAACTTGAATTTGTTCTTGCTCATCGGAGATACATTTTGCTACTTCTATCGTCTTCTCAATTAAAATTTGTCTTTTTTCTCTGCTATGCATAAGTGGTACAAGTATCAATTTCATGGTTTCTTCATCCGTCAAAGATTTTCCTTCTTCCATTTTTTTAATAACCTTTTGAAGGATAGCATCACCATTATATTCGCTTAGTAAAACCGCTTTGGAATTTAAACGTATACTAGATACATCTATTTCTTCTATTGGATTCATTACCTCACTTGTATAAATAACCACGATTCGAATATCCGGTAACTCTTTATTCTTATTATAATAACGATACATAATTTGATTTGCATAATCCATATACTTCAAATGGTTTTCAAGGAAACGGGTATTACTTTCATACTCTAACATTAAAATTGAACCATCTTCCATTTCAAATAAAGTATCTGAGCGCCTTTGATCTGCACGAACTCTCGAGAATTCATTTAATAACAGCTCTTTTATTTTTGGAAAGCCTTTTAATCCATATGCTTCAAGCCCTTTATCCCTATAACATTCACTTAAAAACTTCATAAGAATATCTTTATTATGATAAGAAATATCATTCCCTGCCAATAGCTAATCCCCCTTAACTATTAGTTACCATTTTCTTTATTATATAACTTATGAAATTAGCATTACAACTTTGGTTCACATGCAGATACTATTTTCAAAACAACTTGCCCTTTCACTACTTTACCCCCTCCACAAACTGCCCAAACTCCTTCAAAAACCTCAATTTAAAACTCCCCACAGGCCCATTCCGATGCTTTGCCACATGAATCTCCGTCATCTCTTTCTGCACCGTTTCCTTATCATAATAATCCTCGCGATACATAAGCATAATAACATCCGCATCTTGCTCAATTTGTCCTGTCTCTCTTAAATCAGATAAAAGAGGGCGCTTATCTTGCCGTGCTTCTACCGAACGAGATAATTGTGACAATGCTACTACACAAACATTTAATTCCCGCGCTAATAACTTAAGCTTACGAGAAATCTCACTAATCTCTTGAAATCGATTTCCCTTATGCTTCGGATCGCCCGTAATAAGCTGCAAGTAATCTACAATAACTAAAACCTTCTTATCACCATGCTTCCTCTTTAACTTACGAGTTTGCATCCAAATATCTTGCACCGCAACACCTGCGTTATCGTAAATCTCAAATGGTAATTCCCCGATTTCCGCAAACGCCTTACTCACCTTTTCCCAGTCCTCTATCGCAAAACGATGCTTCGGATTTTTCAGCCTACCTCCTGACACTTCAGCTATGCAAGACGCCATCCTTTTTAACAATTGCTTACTACCCATCTCTAACGAAAACAATCCAACCGCCACTCCAGACTTCGCCGCATGCAGTCCAACATTTAGGGCAAACGCAGTCTTCCCCATCGAAGGACGCGCACCAAGAACGACAAAATCACCTTCCTGCAATCCGCACGTCATTTTATTTAGCGATGTATAACCAGTCTCAATACCAGTAATCTCTTTCGCATCTTGATGAAGCTCTTCATATAAATCAACTAGCGCATCCTTCAAATCAAACTCACATACACAGTCCTTTTCCTCTAACTCACAAAGTGCCGTAATCGTCTCACCAATAATTTTCTCATTCTTCTCCGTAATAAGACGCTCTCCCATCTTGTGCCCGAGAACACCCGCCTGATACATTTTCCAGGCACCTCGAACAAGCCCCTCATAATAAGAGAAGTTAGCAATTGTAGGCACACCATCCATTAACCCTATAAAATATTCCATTCCCCCGATCCCCTCTAAAAACTTCGGATCTACCCTAGAAATGAACGTCACAAGATCAATCGGTTGCCCCTCTTCTTCCATTTTCCGCATTAACTGAAATATAGACTTGTGCACTGACAGAGAAAAATACTGCTCCGTCAAACGGCACTCCTTAATAAGCTCTCCATCAATTAATAGAGAACCTAACACCGTCTTTTCCGCCTCCACATTTTGAATACTCATGGCCGCCACCCGCGCTCCGCTAAAAAGCGCTGCAACTCTTCCTCAGACGGCGCATTCTTCTCCCACTCCTCACACCTCGCCAAAAACTCCTCCGTCTCCCCCGTACTAACAGACGACTCCTTCTTCCGAAAGCTCGCCGTATCCGCCTCAACCTCACACACTTTCGTAAATCCTTTCCCGTGCCACCCTCTCAAAATCCCCTTCACATAAGCAACCGTCCGCTTATTATTCTCAAACGCAATTTGAAGAGCCTTCAGCACAAGCTCCTCTGACAAATCTTCCATCCACGCACTCAGTTCCTCCACAGTATGCGGAGACAAACTACCGAAATGCTCCTCATAAAAAGAAAACACGCGACGTCCCGTTTCCTCCTCTATAACCTCTTCTTCCTCTGTCTCCTCGCAAACTGGCTCGACATCATCCACAGCCAAATCACTCGGCATGCCGAAATGCGCTAACAGCATCGGAACATTCAGCTCTTCCTCAACGCACTTCTGAAGAAACATATGTACAAACTCCTTATTCTTCACACCCTTAAGCTCACGAAGCACACACTTCTCCACATTCGTATTCGTCACCGGATTATAACGAAGCCAATTTAAAACGAATAACTCCCGAGTATCCGCATCATAAAGAATCTTCCCATAATCAATGAAGCGCTGCACAAGCTTATCAACAGTCTCTCGATTATAACCCGTCTCCATCTCAGCTAACCGCTTCGGAAAAGGAAAAATCCCACACTGCGTCGTCTTCGAACAAGTTAATAAGTACACATAAAAATACCGCTCCTCCGGCGTCAAATCCAAAACAAAATCATCCTGCCAAAAATTCACCTGCACAGTACGATATACCGCCATCCCAATTCCTCCCGTCCTAATTCAAAAATGAAAAATTCCTCTTTGTACTATATATAGGAAGGAGGGCCGGGTTTTTGGCGTGTTATTTCAAATTTTTTTTCGACTCCTACTACGGTGTTTGTTGGTGTTTTTGTTTTGTTATGCTTTTTCTTAGTGATTTATTACTTGGTAGGGGCTTGTAAGGGGCTTAGGAGGGGCTAATTATCGGTTACTTCAATTAGAAACACTCGATCTGAAAAGCCACCTCGTTCTTCTGCTTTCTTTTTTCGGATGTTGTTGATTTCTTCTAGTGTTGAGCCCTCGTGTTCGGCTAGGGCGTTGATTAGTTCTAGGAGATCGGATAGTTCTTCTAGTTTATGTTCTTTTGTGTCTGCTTCTAGATATTCGGTTAGTTCTTCTTGTGTTTTTTTGCAGAGTTCCTCTATGTATTCATCTTCGTTTAGGATTCTAGTTGTGGGTGTTTTTCCGTTGGATTTTATTATTTGTGGGATTTTGTTTCGGATTAGTTTGTTGTAGGTTAGCATGTGGGTTTCCTCCGTTAGGTTTTTCTTCTATTATAATGGAAAAGCAGTTTAACTGGCTGTTAAACTGCTTTATTGTTTCTTTTATATTGTTTTCTTCTTTGGGTATAAAGAGAGGGGAATTCAATTTCTCCTTTTATAAACACCTTATTTTATACTCTCCATATATCTTTTTAATGTAGGAATTATCTCTTTAGCTATTGTTTCTAAATCTTCATTTGTACGTTTTAAATACTTAATATCATCGAATAAAAAGTCTATTTTTTCTATATCAACATCTTGATGAACCACAGCAATGGTTAATACATCCCGTTTTGAAGCGTATCTATTTGCAAATTTATTTAGCTCTAAATCGCACCAATTAGAATTAATAAAATCATTTGTAATCCAAAAAATAACTCCTGTCGACTGTTTAATTCCTTTTTGAATTGCCTTGACAATAGATTCACCATAATCAATATTTACTTTATCAAACCATACAGGTAATCCAGCACCATTGATGTAAGGAATTAAATCTTCAACCTCACTTTTATTTTTAGAAGAGTGACTTAAAAAAATAGGCATTTGATTTCCAAGTGGTTTATCTATAATATAACCTAGCTTTTCTATTTCACTTTTCTCAGCAAATGGGAATAGAAATTCACTTTTCATCGCCTTTTCTACATCACACTCTCCAACTAAAGTTTGACTATTAAATCTTCTATTACCTATCTCTTGCTGTAATTCATGGAATGTAATATCTGGACGATAACGCAAACCTTCTCCTAGCATCAAATTTTTCATAACCTCAATATGGTCTTCCTGAGGATTATCGTAACTTAATACAATATAAAATTCTAAATTATATGGAATTGAATTGGTCAATAAATTTACCATCTGAAGAGATGTCGCATCTTGTTCACTTAACAACTCTTTCAAAGCTGGGATTAATGGTTTTCTTATACCATAATCGCATTCCCAAACATAATCTTTATCTAATTTCTTCATATTCTTCACCCAATTTTATATAAATTTAATAATTAGTTATTAGCAAATATATTATCAAGCAATTCCGACCTTAATTTATTCTTATACCCCTCTGCTACATCAAAATATCTATCATACCTGTTTATTTTATACGCATAAATTAAATTCGAACGATTATCAGTACCTATAATATAGATTTTTACACCTCTAATTGCTAAAATATCCCCTAAATTTTCAACATTATCATTTGTTGAAGTAATTGCAACTTTTTCATTAGGAAAATATATTCTCGGCTCAGCATTCTTACCATCAATTCTTGGACGAATCTCAACGTCGACTAACTTAGAAACAATTTTCAACCCTTCTTCATTAATCTCCAGTGTAAATTTTGGGTCTAACTTCTTTAATAAGTAAATTAGTGGAGTAATTATAGAGTCAGATTCACTATGATAATTCTTTAAACATTCAATCAAGGTATATTGAACCCCTTTTGTCTCAATTATTTGGTAAAGTTCCTCTTGAACATTTTCAGCAATAATAAATTTCTCTATTGCTATAAAATTCTTTTCGATAGCCTCCCTAATCAAAGACTTATATTCATCCTTATAAACCGCTCCTCTACTATCGTTATAAAGAACCTTATAATTAAAATCTTCACCTACTGCAGCCTGCTTAAGAAACAATTCTTCAATGTCCAACTTACTCAGCCCCTTTTATATAACTCTAATCATTTTACATTTCCAAAATTTATCATCATCCTTATTATAGCAATTTTTCATAGATTTATTGATTAATTCTTTGATATTAATTTGAAACTTAAATGTACTAATAATTCTCTAAGAGAATTACACTTTCAAAGTTTCTTTTATATAGAAAAAAGACACCCTTCGTGACTGCTAGGTGTCTAAAAAACATTTTATACTTTATATATGTCACCATTAATCAACAGCAGTAATTTTAGATCTTCTCTTTATAATAATATCAGCGAAGTAGTACATTATTGCTTATAAAAATCCTTCCGCGACACATATAAGAAAGACTTTAATTATAGCTACATTGATACTAAAAAAAGAAAACATCTTATCACATAGCCATCTTTTGGTGAATTTCAGACCTTTTTATGTATAGGTTTATAAATGTAAGATATTTTTCAGGTACTTCTACATAAATGAGTGCGTTGAAGACGAAAAGTTGGTATGTGGGAATATTTGAATTTGATAAAGTCAGAGGTTTTCCTCTTTGACCTTTGGTAACATGTATGTTACCATCAAAAAGAATTACTATAAAAATTCCATACAGAGGAGACTGAGAATATGGGGAAAAAACGTATTACTCAGTATCCGAATCTCGTTTTTGCAGAAGCGGTATTAGCAATGATCAATGCTCCAAGTGAGGAGGTAAAAGTGAAGGTAAGAGAATCATTATTTTTGTTAAATGCTAATGGAACAAATAATGATCATTTGCAGGGGCGAATTGAAATGACACATAGAGATAAAATTTGGGAAATGAAATTTAAAGATAAATCCAAAACAGAGTGGCGGATTTTGTTTAAAAAGATTTCTCATAAAACTAATCCGCCGCAATATGCGCTGTTACATATGTTTAGAAAAACAACCAAACCTATTACAAAACGAGATTTAGATACTGCAGAACGTGTTGCTAAAAGAGAAGGATTTTAATCCTTCTCTGGCAGTGACACCCTAAAAAACTCTCGTATGGATTAGAATATAATTGCTTGATAAAGGAAGTTACAGAAATGGAGTGGAGCTGAATCGGATGTATTGGAAAGAATGAAAGAAATTTAATTAAAGGAGTGGATTAAAATATATGAAAGAGGATAGCAAAGAGTATGATATCTCCGAATTCATGGATGTTCCTAAAGAGTATTATTCAATATCAGAGCCTAAGCTTGAAATAACAGAAGTAATAAAAGAAGCTTTAAAAGAAAAAAACTTATCAATTAGAAACTTAGGTAAAAATATAGGGTTGAAACACCCTCAAATTATAAGAGTTACGAGTGCTAATAATTACAATATAGATACTTTGCTTAAAATATTAGATGGATTAGATTTAAAAATAGAGATTAAACCTAAATAAAGAGAGAATAGACTAAAAAGCATACCTGATTTAAGGTAATATACAAATGATTTTTTCGGGAAGATATTAAAAGAAAATATTTGATAGGTTTTTGATATAGCGGATACTCTAAGGAGATGTACAAATGATTTTTTCGGGAAGATATTAAAAGAAAATATTTGATAGGTTTTTGATATAGAAAATAAACATTATGAAACGTTATAGACACAGTTAATATATTTTAATTAATGTTTTTAGCTAAAATTATTAATAAGAAAAGGAGGTGATATTTTCCCATCACCTCCTTTTTATTTTGAAAAATAATATCTGGTTAATCTATTTTCAAAGTAATGTAAATCCAGCTTAGACAATCCTATTTTATCTCAAATCCATAGTAGCTATCTGGCTCAACAATGAATCTATAGAATTGTCTTTGAATTCAAATTAAACTTTATTAAGTGCTATATAACGATGTGA
Source organism: Bacillus sp. D48C (assembly GCF_053345735.1). Lineage (NCBI taxonomy): Bacteria > Bacillati > Bacillota > Bacilli > Caryophanales > Bacillaceae > Bacillus > Bacillus sp. D48C. The sequence goes on from NZ_JBKFAQ010000004.1 coordinate 229,025, forward strand.
AAAACGTCAATTTTAAAATAGCATATGAAAGCATATACTTTAAGTCGTAATTAACTATGACTATTAATCAATATTTAATTTCTAAATAACATATAGGAGTAACAAAGTACATACTGAAAGTAAAATCGTATTTTTTATTACCATCAACTATAATAATTTTGAATTTCCATTCTTTGCAGGTTGTTTCTCTTACCATCGCTAATGAAAATGCTCTCGAAATGTACGTAGAAAAAAATGTTTCTGAATCAGAAATCTAAATATAGAGAAATCCTTCTATTGAATCTGGAGCCATAAAAATTGTACAGAACGGTTATGCAAAATAAAGAATTACAATGCTTTATTTTAACTTCACGTCTAAATACCTATAAATATACATTCTATGATGTTTTTTCAAATTATTAATTATCATTAATAATTTGTTTATGATTTCCTGTTAAATATATTTAATCTGACATGTGATATTTTAGATAATAAAAAAGCACTCTAATAGAGTGCTTTTTTATTGTTCTTGATTTTCTTCTGGCTTCGTAGGACCAAAATAAAAATAACCCTCCATTTTCTCGAAATACACTCTCTCAATTCTATTTATCCGCTTCGTACATTTATTCTTTACAAAAAAAAGTATAGTGAACTAATTCACTATACTCCTTTCTTCATTTATTAAAATAAACTCAACTGCACAATACTATCCATCTTCTCTTCTTCTTCGTTAATCTCTAAAATCCTTTGACCCATTTGCTTCACCAAATCAACCACTAAAGCATTTCCCATACAAAAGTATCTGTTTCTTTGTGGCATTCCTGTATTCGTCCAGTCCATCGGGAAGCCATTTAACAATTCACATTCAACTGGTGTTAAATATCTTAGTCTTTTTGTATAAGGATCTTCGATTACATGTGAACTCCTATTACATGTTCCTTCACTTGTTAACATTGTACGTCCAGGCTTATTTAAATCATCCGGGAAAGCCATTCCTCCCTCAGAATAGAAATATTTATGCCCCGTCGCCTTTGATACTCTTTCTTCTTTTTTAGGTCCTTTAAGGTACTTAAGTTCCTCAAATTCCGTTCTTCCCTTTTTGTTAACCTTATCCATTTTCAAATAATATGATTCATCTGCAGGACCAAATTTATCATATACTTTTTGAACAACTTCACCTAAAGTCTCTGGACTTTCAGTTACTGGAACTAATTCTTCCGTATATACTTGTCCATCCATCATTACGCCAGAATTATAGTATTCAGCTTTAAATGTATCAGAAACCTCAATAATATCGACCGGCAACTCAAATTGCCCTCTTTTTTTGTTTTCCTCAGGCGCTTCATGCACTTTAAAAATCGGAGCGAAGAATCCATTTTCACACAATATCTCTAAAGGCTTCATTTTACTTTGAACAGATGTGAAATGAGATTCTTTTAAATACGCAAAAATAAATACTCTTCGTCTTCTTTGAGAATTTCCATAATCAGCAGCGTTAATGACTCTCCATTCCACTACATAACCTGCATCTCTAAAGCTAGCCAGCATAATAGAAAAATCACGACCTCTTTGTTTTGCAGGTGACTTCAATAATCTATCTACATTCTCTAACAAAACAAATCTTGGCTTTCGAGAATTAACTATATTCATTATCTCCCAAAAAAGAACACCTTTTTTCCCTTGTATTCCTTTTTCATTCGATAAAGTACGTGCTACAGAATAGTCCTGGCAAGGGAATCCTCCTACTAATAAATCATGCTCAGGTATTTCCGGCCAAGCTTCCGCTATATCTCTATTTACATGTATTCCTTTATTTTCAAAGCGAGTTGCATAACAATTAAATGCATGTTGTGCTTTAGTTGAGGGCTCCCACTGGTTTCCCCAAAGAACTTCAAAGTTTTCGTTTGCTTCTAGTCCTAATCTAAAACCTCCTACTCCCGCGAAAAGTTCTACTACTTTCACCATAAATACACGAACATCCTTTCGGTATTTTATTTATCTATGCTTCATTATAATAAAAAGTGAGGAAAAGATCAACTATAACATTTCAAGAACCGTACTTTTTTGTATTTCCTTGTTTGGCTTGTACCAATTAAGAAAATTGTTCGCACTTTATCAATATTATAAAGGACATAACTCATATTGAATAAATTCAATATAACTGTTATCTAATAATATAAACTGTCTTTTCCCTCTTATAAATTTTACTTATATAAATTTGAAACAGCTTTTTATTATAGCATAACTTTAATATGTATTGTTTAAAATCATACACCGCAGCACTGGATACAGAAAGGAGATTATTATGGACTACACTACAATAGAAGAACTAATGAAAAAAGCACATGAAGCTGAAGGAAAAACATTTGGTGAAATCGACACAACTGACCGACTCGCAAATGCAAAATCAAAAGGTGGGCTAGGGCAAGTAATCGAGGAAAGCTTCTTTGGATATGAAGTAAATTCAAACGCAGAAGCTGACTTTAAACACCTTGGTATTGAACTCAAAGTAACTGCATTTAAACAAAATAAAAACGGTTCATTATCAGCCAAAGAACGGCTAGTCTTAAATATTATCAACTACATGGAAGAAGTTCATACACATTTTGAGACATCAAGCTTTTGGAAAAAAAACGAAAAGCTACTACTAATGTTCTATGAATGGGTACCTGGCGTAGACCGTAAAGATTTTCATATTACAAAAAGCCTTCTGTTCACCTATCCTGAAGCTGATTTAGAAATAATTAAACAAGACTGGGAAACCATCGTAAATAAAATTCGTGCCGGCAAAGCACATGAATTATCTGAAGGTGATACAAACTATTTAGGAGCTTGTACAAAAGGTTCCAATAAAAATTCACTTCGCTCACAACCGCATTCTGAAATTCCAGCAATGCAAAGAGCTTTTTCGTTAAAGCCTTCTTATATGACAGCACTAGTTCGCAGGTATCACCTAAACGAAGAACTAGTAAATTTTACAACAACAAATGAACTAAAAGGAAAATCTTTAGAAGAAATCCTTTATTCAAAATTTGAAAATTACATAGGCTTAACTGATCAAGAAATCGCTCAAGAATTATCTATCGAGTACAAACCTACAACCAAGAACTTTGTTCCATTACTAGTAAGCTCTTTACTTGGTATTAAAGGAACTCGACTCGATAAAATTGAAGAATTTGCAAAAGCCAATATAGAGTTCAAAACAATTCGTTTAGAACCAAACGGAAAGCCAGAACAAAGCATGTCATTTGAAACGATTGATTTTCATCAATGGACAAACGAATCATGGGAAGAAAGCGAAATTCGAGAACGCTTCTATCAAACCAAATTTTTATTCGTAATTTTTGAATTTAACCAAACAAAAAAAGAAAACCCAAACCGTAAACTCTACTTTAAAGGCATTAAGCTTTGGAACATGCCTGTCCCTACAATAGAAAAAGAAATACGTGAACTATGGGAAGAAGTTAATAAAGTTATAAATGAAGGTATTCAAATTGAATATAAAAAACGTGGTGATAAAGTCGTCGAAACAAATAACCTACCAAAAATAAACTTCAACGGTGTCGCGCATATTAGACCAAAAGCCCGCAACGGTGCCGATAAAGTAACTTTACCTGATGGCCAGCAAATTACAAAGCAGTGTTATTGGTTAAATAATTCATACATAGCTAATATTATTACTGATAAAAAATCATAAAGATTTAATTTATAAAGAAATTACCATTCATGATAAAAAGCAGATATCAATTTTATCCCTAAAGATATCTGCTTTTATCAATTTGTTACGATTTTACAAATAGTATCTCTAATGACCGATTATCTAGTTATTCCAACATTAATTGAAGTTGAAATCCCTAATAATATAATTAATAATTGATGAATATTTAAAAAACAATCCCAATAAAAATAAGTACTTTCCCTAACCTTTTATACTTTTAAATCATTTATGTATCCTTTCACTATCTCACAATGCTGAGGATATGTATCTTTTAGTGCTCCTTTCAAAACTTTTAAATCTTCTGTAATATCTTTTACATTCCAGGCTGTAGAGCCATCATCAAAAAGTCCAATAACTAGTGTTGGAACAGTAACAGATAGTTTTGCAGCTGGTATTTCCCTTATTGTTTTTTCATAATTTGAAACACCACTATCAATTCTCTTACAAAGTTCATAAGAAGGAACAATTAAAATACATATATCTGTTAAATCATAAGAAAAGCTGAGTTGAAACTTGAAGTAGTTACGATAACTGGAAGCAACGTTACCAAACTCAACTTCAATTTGAAGTTTAAGAATAACTTCTCCTGTATCAGGATCAATATAGTATTTTCGAAAATCAGAGCGTAATGCATCATCAGATGTATTCGGTGTAGCTCGAGGCTCTTTTTCCCAGCCAAGCTCTTCGAATCTCAAAAGAAAATAAGTATTCATTATCTGCTGTATAACTTCCAGCTGTGACTGACTGCCCGATTTCCCCTTGTATATTGGAACAGGGCAATCACGACAAACCATTATCAATTCGTTATATGCAGCTTCAAAACGGGGATGTTGCAAAATCTCTTCTGCATACCTATAAGAATATGTTTCTACTTTCATTTTTCTATCTCCCTAAATATCTTAGTTACAATACTTCTCTAGCATTTAATTAATTTGCTACTCCCAAAGTATACCTTAAAATTCAGCATTATTAACATTGAATATACTAATTTTTACAAACAAACCAATAGAAGGGTGTTAATTACTAAATCTAACCATCCCCCCATACCACCCACTACTCTCCTCCAAAAACCCCCTACTCTCCCCACTATCCTTATAATAAGAATTCCAACCCCGCTCCCTCAAAATCCCCTTCCAACTATCACTCTCCACCATCCGTTTAATCACACCATCCCAATAAGCAACCTCTTCCTCTGTCATATCTTTCGGACCCATAATACCTTTCCAGTGCTGGAAGATAACGTTGATTCCTTGTTCTTTCCATGTTGGGATTTCTGGTAGTCGGTCTAGCCGTTTTGGTGCGGATACGGCTAGTATTTTTATTTTGCCGGATTTGTATTGTTTTTCGGCTTCGGATAGGGTCATGGTTGCGGCGCTGATTTGTTTGTTCGTTAGGGCATTTATGATTTTTTCTTTGTTTTCGTAGACGAAGAATTGTAGTTCGGCAGGGTTTATGCCGAACGCTTTGCTTACTTGTACGAAGGATAGGTGATCGTCGTTCCCTAGGCCGGGGGCAACGCCGATTTTGAAGTTTTTCTTATCTTGTTTTAGTTGTTCCATGAGTTGTTTTGCGTTTTCTATGTTTGATTCTTTTGAGACGACAACGACTTCCCAGTCCGATGCGAGTGTTGCGAGCGGTGTGAAGTCTTTATATGTTAGTTTACTGTGGCCTAGTAGGTTGTTCGTTATGAGTAAGCTTGAGTTGATCGCGAGTACGTGACCGCCTTTTTGTTTCGTATATTTCCATCCGACATCACCGCTGCCACCAACTTTGTTTGTGACAGTGATTGGTTTTGTGAAGATTTTTTCTTCCGTCAGTGTTTTTTGCATCGCTCGTGCTGTTAAGTCCCATCCTGCTCCTTGAACGTTCGGCGCAACGATTTCTACTTTGTCGATGTTTACTTTATTTGTTTCGGATTTCTCCGAGGAACAACCAGCTATTACTCCTGTCATGATCCATATACATAGTAATAATCGTTTTTTCATAGTCCTCGTCCTATGCGATATTTTCGTTCTGGTCGTCCGATAATGCCGTATGTGTACTCTACTGTGCATTCGTTTGTCGCTACTAAGTATTCTAAATATCTTCTTGCGGTTGTTCTGGATGCACCCATTTGTTCTCCCATTTCTTCTATTGTAATTCCCTCTTCGAACCCTTTTATAATGCCTTTCACTTTTTGCAGTGTTAACGGATCCACACCTGTCGGTAAGTTTTTTATGTCTTGTATTTGCGAAGTGCCGAAAAAGTTATCGATGAGTGCTTGATTTACTTCATTGTTACTATGTAATAATTGCTTCTTTCTTTTATAGTCTTCAATTGTGCGAACAAATTTTTCTAACGTGACCGGTTTTATAAGGTAGTTACTTACGCCGTTTCGAATTGCTTTTTCTAGCATATGGTTTTCATTTGCCGCTGTAACCATAATGACGTCAACGTTTGGAAAGTCAGCATGAATTTTCGGTAATAAGTCTGTGCCGATTCCGTCTGGTAAATAATTATCTAATAGAAGCAAATCGATTTCTTCCTTTTGTAATAGTTCCATCGTTTCTTTCGCGTTCAATGCTTTTCCAATCACTTTTACGTCCTTTATTTTTAATAAAAACTCTTCCTGAATTTGCGCGACGCGAAAATCATCTTCTGCAATTGCAACCTTCAACATATGCCCATCCCCCTGTTTGTCATGTACTTTCTCTCAATGTTTTCGGAAGGTAAATTGTAAAAATAGCTCCCCCATTTTTCTCGTTTTGAATTTCAATTGTTCCCCCTAGTAGATCTACCTTTTCTTTCACGTTTGCTAGTCCGTAACCACGATCATTTCCTTTCGTTGAAAAACCTTTTTGAAAAATGGTCGTTATTTTTTCTTCTGGTATCCCTATCCCGCTATCTATCACTTCAAACACAATGTCATGCCCAATATCCGTAACAAAGAAAGAAACATTCTTCTCCTCTCGTTCACTCACCGCATCAAATGCATTGTCGATTATGTTTCCAAGGATTGTAATAAGGTGCGAAACTTTTATATGGTCTGGTAACGGATGAAGCGCACTATCTCCTTCAATATGAAAATCAATTTTCTTCTCAGACGCTGTTCCGATTTTTCCTAATAAAATAGCTTGTACTTTCGCATCGTGAATTTGATGGAATAAAATGTGGTTTTGGCTTTGATGAATGTTAGATTCTTGCTGGATAAATTCAATCGCTTCTTTGTAATGTCCTAGCTGAAGTAATCCTGATAAAACGAACAGCTTATTTGTGAATTCATGTGTTTGAGCGCGTAAGTCCTCCGAATACTTTCTTACCTCAGATATTGTATTCACTAAGTTTTGCAGTTCTGTTTTATCTCTAAAACTACATACAACTCCTACCGTACTGTTATTTTCAAGTATCGGTGTCATGTTTAAAATAAACACTTTATCTTGAAACGCGATTTCTTGATCGTTTTCTAGCACTCTTTCCATATTAAATTCTGGTAAAACTTTTGAAATGTGTTGCTGCATATAATCATCATGTACATGCAGCATTCCTTCTGCCGAGGTGTTCATCATCGTGATAAGGCCATTTTGATCAATGGCGATAATTCCTTCTTTTATAGATAGTAGTATTGCACTTCGTTCCCGGTATAGCGCTGCGATTTCATTCGGCTCTAAACCGAGTGTATCTTTACGAATACTACGTGCTAAAAGAATGCCACCAATGATTCCAGCTAGTAATACACCTAAGGAAAAGAGGATAATTTCTTTCGTTCTGCTTAATATGTTATATTCGATACCTTTTATTGAAAACTCTACTGTTACAACGCCTACTACTTGATCGTAGTCTTCGTTATGAACAATAATAGGTGCCTTTGCCATTAAGGCTAGACCACTTTCACCATTTCCTTCAAGCGTATAGTACCCTCCAAAAGTGAGTGCCTCATAGTTATACGGGTTGTTACTCTTTGTTCCAATCAACTCAGAATTAGAATGGGAATACATAACCCCATAGCGATCTTCCACAATTACATAATCCGCACCAGCTTGCTCACGAACTTGTTCCGCAATGGATTGAATGCTACTTTTATGTTCGTTATATTGAAAAGCATCTTTTATAGCTGGCATAAAAGAAAGAGATTTAGCCGTTTGCAGTGCTAGCTGTTCCACTTGACGTTTCGTATCAACGGACTGAATGTAAACAAATATTCCTGCTAATAGGAGAACGACAAATAAAATTAACGTAATAATTAAGCTTACTATTTTCGTTTGCAATGATACTTTGCGTGATTTCTTCATATTTCATATCCTTTGATAAAATATTCAAAACTATCAATCTCCTTTTTCTATTATTATGACAAAACTGAAAATGAAGCAACTATTAAAAATATCCATGTACATAAAGTACAAAAAGAATAAAATTGTCATAATATTGAGATTTAAAATAAAGAACAGTACAATTCAAATACAATGAACACGCTTTCATATATACCTTTTATTACTAAGCAAGAGGAGGAATTAGTATGGCTCAAGCAAAATCTAACCGAGTCGCCGGCAATATCTTTAAAGGTTCTGTCGGCAATTTAATTGAATGGTACGACTGGTACGTTTACTCTGCTTTTGCTGTTTATTTTTCAGCAGAGTTCTTTCCTAAAGGTGATCCAACGAGTCAATTACTGAACACAGCAGCTATTTTCGCAGTTGGATTTTTAATGCGCCCTATCGGCAGTTTGCTAATGGGACGATATGCAGATCGGCACGGACGCCGGGCAGCATTAACTCTTTCCATTACGGTTATGGCCGGTGGTTCTTTAATTATCGCCTGTACACCTAGTTACGAAAGCATTGGGATTATGGCGCCGATCATCTTAGTTCTTGCCCGTTTATTACAAGGATTATCACTTGGCGGAGAGTATGGGACTTCCGCAACATATTTATCTGAAATGGCTAGTAGTGGCCGCCGTGGTTTTTATTCAAGTTTTCAATATGTAACGCTCGTTGCTGGACAAATGGTTGCGTTAGGCGTTCAAATTGTTCTTCAACAATTACTAAGCGAACCAGATATGAAAGCTTGGGGATGGCGTATTCCGTTCATTATTGGAGCAATGGGCGCAGTAGCTGTATTATGGCTTCGCCGCACGATGGATGAGTCGGAGCAATTCTCAAACATAAAATCACAAAAACGCGAAAGCGCAGGAACCATTAGCGCTCTTATGAAACATCCGAAAGCTGTATTAACAGTAGTCGGCCTAACATTAGGCGGCACTGTCGCATTTTATACGTACACAACATATTTACAAAAGTTCATGGTAAACACAGTCGGCCTTCCGAAAGAAGTTGTAAGCTGGATTAACTTTGTCGCACTACTTATATTCGTCGTACTTCAACCGATTGCAGGACTACTATCTGATAAAATCGGACGCCGTCCACTATTAATGGCTTTCGGTATTCTCGGAACGTTACTAACAGCACCGATCTTCTTCTTCATGGAAAAAACGACAGAACCAATCGTAGCATTTTTACTCATGATGGTCGGCCTCATTATCGTTACTGGTTACACATCAATTAACGCAATTGTAAAAGCCGAACTCTTCCCAACTGAAATTCGCGCACTTGGCGTAGGTTTACCATATGCACTAACAGTTGCGATATTCGGTGGAACAGCTGAGTTCATCGCATTATGGCTAAAGAGTATCGGAATGGAATCACTATTCTACTTCTACGTAGCTGGATGTATTGCAATCAGCTTTATTACGTATTGGCGTATGGATGAGTCATCGAAGACTTCGCAGATTGAGGCGGAGCTTGGTGGTGGGGATAGTTTAGTTAATAATAAATCTAGTTAAAATTATGTATTCTATGTTCTTCGTTTACCTGAACTCGATTTGCTTTATCTAAAAAAGCATAATTCATTAAGATATAATTTAAAAACCTCTACTTATATGTAGGGGTTTTTGTATGACGAAAAAACACGTATTATCGATAATTGCAAAAAGCCGGAGATTTTGCCAATGTAGAATCCATTGGTACTCACACCATGCGAAAAACCTTCGGCTATTGGTTCTATAAACAAACAAAAGATGTTGCTATGTTACAAGAAATTCTTAACCATAGCACACCACACATCCCCCTGAAATATATTGGAATTAATAAAGAAGAAAAAGATAATATTCTTGATACATTTCAAATTTAATTCACTTAAAATTACTATTTCAATCATCATAAAAAAGACCTTTTATTTTAAAATAAAAGGTCTTTTTTTATAAACATATATGTATTAAGATTTATATTTTTTTACTGTACAAGGAATAGTTACAATGTACAAATCTATAGCATAGATTGTAACCCAGATACCTTTACCTTCAGCTTCTAACTTTTTATCTAGTTGAGACAAATGCTCTGAAACTTTTCTTTTTCCCCATCTTCTAGGAAACCATTGAAAAACCTTAGGAACATTATATTTTTTATTATACCAAGTATTCAATCTCCAAAAAATGAAAAAAACCAAAACAATAATTATGATACGAAAAATATCAGAATATGAAATTCCTAAAACCATATTATATTTTCTCCATTTCCACTAAAACTCAGATAATTTACTTCTTAATTCTAATTCATCCTCTGTTTCGAAACCCTTAAATAATAAATGAATTATTTGATTATGATTAAAAAACACATTATATTCTTTTGATAAATTACCATGAGGATATGGACAAGAAACATAATCGCATAATTTATTATCAGCTTGTTGTTGCTTTCTTCCATAAATCATAAGAGGTTGATTAATTTCTTCTATAAGAGCTACAGAACCAATTGGTAATAATTAGCCTCCAATTGGAAAATAAGGGACAAACAAGGACAATCTACTCAGCTACCCTAAGATTTTAATGGTTTAATATTTTGATTTTCAAGTTTTCCTTCACAAATTCCTGTTAACACTGATAATAAGAAAAATAGGCCGTAACGAGCGATCAATTTGATCATAAAGGTCATACGCTTCGCCAAGTGGAACATCCGAATCATGTGGCTGTTCACCCTGTAACAATTACTAACAGCAAGTAGAAAACGTTTGGATAAATAAAAAGCAAATAAATTATTAAAAGATTGTAACCCCTACTATAAGAAATACTATTATTACTAAAGGAAGAATGATAATCATAAAGGATATTATTATTGTTAATAATGCTTTCCATGCTGAAAATTGGTGTGCTTCCCCTAAACATTTTAAGGAAATAATGATTGTCCAAATTCCAATAACTATATCAATTATGGCAAAAATAAGAAACAAAATCGTTAAAGTTATGCTACTATCCATTTCCGGTGTCTCACTCGTAAAGTTTTCTATCCCAAACAAGAAAAATGAAGGCACCCAAACTAATATAAGAGAATAAACGTAAGGGATATAAGAATAGGCAACTGAGTAACGTGTTTTTTCAAATGTACCTTGTCCACCAAGTTTTTTTGCCACCCAATTAAATAACGCTGGTAGCAAAAAATAATAAATTAAGAAAGCAACGAAGGTACCGAATATAACCATTGAGATTATTGAAACTGGACTACTTATTGAATCCCCCACATTTTTAGAAGATGCTCGATCTAAAGTCTGTACGAATGAGCCTAGTAAAATGAGTAAAAACACATTCTTAGGTTTGGATATAAAAATTTCTTTCATTGTATCACGTGGTTTTATCCAAATGGAGAACCAAGGATTAAGTGCACGTTTAAATTGATTTTCTGGAGTTTCCATATAAAAAACATTCCCCTTTCTTAAAACATATTAAATGCAAATCCCTAATTATCCCAATTTTGTACATATAAATATTAAAGCATAAATAGTCGATTATTTAAATGTAAATAATCAATTATTTAATTTCATCTGAAACTTAGGGGGAGTGCTTCTTAGCAATTACCTCTATATTTTCTTACATTTTTAACTATGGGCTGATTAGTTACTTTCATTTTTGAGTACCTCACATTCTTTAATACACGGGATAAACAGCTATAATCTTATCATCAATAAGAACAAACCTAATTTCCATTCCTTCAGATGTTTTACCAGAATATAATCTTCCACTTATACATCTTTTATTGCTATAAGCCTCGTGAATGGCTTCCATAAGAAGAATGCAATTATACACTTGAAATGCAACAAATCCTCTTTAAAAGCCTATACGTATTTTCCCTCCATCTTCTATATGCTTACGTAAATAATAATACTTATGGAGTTCTATAATCATATAAAACAAAGCAAACGAAAACACTGTGCATGCAGACATAAATACAATTGCCCCCATCTGTTGTGTTGCAATGCTAAGAATTATATTAGCAATTAACTGCCCCAATCCCGCTGCAATAGCTGCTACTTTTACACCACCAGTTTCTTTCGATGATTTTGATTTTTTTCTTGGTTCCTGAAGTTTTTCAATATGATTTTTATAAAAATGATACAAAGCGAAACTATACAAACCAAATGAAAGAATAAAATAGATGGGAGTTTGTAATTGTAACACTTCATAAGCATATTTTTGAGTTATAACCAATAATCCGACTGAACATATGGTGCCATATACTCCTCGAAATAGAGTGTATTGTAATTGTCGTTTCCGAGGATTGATAGCAATCCATATCGCCCACAAATTTAAAAAAACAACTGGAGGAGTTACTATATATACATAGAGTAATTGAAAAGGATTCGCGAATGCAGGCAAAAGAACAAACACGTCTGCCCCCAAAAGGACAAGAACAATTACGTGGACTCTTATTTCATTTACAGCATAAAGAGTCATATAGTATTCAAAAACTTTTTTATTAAAATTTATACTTTTTTTCATGTTAATTAAACCACCCTGCTACTGTTGACCAAGTTTTTTTCATTTCCCCTTTAATACATAATGAGTAAAATATGAATCGGTTAATTTTACTAAACATATTATGAGATTTTGTCGCGAATTTTCAAACATCAAATCTTTCTATTGAATATTAGCATATAATCAATTCTAATCATGAAACATTCTACCTTTTATAATGATTTTGGATAAGTTATAAATAGTCTCTACCTATTAATATTGTATAATTCAATAAATTTGTTAAGACTATCTTCTAATCTCTTAATTGTGTTTGGATACTTTTTTGAATAATCCTCACACATTTTTTTAAAATAATGATAAAATGTTTGATAATCAATTATTACCTCATCACCACTGTATAATACAAATTCTACCCCTTCAAATGAATCTCCATTGGCAATATCATACTCATCCAAATCTCCTGGAAAAGTACATGCGCCATATTCCTCTCCAAATCCTACTCCTTCACAAACTGAATTGATTACCTTTAAAAATCTTTCATCATCTACCATATTAAACACTGCTTGTATAGGAAAATGGGTTAAATCTAGTAAATCCTCATCTTTTAATCTAAATTCTCTTTGCATACATATCTCTCCTCGTATATCTTTAATTTATTCTGGAAAAAAAGAAGAGATTTCTCCACCTTTATGGTATCCTCTCCAAGTTATTTCTTTACCGTCAACACCCGCCCCTTCTCTCGAAAGAACTCCATCACTGGTTTTTAATTTAGCGTCATTAGCTGCTTCAATTCCACGGTTAATAAATTCCTTATCACTTATAATTTTAGGATCATAAATGTTGTTTGTGAATACTTTATTTCCATACTCTCCTGTAGGGGTGCCATCCATATTTAACTTAGGCATATTGTATTCTACTGTTTTTACACCTAGAATTTTTGAAGGTGATTCACTGACTATTTTTAATATTGTTTTTAAAGAACTCTTCACTGTTGTGTGCTCCATCAATACCTCTCCCTCTCCTTCTTGGAACAGAGGGATCTATATTTTTAATATGATTTTCTAATTTAGGAGTCGCTTTAAACTTTCAAGTGATTTAATGGTGAATGTTTTTGATACTTTTTACCTATTATGGACATTAAAAAAGCTTATGCAGGTTATACATAAGCTTTTTTACTCATGATTAGATATTTTTCAAATGCTACACCTTAATGCAAGTCTTAAAAAGATTAAATATAATAGTCAGGATTTTCATCCATTTTAATTAAAAATTCTTCTAAAGAATCCGCTATTTTCTCATCTTCAGAGTAAGTAGGACATTGACCTAATTCATTTTCCTCTTTAAATTTAATTGTTAAAAAGTTAAGTTCTGTTACTTCAAAAAACACTAATGAATCATCATCTAGGTTTGGATTATATTCATAAATATCTTGCCTTAAACGGAAATCTGCAACTGAAATCGGGTCCATAAATCTGTTGAAAAACGTTCTTGTATCAGACTTAAAAAACCACAACCTATTTCTTGATAAAAGCGTTTCAGTTCTTTTGGAAGTTCCATTTGTAATAAGCTTTCTGCCTCATCTATCTCATCTTGATATATAGGATAGAAAATAGGTTTTTGTTTAGAACGGACACTTCTGTCTGCTACAACATATTCTTTTAAAAAATTAAACATAATTTTTAATACCCCCTATTAAAGAAGGGTTATTTTTAACGCTTCCTCAAGCATTGTATTAAAATCATTATATGTGTTCATTACCGTACCAGATGGTTTATCAAGTTCTAAATAAGTACCGTCTGATAAGCTCTTACAAAACCACGCAATATTTGAATCGCCAAAGAAAAGATACTCTTTTTGAAATTCATTTTCATACCAAATCTCATTGGTTTCTATAAGCCCGCAAATTGATTCGTCCCTTTCTGTATCTAACAAATAAGAGTCAACTCCATAAAGTACTAGCCCGTTAAAATCTAATCCATTTACAGTTTTAAGAAACTCCTCATATTCACTCGGTAGGTCAACATTATAACTCTCTTTCATGCGTTCTCTTAATTTCTGAACTTCACTATCTGTTGCTGGTGTATTCAGTTTATCATTAAAACTTTTCTCTATTTTTTCAATTTCTAAAACCACATTTTTCCACATATAAATTTCACCATTGCTTCAGCTTGAATCAGTTCAAAAATTTCTTTTTCATTTCCCTCATAATTGTTTAACATTCTTAGAATTTTTAAATCCTTTACATCCATGTCACTAACTCCTATCAATTATTTTAGGACTTTCTTTTACATGTTTGCTTCTGAATCCCATACCTCGATAAATTCAAAACCTTTTAAATCACTTTCTAACACTGTATTTCTAAATTCATCTGATACAAAAACGGAAGGAATATGTAATATTTCATTTAAGTAAACTTTAAATATTGTTTGGTTCTTAACCATATTAGGTAAGAATGCGTATTTTTTGAAATCTATTACTAAGCCAGAACGTAGTTTCTTTAGTATAGCTTTCTCATAGTTAATAGCATCTAGTGCATTTAAAACGTTAATTATATAATACACTTCTCCCGTCACATCATGAATTAGGGGAAGAAATTCTACATTATCACCAAGTATAGACTCTAAAAATTTTTTAGCTTTCCCACTAACCATTGGCGTACCAACTTCTCCCCAAAAATGAGGCAAATCACTTTGATTTCCTTCTTCTACACATTTAATACGTATTTCTCCCCATGAATCAGATGCTTTTACTGCCGAGTCAATTTTCCCTTCAAAATACTTTTTAGAATCTTCTTCTAAGTTCAATAGTTGAAAGGATTCATAGTCATCAAATGAACTCTTTAATTCCCAAATTTTCATTTTTACTCTCCTTTGTTATTTTTCTATTATAAGATTACTCTTTCTTCGGTTTATTTAATTTTAATTCACCATTCAATAAACGTTCTCTTATATCATGTAAGGCGTCAACAGCATCTTCTTGAGTACCGCCCCGTTTCTTAACAAGACTTAATACTCTCTCTACTTCAAGTATATACTCTGAACTATGCTTTCCTATGTGTAAGACTTCAGTAGTCACGTATTTATTAACTTTATAAGGTAAAAATACTCCATTAGCCGCCGAATCATGGTCTATCCCAAATTCCTTTAATAATTTTTGTGCCTTTTCTGCCCTACTATCATTCCAAGGTGTTAGATGATGTGCTGCATTAGAATATGGGGGTGGTTCAATCCCTGTATCCTTAAGTTCTTCACGTAATATTTTAGATGCTGTATACGAATCAGGATACTCATTTTTCACTTCAACTCTATCAAGAACTTTATCCGCATAATCTTTTATTACTTCTTGTACACCTTTAACTCTACTTCTTCCACCAGTTTCAGAAAACATAAATGTATCACGGGCTTCTTGTAAAACTTCAAATGTTTTTATCTGATTGCTACCAAAGCCACTAGTACCTGCGAATGCAAATCGTTCTTTCAATGGTAAATGATTCGAAACAGACGAAATACCTTCTGAGAATTTTGTTAGATTTGCAGTAGTTGCTACCTTCGATACTTTACTTAATCCTTTATCACCAATAAGTCCTAATCCAACTTGTGTTAAAGCATAACTTCCCCATTTAGCACGACTTTCAGCATCTCCATTTATTACATCATTAATAAATGAATCTGACAATGCATTATACATCGTACTAAGGGTATCAATAGGGTGCAAAGCAGCGTTCCCCATGTTTTCCCACGTTTCCCAATCTCCTAAAGCTTTTATTCCGTCTATTGTATCGCTAACTGCTTGTCCCGTACCATCTACAATACCGTCCCATATTTTTTCACCAGTAGATTTTTCTGGTAGCTTACCACACATTTCACCTTCTTCAATTGAATTGGCAGCTTGTCGTGCCCTCTCTTCTGTAATCGCTTGAATTGAAGTTGTCCATTCCATATTCAACCCTTGCATACTAAATGTACCACTTGCAGGACTAAACCCTTTCCCACTTTGGACTTCCGCAAGACCTGCAGCAATACTCGCTGCTAATTGAATTGCTGTACTATAATTATTACTAGAGGTCTGATTGAATTGATACAAATGATCCAGCTTTTCTTGCAGTTTTTTCCTCATAACAATAAAAAGATTTACCATGGCATCCATACCCGGCATTGGCATAGCTTGATTGACAGCTTCCATACTTGTTTTCATTCGGTCAATTTCCCGAATTTGTTCTAATATCTCGTGTTCAATTACATCTGCCTGAGCTACCTGTGATTGAAAGTCACTTGGAAAAGCATCATTTTGACGGATTAATTCTTCACACAAATAAATGATTCCTTGTGCCAAAGGTCGAAAGGTTTGTACAAAAAATGCTTTTGCACTACTATATGTTTGCCCTTGTAAAACAGTATCAACTGCAAAAGCGTCAATCGACTGAATGGCTTGTTCCATACCTTGAATAGTAGCGGTACATACAGCATTCATGCTTTGAGTTTGGCTTCGTACCTCTCCCAAATACATATTTAAACTCATGCATTGACCTCCCTTGTTAATTGTTGTTGTTGATAGGAAAGGGCGTTTTCTAAATCATTAAGGTCTCGTCTTTCTTTAAGCAACGTTTCTTTTTTGTTTTCCAATTCAAATGTGACTTTTCGTTCAATATGTTGTGCATCTTGATACGTATTCATAAAAAACTGGGACATTTCTCTATCACCATGCCAAGTTCCTAAAATTCGATCAAACAAACGACGATTTCGACTTCTACATTCATAAAAATCTGCTTCCGCTTGTTCTTGAGCTTGAATCGCAGATTGATTTCGGTCTTGTTCTTCAAATACACTTCGTAACTTTTGATTTACTTGATTAATTTGTTTTTCAATATCTTGACTCATCTTTTTCCTCCTACTATTTTACTTTACGTAGGTTGTCACATTAGCGAAAAGTATTGTGAAGTTCGTTATCCATTCTCTCAAATTCATTAGATACCGAATGAATATTATCAACCGCTTGTTGAAAGGCAGCGGAAAATTGTTTCGTCAAGTCTAACATTTGTTGATTCGCTTCTTGTGCTTTGAAGTTAACAGATAATGTTGTACGCGTCGCCTTTGTTATAGAACGAGTTGTTACACTTTGAATCCTATCAGAGGCTGATTCCATTTTCGTAGCAATTTGCGTTGCTGTTTGTAAATTACTTTGAAATTGTCCCATTCTTTCAAACCCTTTCTATAAGTTTTCCAAACGCATCAAAGAAATCTCATAAAATATATATCCCTATCAATATCACTCGCTCTAGGCATGCAATCAAATGAGCCATACAATATAAGCTGTATGGCTCATTTGAAATGCTTGTTATATAGATTATGACAATTTTTATTTCAAACCGAAATTACGTGATAATTCTTCATCATGAGAAGCAACAGCTTCTGCAGTTTTATTCAGCTGCATATTAATTTCTTGTAATAGCTGTGCAAAGTTTTGTACTTTTGGCTTTAATTCATTGAACTGTTGATCAAAACCTTCGAAAGCACGACCTTCCCATTCTCCTCTTAATTCATTTTGCAAGTTTTGTAGTTGACTTAAAATGTCCTCAATTTGATTTGCACCTTGTCCATATTGAGCCGCTTTTGATTTAAGCTCCTCTGGTGACATACGAATTTGTCCAGCCATTTTCATTTCCCCTTTAATACATAATAAGCAAAATATATTTTGGTTAATTTTACTAAATAGATTATAATGTATTATTTTGAACTTTTAAACACTTTATCTTTCTATTGAATATTAGAATATTAATATTCTACTTTTTCTTGCTTTACAAGATTTTATGCAAAAAAGACCACCAAAAGGCAGTCCCTCAAAACTCAATCCCATCCCTGAACTGACCCCATAAAGTTAGACAGGTCGTTTCATTAGGCAGCCTTTAGGGCATGAGTTCGATATTGTACCGGACTCATGCCTTTTAGTTTTGCCTTAATTCTTTTGTGATTATAATAATCGATATATTTTTCAAATTCTTGTTTAAAGTGTTCTATGCTTTCAAAATCTTTTAGATAAAGAAATTCAGTTTTCATAATACCAAAGAAACTTTCAATAACCGCATTATCGTAACAGTTCCCTTTACGAGACATACTTTGCGTAATCTTGCGTTCCTTTAGGGCGTGACGATACTTCTTCATTTGATAATGCCAGCCTTGATCAGAGTGAATAAGGAGTTCGTCTTCTTCTGTCAATTGTTGAAAAGACTTCTCCAACATCTTCGATACAAGTGAATAGGTTGGTCTTGAATCAATTGTATAAGCGATTATCTCTCCATTAAATAGATCTAACATCGGTGATAAGTAGAGCTTCTCGCCACATAATTTAAATTCTGTTATGTCTGTAACCCATTTTTCGTTCGGCTTTTCAGCTTTAAAATTACGTTCTAAAATATTTGGCGCAATCTTACCTACTTGTCCTTTATACGAGCGATATTTTTTCATACGAACTAGACTCTTTAAACCTAACTCTTTCATAATTCGTTGAACTTTTTTATGGTTGATTTTGTGTCCTTCGTTCATTAACTCATCGCGAATACGGCGATATCCATAACGACCTTGGTGTTCATCGTAAATGTTTTGAATTAAGGATCTTTAGCTCTTTATCTTTATCTGGTCGATTAGAATTCTGTATCCAGTAATAATATGTACTTCGTGGGAGTTCTGCTAATTTTAAAAGTGCCTGCACCGGAAATGCTTTCCTTAGTTCATAGATTACTTGCGCCTTATCTTGTTTGGTGATTTTTCCTTGTTTTGAACTAAGGCATTCAACTTTTTTAAATAAGCATTCTCCATACGCAAACGCTCCAATTCAGCTTGTAATGTTTCTACTGACTCTTCTGTTTGTGTTTGTTTCTTAATTGATTTTTGATTGTCCTTAGTCATAGATTGACGCCCCTTTTTCTTCGATTTAAGGGCGTCTACTCCTTTTTGATGTAGCTGAATACGCCATTTTCTAATAAGTCCAGGTGAAGAAATATTAAAAATGACTGCCGTTTCGTTTGGAGACGTCCCATTTTCGAACATATAATTTAGTACGTCTAGTTTATACTGTGCAGAATACGTTGTATAGCCTTTTTCAAAGGCCAGGATTCCATGATATTCAAATTGTTTTATCCACATGCGAACCACTTCGTGATTCGCTCCCAATGATTTCGCAATATCTTTTATACTCTCACTTCCATCTTGATAATGTATTACTGCATTCATTTTGTCTTCTGAAGTAAATTTAGTCATAAAAAAACTACACCTCCAATTGTTAGACTGTGTCTAACAATTGGGGTGCAGTTTTTTTATTGTTTCTTGCAAGTAAATTATTTATATTCCTGTCTATATAATTTAAACGAATAAATAGCTCCAATAAAAAATACAAAAGCTTCAAATAATATAAAGATTTGACGGAAATTCTCAATATCTTTACCAACTAAAGAAATAAATATAGCATTCATTAGAATTTGAGTAGTAAACATACGAGAAGTAATTTTTAAATAAATAGCATTTGTGCTTTCATCTGGTTTACCAATTTTTTTGTAAATAATAATAAGTGCAATTACTGAACCCAAAAATAGAAGTGCTGTAATTCCTACAACGATATTGAAATTGCCTGTACTTTCTAACATCCATTTATTTAATAGATCAATCATTATTATCTTCCTTTCCTACATAAGAGAATATTTCGTCCTTCTTTTTCACTATAATAAAAAAAGAAAAAGGAAAACATCGAACTTTCTTACAAACATTCGTGTATTCTTACAGTTTTGTCATTTTGTAAATGTATTCATCGCCTTGCCTTTCACTATTTTCTTTAGAAAACATAGTGAATTACGAGAAAGAGCGCTACAAGATCAACTTCCAAGGAGTAGTGCACTAAAACTCTTAATTAATGCAATTAGTTTGTTTTAAAGTAGTAAGTGGACAATACTTCTTAGTTGTAGAAAGTATCGAGATCCCTGTGCCAATTCCAGCGTTTGCTGCAGCTCTATTAATTGGTTTAGGAATAATCCTGCTTTGTTCTTAATTTAAGGAACTCCAAACAGCCCTACCTTTCAATTGATAAACCCTCAAGTGTATGAATGCTTGGAGGTTTCTTATAAAAAAAAGACGCCATAAGGCGCCCCCACAATTGGGTAGATAAGACTTTAGTTTTCCAATCTAAAGAAGTTTTGTATCAGCTCTTTGAGAGTATATCATAATATTCGGTTCATTTATTATGTATTTTTACATACCTATAAAAATCCCTCTATTTTCCACTTAATAAAATGAATTACCAATATTAATAAGATTCAAATAAACTTTTCTACAAATTCAAAACATTTACAAAATAAGAAAAGTGATATATTTAAGGTGCAAGTTATAAAAAATATTAAGGGGGATTTATTATGTTCAAGAAATTAGTAGTTGGAGCATTAGCAACTGGTATTAGCTTAATTGTTAGTGCATTTGGAACACCGTTTAATAATAGGATGCAGGTGTTAGCCATGTTACATAGTAAATTCGTTGAAGATTCGGTTCTGGTGCAAAAATGTTAGTTGAAAACATAGAATAGCAATTTTCTCTTCATTTCTATCTTATGAAGCTAAGCCAAACCATTTAGGAATAAATTCTTTCTGATTTTGGACAGACTTGTCCGGTAAAACAAGTTGCCCGTTTTTTATCATATGCATAGATTCGACACCACTCAATATAGAGATTGCTGTTTTAAATGACTTGAATCTCTACAGGATAGGCAGGGTTCTTATCTACTGTTATCACACGAGGTTTAGAAACATGCGAAAAAGCCAAGGCTTTCTTGAAAAAGCGCTTGACTGCTGGTTTATCTCTTGATTTACTTAGATAAAAATCAATTGTATTACCCTCTGAATCAACTGCACAATATAACTATATCCATTGACCTTTTACTTTTCTTTCAACTTAGGTCTTATATCTTTCTGTAACGTTTGTGAGGGATTTAAGTGTCAATTCTTTGTACGATAAATTTCAATGTTAAAATCCGCTTTTTTCTTTTTTCTTTTCTTCAGACCCTCTTATTGATTCTTCTAAACACTTCAATAATACGTCTTCACTTTTGCATCGAATAGCTTCATAAATTTTAGGTCCAATGTTCTCAGGCAATTGCCTAACTGCAACATAGAATCCACTAAACAACATTTCTAATTCACTTGCTGTAAACTCATACTTCTTTAACTCGCCTTCCGATTTGCGTACAGATTCATTCACCAGAGCATTCTGTGTTATATCTAACAAACATATTAAATAATCGTATAAACTTGCATTTTCTTATATATATTCAATAACTTGCAAACGTTCATTAGGAAATCTTCTCAACGCTTCCATTTTTATCTGTCTATAACTCGGAGTGTGCTCATGAATATCTGTTAAAAACTCTTCAGTGCTCATAACTCTTCCCCCTACATACTCATGTTATATATTTTAACATGTATAACTCGTCAGAAATAGAAACATTTATTTAGAATGCTAACGGATAACCATTTTTAATTTAATCCCATAGATGAGGTCTTTTTAAACCTAAAGCCCTCATATCTCTTAATAATTGCCCTGTATGTACGGCTTCATGATACGCCATTCTCATTAACATATCTCCAAGGTTTCTAGTATATCCTACATCTGAGCGATCTATTTTTATATTTTCAAGATCTTCCTCATTTAATCCCATTATAAAATCTAAGAAATTTTTTCGATAAGGTTTTGCAAAATCAACCTCATCTTGAATGGTTGTAAAATCGCGTGTATTGAAAGGATTTGGTTCATCATCGCTATAGGGCAAACTTTTTCTAGTCTTTAAAATTTCAAGATATAAATATTCAGCTTCTAAAACATGCCGTACTTGTTCTAATATAGTCATTGAAGATGAATCAGCCCTATGAAATAAAACCTCACTGGGAATAGAACTCCATAAATTTAAACTTCTCCGGCGTACTTCATTAGAATTCATAATTATTAGTTCAATTTTGTTCATAAAATAACTCCCTTTACACTTAACTAATTACAATGCTGTATCATTTTGAATCTTATCTAATCTTTTTCTATCAAATAAACCAAGACTTACACCTACGATTGATGATACTATCGCGAAAGCACCTGCAACTAAGAAGATTGACAAAACATTTATTGACTCAGCCAAAAAGCCAGCTATCATAGCACTAAAAGGTAAAGCTAAAAATGCTACCATTCTAGTAGAACTGATAACTCTTCCGAGCAACTTGCTAGGTACAGTCTCTTGTCGCAATGTAAACCAATTAATAGCTAATAAAGTAACTGATCCTTTAATAAAAATTTGACAGAATACTAAAATTACTAAGCTGAATTGAGAGAAGTACAGGAGCATCTGGGCAAGTCCTATAACAATCCCTGAATAAATAATAACATTTCCTCTTGGAATATGTTTAAATTTACTTGCAAAATAAACAGCCAAAATTGGTCCAATTGCCTGTAATGAAAAAATTAATCCAATATTTATAGGACTCAAGCCTAGATAATCTTTCAAGTAATACATAAAAAGAGATTCTACAGCTCCAAATCCTATATTAATACCAAAAATAACTAGAGAACCAACTAAGATAATTTTCGTTCCAAAGACATATCTTAGTCCTTCAACAATAGGTTTTACTAATTCAGGGCGTTTCTTCTCTTCTTCAGCAAAATCTCTAAATTTTAAAAATAAAAATATTGTTCCTGATAAAAAGAAGGCCACACTTGTTATTAATAAAACATTCGAATTCCCAAAAAGCGCTATTGCAATCCCCGCTACGGCAGGTCCCAAGAATGTGATAATCGTTTCGCTTAGTCTAAAGAATGAGTTACCTTGAATAAGATCCTCTTTAGATAAGATTTCAGGAACTGCAGATTCAAAACTAGGATGATGAAAAGCTGCTAAAGCAGATAAGGTAAAAGCGGCAATATATATAACTATTATGCTGTTATAACCACTTAAAAAAAGTATAGGAACTACGAGTACAAAAAGCGCTGAAGCATAGTCTCCTATTATCATTATCTTCTTTTTAGACATTTGGTCTGCTAATGCCCCACCTATTAAACTAAAAATAACTTGGGCTCCAAGCTCTAATGCTAGTACGAAGGCCATTTTACTTGGAGAATGGGTTAAATCATAAACAATTAATGGAATTGCTATAGTGAAGAACCACATTCCTAATTTACTTATTGTCATCCCAGAAAAAAGTATTACATAATTCTTATTTAAAAAAACTTTAGGTAGCATATCAAATCACTTCACTTCACTTTTAACTTCACTTCACTTTTAACTACTTGACCACAGAGAGGACAATCTAACATTTTTTCCCACGAAGAAACAGTATTAGTTTCTAGGGTTAAAAAGTCCACTTCCATAACTTTCCCTAAAGAAATAGGTTGTGCAATCTGCGTTAAAATTTTTAATGCTTCATTAACAATTGTTCCAGCTACAATAGCTACGTTTGGACTTATAGCAGCATTGTTTCTAGTAAACTCCATGTTATTCATAGCTTCTAATTGCTCGTCTTGTTTATCGTTTAATTGTCTTGCATAATTAATGTGACATTGTACACAACCTGTCTTAGAAGGAATCATAGAAAAGAATCTACCACGAGTATTTAATACTCCACCATAAACCATTGGCAGATTACATTTAACCACACCTTCGTTTACCCAGTTTGCAATATGTAATGTTGGCTTATCTGCAACACATATCACAAGCTCAGTTCCTTCAATATGTTCAATCACATCTTGAGGTGACTCTATTTTCTTATTTATAATTTGAAGATCCACATTAGGGTTGAATTGGGATATTCGCTTTTTAGCCATTTCAACCTTACTATTCCCTATATCTGATTCCGAATAAAGCAACTGTCTATTAAAATTACTTAATTCAATATTATCAAAGTCCAGAGCTTTTATATTATGAAATCCTAATGCTGCCAAATGATACAGTACTTGTGTTCCAAGTCCTCCTACACCAAGAAGTGCAATAGGCGTTTCTAAAATCTTTTCTTGAATTTTATATTTATCTTCTCCGAATTTCGTGAATAGTGAAAAATAATTTATATTCGCTTTATATCTTTCTAAGGTGTAATCATTGAGTTCTGGTACAATTGAATTATCTTCTAAATAACCTTCATTTCCTAAAACTTTTATAGCCTCAATAATTTCATTTGAACTAATATCAGGAAATTCTTTTTGTACTTCTTGAACGATGTTTGGAATGTTTCTCTGGCCATCTAATTTATTTATTAGAAATGAGATGCTACCAGTAGGGTCTGGAATTATACCTGCTAAACCTTCTTCTTCACCAATTTGAATTTCTTTATTTAGGAAAAAATAAGGGATAGTTTCTTTAAATTTTGGTTTCATTTTATAACATCTCCTTAATTAATTGATTAATTAAAAAATTAAGAAGAACCGGAAATCCGGTTCTTCTTAATGACTTAACCTGGTACATTAGTAAGTGCATTAGCAGCAACTACTTTTTTAGAAGCTTTTTTTACTTTAACGATCATATGTAATCACCTCCTACATTTGATAAATCTAGCATAACACACAAAAAAGAGAAATTACATAATAGTCTGATAGTTTCAGGTTGAGAAACTTTTTTTTGAAAATTATAGAAATAACTATTTTTAGTAGTTTATTCACCTGTAAAAAATCAATCCATAAGCAAGTTTAAGTCTTGATAGGTTAAGTTTCCATTTGAATGTAATAATTTCCCCTGTTTAAAGGTGCTGCTTATCTTATCAAGGTTTGTTAGAATATTCCTAAAAGCTGAAGATCCAAGACTCACTCTCTCAATTTTTAGTGTCTTTATGTTTTGCATGGAATTTAAGTTTTCACTTTGAAGCAAATTTATAGGTAACTCTATATTTTCTCTAAGTACTTTTATTGTCTCAATATCCTTAACTCCAGGAATAAAAATACAATCTGCTCCGGATTTTTTATATTCTTCTGCACGAACGATTACATCCTTAATACGATCTTTTAAATCGCCAATATCTAGCCAAAAACTATCAATTCTTGCATTTATGAAAAGATGAGGCGAATAAGCTTTAATAAAGTCTAAAATGACCTTTTGCTCATTAATTTCTCTTAAATACGTACCTCTCCCATCCTCTATATTTATACCTACCACTTCAAATTTTTCTAACTCATTTAATATTTTTCGTAAATCAAAAATATTAGCGGCATATCCTCCTTCAATATCAGCTGAAACAGGAAGTTTGGTATTTTTCGAGATATTACTAATGGAATTTAACATTAACTCTAAAGGAATCTTCTCGCCATCTGGATAACCTAAGGTTGCTGCGATACCAGCACTAGTAGTCCCAATCGCTTGAAAATCGTTTCTCTCAAAAATCTTAGCACTTGATGCATCCCATGCATTTGGAAGCATTAATGGATTGTTTTGATCATGTAACGTTCGAAATAACTTAATTTTCTCTTTAAATTCCAATTTAAACACCCTTTAGTAAATTATTTTTTTAGTTTTACACTTGACTTTTTTTGCACCTACTAGTTATGTTGTTTTACATAACGGATTAAATTAGATCTTGCAGAAAGGATAGGTGTGAGTATATGAAAATTGCGATAGTAGGTTTAGGACCAAGAGGTATATCAGTATTTGAAAGAATAGTCTCTAATATTTTATCTGAATTAAAATCAGAATCTTATGAAATTTCCTTGGTTGATCCACATCCTCCAGGTGGAGCTGTATGGAGAACAGACCAGTCACCTCAACTTTTAATGAATACAGTGGCTTCGCAAATAACTTTATTTACTGATGATAGCGTCCAGTGTCGGGGTCCTATCGTTAATGGGCCTAGTCTATTAGAATGGGCAAATGAATTAAGGGATAAAATTGACACTTTGGATATGCCCACCGTTATTACAGAAGAAATTTATTCCTTAGAACCTAACTCTTACCCTACAAGAGCTCTATACGGCTATTATCTTAAAGATTCATTTAATACTATTCTTGAAGAATTACCCTCAAATATTAAGATTAACTTAATTCAAGACACATTAATTAATCTCTATCCGAACAATGAAGATTATACTTTATTTCTTAATAAGTCTTTAACACCAATTAAAGCTGAAAAGGTTATCTTTACAACTGGGCACTCAGATCAGAAATTAACTTCAGCTGAAGAACATTTCTTTGAGTTTGCTAATAGTAACAACCTAAATTACTTCCCACCATCCAATCCAGCAGATGTTAATTTAGATTCAATAGAACCTAAAACTCCCGTAATAATAAGGGGATTAGGCCTTAATTTTTTTGATTACATGTCACTTTTAACAAGTGGGAGAGATGGAAAGTTTGAAGAAATTAATGACAAATTAAATTACATTCCCTCTGGTAAAGAACCTTTATTAATTGCAGGTTCTAGGCGAGGCTTACCTTATCACTCTAGGGGACAAAATCAAAAAGGTTCTTCAGAAAGACATATCCCACTATTTCTAAAAAATGAAGTTATCGAGCAGTTAAAACATAAAAATAACCTAAGCTTTAAAAAAGAGATATGGCCTTTCGTAAAATTGGAAGTTGAAAGTATCTATTATACAACTTTAATTCGCAATCTCTATGGAATAGAAAAATCTTGTCAGTTCCTTTACGAGTTTGTTAATTGTGCCATAGAATACCATAAGGATCTTTTAATCAACTTTGGAGTAAAATCAGAACTATTTTTTGATTGGCACAAAATTAGTTGTCCTTATGGTGATAAAAAATTTAATTCAATAACAGACTTTCATAATTGGTTAGATACTTACTTACATAATGATATTAACGAAGCAAACCTGGGTAATAAAAACAGTCCACTAAAAGCCGCATTAGATGTTTTAAGGGATATCCGAAACGAAATAAGAATACTTGTTGATCATGGAGGAATAAATGCTGAATCTTATAAAGAAGAGTTACGCAATTGGTATACACCTTTAAACGCATTTCTTTCAATTGGCCCTCCTGTTCAAAGAATCAAAGAATTGAGGGCATTAATAAGAGCCGGAATTTTAGTTTTAGTTGGACCTGAAGCAACTGTAGCTACTTCACCTATAAATAAAGATTTTAAAATTAGCTCTAACCGTGTTAAGGATTCGATATTTCATGCAAAGAACCTAATTGATGCTAGACTACCCTCAGTTAATATAAATCAAAGTAAAAATATTTTAATCTCAAATATGTTAAAAGCAGGTCTAGCCTCAGAATTTAAGATTGCAACGAACAATAATTATATTTTTGAAAGTGGAGGTTTAGCAGTGACTCCCCCCCCAAATAGATTAATAGATAAAAACGGTAAAGTTAATCCTAATTTATACTCCTTTGGAATTCCAACAGAAGGCGTTCATTGGGTAACTGCTGCGGGAGCGCGACCAGGGGTTAATTCTGTAACACTCCTTGAATCCGATTCAATTGCAAGAGATGTTCTAGGCTGCAATATTACAATTAATAATGTGTATAAGCAGACCATTAGCTGAGGAATTATTCCTCAGCTAATGGTCTTAAATTGGTTTTATGTATAACTCAACCACTTGTTATAAACATCATCAACAAACTTTTCACTCAACCCTGTGTATGATTCTGGATTAGTAAGGGAATTTATCTCTTCATCGCTAAAATACTTCTTAATTTCATTGTCTTCTAATAAAATATCTTTTAAATCTTTGTCTTCTTCAAAAGCTCTCATTGTTAATTCGTACAATAAATCATGGGCAGTAGTTCTACCAATTATCTTCCCCAATTCTAACATTACGTTCTCAGATACTATTAAACCTTTGGTAAGAAAAAGATTCTTTTTCATTTGTTCTTCATTTACTATTAAGTTTGTTAAGACATTTTTAAGTTGTTCTAATGCGCCGCTTAAAGTTATGCAAATTTCCGAAATATAAGACCATTCAGATTGCCAAAATGTAACATCTCTTTCGTGTTTCTGAATCATACTGTCAATAGCTAAAGTTGATTTTCTATTGACTATTTTAGTTAATCCCACAATATAAGAGCAAGTCATAGGATTTCTTTTATGCGGCATAGTGCTACTTCCTACTTTACCAGAATGGTACCCCTCTTCTACTTCTCTAATCTCTGTTCCTTGAAGGCTTATTATTTCTTCTGCAACTTTAGCTGTAGTTGCTCCAATCATATTTAAAATCATGCTAAATTCTGCAAATCGGTCTCTAGACGTGTGCCAAGATACTAAGGGTTCAATTAGGTTTAAATTTTTTACATACTCTTTTCTAACAGCTAACCCTTGCGCTCCTAATGAAGCTAAAGTACCAACTGCACCTCCCAGTTGCCCCACTAAATATCGGTCTGCACCTTGTTGTAACCTTTCTAAGTGACGACCAAGTTCATCTGACCATATAGATATCTTATATCCAAAAGTAATCGGTAAGGCATGCTGACCTAACGTTCTGCCTGGCATTACTGTTGACTTATATTGCTGGCTTAATCTCAAACATATCTTTAATATTTCTTGAGTTTGATTATAAATAAGTTCATGAGCACCTTTAATTTGCAGGGTAAGTCCCGTGTCAATTATATCTTGTGTTGTTGCTCCCCAATGAATGTACTTACGTGATTCTTCATCACATAAACTCTCGAACTCATGTAGGAATGCTACAAAGGGGTGTCCAGTTTTTTTCATTCCTTCTCTAATCTTATTAAAATCAAGTTTATTTTGGTCAGCTGCATTTGCAATATTAGTCGCTGCATTTTGAGGTATAATACCTAATTTAGCTTCAGCTTTTGCTAAGGCAACTTCTGAATTAAGCCACAATTGTATTAAATTCTCGTCTGAAAAATTTGTTCTCATTTGTTTTGTACCAAACTGGTCCTTAAAGATTTCAGAATCAATTGGTGTCGAATTCATTAGTATCACCTTTCTTTTTCATTAATTTAAGATAAAATATCTACTATTGATATTAGCATATTAATGTAAGTAATTTGTCTTAAAATTGATTTTATATATTTTTGAAACCTAAAATGAAAAGGAATACGGGAACAAAAGAACAAAAAAACACAACAGATAAAAGATTCTTTTCGTAACAAACGAAGGGATCTTTTATCTGTTGTAAGAACCATGGGTTCCCAAGAATACTTCACCTATCATTTATTCATTTCCTGTTCCCAATTATCAACTTAAATATCCGCTACTCCCTGTTCCAATGGCTACACATCTCCTTTTGTTACTGTAGCTTGTTCATATAACGTGTTTAACGATGTTATTCCCCATAAAGAAAAAGATAATCCACTTAAAATTGTAATCTCGATGACAGTTTTCCCCTTACCTTATATAACGTAGAAAGCTGAAAAAGTACTTGTTATATTGTTATTATTCCTTCATACTCGTCTCTACATAGTCTAAATTCAATTCATTAAATTCTTCTAATGTATCTAACGCTCTAACGTATTCTATGGGGGTATTTCCTTCTTTGTTGGATAATAGCTTGTTGTATTTTCCCATCTGTTTGCAATTTTTCGACAGCAATGTCTCATACGATATGAAAAACTCTACTAGGGTGTCTTTTACCCAATATTCAAAAGGTTACATGTGTTTGCTGACTAAAAATTATTTCCTTATAAAGGATAGAATCACAATAAT
Organism: Bacillus sp. D48C; assembly: GCF_053345735.1. Taxonomy (NCBI): domain Bacteria; kingdom Bacillati; phylum Bacillota; class Bacilli; order Caryophanales; family Bacillaceae; genus Bacillus; species Bacillus sp. D48C. Next base: position 259,118 of record NZ_JBKFAQ010000004.1, read on the forward strand.
TATGCATATAATTCCGCCTAAAAGCTTGTCCTATTTCAGTGATTTTGTCTAAAAAATTTTGCGTATTTTTTTAACTGTGTTCCTTTAAAATTTCTCATGAGTCTGTTCAGTTTTTTAAAGTGTAACTTTGTTTAAAAAGCTTTGCAACAGAATTACTACCAGTAACACTCGTCATATAATTAATAATTTGTTGTATATATTCAATATTAATAATAGGCCATTGAATACCTAATAATTTTAGTGTTTTTTGAGTTTCAGTCGAATCAAGATTTATTGGTTTATAACAATTATCTTTTGGTTCTTCAAATGTCATGAGGTTTTGAATATCTTCCTGTTTCTTTTTATCTTTAGAAAGTTCTAAAATAAATTGTTGATACTCTGTTTCAGAAATTACTTTAATTGGATATCCCATTGAATTTAGTAATTTTACAAGTACATTTAAATTTAACGTAAGATGATTGTATATATGATTTACGCAATTTTTGCTATTTTCATGTATTTCATTTGAAGTTACAAACCCTGTGATAATTTTGCTGCAATAATCTACAGGTGTAAACTCAACTTCACTTGATAATAATACATCTGTCACGATACCATATTGTAATATAAATTTTAATTTGCTCATAAATGCATTTTCGGTGAAGTTATATTGATGTTGTCCATCAATATATCTATTTGTAAGATTTCCTACTCTATAAATAGTAGCATCTGTTCCCGTTAATATTGCCTTGAATATTTCATATTCCGCCAAAAATTTACTTTTCACATACACATTATCTTTGTAATTTTGTTTTACATAAAAATCGCTTTCTTTAAATATTGTTTCCGTTTCATTTAATACAAATTGTCCGGCTACACCAGTTGTAGATATATGATGTAAATCCTTAGTATCACCAACAAATGCAAGAAGTTCTTTTACCGCCTGGACATTTGCTCTTTCAAATTCACTATACTCGCCAAAATGTTTTGTTAAAGCTGCAGCATGAATAACAGTTGATATTTGTTGATGAAGCTCCTTATATAATTCGTTTTCTAATCCCATATTTTGTTTAGCTAAATCACCTTGTACAATAAAGATACGTTGATTTACTAAAGATTGATAGCTTACAAATTTATTTTTAAAATAAAATTTTAACATGTGTAATAAACGATTATTTGCCTCTTGTTTATTTTCCCCACGAACTAAACAATATATCTTACATTCTGTAGTATCCAATAGTTGTTCTAGTAGGTGAATACCTAAGAATCCTGTAGCACCTGTTAAAAGTATTTTGCTATTATTACTAAATTCGTGTCTTTTTGTTTTCTTTAGCTTCTTTGGAGGAGTTGTCAATTTAATATCTAATGTATCTGAATGTGAATTTACTTTATATCCATATTGAATTTTTTTAGCTATATTATTAATTGTTTTTAATTCAAAGTAATCTTTAATAGTTACATTCCAACCTTCAGAAAATGTTTTTACTAAAGTACTCATAATTTTTAAAGAGTGCCCACCTAGATCAAAAAAATTATCATTTATCCCAATGACAGAGGAGTCAATCCCTAATACCTCTGACCAAATTTCTACCATTTTTTGCTCTACTCTATTCCGAGGTGCTATATATCCCTCGTTCGTTTGTATAATAGAGGCCCATGCAGGTAAAGCATCTTTATCTACCTTCCCATTAACAGTTAATGGCAATGATTCTATCTTGATAAAATGAGCCGGGACCATATAATTTGGAAGATGTACCCCTACATGTTTTCTCCACTCTTGTGTATCTCCTTCGCCCACAATATAGGCTACTAAGATGTTATCTCCAAATGAATCTTCTTGCGCTACCACAGTAACTTCTTTAATGTCTGGATGATTTCCTAATATTGTTTCAATTTCACCTAACTCAATTCGAAATCCTCTAATCTTAACTTGTTTATCAGCTCTTCCTATATATTCTATATTTCCATCAGGTAAATATTTAACTAAATCACCAGTCCGATATAATCTATCATTAGAGCTATTCTTGAATGGGTGTGGGATAAATGAGGCCTTTGTTAATTCAGGTTGATTCAAATATCCTCGTGCTAATGCGATACCTCCTATATAAAGTTCACCTACTGTCCCAATAGGGACAAGTTTTTTAGCTTCATTTAATACATATACCTCTACATTGGGAATGGACCGCCCAATAGGAGGTGCTCCATCTCCTTTGTATATTCCCGCAACGGTATAAACTGTAGTTTCTGTTGGACCATACGCATTAATAAAAAGGTGATTTTGCATCCATCGTTTTGCCACTTGTTCAATACAGGCTGATCCCGCAGAAATAACAACCTGTAAATCTTTAAATACAGATTCATCTAACAAATTAAGTACCGTAGGGGGTAAAAGTGCATGTGTAATTTTATTTTTTTGCAAGAACTGAGTAAGTGGTTCAACTGGCATAATATCGTGTTGACTACATACATATAAAGTTCCACCTGAAACTAGGCTAGTAAATATCTCAAATACTGAAGCATCAAATGATAATGAGGCAAATTGAATATTTCTACTGTCTGAATTCATTTTTGTTAAATTAATACTAGAAATAATAAAGTTACATAAGCTTTTTTGTTCAATTAATACCCCTTTGGGTTTTCCTGTAGATCCAGATGTATAGATTACATATGCCAAATTATCTGGTTTAACTTCAATTGTAGGATTTATATTTTTTTCTCTCGAAATATTCATTTCATGTTCTTTTATATTAATACAGTCTATTTCTTTAGGTATCCACTGTGTTGGATGGTTTTGGGTTAGCAATACTTGTATGTTGGCATCTTTCAAGATATATTTAAGCCTCTTTGTTGGATATGCGGGATCTAGTGGGACATATGCGCCACCAGCTTTTATTATTCCTAATATACTTACAATCATCTCTAAAGAACGTTCTATATAAACCCCTACCATACTTTCAGGGCCTATGTTTCGTTTTTGTAGATAAAAAGCTAATTGATTTACTTTTTCATTTAATTCCTTATAAGTTAACTGTTGATCTTTATATACCAACGCAACAGAATCTGGATTCTGAATTACTTGCTGTTCAAATAATTTTTGAACAGTGTGTTCTGGTCTGTTTGATAATTTAAGATTAGTATTCATTATATCACTCCTTGAATATTATATTTAACAGTACTCATAGCGGTCCCAACAACAAAGCGCGAATTTCGTACGCTCAGGAATTATAAAGATTATAGCCTTAGCGTACAGAATCTATGAAATGTTGGTGCTACCCCATAAGGAAAACGTAAACAATCTCATTAGGCATATTAACTTTTAGGGGCAATGCCTTAATAAGTCAATTATATAACAAGTATTAACATTTGAAGATTTAAATTTTAAAAATTTAGTCAATTAAGAAAACAGAATGATTCATTGTATTTGCATCCCTAAAAAAATCCCATCTGTTCATTTTGTACAAAAAACTTTAAATCAACATTGATATTATAATGAATTAGTTAAATTATAAATATAAGTAAATAGCGAAGAATATTGCATTCTTACTGAAAGATATATATATTTATCTAAAAATAATATATGCATTAAATATATACATATAGTTATACGCATCTATTAATAAATCCATCATCATCTTTTCTTTTTAAAGTGTTCCAAATATAAATTAATGTATAATTTATATATAACAAAGAAAAAAGTACCTACTCTTATAGGTACTTTTTTCTATTTTGATTAATTGTGCATCTAGTTACAATTGCGACTTCATTTATATTTGAACAAAGGTTAACTAAAATGAGTGGGTCTATAAAAGATTACTATTTAAATAATATAAAAATAGATTGTTCAAATTAAGAATTCTAAAGATCCTAGATTATGCCTAAACAGATAAGTAACTAACCATCTCTACACTCGATACCACAGAAAGACTGCCAGTAATGGTGGTCTTTTTAAATTGGTGAGATTGTACTAGGTTGAGCAAAAAAATGGAACCGAAAAAGTTATTTCTAATGAGGATAGCCTTCTTATGATGAAGTTTAATTCAGTGGATCTGCAAGCAAACATAAAAGAAGGAAAAAATTACAATTTTACTTTACGTGGATATAGAGTACCTATACTTTCATGGTTTCCAAATTTAGATGGTGCCGAACCACAAAATTAGCACTATTCTTTAATAAAAAATCCTACTCATTTTTTACTGAGTAGGATTTTTTATTAAAGAGCTATTTCGTATTAATTTGTGCCATCATTTAATATGCTATTTTTAAATGATTTCCAAATTTGATAACTAATTATCTAAATTTCTAAATTCTATACAGCACTATCAATTAAACAATTATTAAATATATCTTCTATCTAAAACATCGTATTATCATTAGCTGCTTCACTTGGAATCTCTTGAATTACATCCCAGTGTTCGACAATCTTTCCATCCTTGATACGAAATATATCCACTATAGCAACTCCCTTATCTTGAGAATTAGTACGAGAATGTACATGAAGAGCAACCGTATCCCCTTCAGCTACTACACGTTTAATCTCTGCAGAGGAATTAGGATTTTTAACAAAATCCTCCTTAAAGAAATCCATGAAGGCTTTTCTTCCATCAGCAACAAAAGGATTATGTTGCTTATACTCTTCACCTACATATTTAGGGATAATATCGATATTATGTTTGTTAAAAACTTCATTATAGAAATCAACTACCATCTTTTTATTCTTTTCATTTTCTTTTACTTCTTTTGATACAGAAGCAACATTTTCGCTCTTAATTGAGTTCCCTTTGTTATTACCGGTGGAAGCTTGATATACCAAAGTCGAAACTACTCCTAAAATAAATACAGAAATAATTGTTATGATTAAACTTTTCTCTAATTTCATATATACCTACCTCTTCTACTTAAATAAGTTTTCTTCTATAAAAAGTTTGAAGAAGGAGAAACCTTCCCAAAAATGTAATGTCAGGGGTAATGTTAGGAATTTCATTTATCCTCCCCCTATACAAGGCATATTAGAAACGATTAACTCTAACTTAATACCTCATTAACAGTTGCACTGTCCACAATTTGAATAAACTTCTTAACCTTATCGTTCTCATCAAACTTATAAAGATGACAAAAATCTGCTACAAATGACTTCCCTGTAGCTTTATATGTTCCACTATATTTTCCATACACAATAACAGTATTGTTATTAAAAGCATAAATTTCATCTTTTGCACTATAGTTATCCCATTCCGTACCAAGACGTTCATGTACGTTCTTCACTACTTCATCTGGACCAATATAAGTACCCGCATATGGAAACCCAGCAGCTTCTGTCCAAGATACATTTTCACTTAAATACGTTTTGAACGTATCCAATTTCCCTTCGCCAGTTAACACATACGTTTCATGTAATAGCTTTTGATATTTATTCATATCATTAACCCCAAGGCATTTCTTTTGTTACAACTTTTGCACTTAATTCTAATACACCTTTATTTGCATAGCCTGGATATGCTGCATCAAGTCTTGCTACAAAATCTTTTGAAGTTTTACTTTCCTCAGAAGCTTGAATCGCAGTTCTTAGATAATCCATTGTCGCAGTAAGTGCTTGACTATTTAAGGATTTTTCAATTGATCCATGGCTAGGTACAATGATGTCAGCATGTAATGCTTGTAACACTTTCAAGTTTTCAATCCAAGCCTCCATTGCCGCTTTTGAGCTAGTATCAGCTAAGAATACATGGATTTCGTTAAATACATCAATACCACCAATTAATACTTTCAGCTCTTTATTAAATAAGCTAGTTCTGTAATGATCTAAGCCTACTAGTTCAAATGTTAACCCCTGAAAATCAATTGTTTTTTCTTTAAACACTTGAGGTAATACCACGTTATTCGGTGCATTTTCTCCAAGGGCGTCTTTCCAAACTTTTAATTTCCCTAAGACAGAATGAACGATATGTTCAACAGTAGACTCTGTTGCATACGCTATAGCTTCTGGGTAAACGGCTTTAATGCTCTCTAATCCAAAGTAGTAGTCTGGATCCCCATGAATAATAAAGATTTTATCTAAAGATAAGTCGTTTTTTTTCAGATACTCAACAATTTCTTTCGAATCAGATTGAGTAAATTTTGAGTTTATTAAAAATGCATGTCCTGCTTTCTCAACTAATGTTGCTGTGACCATAAAGCTTTTTTCGTCCGAACTAAACACCGTTAATTTCACATCTTTTTGATTTGTATCGATTGTTTTAAACATAGTATGTTATTCTCCTTTTGTTAAAGTTATTAACTAATCATCATATTTTTATCTTGTTCCGATAAAGTGAAACTTTAATCAGTGGGGGTTTTGTTCATCCCCCACTGATTATTAGTTGAACCAATCGGACTTTTACGGACAGTTGATCCCCCACCTAACTTCTTTGCTTCCACTGAATTTTGAGGTGGGGGTCTTACCGCCCGTTAAAGCGGGATAAAATCTCCCACTCCCATTTATCTGAAAGTGTAATAGTACTGGCGAATATTCCGGAGATGAATGTCAGGTGGCCTAAGATAACATGTTTGCTACTATATCCTAAATTTTCTTAATATAAATTTTTAAAACGCGCTTCAATTTTACCTGGCGTCATTACGCCACCACCAATAGGAATAATTTGATTATCCTTTTGTAAAAGTAATGAAGGATAGCTATTAACACCAAGCTGTCGAACTTTATTGAAATCATTTTGGACATCTAATATTGTTTCTTGAGCGTTTAAACGTTTTAATACTTGTTCAGGGTCCAAACCATGCTCGATTGCAATTTTGCGATATGTTTCAGGATCACTCAGACTTTGGCCCTCATAATAAAACGCTTTTTGCATAGCCGAAGTGAATTCTAATAAACGGTCTGGCGCTAATGAGCGTAAAGCTGAAAAACCAATTGCAGCATCTTTCGAATTCATTTTAAAAGTCCCTTCCTCCACCAATTTTTGATAGGAAGGACCAAATTCAGCACCTGTAAGTTGATTAATTCTTTTATTTCCCTCTTCTATATATGAGAAGTTTTTCATTGGTAAATTATCTAAAAATAACCCTCCACATAAAACTGTTAATGGCACTTCAGTGTGGTTTTTGTAAAATCCTTTAATACTTTCTGAAAAACCATAGCACCATCCACAATATGCATCCCATACGTAAATAAGGTTATCTTGTTTCGTCTCCATTTAAATCTCCTACCTTTTTTTATTATCCAGCTCAACTAAATTTTTGGTTTATATAAGTACATCTTTTTATACCTTGTTCTTTTTTAGATACCTTACTATATTTCCCCAAAACTAATATTTCCAAAGAAAGATCCACCAAGGTTTTTAACAAAAGATAACGTTGCACCTTATTGCCCCGTAACAGAAAATACTAAAGCTTGGAATATGCATTGATTTGAATGTGTTAGTAACTTTCTACACCGGGTGGCAACGTATGGACCACCATCCTTAATTAAATATATAAATCATATTTTTAGCAGATATTAGTTGTAACTAAATTGATTACATCTTTATGTAACTATTTTAGTTACAACTAATATAGAAGTCAATTCTTTTTTTCAAAAACATTAAATTTCTACATTAAGTTACAACCAATCCCACTCTTTACAAAAATATATCAACGTTTATTCAATTATATCAATCGTAACTCCGAATATATCAACGTTTCGACACAACATATCGATTTACCGACAAATTTCGAGCGCGCTATCTCCTAAACTAACAACCAATCCCACACCACGTCCACCTACAAAGAAAAAAGCACCAGGTCCCCCCTAGTGCTCTCCCTCTAAAACAAATGACAAGCCACCTCATGCCCCTTCTCAATCTCCACCATCTTCGGTACTTCCTGTGCACATTTTTCAGTGGCGAATTTGCAGCGCGTTCTGAATTTGCAGCCGGATGGTGAGTTTAGTGGGCTTGGTACTTCTCCCTCTAGGATGATCCGTTCTTTGCCTGTGTTTGTTGGATCTGGTTCTGGCATAGATGAAAGTAGTGCTTGTGTGTATGGATGTGCCGGTTTTGTGTATAGGTCTTCACTGTCGGCAATTTCTACTATGTTTCCTAAGTACATGACTCCGATTCGGTCTGATATGTGCCTTACCATAGATAGGTCATGTGCGATGAATAAGTATGTGACGCCTGTTTCTTCTTGAATGTCTTGCAGCATGTTTACGACTTGTGCTTGGACTGAGACATCGAGTGCTGAGATTGGTTCGTCACATAAGATAAAGTCTGGTTTTACAGATAGTGCCCGCGCGATGCTAATGCGCTGGCGCTGGCCTCCGCTAAATTCGTGCGGATAGCGATATAAATGTTCTTCTTTTAAACCTACCTTTTTCAGAAGGTCTAAAATGATTTCTTTTTGTTCTTCTTTTTCGTAGGAACCGTGAATGTTCATCGGTTCGCTAATAATTTGGAATACATTCATTGCCGGGTTTAATGATGCGTATGGATCTTGGAAAATGATTTGCATTCTTTTTCGATATTCTTTTAGTTCACTTTCCTTTAAACTTGCGATATCTTTTCCGTCAAACAAAACGTTACCTGAAGTGACATCATGTAAGCGAATGATACTTCTTCCTGTCGTTGATTTTCCACAGCCAGATTCCCCTACTAACCCGAATGTTTCACCCTTTTTAATAGTGAAGCTTAAGTCATCGACTGCTTTTAATTGCTCTGTTTTTCTGCCGAATAGTCCTTTTTTAATAGGAAAATACTTTTTTAAGTTCCGAACTTCAATTAAGTTTTCTTCATGCATGTGAATCACCTACTGTCTTATCGTTTAACCAGCACATGGAACGTCTTTCGTTTCCGATTTCAAAATATGGCGGACGTTCTTTTTCACAAATGTCCATCGCATGCGGGCAACGCTCTGCGAATGGGCAACCTTGTGGCGGGTTTAATAAGTTTGGCGTTACACCTTGAATAGGAGCGAGTCTTTCTTTTACGCCGTTCGCTATTTTTGGCAAAGAGTTTAATAGCCCTTTCGTATATGGATGATTCGGCGATTGGAAAATATCAAGTACAGGTCCTTCTTCCATAATAAGCCCGCCGTACATAACGATAACGCGCGTACAGTTTTGCGCGACGATTCCTAAGTCATGCGTAATAAGAAGTAACGCCATATTCGTTTCGTTCTTTAAGTTTTTCATTAAATCTAGTATTTGCGCCTGTATCGTTACATCAAGTGCAGTCGTCGGTTCGTCAGCAATAAGAAGGTCCGGATTACAAGACATCGCCATTGCGATCATAACCCGCTGCTTCATACCACCGCTTAGTTCATGCGGATATTGTTTTACCCTTTCTTCTGGTGACGAAAGGCCGACTTGTTTTAACAAGTTGATCGCAATCTGCTCTGCTTCTTTCTTTTTCACTTTTTGATGACGTATAATTACTTCCGTCATTTGTTTCCCAATTTTCACGACTGGATTTAGCGCTGACATTGGGTCTTGAGAGATAAGTGAAATTTGATTTCCTCTAATAGAACGTAATTCTTTTTCAGATTTAGAAAGTATGTTTTCATTATGAAAAAGGATTTCCCCTTCTTTCACTTTTCCTGGTGACGTAACGAGAGACATAACAGACTTCGCCATTACACTCTTCCCGCTTCCAGATTCCCCAACGATACCAACTACTTCTCCTTTATGTAAACGAAATGTAACGCCGCGAACCGCTTCTACTTCTCCGCTTTCTATGAAAAAAGAAGTCTTTAAATTATTCACTTCTAATAGTTTTTCAGACACGTTTCTCACTCCTTTCACGTAACACTTTAGTTTTCATTTCCAGCTCCTTTTGGCGCGAAAGCTTTCTTCAATGCTTCACCAATTACGTTAAAACTAAGTACCGTTAAAAGGATAAGGAATCCTGGGAAGAGCGTTAAATACCAAGCTTCGCCAATATACCCTTGCGCATTGTTTAGCATGCTGCCCCAAGAAGAATCTGGTTCTCTAATACCTAATCCTAAGAAGCTAAGTGATGATTCCATTAAAATCGATGTCGCAATTGTTAATGTCGCAGCGATAATAATGGTTGATAAAATGTTTGGAATGATATGTCTTACAATAATTGCAAGTGATTTCTGTCCAGATACTTTTGCATACAAAACGTACTCACGCTCTTTTACAGATAGCGTTTCTGCCCTTACAATACGAGCGGTGTCCATCCATGTTAGTAATCCAATAATAAGAACTAACGTCGTAATCCCTGGTTTTAAATAAGCATTTAATAACAGCATTAAGAAGAATGATGGAATTGACATAAGTACTTCTACAATTCGCATTAAGAAGTTGTCTAACTTTCCGCCATAATATCCACTAATTGTTCCAACTGCGGTTCCGATTGTAATAGATACAACCATTGCAAGAAAACCAACCGCAAGCGAAACGCGTCCGCCATATAATGCCCTCGTTAAGTAATCCCTTCCGTAATCATCCGTGCCGAAAGGATGACTCATACTCGGTTCTTGTAAACGATCTGGAATCGACATTTTGCTAGGATCGTATGGCGATACGAATGCAAAAATGGATGCGATCGTTAAAACCGCAAGTATAATAACTCCCATTAGTACAAACTTATTTTTCGTAAAACTACTTTTTATCGTTTGAAATCTCCTATTATTCATTCCAAATCACCCCCTCATTCGAATGCGCGGATCTACTACGCCATATAAAATATCAGCAATTAAGTTACCGAGAATTAACATGAATGATGATAATAATGTAATTGCCATGATAATCGGATAATCAAATCTAAAAATAGCATTTACCCCGAGCGAACCAAGTCCTGGCCATGAGAATACTGTTTCCGTAATAAACGCCCCGCCTACTAAACTTGGAATAGATAACCCGAAAATTGTAATGATCGGTATTAATACATTTCGAAGTACGTGATTAAATAAAACGGTCTTCTTTGAAGCACCGTACGCATATTGAATTTGTACGTAGTCTTCTTCTAATTGCTGAATCGTACTTGAACGAATATATCTCATATAAACAGAGACGTTTTGGAACGCAAGCACCATACAAGGTAAAATGCCGTGTTGGACAATATCCCAGACAGAGTCTTTACCAACGGTGCGCATACCCATGCTCGGAAGAAGGTTCAACTTTAAAGAGAATAAGTAAATTAATAGTAAAGCGAACCAAAAGACTGGCATTGAAATTCCCACATAAGAGATAAAGTTCACAATGCGATCAAAGATAGAATTCTTTTTCACACCTGTAAGTAGTCCAAGCGGGATTGCGATTACAAATGAGACGAGTAAAGACGATCCCATTAAGCCGATTGTCGCAGGTAACCTTTCTACAATAAGATCTAGAACAGGACGATGGTTTTGAAGTGAATAACCAAAGTTCCCTGTTAAAATATTTTTTAACCATAAAATATACTGCATATAAATTGGTTGATCTAGCCCTAAACTTGTGCGAATACGCTCAACATCAATTGGACTCATATTCGGCGTGACAAAGTTTCGAACCGGATCGCCCGGTGCTAGTTTTATTAATAGAAAAGAAATAATAGAAATAACAAATAAAAGCGGAATTGCATTTAAAAGCCTCTTCCCAATTACTTTATACACAAACTTCCCCCCTCAAGGTAAAGTGAAACTTTCATTAGCCTACATCAATTAGGCTTTAACTTGATAAAGAAGCTGATTTCCACCAGCTTCTTTATTGTTTCTTATTTCACTTCATAAATCTTAGATAGATCTTCAAACATTGTGACAGGAATTGCTTTCGCTTCTTTTAATCCATCAAACTTTTTATCTACTGCAATAACTGCTTTCGGATACGCGATTGGTAGATAAGGTACGTCTTCTCTAGCTGTCTCTTGAATTTTATGGTATAGCTCTGCGCGTTTTGTTTTATCTGTCTCAACTGCAGCTTCTTCCCATAACTTATCGAAATCAGCGTTTTTATATCGTGCATAATTGTATTCAGCATTGCTTAAGAATAAGCTCTTATATGAATCTGGCTCAGGTCCCATTATGTAACCACCAAATGTAATGTCATATTCTTTATTCTCTTTATCTAAGCCTTTTTCACTTGCCGCACTAGCATCTAATGCATTTAGTTCAACTTCTAAGCCAACTTCTTTTAATTTTTGTTGTGTATATAACGCTAAGCTTTCCATAATTTTATTATTCGTTACATACATCACACGTACTTTTTCCTTATCTTTCACGCCAGCTTTTGCTAATAAATCTTTCGCTTCTTTTTTATCATACTTATAGTCTTTAATATCTTTCGCATAATACATAGCGTCTGGCGTTAAGATTGAATTTGCTGGTTCTGCAAATTCACCTGAAACGAATGCTGAGTTAATCATTTCTTTCTTATCTAACGCATGTGCAATTGCTTGGCGCACTTCTTTTTTCTTCATAAGATCAGTATTCATGTTATAAGATAAGTAGAATAATCTACCTTCAGGGAATGTCACCATTGAGAAGTTCCCAGTGCTATCTAGTTTCTTAAAGTCTTGCGGCTCAATCATCTTCATGTTGATTTGACCATTTTGCAGTGAAACATTTGCTGTATTACGGTCTTTTACAACGCGGTATACGATAGAGTCTAATTTAGCTTTCCCACCTACATAATCATCAAATCGATCTAATGCAACGTACTCATCTGATTTATACTCTTTAAACTTAAACGGTCCTGAACCTACAGGCTGTAAGTTTTTCTTACTCTTCGCTAAATCTGCTTCCCCTTCAAATACATGTTTCGGAATTGGGAAGAAATCATTCATCACACCTTCGAAAGATGCGCTTACTTGTGGTAAAACGAATTGAGTTGTTAACTCATCTACCTTTTTCACCTCAAGCGGCTTTCCTTTAAAAATAAAGTTTTCACGACTTGAGCTATTTTGCTTCTCATCCAAAATAGATTGGAATGTAAATGCTATATCGTCTGATGTAATTTTCTTACCATCATGCCATTTCAAATTATCTTTTAACTTCAGTGTCCACGTTAATTGATCTTCTGAAGGCGTAAAGCTCTCAGCAAGAACAAACTTTTTCTTACCGTCTTCCATATGATATAGCGGCGCATATAAAGCCTGCTGCACAGTTAATGACACACGATCATTCGCATAAAGCGGATTCATCGTATCTGGATTATCGCTAACACCAATCGTTAACGTTCCTCCATCTTTCGGAGTCCCTGATTTACTAGTGCCCGCTTGCTTCGAATCTTTTTCCCCTGAACAAGCAGCTAATGCAATAAGTAGTATTAGAACAAATGGTAATGCAAATAATTTCCGTTTCATCTTTCGGCCCCCTCAAACTAGTTATACCCATAAGAAAACTCGGAATTAATCCCGAGTTTTCTTATAAGTTTTAAATTACCACTACCTGTATGTAAAGTCAAACTTTTTTGTAAATGTGGAAAGTTTGCAATCTACTAATACATTCTTGCCATAAAATATATTTATAAGGATGATAAAATAAAAAGACCACCAAAAGGCAGTCTCAAAACTCAATCTTACTCCCTACTCCTTGCTCCACCGCTCTCTCATACAAATACTTCGCAACGATAATATCCACTACTGCCAAACCAACTGATTTGAAAATAGTAATCTCTTCATCGCTTTCGCGGCCTGCTTTTTCCTCGCTTATAATTTGACCAAGTTCAGCGTGAATGGCGTTCGCTTTGAATAGACCTTCTTTTATCGGAACTTGAAGGTCTCCTGTTTCGTCTAGTGCTGCTTCTTTTGATTCGACTACTACTTTGTTTGCGCTTGTGATGGCGTGTGAGGGTAGTTCTTGCATGCTCGGTCTGAATGAGCCGACGGCGTTTACGTGGACGCCTTTTTGTAGTGTTTCTGAGAAGACTGGTGTGGTTGCGTTCGTAGTTGTGACGATGATGTCTGCTTCACGTATTGCTTCATTTGGATCCCTGTAAACGTAAGCAGGTTTACCAAATTTCTCTTGTATATATTGCGCAAATGCATATGCTTTTTCTTCTGTTCGATTGTATAAAATGACTTTTTCGATATCTCTAACTGCAAATATTGCTTCGGCAATTCCTTTCGCTTGTTCGCCCGTGCCGATAATGCATAAAGTTTTTGCGTTATGACGAGCTAAATATTTTGTCGCTACTCCTGATAAGGCGCCCGTTCGGATCATCGTTAAGTACGATCCTTCTAGAAGTGCGAGCGGTTCTCCCGTTTGAAAGTCTGATAGCATCACAATCCCATTGATTGTTTTCTTTCCTATCTGTTTATTTTGCGGGACTACCGTTACTATTTTTACTCCAAGTGCCTCAAGCCCTTCCGCTACTGAAGGCATAATTAATGCCGTATTTTGCTCATTCGCAAATGGTAATGAGCCTCTTATTGGTGTAATCGTTCTTTCTGCGGAAAATTCTTTTAAAGCAAGCGCCGCGTATTCAATAACTTCATTCATATTTACTAAGTTTCTTTGTTCGTTCGCGCTTATAACTAGCATATCTTTCCACCCCCTTCTTCTATCCCGTATTAACGGGCAGTAAGACTCCCATCTAAAAATTCAGTTGGACAAAGAAGTTACACGGGAGATCAACTGCCCGTAAAAACCCGATTGGTTCAACTAATAATCAGTGAGGAACCCCTCCACTGATTAAAGTTTCACTTTATCCTAACAAAAATCCTCGGTTCAAATCATCTCTCGGATCTACAACGAACTGATGAAACCCTGTAATAAATGCATGCCCCGTTACTTTCGGAACGACAGCTTCATATGTACCTACCGCTGTTACCGACAATACTTCTCCCTCGAATTTCCCATCAGTAATGCATTCGTGGACGAAGATTTCTTCTTTTTGTAAGGCATCTTTTTCAAAAAGAGTTGCGATTCTCGCTGAAGTTCCTGTACCGCAAGGAGAACGATCTACTTGCCCATCAGCAAAAATCGTTACATTTCGTAGCGTAGCACCTTTGTCTTTCGGTTCATCTGAAAAGATAACGCCGTATATTCCTTTTAAACTTTCTTCAAGTGGATGCTTCACTTCCATTTTGCTCTCTATATAATGTTTAATTTTACCGCCCCACGTTTGAATAGCGGGCAAGTCTTTAAAATCAACTTTCAAACCAAATTCTTTACAGTCTACAACAGCGTAAAATGCTCCTCCAAACGCGATATCTACTTGAAATTCATAGTTATCTATTTTAATAGGAACGTCTTTTTTGTATACAAATGAAGGAACATTTTCAAATGATACAGATTCTACTTCACTCCCGTTATATTTTGCATACGCAATAACTTCTCCGGCTGGGCTATCAATAATGAAATTTTGTTTTTCACCCTTTACTTCAAACATGCCTGTTTCAATTCCAACTGTA
Source organism: Bacillus sp. D48C (assembly GCF_053345735.1). Classification (NCBI taxonomy): domain Bacteria; kingdom Bacillati; phylum Bacillota; class Bacilli; order Caryophanales; family Bacillaceae; genus Bacillus; species Bacillus sp. D48C. The sequence goes on from NZ_JBKFAQ010000004.1 coordinate 274,423, forward strand.
ATGACAGCAATAATGCCATGACCACACATCGTACTCCAGCCTTCATTGTGCATAAATAAAACACCAAAATCAGCGTGAGCACTTGCAGGCGGGGTAATAATACAACCATACATCCCGTGATGCCCCCTCGGTTCATACATAAGAACCTCACGAAGATGGTCCAAATGTTCCATACAGTACGCGCGTCTTTCCAGCTGCGTTTCTCCTTTTATTTCTGGCACGCCGCCCGTAATAATTCGAAGCGGCTCCCCAGCTACGTGTGCATCAATTGTCGTGTACACTTTACTAACCTTCATTTCTATCTCTCCCCTATACGTTGATACTATTTCCAACGCAAGTATCATGCCAAATCGTATAGCATTCCTTTTTTCAAATCCCCTGGACAATGTGTATTCTTTTTTCAACAAATTCATATACAACTGTCTACTTTTTTATACACGGCTTGGACGTTACGCTATAAAACACCTCGATAACTTTGCAATTTCACTGGTACACACATGTAGGATTCCTTTTATCATTATTATTTTCAATGTAAAGTTACTTCGCTCCCAAACATATACTGTTCAAAAGCAAAAAGGAAGTGATCCAATGTACTACGGAACAAAAGGCTGGTACGTAGCTGAACTAAAAAAATTAGGCGTACGCTATCATGAAGGACGAAAACTAGAAAGTTACCGCGGGCACATATTACGCAATTTATTAATTGCACAACAAGAGAAATTAAAAGAACATTAATAGATTCTCCTATCACAATATCAACTTATCGCCGCCTACAAACTGCCAATCAATCACACATTAAACTACACTAAAAAGGTCACCCAAACGGGTGACCTTCCTTTCTTATTCACAAACAAGAATTTGTCTAGTAAATGACCCTTTTCTTGTAATACAGCGATCTGTAATTTCAAATCCTGCTTCATGGATCATGTCATCCATTGTCTCCATCGTTACAACGACTACCTTTTTAGCAATGCGGCGCGCACTTGAAAGAATGGAGAGCTGGTCTTCTGGTGTGGCATGCGTAAATAAGTCATAGGGCATATCGATAATTGCAACGTCGTAGTTCTCAGTAATTTCTTCAATTGGTCCTTTTGTTACTGTTCCTTCAAATCCAAAATGTGCGATGTTTTTTCTCGTTCCAAGAACTACAAGTGGATTTATATCTCTACCAACGATATTAATCCCCATAGAAAGTGCTTCTACTACTACTGTTCCAATACCGCAGCACGGGTCAATTGCTCGTACTCCCTCTGGATTTGGTACAGCGATATTTGCAACTGATCTCGCAACACGTGTGCTAAGTGATGTCGAATAGCTATGCGGTTTTTTTATGTGATGATACCAAACTGGTTCGCTTTCTACATAGTGCCCGAAGTACCAGCGTCCTCCAAGAGGAACAATCCCGAATACACGCTCTGGATTACGAACATCCGCTTCTCCTTCGATATGCATGCCAAGGTCTCGTTCAATAAGACGTCTTTCTCCATATTCAATTTTATTCTCCCCAACGAGGTCATTGATTTTAACGAAAATAACTTTAAATGTCGCTCCCGCCAAATCAATTTGTTCCACTTGTTTTAAAATGCTTTCTAAGTCGTCCCCTTCATACATAACCTCAACGCGCTCTTTCATAAACGCACTTCTACTCGGGTCAATTTTGACATCACTTTTTAAAATATTAACGTGGGACTCCATTCCAAAGAACGAGCGCATTTCCAAGTAACATAAAGCACGCTCCTCCTCACGAAATGCATACGTATATATACAGGCAGGTGTTTTACTATGATTATTCAATCTATTATCATCCTCTATCGTTTAAAATTGTTATGATTACAATTACTCAAATACTTTTTTATATATAAAATTAAATGATATCATATGCCGGAAATAAAGAGAAACGTTAATAAATAAAAGAGACTGCCAATGGCAATCTCTTATTATTTATTAACGGAAAGAAGACACGTTGTTACCCATTTCTTCATAGTAATCTAAAATACCTTGATAAATAGCTTCCGCTGCATTTTGTCTTTGCGCTGGTGTAGCTATTTTATCTGCATCACTTTTATTATCTACAAATGCTAATTCTGCTAATACAGCTGGCATTGTATTTTCTCTAATTACGTATAAATCGCCTTTTTTCACACCACGATCTTTTGTTCCCAGTGCATCTACAAGACGCTCTTGAATTTTTTCTGCTAGTAAACGACTTTCTGATACGTTAGGATTTGTTCCTCTTGCTGTCGCTGATTCATAATAGAACGTTTCTGTACCTTGTCCATTTTTCTCTTCCGTGCCATTACCATGAATACTTACAAAAATATCCCCATTATTTTTTTGAGCAAATTCTACACGTTTCTTTAAAGAATCAGAAGCACTTGTTCCTGGACGTGTATCATCTGTACGAGTGAATAACACAGTAAATGGTGTCTTTTTCTCAAATATCTTCTGTAATCGTAGTGATACATCTAATACAGTTTCACTTTCTTTCTCATAATAACCTGGATTACCTGAATCAACTCCGCCATGACCTGGATCAATGATAATAGCTTTTCCTTCTAAGAAGTTACCTTGCTTCACTGGATTTAATTGATTTTTATTAACCCATTGGAAACCAGCGCCCATGCGGATACGAATCCAGCTGCCGTTCTCTTCAATAACAGTTACTTGTTGTGCGTTATGTGTTCCCATTACTTTTGAAGAAGAAGAAGCTTCTGCATAAGTAGTGAATCCTTCATTAATAACTTCTGTTTTCTCTACTAAAGGTGTCCATTTATCACCTTTACTTGTTGCAATTTTGATCCATCCATCTCGTTCTTCTTTAATTTCAACCATTTGTGGATTATGCTGATTTGCACTAATCCCAGAACTTAATGATGGTGCGTGATATGTAATGAATTTTCTATCTATGTACATTTTCTTTGTTTCTACTGGACGATCACTATTCTTGCTAAATTTATCTGTTTGCGCAGTAAGCTGAGCTGCTTGTTCACGCGTAATAGAATCATTCGGTTTCCAGCCATTCTCTGTACCTAAAGAAAGTTTTAATTCTACTAAAATATTAACTTCTTCTTTACCCCAATGATTCTCTAAATCAGCGAATTTTGTAGGAACTGGTCCTGTTACTTTGCTCTTCAGATTATATGCTCTTACAAGCATAGCTGCCATTTCAGCACGAGTTACTTTTCCTTCAGGATCAAATACTCCTGGTTCTCGCCCTTTAATAATATTCTCTTTTTCCATGGCTGCAATAAATGAAGCTGCCCAACTATTTTTTGCATCATTATAAGACGGCTTTGCATTTGGATCTACTTTAGCCCCAATTGCTGTTGCGATAATCTTTGCTGCCTGGGCACGTGTTAAATTTCCGTATGGCATAAAGTTACCATCTGGCATACCGTTAATTACATTTCTCTCTACTAAATAATAAATTGCGTCTTTCGACCACGCACTATCTGAAACATCAGGAAATTTCTTCGTTTCTGCTAAACTACTAATTGGATGTGCTAGTAAATTTGCTGCTAATAAACCTGCGGCTATTGCTTTGTACTTCATGAAAAATAAATCTCCTCTCAAAACTTCATATTCATACAATTTTTTTAATCAAGCTAACTAAAACATATTAACTATTAATTAATTCCTTTCATAGTGTATAACATTATATATCTATAGTAAACACGTTTCCGGCCGTATAACAAAAATCGCATATATATAACTTATAATGAATGTATATAAAATAAAACTTTAATCAGCCCACAAATAGCGGGCTAAAAAAGCGATTAGAACATGTCTCCTAATCGCTTCGCCAAATAAAAAGCTGATTAAAAATAATATTTTTAATCAGCTCTCTATTATCTATGAAATTATTCTTCAATTAAATTAGACATTACATATGCATACACTAATGATTCTGTATGCGCAATAGAACTTTCATGTGTACGTTCAAATGCGTGAGAAGAATCAATACCCGCTCCAATTAACGCATGTTTCACGTCAAATCCCGCACGAATCGCAGCTGATGCATCAGATCCGTAGTACGGATAAATATCTACTTTATATTCAATATGATTCGTTTTCGCAAGCTCTACTAAATGTTTACGTAAAGCGTAATGGTACGGGCCGCTAGAGTCTTTTGCACAAATAGATACTGTATATTCATCAGATGTTTGTCCATCACCTAACGCTCCCATATCAACTGCTAAGTATTCAACAGTTTCTTCTGGAATATTAGAATTACCACCGTATCCAATCTCTTCATTATTAGAAATTAAGAAATGCGTCGTATATGGTAATGTTACGTTTTCATCTTGTAATCTTTTAATTAATTTTAATAAAATCGCAACACTTACTTTGTCATCTAAATGACGTGATTTTATGTATCCACTCTCTGTAATTTGAACGCGCGGATCAAATGAAACGAAGTCTCCTACTTCAATTCCTAATTCGCGTACTTCATCAGCTGAAAATACGCGCTCATCAATACGAACTTCAATATTTTTCTCATCGCGTTTTGCTTCACCTGCATCTTTATATACATGTACAGATGTTTGATGCATTAAAATCGTTCCTGTATACGTCTTGCCACTTGATGTTTCAATTTCGCAATATTCTCCTTCTACAGAGTTCCAGCGAAATCCACCAATCATAGAAAGACTCAGGCGACCATCAGGCTTAATTTCTTTCACCATCGCACCTAACGTATCAACGTGTGCCGTTAATAAGCGGTGCTGCGCATCATTCTTCCCTTTTACCGTTAAAATAAGAGCGCCTTTATTGTTACGTTTCGTTTCTACATTCCACTCACTGACATAGTTTTCAATAAAATCAATAATTTTTGCTGTATTTCCAGACGGACTCGGAATAGAGACAAGCTCCTTAATAAGTTCCATCGTTTCTCTCGCATGATGTGCCATTGTCGTTTCCTCCTCATTTTCTCTACTATTCAGTATACAAAATTCACCAGAAAACCTCTACTTATATAGCTTAATTTTCTAAATTGTAGTAAAATTCTTTTTAGTATACAAAAGGAGTCCTGAAATATGAATATATCAAAAAAATATATACACATTGCACTCATTTGGTTTTTAGCATCATTATTTTGTTTACAAGTTTCTTATGCCGTTCATACTACTACTTCTATTACAATCGGCTGGATATTAACAGCTATTTTCTTCATTATTAGCTTCATTGCAACAAAAAAGCATAGCGTTACTCATTAACGCTATGCTTTTCCTATTAAACTATTCTTCCGAGACATCTAATAAATAAATCCCTCTTTCAAATCCACCGCGCTCTACTTCTTTTTTCTTACGAAGGCGTTCCACATCTTCAATTGATGCACCTTCCGCACGTGCTAATGAAATGATTACTTCTAGTGCATCCGCAAGGGAATCTAGCGCATGTTCGCGTTCTTTCATAGAAGCAAATTCACGAATTTCTTCCGTTCCAATTTTCGCTAAAGCTTGTATATATGCTTGACCTGTTAATTTTTGTGCGGTATACGTTTTTCCAGACATTAAAATCTTCTCTGGAACACGATCTCTTACTAACTTGTTATATGCTGACATCATTCATCCTCCTATATTTAATAACACCCGAGCTCTGCTTTATAGAAAAACCATTTTTTCTTCACGCATGCACTTAACATATCAATTCCTGATTCATGTGCTCTTACATGCGGAAAGAAATAGTGCTCTGAGTTTTCTTCCTTACCATATAGAGTTTGGTACTCATCTGGAATCGCTTCTTTTTTCACATCTTTTTCTTTCGTCACCCCACCAGAAAACGCAACACTTGGATGTCCCTCAAAAAATAACGCAGTCCGAACTGCCAAAGATGGTGTACTATGCAAAGCAGAATATGTAAGCAAAATAATAGTGATAACACCGATCATTCTCTTCATGTATTACTCCTTAAAAAAAAGTGCTAACACAATTATACTAAAATGTGTTAGCACTTTCTCCCCTTTATCCCGAATTAACGAGCTACTCATGAGGAATGGACAAACTTTATTCCCCTTTAAATGCTGGTAAACGTTTCTCTAAAAACGCAGCAATTCCTTCTTTATGATCCGCTGTTTGTCTCATTGCATATTGACCACGCTTTTCTAATTGCAATGTTTGCTCTAAATTAGAGCGATTTACTTCACATAAAATTTGCTTCGTTTGAATCATTGCTTTAATCGGTTTTTGTGACCATTCATTAATTTTTTGCTTCACAGCCGTTTGGAAATCTTCGCCGATTACTTCATCAATTAAGCCGATATCAAGCGCTTCTGTCGCTGATAATTTCTTACCTTCCCAAATAATTTGCTTCGTCATATTTTCACCGACGCGCTTTTGAAGGAAGAAATGACCGCCTCCATCTGGAATTAAAGCGATTCCAATAAAGTTCATTGCAATAACAGATGATATATCCGCCATTACATAATCAGCTGTTAACGCAATACTTAATCCAAGACCTGCAGTTGGTCCATGAATTGCACTAATAACAAGCTTTGGCATCGTATATAACGTCACGACAACTTCAGAAATAGTATTCATAATGCCATCAAACTTACTTTCATCATTACTTGAAAGCATCGATTTAATATCCCCACCCGCAGAAAAACCACGGCCGTTTCCGCATAACACAACGATATGCGCAGAACTTTCCGCTACTTCTTTCAACTTTTGTAATAACTCTTTTAATGTCGGCTCATCTAACGCATTTAACACCTCTGGGCGATTGACCATAACCGTTGCAACGTGGCCTTCATATTTCACAACGACAGATTCTGTTTTACTTGTTATTTCCATTATATATACCCCTCTTTTCTCCATAAAGATTATACTTATATAATTATAGAGAACCATTGAAAAATCCTTCTTTTTTCTCAATTTTCTGTCTAATAATCTCGCAATTTGTACATATACCGTATAAAACATACAATTCCGTTGAAAAATATAGAAATTAAAGTCGGTTTATCCATGCTTTTCATCTATTTACCATTACAATGAAATGGTGTATTCTTAAGTTTGATAAAAAAACAAATATTGAAATTCATTCGCCTTACTATGTAAAAAAGGCTTTATACCCATCTTTTGGGTGTTGTAATAAAGGAATGAAGAACTGGAGGAACATATGGTTACTAAGTTGAAACAAACGGATAACTACTTCCCACATTTCCTATTGCTATTCATTGTGTTTCAACCAATTTTAGATTTATTAACATCTTTTTCAATCTATATATTACACATGAGCGCAACAGTTGGAGTTGTAGTCCGTTTCGCCTTTATGCTTCTTGCATTAGGATACCTACTTCTTCATCACAAACAACAAGATGCGAAAAAGTACATCCTCTATTTATGTTTACTCGGAATCGCACTCGCAATCGGTCTTGTAAATAATATGATGGTTAAATCTCCAGTTTCATTTGGAGAAGAAGTTAAATTCATCTTAAAGAGCATATATCCAATTGTGCTACTGTTTGGATATATTATCGCCTTTAAAGAGCTAAAAAATAAAGAGTATGTATTTCATAAAATCATTACATATTTCTTATATGCAACTTTAATTTTAAGCATCACAATGATTGTCGCAATGCAAACTGGAACAGATTTCCCAAGCTATCCTCACTCAAAAATCGGTTCAAGAGGTTGGTTCTTCGCTGGAAATGATTTAAGTTCTCTTTTCGCCATTATGTTCCCAATCATTGTCTTATATTCGATACATAAAACAACTTCTTTCTCGAAAATATATTACTGGATTCCAACAATACTTGCGATGTATGCAAGTATTATGGTCGGAACGAAAGTCGGATATGGCGCAATTGTTATTACATTAGGCGTAGCACTTTTCTTCTCATTCATTGAATACATGATAAATCGTAAAAAAGAAGGAAAGGGATTTACACATATTGTAAATACCATTGTTGCCGCAGTTATACTAGGAGGTTTAATTGCTCTTACACCGCATACTCCTATCGCAAAAAATATGGGCATTCACATGCAAATATACGAATACAAAAAATCAGTACAAGAAGAGAAAGATCGAAAAGAAGGAAAAGTAATTAAAGAAGATCCAGAAGATGCAAAAAAACATGCAAAAGGTGAACTTACAGATTCTGAAGTGAAAAGTTTAATTTATAGTGATCGCGACAAATTCTTAAAAACATACAAACAATACTATAAAGACGCACCGCTTTCACAAAAACTATTCGGAATGGGTTACGCTGGTAACTACACAGATAAAATTAAATTAATTGAAATGGACTTCCATGACCTATTTTTCGCCTTTGGCATTGTCGGTTTCCTTATTTACTTAATACCACTTCTATACTTTGGTATTAAATTATTCATCAGCATGATCACAAACTTTAAGAAAATCATGAAAGTAAAGTATATGCTATTAGCGAGCACACTCATTCTATCACTTGGCATTGGTTTTATGTCTGGCCACGTATTAACAGCGCCAGCCGTTAGTATTTTCTTCGTTGTTATACTCGCTTATATCATTGTTGATTTTGAAATTGAATAGAAAGAAGGTGCTACGAAATATTAGTAGCACCTTCTTTTTTATTTAATTAATGTTTTACGTACTCTAAGCTTTCTTTTGCAATATACGCTTCAGTTACAGTAGGATTATCTGAAATAACTTTAATCCACGCTTTTCCATTTATTATTTCTTCACCAGTAACTGTGACAACTACATTTGTATTCAAACGATACAGTCGCTCATTTGATATACTAGGATTCTTTTTCACTTCTACGTTATTCATCACACGTGCAAGTTTATACTTGTTGTATTCTTTTTTACCTAAATAAGAATCAAAACGGTTCATATGCCCCGCTACTTTTTTACCCCAGTTCGCATCAGATGCATATTTCGCATTTAAACCAGCAGCTTTATCACCTGTATATGTTGCTGTATAACGCCAATGTCCTGGATTTAAATATCCTTCATTCATGTATAATTTTGCTGCATGTTCAATACAATCTTCTTTTGAATTAAATGCTTCCCCGTTACCATATGGACTATCGTCTGTTGCTTTTAAACCAAATAAATTATTTTTATCTTTTGCAAGAGCGCTTGTTCCATAATAACTTTCATGGATTGCTAATGAATATAAGAATAATGCATTTACATTATACTTGCTTTCTACTTCTTTAAATTTCTTTCCTAAACCAATTAATGGAGAGTCTGGCTTAATCGATTTCACATAACTATCTAGTTGTTCAGCTGTATAATTTGTTTTCGAACGTAATGATAAATAATTGAAATATTGATAGAAAGTTTCATCTCCAAATGTTTTTCCATCTACACTATACATTTGCTGTCCTTGCTTCATGAAAGAAGGTGCCACACCATATCTAAATTCTGTATATCCAGGTGAACTTGTATTATATGTATAATATTTATGGTATAAATATCCATCTGATTTCACATAATAAGACGACTGTTTCATTTCATTTGTAGGAATTAAAGTGATTTCATTCTTCTTCACATAACCTGTCAAACCAGAAAGTTGAACTTTCACACGATCTTCGCCAACTTCTAACACTTTCAATTCTGTTCCATACTGAATATACGTATATACTGTTGACAAATTCTCATCATAAATATTAATGATGTTTTGCCCAGTTATTCTTTTCGCACTTGCAAAACCATCTTTAATCCATAAGAATTCGTTCTCGTATTTTACCGCATTCATACCTTTATTTTGAGCAGCCGTAACTGCCTCTTTATACGTATTATAGCGCTCTACTTCTTGCTCTGTTCCGTTTTCTCTTACATTTGTCACAACATATTTCTTAGTTTCTACAGGATTGCTATTTCCGTTTTTTTCAATCGTCTGAAGCATACGATCCAACATAGCTGAAGCCATCCCTCTTGTAGCTGATAAATGTGGTCTAAATGTATTATCTTCTGGATACCCTTTAATAATTTGAGTAGCCACCATAACTTGTACATGCTCTTTATAGTTAATACTATCTTTATCAGTAAAGGTAAGCGGACTTACAGCTACTTTAATATTTTTATAGTCTAATGCTCGCTTTACCATTATCGACATTTCTTCACGTGTAATCACATCATTTGGTGAGAACGTCTCGTTCGTACGACCATTAATAATTTTCGCTCCATATGCTCTACTTACACCATCATATAAACCGTAAGTCTTCGGCACATCCTCGAAATTCGAATCAGCTTTCGGTAAATTTAAAGACCTTGCTATGAATGTAGCAAACTCTGCTCTTGTTACTAATTTATCAGGCGCATATACATTCTCACCATACCCCATTAAAACTCCTTTAGTAATAAGTGAGCGCATATGCGTCTCAAACATATGTCCTGTAATATCATCATTTGCCGCATAACTTGAAATAGGAGTTAAAAGTAATGATCCCGTTAATGCCACTGCTGTTATACCTTTTGAAAAAGTCTTCAAGGTTATCCTCCTCGTAATCTACGAATTTATTATCACAAATTTGATTATATAATAATCGCAATCATTTTAGCATAATAAATAGGAATTAAAATAAAACGTTTTTATAATTATAATTTTCATTAAATTCAAAACAAAAGACACTTTACTTTTTTAATAAAGTGTCTTTTTCCATATGATCAATGAGTTTCTTTGTTGCCTGTTTGCCTTGCAACCGAAGCTCATCTATTATTAATTGTAACTCTTGCTCCACAGTTCCTTGTTGCATTAATTGCTTTTTCGCAATTTCATATAAATACTCCGCACTCCATTCGCCATCCACACTTCCTATAACTGGCTGATTCACTTGACTTAAAAACGAATCAATTTTCGGATCGTACGAAATCCCGACCATTGGAGTTTTGGCTACAGCAGAAAAAACAAGTGCATGAAGACGCATACCAATTAGTAATGAACATTGTGATAAAATGAATATTTTCTCGTCGATATCCATTTTATATGGAAGCATATACGTCTCTTCTCCCATTAAGTCTACTACTTCACGCGAAGCTTTTTGATCAAATGGCTCATGCATTGGAACAAATAGAATTTGGTATCCTTCTTGCTTTAATTTTTTTAATGCCGTAGCTAATTTTTTTACATAATCTTCTTTTGAATTCCAATAACGCACACTAACCGCGATTACTTTTCCATGTATCGAATGCTTTTGCAACCAATCCGATTGTTTTGTCCGTTTCCATGTTAAAACAGGGTCTGGAACAATTTCAATATCGTTTTTTATGCCAAGTTCTTTTAAATATAAAAACGAATCTTCATCTCGAACTGATACATAGGAAGCTTTTGACAAGTTCCATTTTACTAATAGACGATTATATCCTTTTGTAATTGGACCTATTCCTTGTGAATAAATATAATACGGCTTTTTTAATAATCGAGCGAGTCCCATAATACCCGTATAATATAGAATACTCTTCGTACTTGTCTGATCTTGAAGAAGGCTCCCGCCACCGCTAATAACTCCATCACTGTTTTTGATTGCATGATAAACAGCTTTTATATTCCAGCGATCTACCGATTCTACACCATACCTTTCCTTTGTATATTTAGAATCATTTGATAGTACTACTAGTTCTATATCCGGGTTCTCTTTACTTAACGATTCAATAATTGATTGTAGAATCGCCTCGTCTCCAACATTATAAAAACCATAATATCCTGATAAGACTAAACGCACCCTAAATCTCCTCCAAAACTAGGTAACCGTTTATTTCATCTAACATAAACTGGTACCCATTCCTTACCTAAACACTTAATACCCTACATAGTTTCCTCTTTATCAGCTCATATGAATTTTAATAAAAAATTAAATTTTTATATTTATCTTTTCAAAAATGGTATTTTTTTTATTGATATCCATTTTAATTTCAAAGCACATACACCATACAAAATGGTTGTAATACTTAATGCTATACCACTGAATAATAACGTCATAATTCTTGAAGATGTAACATCTATCACATTAAATAGTTCATACAATCCTAGTCCTAAAATAGATGCTATTGCTAGCACACCGAAAAAGTTTTTGAAATGAATAGAATAGGCAATATAGCTTCGAATATACAAATGATTTACAATACAAATCAATACGTAAGTAATTAATGTACTATACGCCGCTCCATCTATGCCAAACTTCTGCACTAACATAATGTTTAACACGACTTTCACACAACTCGCGCCAATAACAATCCATGCAGCTTGTGCAGAACGATTAATCCCCTGTAAAACACCTATTGATAATACCATAACCGCAGTAAAATACGAACTGCCAATCATAACTGTTAACATACTACTGCCTTTTACGTCTGTGAACAATCCGACATTTAACGGTACTGTTAATGCCATCAACCATACTGTTAATGGTGCTGTCAAAACATGCGCTAGTCGATTTGTATTTTGAATTGTTATTTTCGCCAAATTTATATCTCTTTTGGCCAATGCGGAAGTTAAAAGTGGTATTAACGGAAATACAATTGCACTTGCAAAAATAACAATTATTTGCGTGAATGCAAAACCGCGACTGTATATTCCAAATTGTTCTTGAATTTCTGTTGATGATCCTTGTAATACATGCGGTATTGTAAGCGAGTCTACTAAATTTAAAAGCGGCATTGATAAAGCTCCGATAGCGATTGGGATCGATACCCGCAATATCTTTTTGCCGTTTTCTCTTAAATCTCGGAGCGAATAGGAATTGCTTTTATTGTAGTATGGACTTCTATTATATTTTATACGCAAATATATAAGCGAACTAATGACTCCAAGAAAAGAGCCAACCATCGCACCACTAGTAATAACAGTATTACTCTTATCCCACGATACTAGTATGTAAGCAATTATTAACATAAAAAACACACGGACAAATTGCTCAATGACTTGTGATACTCCTGTTGGTTTCATATCACCGAAACCTTGGAAATACCCTCTATACACCGCCATGTATGGCGCAATGAGTAATGCTAATGAAGTAATAAGCAACGGCATTCTAGTTTCTTGTCCACCGAGCATATTTGCAATTTCAATAGAAAATAATACAATGACTAAACAGCCGAAAACGCCAAATGCTATCCCTATAATTGACGCTGATTTAAATAATTTCGCAATTTCCTTTTGCTTATTTTTTTCGTTCAACTCTGCAATTAGTTTCGAAATTGCAAGTGGAACTCCGGCTACCGATAATGTAAGAGCAATCATATATACAGGAAAAACAAGGCGGAAAATACCTAGCACTTCATCTCCTGCAATATTTTGTAATGGAATTTGAAAAAAACTACCAAGCAATTTCGACAAAAAAGTTGTAATGGTTAAAATTGCTGCTCCTTTTACAAATGTTTTATTCATATTTTTTCTCTTTTCTTTTATACATATACTCTCAAACATATTGTTTTAAACGATAGGGATTCACTTTATCCCATTGGTTATCATAACAAATTTATTATAGGTTGAATACTTGGTTTTTTTTTCAAAATAGAAAACAGAACCAATTCAAACCTATCTCTTCACAATTTTTTCTAATTCCTTCCATTATATATGTACACATTATAACCGTTTCTGTTACGCAAAAAGAGCTCTTCCTCTCTATCACTGCGATACATATTACTAAAAACATTATAAGAATATCCCACAACTCTACATTATAATTTATGTAAAGTTGTGAGATATTCTAATTGCCATCTAAACACTTAAGATTTTCAATTGCTCTTTCTGTTCATCGCTTGCCATTACTACAATTGTTTTTTCAATACTTGGATGTACTTGCTCAAGCTTTACACTTGCCCCTACTTTATTTGATTGCTCAACAAAATTTAATAATGCCATAGCTCCTGATACATCCATATAACGCACATCTTTCATACGTAATACAACTGGTGACTTCACATCTTGTAAAGTAGAGAAAATACGATCTACTGATAGGAAAGAGAGCGGTCCTTGAATTGTATACGTTTCTTCTCTTTCTTTTACGATAGAAGTTTTACGTTCTTTACATTTCACCATATATATGATGAACGAAAGAATAATACCGAATGCAACGGCAATCATTAAATCGAACTTCACCGTTACAATCATCGTTACGAGCATAACAACGACATCACCTTTAGGAGCGACATGCATCTTTTTCATGCTTTCCCAATCGAACATTCCAATACCAGTTAAAATTAAAATACCTGATAATACAGCAAGTGGAATATATTGTACGACCGAACCAAGACCCATAATAAAAATAAATAAGATAACACTATGCATACATGCCGAAAGTGCCGTTTTACCACCACTTCTTATATTCACGATAGATCTTACAGTCGCACCTGCACCTGCTAATCCGCCAAACAATCCGCTCATCATATTACCGATACCTTGTCCAACAAGCTCTTTATTACTTTTATGACGCGTACCTGTCACATTATCCATTACGACCGATGTTAACAACGAGTCAATCGATCCTAATAAAGCAATACTAAGCGCTGGTAAAATAAGTGCTGCTATTCCTGTTCCACTTAAAGATGGAATATGAAGCGTAGGCATCGCTTCTGGAATGGTTCCAATCTTTTCAATTACTTTATTTAGTGAAAGATTTCCGATAATCGGTAACTTTACTGCAAGTCCTTCGAGTAGAGAAGAAAATAAAGGAAGCAAAGCTGTCACACCGACTAGTGCTACTAAACTAGACGGAATCGCCTTAATCCATTTGCCAGAAACAATCATTACAATAATCGTTAACACAACAAGTAGAAAACTATTTTGTACATGCTTTATTTCACCTAAAATAATGATTAATGCAATACCATTCATAAATCCTGAAACGACAGGATACGGAATATATCGAACGTAAGAACCGAGCTTACATACACCGAATAAAATTTGAAATAATCCTGCCATCATAAAGGCAATAAAACTTGCCTCTAACCCGTGCGTCGCAATAACTCCCGTTGCGATAACGGTAATTGGTCCAGTTGGCCCCGTTACTTGCCCAGGTGTCCCGCCAAATAACGCTGCGAATAAACCTGCAAAAATCGCACCATATAATCCAACAAGCGCTCCCTCAGACGTTCCTGTCGCGGCAATACCAAATGCAATCGCAAGTGGTAACGCAACAATCGCAACAGTAAATCCTGCTAAACATTCCTTTGCTATTTTTTGAAACATAAAAAAACCACCTTTGTATAAAGTCCATGTTCCATTGTACACCTAAAAAGATACATTCGTTAGCTCACTTTTTACATTCTCGTGACGTAAACGGATTTAATGAAAAGTTTCCCCCTTATCTTTGGAAACAATTGCAACTATGCTATAATGAACAAATTAAATCTTTTACTATATACTTGGAGGCACTATGCTAACTTTTGAAGAAAAATTATCGATTATTGAATCTTTCCCAGAACTAGAAAGAAAGAACGTATCATTAAAACGTGTAAACTTCCACTTTGAAGAAAGTCGTTTAGATAAAAAGAACGTTGTATTTCATTTACACCCAAATGGAAATGGATTTGTGTATGCAAGCGGTATTAAAGGTTACAAAACGGATGATAAAGGTATGGTTAACATCCGCGAGTTTTCAGCAGAAGAGTTACGTTCAGTAATTGAGAAATCAATTGACCTTCTATCACAAGAAGAAGTAGTAGCACCTGTAGAACCTGCGAAAGAAGAAGAATGGCAGAACGAAGATGGTCATATTCTTACTCTTATTTCAGAGGATGACATGTGGAACGTGTACGCTGGTGTAAACTTAGACGGTACATTCAACTCTTATCCAGAAGCTGCGGAATACCTTGATGAAGAAGGTTTTTCACGCAAATAAAAATAGAAAGTGGGTATCCCCCACTTTCTATTTTTTTGTCCCTTTCAATGACTCCCTCAGCACAAACTTCTGCAACTTCCCGCTCGCATTACGCGGAAGTTCATCTACAAATAAATAATGACGCGGACGCTTATAATCTGCTAATTCGTCACTTTCTTTGCAATACGTTTCTAAATCAGCTTCTGTTATTGTTTCATCTTTCTTCACAATAACTGCCACCACACGCTCTCCCCATAATTCATCTGGCTCACCAAGTACCGCCACATCTAATATACCGTGATGACTATGAAGGAAATCTTCAATTTCACGAGGGTAAATATTTACACCACCGCTAATTACCATATCATCAACGCGATCTGCAACGAATAAATAACCATCTTTATCGAAGTATCCTAAATCACCAGAATGATACCATCCTTTATACATCGATTTTTTATTTGCCTCTTCGCGATTATGATAGCCAGCCATCATAGTTGGGCCACGTAAAATAATTTCTCCCACCTCATAAGGAGGTAATACATCATCTGGTTCTGCCGGTGCCTCCTCGTTCGGTTTCACAATACGAACTTCGTGGCTAAAGCATGGCGTGCCTGCTGAACCAGCTTTCGTAATTTGATCCTCCTCTACGAGAAACGCAACAACTGGTCCCATTTCTGTCATTCCGTATATTTGAACAAGGTCAATATAAAGACGTTCTTTACATTCCTTCACTAACGCCGGCGCCATTGCCGCTCCGCCATATATACCAATTTTCATTGAAGTTAAATCATACTGAGTTAAATCTTTTTGCAACAACATATTCCACATCGTCGGTGCTGCAAAGAACGTCGTAATCTTTTCTTCTTGAATCGTATGTAATACTGTTTCTGTATCAAAATGATGCAAAATAACATTCTTCCCGCCAACTTGAATGCGTGGTATGATTCCGGCATTTAATTCACCACAGTGATATAAAGGCGCAACAACAAGCCCCACACTATCTCTATTATATTTTAGGAAATACGTACAAATCATACTATGCTCAGCCATTTCACGATGACGATGTAACACACCTTTCGGATGACCTGTCGTACCGCTCGTATAAAGCATAGAACAAAAGTCCATTTCATCAATTTCGATATTTACTTTCTCAGAAGATGCTGCATTCACTTTTTCATGGTAGGAACTTGCATAGGAAGGTTTATCGTTTTCTATAGACCAAAAAGATGTATTTGGAAAATCTCGTTCAATGATAGCAACAGTTGACTCAACTGCTTTTTCAAAGACAACGACTTTCGAGGATGCGTCCTGAAGAATATAAGATACTTCTTTCGCCTTTAAACGAAAGTTAATTGGGTTAAAAATCGCACCAATTTTCGCACAAGCTAAGTAAACGTTTACAAATTCATGGCAGTTATATAAGTAAACAGATACCGTATCTCCCTTTCTTACTCCGTCTTCTAATAAAGCGTGTGCCGTTTTATTTATTTGTTCGTCCCACTGTTTATATGTCCAGCGAATATTTTTTTCAGGTTCCACTAACGCCTCTTTATTCGGATACTTACCAACAGATAAATCAAAAATTCTCCCTATCGTCATGTACATGCCAACAATTTCCCCCTTTTCTCTTTCATAAATCTATCATTTCGTCCATAAGTAGACATTGTCCTTCAATGTTTTGACTAATTTTTCTGATTATTATCGACATAGTTTTACAACACGTGCAAACCTTTGATACATGAAATTATATTGGCGATTTTTCAAATATATCGACCGCAATTCAATTTATAGCAGCGATTTTTCGAATATATCGCCTTACTGACAAAAGCTGACAATATAAAAAAGAGAGTGTTCCGATTTGGAACACTCTCCCTCTTATACAAATAGCTCTTCTAAAATTTTCAGTTTATCTTCTGTATATTTTACAAAGCCATCGTTATATGATTTTGGATCTTTCGGATTTGCGAAGTGCGTAATTGCCCCCGTCTTCGGATGAACAAATTTACTTGATGCACCGCAACCAAGTCCGATAATTGATTGTACTTCTTCCATAATGACAATGTTGTAAATACTCTCTTGCGTCGGCATTGCATAACCAACGTTCTCTAAGTTACCTAAAATATTCTTTTGACGATATAGGTAATATGGTACGTAATTATGCTTTTGCGTCCACTCTTCTGCTTCGTGCATCATCGCTGTAATCTCTTCGCGACCTGCTACTTTATATTTACGTTTGTTTTGCGTCATTTCAGAAGCACGTTTAAATGATAACGTATGAACTGTTAATGATTCTGGCATTAACTTTTCTGTTTCATCTAACGTATGCTTGAAGATATCTAACCCTTCACCAGGAAGACCAATAATTAAGTCCATATTAATATTGTTCATTCCCATTTCACGAGCTAAATGGTATTTCTCAATTGTTTCTTCTACAGTATGGTGACGTCCAATTGCTTTTAGTGTCTCTTGATGGTATGACTGCGGATTAATACTAATACGGTCAATGTTCCATTTATTTAACACTTCTAGCTTTGCTGGCGTGATCGTATCTGGACGACCTGCCTCAACTGTAACTTCACGTACATTTTTCACGTCTGGGAACGCTTCGTACATTTCTTCATACAGCATATCCATCTCTTCTGCTGTAATACTTGTAGGTGTACCGCCGCCATAATAAATCGTCGTAACTTTCACACCTTTTTCTTTTAAAAACTTACCAATTTCACGAACTTCATAATGTAAACCACCTAAGAACGAATCAACAGACCCTTGGCGTCCATTAATCGCATAAGCCGGGAATGTACAGTATGCACATTTCGTTGGGCAGAACGGAATACCGATATAAATACTTACTTCTTCTTTCAAACGGTATAAATCCGGAACAACTGCTAATTGGCAATCAACAATGCGCTGAAGAAGTTCAATCTTCTCTTCATGAATTAAATAACTTTCACGAAGTTCTTGATGCGCTTCTTCCTTTGACATACCATTTTGAAGCATTTTATGAAGAAGTTTCGTCGGACGTACTCCCGTTAAAATACCCCAGCTTTGTTCAAGTCCAGTTAACTGCTGAAGAACAGAAAGATATACATAAGAAACAACGTGCTTCACTTGCTTCATACGCTCTTTTTCATCTGTGAAAGCAGATAAATCTTTCGAGAATGTTTCTTCATACACATTTCCTGTGCTAACATCCGTTAATCGAGCGGATGCTTTCACATTATCCTCAATGTGTATATCAACGATCAGATTCGCTTCCTCTTGTTCAAATCCAATCGTACTATCTTCAAAAAATAAGCCGCCAATATTTTGTAGCGGACGTAAAAAACGATCATCTTGTAACGTTTTAATTGAAATTAACACATTATCACCTTTTCATTTGCAAACTCTCTTTAGTTTACTTGAAGGGCGTTTACAGGTCAATACAGAAGGTTTTACCTGTTTCTCTTACATTTTTTCAAATAATTCTTTTTATGAATATCGCTCATGTATATAGACATCATGATTTTCTCTTGTTAAAATTTATTAGTACAAAAAATCGTTACATAGCGAAAATACAATATATAAAGGAGGAATGTTAACACTAGATTCCATAATCTAATGTGTTAAAAAAAATATGAAAAAGAAATTTTATAGTGTATTAACTCTCTCTCTTGCATTACAAACTGTTCTTGCACCTACTTATTCATTTGCAGAGAGTGCTGAAAAATCCGCCGAAGTATATACGGAGGATCAAGTTTTTAAAAGTATTAAAGAGCATGTTAATGAGCATAGTACTCATGAAGAAGATATCGAGGTTACTGGTCAATTCCTACTATACACTTCAAAAAAACATTCATTATATACCGCGAATGATTTAAAAAACAAATCGAATATCGAGATTACAGAACAAGTCGTAACGGCGACAAAGAAAAAAGGAAATGCTTACTACATAACGACGTCAACTGGCGCTGGATGGATAGATAACAATGATAATAGCTTAGAAGTTCAAGAGATTCATAAACTATCTAACCAAAAATTAATCGTAAAAGAAGAAGCTTCCATACATGCACTTCCGTTCCAATCGTTTAACGAAGAAGGGAAACTACAGCCACAAGTCATTACTCCTACTGAACAAGCTGGAAATTGGTTTAAAGTCCAAATAAATGAAACAGCAAAATGGATTTATGCACCTTCTGCTACATTTGAAGGTACAAAAGCTTCATTACTAAAAAACGTTCGTTCTGCTAAAAATAGTTTATTAAGAGCTCCAGATGCTCTACAAACAAACAATATTTATGGCGTTACATTTAAAGAAATGATTGTCCCTAAAGGAAATGACGATATTCGCCCTGGCTACCCGATGGTACCTAAATATATTACGATTCACGAAACGGCTAATACAGCGAAAGGTGCTAATGCTCTAAATCATGCAAAATTCTTAGATAATCAAGCACGCGGAACAGCTGATCGCGCCGCATCTTGGCATTTCACAGTAGATGATAAAGAAATTTATCAACATCTTCCAGTAAATGAAGTTGGATGGCATGCTGGAAATAAAACTGGAAACTATGAATCTATCGGAATTGAAATTGCCGTTAATCAAGATGGAAACTATGAAAAAGCGGTAGAAAATGCCCGTAAATTGGCAGCTTATTTAATGAACGACTTAAATATTTCTCTAGATAAGGTCCAAAAACATCAATTTTGGTCAGGGAAAAACTGCCCTGCGTTTATGATTCAACGCGGACAATGGAATGCTTTCTTAAAAGGAACTGAAACATACTATAAGGAAAACCAAAAAGATCCAGTAACTGATGACATTACAGGTGGATGGTATGAACAAGACATTCGTCAATTAGCAGCTAGAGGCATTATGCAAGGAGAAGGGAACGGCAAGTACTTCCCAGAACGTCTTGTAACGCGTGCTGAATTCGCTACACTAATTACTCGTGCTTTACAATTACCAAGTGGAAATGCTAAGTTCACAGACTTAGAACAAGTACACCCATCTTTAAGAGACGGTATTAATCGTGCAGCAAGCGCAGGCATAATCCGCGGACGTGGTGATAATACATTTGATCCAAATACCACAATTACACGTGAAGAAGCTGTTATTATGATTGATCGTTCTCTAAAACACGCTGGTATTTTTGCAAAACAAGTTGAACTACCATTTGTAGACCAAAACTTAATTTACGCTAAACAAGAAGTACAAAGAGTGTATGGATTTGGAATTGTAAAAGGTAATGAATTTAATCAATTCGTACCAAAAGGACCATCACAACGCGCTCACGCAGCTGCATTTATAAACAGAATGCTTAGCGTAATTGAAGCTTAAAATATTTATCTGTATTAATTTAAAAGGCATCAGAGATTGTATAATCTCTGATGCCTTTTATACATCTTTTAACTATTTTTAGCCATGAATCTTAAACGTATTCCTAGTAACAGAAGCATAAAACCGATGAATGGAACGTAATTCGTATTGTGTCCTGTAGCTGGAAGTTGTTGATTATTAGAAGAACCTTGTCCTTTTTCTGGTAAATTAGGTTTTTCTACTCCCTCACCTGGTTTTTCTGTTCCTTCACCCGGCTTCTCTGTTCCTTCATCTGGCTTTTCTGTTCCTTCACCTGGCTTCTCTGTTCCTTCACCTGGCTTCTCTGTTCCTTCACCTGGCTTCTCTGTTCCTTCACCCGGCTTTTCTGTTCCTTCACCTGGTTTTTCTGTTCCTTCACCTGGTTTTTCCGGACCTTTTTCTGTATCTTTTTTATTTGTAATTTGAAGCTTTACAACTTCAATTTTTTCATTAGAAATCGTAAATTTCATTTCCTTATCGGATAAAGTATATCCTTCTGGCGCTTGGATTTCTTTTAAAGTGTAATCTCCTGGTTCTAACTTCTTAGAAGTCACTTTACCGCTCTTGTTTGTTGTTAATGTGTCGATTTTTGTTCCGTCTTTCCAAATTTCAAACACTGCGCCTGCTAAAGTTTTATTTGTATTATTGGCATCTACCTTTGTAATTTCTAATTGACCTGTAATTTCTTCTTTCACTTTTTCATTCATAACTTCTTGTTTTACTACTTCATTTGCTACAACGTTTACTTCTACTGTTACTTCTAACGCCTTATAACCTTCTGGTGCTTTCGTTTCTTCTAACGTATACTTTCCTGGCACTAAGCTTTCGAATTTCACAACGCCGTCTTTATTCGTTGTTTTCGCTTCTCCAACTACTTGACCAGCTTCGTTCTTTAATTTAAATTCTGCACCTGCTAGAACTTTTCCACTCTCCGAATCCTTTTTGATTACTTGTAAGCTTCCTAGTTCTTTTACGTTTTCTACTTGTACTTCTACTACTTTGTTTGCTTCTACAACGACTTCAATTTCTTCTTTTAACAACTTATATCCTTGTGGTGCTTTCGTTTCTTTTAATGTGTACTTTCCTGGCTCTAATTTCTGTGAAACTACTTTACCAGTTTTATCTGTTCGTAACGTATCTACTTTTTTACCATCTTTATACACTTCGAATTCTGCATCTGATAATACTTTCGTTTTATCTTCCGCATCTACTTTTACAATTTCGAATTGACCAAGGCTCTTACTGTTCGTTACTTTTACATCAACAACTTTTTCACCGTCAACTGTTACATGAATTATTTGTTTTGTTAACTCATAACCTTCTGGTGCTTTTGTTTCTTCTAACGTATATTCACCTGGCACAAGTCCGTCTACTTTAACCGTTCCAGACTTATCTGTTGTAATTCCTTCTTTTACAACATTTCCTTTCGCATCTTTCAATGTAAATTTTGCGCCTGCTAAGCGTTTCGTTTGATCTTTATCATCCATTTTAATAATTTGTAGAGAACCTAAGATTTTTTCGTTTTCTGCCTCTACTTTTACTACTTCTTTCTCGTTTTGAATTGTTACTTTCCATTCTTTATTTGAAAGCTTGTAGCCCGCTGGTGCTTTCGTTTCTTTCACTGTGTATTCACCTAGCGGTAATTTCGGTGACATCACTTTTCCACTCTCATCTGTTTTTAGTTCTGCTACCTTTTTACCACCTTTATACACTTCGAATTCTGCATCTGATAATACTTTCGTTTTATCTTTCGCATCTACTTTCACGATTTCAAATTGACCCGTTACTTTTTCGGAGATCTTTTTATTCACCACATCTACAGTCACTACTTTATTAGCCTCTACATCAACAGAAACTGAACTAGATGATAATTCATATCCTTTCGGTGCTTCTACTTCTTTTAATGTATAGCTTCCAACTGGAAGTTGTTTCGATAAGGCTTCACCTTTATCATCTGTAACAATTGTTTCCACAACTTTCCCATCTTTATCGATAACATCAAATTTTGCACCTGGTAGAAGTTGACCAGATTCACTATCTTTTTTCAATAATTTAAATTGGCCATTCTCTACTTTTCTCGTATTCTTCATAACAAGTTCAATTACGTTTGTATTATCAATTGTTACTTTGACTGGTGTATCAACTTTTATATATCCTTCTGGTGCATTTATTTCTTTTACAAAATAGTCACCAAGTGGTAAATCTTTAACTTCCGCAATACCCTTTTCGTTTGTTGTAACAGTAGCCACAACGTTATTATCCTTGTCTATAACATCAAATTTTGCGTCTTTTAAAACAATATTTTCATCGTTTTCATCAACTTTTTTAATTTGTAAATGTCCTTTTTCAACTGCTGGTTTATTCCACTTTGGCCAGTTAAATTTAAAGTTATGAACCTCAAAACCATCTCTTTGGTGTAATCCTCCAACATAGGCTTGTCCATTAATAGAACCACCTTTTGTTTCTACAACTGCATTAGGTGCAAACACACTACCTACTACACCATAACCTTTAGTTGTTATCTTTGTAGCATTAGGAAATACCCAAATTACCTTACTAGCTAACTCAGTAAAAGATGAATTAGGATCGTATGCTTGAGATGTATTAATTAAATCCGTCGCCATCCCAGTATTTCTTGTATCATACAAAATTGCACCGCCACCAAAACTCACTTCTTCTGCATCTGAATAAATAACAATAAAGTCTTTATTCTCTACATTCGGAAGAAAAACGTCTTTTACATCAAATGCTTTCTTTCCCGTCTGGCCTGAAGAGACATAAATATTAGGGTTGTTTACATCTTCACCGATTCCAAAGCTCATATTAGTTTTTGGCTTATCAGTGTATAGTTTACTTGCATCCCCAATTACACCATCAACGTCTTTTCTAAATTCTTTAAACTTAGCATCAATCTCCGCTTGCTCTTTATAAGAGATACGGTCATATGACGTTTTCATTGCGCCATCTGGGTCACCGTCTTTTGTCATCGCCACTGTTCCATCTTGAATAATTACCTGTCCTGCTCCCGCTTTCGTAAATTGACCGCCTAGTAATAATGATGGATATCCTTCATCTACCCAAGTTGCTCCAGCTAAGTTATTTGCTCCAGTTGCAGCCGCTACGACTGTATAACTTGATGCGTTCATATTTTTCTGAACAGCCATCGCACCTTCAATATCCGCACTCGTTGCACTATGATCTCCAAAAATGATGGCGTTGTAATAAGATACATCACCTAAACCTTTTAACTCTGTTGTAGCTGCCTCCGCTTTAAATGGTAAATGGATTAAAAAATTCATACATATTAGTAATACAACTATTAAACTACTACTTAACTTTTTAATTTTTTGATTAAATGATTTCCTCAAGAAATTCATTCCCCCTTTTAAACTTCCTAAAATCACAAAAAGAAGCACATTTCATATGTACCAGGTCTTACTCACATTAACTTAAAATAATCCATTTAAATAAAACAAAGGAACGCTACAACTACTTAATAAAATTACTACAATTCATTTTTGAAATAATACGTGAACTAAACTATCATGCGGAAATGTTTTTACGTACGGGAGCTCAATAAAATTAATCTGAAGAATATTTCATGTGGTGTAACTGTTTTGGCAACATCATCCACTTTACATTAGTTTTCTAAAGGATTCAAGTGAATTGTATGAATCCCATACACAATTCACAATTTAAAACGTTTTCATTCCTTTTAATAAGCTCAACAAAAAAACGTAGCCAAAAAGCTACGTTTTTCTGTCATCGTTTCGGTGTATTTTTATGATTCTTCAAAAACGGAAGCGGGAATTGCTTACGGAAATGCTCTTTAATCATATACTCTACACCGTTTTCACTATTTGAACGTGTGATCCAATCTGCTGCTTGCTTTAATTCTACAGGCGCGTTCCCCATCGCTACCCCAAGTCCCACGTTTTCAATAACCTCTAAATCTTCCATACTATCTCCAATCGCAACCATTTCATTTAGCGAAATATTTAAATGCTCTCCAAGCAATTGTAATCCACGTAACTTTGATACATTTTGCGGTAAAATTTCTATTCGTTTTGAATCACATTCAACATACTCTACATCTTGGAATGCTTTTCTTAATGTGTTCAGTCCTCTTTCTTTTTCACCTTTACTTTGGAAAAGAACATCAATTTTTGGCGCCGCTACCGGATGGTCCCGAAGCGCATCACCTAACGAATCTACAAATTGAACTGGATAAAATAACGGATCTGCGCTTGATAATACAGTGCGCGCAATTAAGTTTGGTGTATTTCTCTCACGATTTCCTATCGAAAACCGTTCATGAGAAATACGTACGTTACAATCAAAGTGCTCTAACACTTGCACAATGTTAAAAGTCTTCTCTTCAGACAATCTTCTTTGAACGTACGGCTTATCTAACGTTGCTGAAACGAAAGCACCACCATGTGTCACTAATATAGAATCTAATTTTAACGCCTTTGCTACTTTATGAGCGGATTGAAAATTACGACTCGTAAATAACGTAACGTATACATCTTTTCTTTTCACAAATTCAATTGTTTCTCGTAATCCTTTTGCAATTTTTCCATTGTTGTATAGTAGTGTCCCATCTATATTAAGAGCTAGTAAGCGATAAATCATGTCGCACTCCCCCTCTTCGCTGTTGTACTCTATCCATAATTTATGAAATAAACCCGATAAATAGAACGAGTTAGAATTACTACTGAAAATTTGGTTTACTATATACATATACACTTAGCAAAGGAGATAGTACAATGCATGCACCACCTTCCTTTTATGAAGGCGATACGTTAGAAGTCGCAAAAAAATTACTCGGGCAAAAACTTGTTCATATTGTAGACGGAATAAAGCGAAGCGGAATCATTGTAGAAGTAGAAGCATATAAAGGCCCAGATGATAAGGCCGCACATAGTTACGGCGGTAGACGGACAGATCGCACAGAAGTTATGTTTGGCGCACCAGGGCATGCTTACGTATATTTGATTTACGGTATGTATCATTGTTTTAACGTTATTACAGCACCAGTGGGCACCCCACAAGGTGTTCTCATTCGAGCCCTTGAGCCGGTAAATGGGATAGAAGAAATAAAACTAGCGCGCTACAATAAGACCGAAATTACAAAAGCACAGTATAAAAATTTAACGAACGGTCCTGGCAAACTATGCCGTGCCCTCGGAATTACTTTAGAAGAACGTGGCGTATCATTACAAAGTGACACATTGCATATTGAACTCGTCCCAGAAGATGAACACATATCATCACAATATAAAATAACAGCAGGACCTCGTATTAATATCGACTATGCAGAAGAAGCTGTACATTATCCGTGGCGTTTTTATTATAAGGGGCATCCGTTTGTTTCAAAGAAATAAACGATATCAATGATCTTTCAAATATATCTATCGTAACTTACAATATATCAACGATTTTTCAAATATATCTATCATAACTTACAATATATCAACGGTTCGACAAGAAATATCGATTTATCGACAAATAATAACATTACGAATAAAAGAAGACTGTTCCAAAATGGAACAGTCTTTCCCTCTTACTCTGCACCTTCCGCAGTTGCAATATTATCCTCTAAGTTTTCTCTTGATAATTCAGCCGCCATAAAATCTGCTGTTTCTGGAAGTGCTAAATGCATATGAGCTTTTTGACAAATTTGGATCGTGCAGTTTTCTACAACATAGTCGAAAACATGTCCGCCTCCGCTTCTTTCATCATCAATGTAATGTAAGTGGAATCCAGCTACCCCAATACCTTGTGCGTAATCTGGTGTCCAAAATCCAGCAAGCGTACCTTCTGTATTTTCAAACGAAAAGATTGGTTGCGATTTCGTCACTTCAACGAGTGGTGTATACGGTTTTTCTTGTCTTGGAACAGTTCTCGTTCTTACTTCACGGAACGTACCGTCCATTCGAATAGCGTAAAATAAGTTTTTACTTGGCATTAATTCATGTAATAATGCTTCAACTTCTTCACGATTCATCGGATGCTCTACCGTATAACTCATTTCTTTTTCAAAAAACGTTACAGTCGCAAATGGCGTTGTTTCTTCTGGCTCTACTTTTTCCGCTGAACCGTCTGAACGTAAATGATAAAATTCATTATCAAATGCAATCATTTCACCATCTAATTGATCAAATGTGCCGATGCCGAAATCACCATGTTTTTTCAAATCTTCAAAGCTAATCACACCATCATATATACCATCTAATAGCGCAAGCATTGTAGATGTTTGATATACTTCATTACTCATTTTCGTTTTTTTTGCATCAATATCAATTAATTGCGCAACAGTCATCTCAAATCTGCCTCCATTAGTTTAATTGGTTTGGTAATAATTTTTCGCTTAATTTAATGTTGTCACGATAGTCAATTGGAATATCAATAATGACAGGACCATCTGCTGCTAATGCTTCTTTTAATACCCCTTCTAATTCATCAGGCGTGTTAACACGAAGACCTAACGCTCCGAAACTTTCCGCATATTTCACAAGATCAACATCACCAAACTCTGTAGCTGATGTTCTACCGTATTTCATCATTTGTTGGAATGCAACCATATCATATGTGCCGTCTCTCCAAACAAGATGGACGATTGGAGAATTTAAACGTACCGCCGTTTCTAACTCCATCGCTGAGAATAAGAAACCACCGTCACCTGATACGGAAACTACTTTTTTACCTGGTTCTACTAAAGTAGCTGCGATTGCCCAAGGAAGTGCAACACCTAACGTTTGCATGCCGTTACTAAATAATAATCTACGTGGTTCATAAGAACGGAAACATCTCGCCATCCAAATAGAATGGGAACCGATGTCACATGTAACAGTTGTATCGTCACTAATTAAAGAACGAAGTGTACGAATCACTTGAAGTGGATGCGTAACACCCTCCGAAGCACGGTTCGGAACTTCTGCTTGTTCTGATAATTTCGCGCGTAATCGTTCTAATACCGCTTCTGATTTCGTACTTAATACAAGTTTCGGTAATTTCTCCGCGATGCTATTTACCGTTAAGGCAATATCACCAATTAATTCACGCTCTGGTTGGTAATCATGGTCGATATCTGCTTGATGGTCGTCAAGATGAATAATCGTTCTGTCGCCAAGTTTATTCCAGAATTTTGGATCATACTCGATTGGATCATAACCGATAGAAATAACAAGGTCTGCTTCTTCTAGTAAAATATCACCTGGTTGGTTACGGAATAATCCAACGCGGCCGAAGAAATGATCTTCTAACTCACGTGAAATCGCACCAGCTGCTTGATATGTTTCAACGACAGGAAGTTCTGTATCCGCAATTAATTTACGAACAGCTTTCGTCACTTCATTTGTGCTCGCTCTCATACCGAGTAAAATAACTGGTAATTTCGCTGATTTTATTTTTTCTACTACATATGTAATATCATTTGTGGGAGCGATTCCAAGCTGTGGCTTAGAAAGCGCACCGATAGACTCTACAGTTGTTTCCGCAGTCATAACGTCTTGCGGAAGACTTACTAAAGTAGCTCCCGGATTTGTGGAAGTCGCACTTCGAAATGCATTACTAAGTGCTTCTGGCACATTATCAGGATGCTCTACTTCTACGCTATATTTTGTGATTGGTTCGAATAGTGCAGCATTATCCATAGATTGATGCGTACGTTTTAATCGATCCGTACGCGGTACTGCACCAGCTAAAGCAACAACGGGATCACTCTCCGCATTCGCAGTAACAAGACCTGTCGCTAAATTTGATGTCCCTGGTCCTGAAGTTACAAGACATACGCCCGGTTTCCCTGTTAATCTACCAATAGCAGCTGCCATAAATGCTGCATTTTGTTCATGACGACAAACGATTAACTCTGGTCCTCTTTCTTGCAATACATCAAATACAGAGTCAATCTTTGCTCCTGGAATACCGAAAACATGTGTAACACCTTGTTTAATTAAACAATCAACAACAAGATCTGCTCCTTTTGTTTTTGTCTTCACGTCGTTTGCTTTTACACCTGTCCTCAAACTAATCATCCCTTTATTTCATAATGTGTGTAATAAAGATTTTAATTTCACCTAGTTAATTAAGCTGGTGAAGTATCTTTATCATTATATTACAAATGCATTATTTTTCCAACAATATGAATTTGAAATTATTTTGACAAGTTTTAAAGAATGCGCTTACAACCTTTTGTTTATCTTAAAATAACATTTTTATATCTCTTCTAAAAATACGCAAAAATATTTTCACCCATTTATAATATTAACAATCTTATAGTACCTTGCAAAGAACAATAGTAAGTGATATATTTGTAAATAATGGAATAACCATTATTTGGAATGTTATTCGCAATTAGTATATCTCCTTTCAAAAAGTAGATATAGATTGTGTGTGCTGTTTAGAAAAAAGATAGGATTTTCAGCCATAATTCATCATTTTATAAAGGAAAGTGATCGTTATGAACAAAAGTGAATTTTTAGAACAACTTAGTTCTTCCCTACGGAATATGCCTAATTCAGAAAAGGAGGATATTATCTCGGAGTACGAAACTCATTTTATTAGTGGTAAACAAGATGGAATATCTGAAGAGGAAATTTCTAAAAAGCTAGGAAATCCTAAAACTATCGCTAAAGAACTTAATATTTCATATGTAATAAGTAAAGCTGACAAGAAACGCAGCCTAAAAAATATTATGACAGCACTGTTTTCTGTTATGAGCTTAAGTGTTTTAAACTTTATATTTATCATTATCGCCTTTTTCGTATTACTCTTTCTATTACCGCTTCTTCTAGCACTTATAATTGCTACACCATTATTAATTATTTCACCTATCTTATTAATAGGATTAGGATTCTTTAAAGGGTTTCATCAAATCAGTTATTCCGATGTTTATAATGTATTTATAGCTTTTTGCATCGGCTTACTAATATCCGTCATATCTTATCAATTAATAAAACATATATACTCACTTTTAGTTAAGTATTTAAAATGGAATTTAGCTATTTTACAAAGATACTAATGAATATAAAAGGAGATTAATATGAAAAAGTATATTTTATATCCACTCATGTTACTTACAATGTTATTTCTATCAGCTTGTTCAAACAGTGTACAACCTAAGGAAGAAAACGATGTCCAATCTATTAAAGATGTTGCTATTAAAGTTCCAGAAAATATATTTAGTTCCTCAAAGAAAAATGAAAATATTAGTGAAGACGAAATGAAACAAAATATAAAAAGTTATTTAAATTATAGCGGAGAGTTAGACGAAAATATCGTTCCACTTTCATCCACTACATCCGATGAAAATATCACTGAATCTGACCGAGAAAAATTACAAAAACTAATAGAATTAGCGAAACAAAATGATACAAACTTCCATAATTTTATTAGTAACAATACAATCCCTGATGATTACAAAAAGCCTTCAAAAGAAATATATGAATTTATTTCATCATCTACAGCACTTTCAGTAGAACTAGATCAAGAATTAGACAAACTCGCTCAAGATCGTAACTTATTCAAAACTGATTTCTCTTTTACAAAGCGCTTTGAGAAAGCTAATGGTAGGAAGCAAAAAGAAATTGAAAAGTTTTTGAAGGAAAAGAACATTAAAACTTCAATTAACAGCAATAAAAAAAATTAGATGTATTACATACCCCTTTCAAAATAACCAATAAGAAATGGCTATTTTGAAAGGGAGTTTTTGTGGTATAACTATTAAATTCCCTAAACAAAAAAGACGCTCCTAAACTAGGAGCGTCTTCCACTATTACGCTTGTTGTTGCGCGCTATATAATTCTTCAAGTGGCTTCATGATAATTTTGTTAACGTCACCGATTACAACGTTTAGGCGTTGCTCAGTTTCCATTAATTTTGTAATTTTAGCATCTTGTTGAATGCGAGCTACAACTTCTTGTGCTTGTTGGTTGTCTTCTTCAGTGATTTCTTGGCCTTGCATCATTTTTTGTTGTAGGCTAAGTTGCATTGTACGGAACTCATCAAATAAGTTCTTTGAAGCTGTGTCAGCTTGAACTGCTGCGTAGCTCTCTTTTAAAGTTTTGAAGTCTTCGTTTTCAGCGATTGCTTTTTGTAATTCATATGCAACATCATGAATGTTCTTTGTCATTTTATTTTTCCTCCTTTAGAAGGCTAGCGCTTTTCATACGCACTGCCTTTTCAGTGCATTTACATACGCACCTCTTCTTACCATATCAAACTATGCAAGAGATGTGAAGAAATTTCACTTTTATTTCTATGTACTCACCTTATTATCTAAGAAACAATAGTAACAATCCTTGTACGAGTCCGATTATTCCACCTAATAATGCTCCTAAATACGTAATCATTTTCAATTCATTTTTCGTAATAGACAGAACTAAGTCTTCTAATCTTTCTGTTGAGAATGTAGACACTTCTTGCTGGACAATTTCCGCAAGATGTAGATTGTTTAGTATACTCTCTACGTTTTCTGTTCCCCACTTCAAGCCTTTCGTTACTGTGCTTGGAACCACTTTTTCAATAATTGTTTCTCGAACTGGCTCACATACTTGCTGAACAGATTGATTTAAAAACTTACTCACTGTTTCCTCTACTTTAACTGCTGACAACACGGAGCTTACAATCATTTCTTTCTCTACAAACGATTCTAATTCTTTTACATCTCTTCCTTTTAACTTTTCCCATTCTTTTTGCAGTACGTCAGTTAAAAGCTGCTTTGTACCATCTTGCCCTAAAAACTTAATAACTTCTGGCTGCACACGATCCACTACACTTACATTTCCTAAAAACATTCCGACTAAGTTAAGTAGCGTTCCGCGAGAAGCAAAGAAATCATCAATCATTTTTGAAAGACGGCCTTTCCCTTCTTCACTTTCAAAAAAGCTAATTCCTCGCTCTAAAATAAACGCCGAGACATTCGGAATCGCATTCTCTACTTTTTCATTTACAGAATGAGGTAAAGCCTGTTCCCATGTATATGTATAATACTCAGCTAAAAATGCCTGTATTTTTTCTGTAATCACATGTTCAATTTTTTGAGTCACTTCTTCTTCTACATGCGCTACATTCCATTTTTCTAACATATGTCGCAGTGATTGTTCATTCTTAATTACTTTATCCACTTCCACTTGCGCCCAGTGGATTAAACCTTTTTGAAACTCTTCATTTGTTAGCTTTTTTCCGATTCCTTCCGGTGTTAACAAATGTTCTACGACCATTTTCCCTAATTGAACAGCAAGTTCATCACGACGTTTCGGAATTAATCCTGGTGTAAATGGAACTTGAAACTTCCCGATATAAATAGGGCGATGAGGACGAAATAACATTTTTATCGCTAAATGATTCGTATATCCCCCAATAATTGCTCCGAGTCCTGTCGTCGTTAACATATTTAACCATATATTCATTACAATCAACCTTTCACTTCTCCAAAACTATAGCATATCATCATACGGACAAAAGTATAATGGTATAAAAACGTATTTGCAATATATAGCTTCGCCTATTATGCAAATAGTAGTAAAGGAGTGATTTCGTTGGTTCTCGGTCTTTTAGCTTCTAAACTTCATTACGAACAAACGTATTACACCGAAATCGCTAAACGCGCTCGGCTTTATCATAATGTCGTTGCCCAGTTTACGCCATTTTGTATTGATCCTAAAACAGACCTTGTTTCTGGTCTTATTTACGATACAGATACAGGAAAATGGAAAGAGCAAACATTCCCTATTCCTTCTTATATATATGATCGTTATTCTTTTCACGAGGAAACAGACTTTGAAAAAGCAAAATCAATTATTCACTCTTTGCACAATCGTCCTTCCACTACCTTTTTAAATAACACACTTATTAATTTAAGTGAACTACATGATTTATTTCTCACTAATAAGAAACTGTCTCCTTATATACCAAAATTTGAAATAGCAACGATACAAAACATTTTCAAACTGTTGTTAAAAACTAAAGATATTATTATACGCCCCACTAATATACATTCTAAGGATAACTTATATCGAATTGCTTACAAAAATAAAACGTTTCATATCGATACAGTAAATGAAAAATACCATACTTCTATTACAATCAAACGGACAGACGAATTTATATCTTGGTGTAAATCTAACATACGTTCATCCCGTTACATAGCGCACACTATGCTACAACCACCAAATCAATTAACATATCCACTCCACATTCGAACCATTTTGCAAAAAAACAAAGAACAAACTTGGAATGTTATCGGTCAATTTATACAAAAAAGCTCATTTCCTAATCAGCTTTTACCCTCAACAACGGACGATGATTCATTACATTCATTTTCAAAAATTAAATACGTACTATCTAGTACGGGTGTGCAACTATTGCAAGATGCTTTACACGACATTGTAAATGAAGTATTCCAAACACTAGATCAGTCTTATTCTTCGTTATTTGAACTAGAACTTTCCACCATTATGGATCAAAAAGGCGCAATTTGGCTTATGTATGTCAACACGATTCCCCCTTACGAACAATACATTCGTCATAGTGATTCATTAGCTGAAAAGATATTTCACGGACCACTTAAATTCAGTCGCTTTACACCATAATGAAAGGAGGTAAACCTATTTTGAAAGAACATATATATACATTAAACATTTCAGATGAACATCCAAATAGCATTACTTTACCTTACGTTTTTTCTATTACGCCACCTATTACATCCCTCTCCTTCGGTATACGTCACATTGCAAGTGAAGAGGTGAAAATTCATTATTCCTTTACTCGCGAAATTATTATCGGAAAACATATTGCCGAAAAACTTTTACTACCTCAATCCACTACTATTCATGCATTCACACAAAACCAAACAATTATTTTCGGACCATTAATCGGCATTTTTACAACTGGCTTTAACGATGATTCTTCTAACCCTTTAGGAAATCGTTCAATTGCTCTCAGTGAGTTGTTAACACCACCATTCTCATTACGACCGTTCGTATTCGTCTTTGGCGTTCAACATATAAACTGGGAAGAAGAAACGATTGAAGGATATTTCTTTCAAGAGAAACAATGGATAAAGAAAAGGGTCCCTTTACCAAATGTCATTTACGATCGATTACCGAATCGACAAGCTGAAAATTATAAACCAATCGTCAGAGCAAAAAGAAAGTTAGAACAAGACTACTCCATTCCATGGTTTAACCCAGGTTTTTTCAATAAATGGGAAGTTCATCAACTTCTTATGAAAGACGAATCAATTAGACCCTTATTACCAAACACAGAAGCATTTCAGCATTTTGAACAAGTAGAACGGTTTCTTGGCACGTATAAATCTGTGTACATGAAACCAATACACGGGAGCTTTGGTAGAAATATTCATCAAATATTTTATTCTCAAACAGAGAATTGCTACTACTGTCGTTATCGCGAAAATGAAGAAAATAAACTGAGAAAGTATCAATCATTAGAAACTCTTCTAAACCACGTATTAAAGGGACATGATTTAAAAAAGTTTATCGTACAGCAAGGTATTTCGTTACTTCGCTTCGATGGGCAACCTGTTGATTTCCGCATTCATACAAATAAAAATCATTTCGGTAATTGGATAGTTAGTGCAATCGTCGCCAAAATCGCCGGCAAAGGCAGTTTAACAACGCACGTAAATAGCGGCGGTGATACAAAATTGCTACAAGAGCTTTTTCCAGATTCAACGAAACAAGTTCAAATTGAAAACAAATTAAAACATACTGCCTTACAAATAAGTTACGCGCTCGATGAACAAGTAACCGGAAATATTGGAGAAATCGGTTTTGATATCGGTTTAGACACAAAGGAAAATCCGTGGCTCTTTGAAGCCAACTCTAAACCTGGGCGAACTGTATTCCAAGATGAAAAATTAAAAGAGCAAAGTGAAATGACGCGCCAGTTATTTTACGAATATGCCGTCTACTTAACTGAACATTCTTTACGTGATACAAAAGAAAAAATGTCTCAAATAAAATCAGGGGCTTCATCAAATACCGAACATATCCCTTCCCCTATGATTCACTCACAAATACAAAAACAAAAACTTCCACCTAGATAATAAGGTGGAAGTTTTCTATTTACACAAGTTTTACTACAACCTCTGTTTCCACGTTACATACTCCGCAATAAAAAATATGATTGCAATATTCATTTGAATTATTATGCGTTAAACCATCTACTGCATTTAATAATTCTTGATCCATATAGGCACTATAATCGTCTATGTAATCTACAGACTTCCCATAATCTTGGAGTATACTTTGGCAATTTTGACAAGAATATGTTTGTGATTCTAATGCGTTGCAAAGCGGGCAAATCCCCATCATGATTCCTCCATACGTTATCGTTTAAAGCCTCTCTTTTTTAGATTGAAGAGAGCACCTACCCATGCATAGGAGCGGTCACTCCATCCCTACTTAAAAATAGAACTATGAAGTTGCTACCGATTTCATTTCAATAAATCATAAATAAGAAGCTAATGATTAGCCTACAAGTAGCAGGCTACAATGAGAAAATTATATTTAATATCCTCCTTAGTTTGGCCTGTTTTCTTAAAAATACAACGATTACTCTTATTTCATAATTTACGAAATCAATAAGTTTTTTTGACAAAATTTACAAATTATTATTTTGTATATCTTTCTAGGTAACATCCATACTATGAGTACAAACTTAATTACCGATGGATTAGCGCCAACCGGGGCGATAATCTGGTTCAACTCCAGCTAGTCCAACCAAAAAAACTTTTATAACTCTAAGGAGGATATATTCCTATGGCAAACCAAAATTCTTCAAATCAATTAGTAGTACCAGGTGCAACAGCTGCAATCGATCAAATGAAGTACGAAATCGCTCAAGAATTTGGTGTACAATTAGGAGCAGATTCTACGGCTCGTGCTAACGGTTCAGTTGGTGGAGAAATTACAAAACGTCTAGTTGCAATGGCTGAGCAAAGCCTTGGCGGATTCCACAAATAAATATATATGGCAAAAAGGTCTCAAGGCATATGCCTTGAGACCTTCCTTAATTTATTGCAACATTTGTAAAAACTTCTTCGTACGTTCTTCTTTTGGATTTGTAAATACATCTTCTGGTGTACCTTGTTCAACAACGACACCGCCATCCATGAAAATAACACGGTTCGCAATTTGATGTGCAAAACGCATTTCGTGCGTTACAATGACCATCGTCATACCTTCTTTAGCAAGTTCTTTCATTACTTTCAGAACTTCTTGAACAAGTTCAGGATCAAGTGCTGACGTCGGCTCATCAAATAGTAACACTTCCGGCTCCATCGCAAGCGCGCGCGCAATTCCAACACGCTGTTGTTGTCCGCCTGATAATTGAAATGGATATAAATCCACTTTATCTGCTAAACCAACTTTTTCAAGGAAGTAGTTTGCTTTTTTCTTCGCTTCTTCTTTCCCTACTTTTTTCACTGTAATGAGTCCTTCCATTACGTTTTGAAGTGCTGTCAAATGAGGGAATAAGTTATGGTGCTGGAATACCATACCTGTTTGCGTACGAAGATTTACAATATCTTTCTTCGATACTTTTTGAGCAAAATTAAGCTCTTTATTGCCGATGCGAATGCTACCGGCGTTTGGTGTTTCTAGTACGTTAAGACAACGTAAGAATGTCGTTTTACCAGATCCAGACGGTCCAATAATAACAACAACCTCGCCTTTCTCAACTGTTAAATCTATATGCTTTAGTACGGTATTATCTCCGAAACTTTTTTGTAAGTGCTGAATTGAAATCATAAAAACAAAAACTCCTTTTGTAAAAGGATTATTTTAATGTGTAGCGTTCTGAACGCTTCTCTAACATCTGTTGTACGATTGATAATAAGAAACAAATAACCCAATAAATAAGACCTGCTTCAAAATAAACAATTAAAAACTCGTAGTTCATCGCCGCAATCTCCTGCGCTTTTCGGAACATTTCTGTTACTAAAATTAATGATGCTAATGAAGTATCCTTCACTAAGCTAATAAATGTATTCGAAAGCGGTGGAATTGATACGCGCGTTGCTTGTGGTAAAATAACACGTTTTAATGCTTGTGGATATGTCATCCCAATTGTGTAAGCTGCTTCCCACTGCCCTTTCGGAATGGAAAGGATAGAAGCACGAATAATTTCAGATGCATATGCACCGACATTTAATGAAAATCCAACAACTGCTGCTGTATATGGCTCAACTTCAATATTAAGAGTTGGAAGACCATAGAAAATAATAAATAACTGTACAAGAAGTGGCGTTCCGCGAATGATAGATACATAGATACGAGCAATCCATTGTAAAATACGACTACCAGAAATACGTGCGAGCGCTGTTAACGTTGCCAGTATAATCCCGATAATAAATGTAATAAGCGTTAATGGAATTGTCGTAAAAACAGCTTCCTTCAGCATAGGCATGAAGGCAGACTGCATAATATCTATCCAAGTAGACAATCGATCTGAAACCAATGCACTACTTAGATACATTTTCACCGAACCATTTTTTCGTTATTTTGTCATACGTACCGTCTTTTTTCATATCTTCTAACGCTTTATCTACTTCTTGTACAAGCTTAGTGCTACCTTTACGGAATAAGAATCCACTTTCTGAAGCTTCTTTTTCAGTATCTACAATTTTAATTTTCGCATCTTTTTTCGTTTCTAAGTAGTTTAGTACTGATAACTTATCATTGATTGTGAAGTCAACGCGTCCTGAAGCTAATAATTCTGCTGCTTGGCTAAATCCTTCTACACCAATAATTTCCGCACCATTTTTCTTAGCGATATCTGCATAGTTACTCGTTAAAGATTGTGCTCCTTTTAGTCCTTTTACATCAGCAAATGTAGCAGGCTTATCTTTATCTTTTGCAATAACTAATGCCGCTGAAGATGAAACGTATGGCTTAGAGAAATCGTATTTCTTTTGACGATCTTCACGAATACCAACTTCGTTTGCAACCATATCGAAACGTTTTGCATCTAGGCCAGCCAGTAAGCTATCCCATTGTGTTTCTTTAAATACAGGTTTTACACCTAAACGTTTTGCAACTTCTTCTGCTAATTCAACATCAAATCCAGTTAATTTATTGCTTGAATCGTGGAACGTAAATGGTGGGTATGTACCTTCTGTACCAATTACAAGTTCACCGCTTTGTTTAATCTTTTGTAACGCGTCTTGACTAGCTGTATCTTTTTTCTCTTCTTTACCGCAGCCGGCTACAATCCCGATCGCTAATGTAGTTACTGCAAGCACTGAAAATAATTTCTTCATGATTGTAATCCTCCAAGTATTCTGATAGGAATTTAAAAACTATATTGATTGTATGCAATCTTGAACAATTTTTCAATGAAAATGTTCTTATTTAGTTTATCCTTTTTCTTCATAATCAAACAAAAGGGAAAAATAACGCCACATACAAAAAATAAGTAACATTTTTTAATATAGCATTTATAAAGAAAAAGGTAAAACAATACTTCTTATTTAACTGTCGTAATTCGCTAAAGAGTCGACATGTTCATCAATAAAAAAGAACTTGTGAAAATCACAAGTTCTCCTCCATACCTATTAAGCACTCTGATTGCCTTCCATTTGCGTTTTATACATATCATAATAACGCCCACGCTTTTTCATGAGTTCATCATGAGACCCTTTTTCCAAAATTGTTCCTCTATCGAGTACAATAATTTGATCCGCACTTTTAATCGTTGAAAGACGGTGAGCAATAATAAACGTCGTTCTTCCTTTTTTCACAACTTCCAGCGCTTGTTGAATCATCGCCTCTGTTTCTGTATCAATACTAGATGTTGCTTCATCTAAAATTAAGATAGCTGGATCAAAAGCGAGTGCTCTAGCAAACGAAATAAGCTGACGTTCTCCAGTGGAAAGCGTACTTCCCTTTTCTGTAATTTCTTCATTTATATTGTTTGCAAATCTTTCAGCACCAACATCACGTAGCGCCTTTACAATGCGCTCTTTTGAAATTTTTTCGTTTTCTAAGCTTACGTTGGAAGCGACCGTCCCGCTAAAAAGAAACGGGTCTTGCAGTACGATTCCCATATGCTCACGAGTTGCTTGTTTCGGCATTTCTCTTACATCATGACCATCAATCGTAAGCTTTCCTTTTTCAAACTCATAAAATTGAAAGAGTACATTCATGATAGAACTTTTTCCTGATCCAGTATGACCGACAAGTGCCACTGTCTCGCCTTGTTTCGCTTCAAAAGAAATATTTTTTAACACTTCATCTTTTCCATTATAAGAAAATGATACATTATCAAATTTTACATTTCCTTTTAAACGAGACATACGTTCTTCTTCTACCGCTTCTCCTTTTTCCTCTAACAATTCAAAGACACGTTCTGATGCAACGCGCGCTTGCTCTAAGTTTGCAAGCTGGTTCACCATATTCGTAATTGGCGAGAATAATCGTGTTAAATAATCGACGAACGCATACAGTACCCCAAGTGAAATAATACCTGTAGCACTTAATGACGCACCGCCGAAATACCAAATCACTCCTGTGAAAGCGATATTTCTTAATACAGCTACTAAGTTATGCGAAGTTGCTGCATTTAAATTTAAAATTTTATTTTGATACTTAAAATAATCGCCGTTTAATTCTTCAAATTCTTTTTTCGTTTCACGCTCTTGACGGAACGCTTGAATAATTGGCATCCCTTGAATGGATTCATTCACTGTTCCGTTAATATCGGATAAACGTGAACGCATTTTATGATTATATACAGACGCATATTTTCTATAAAGAATCGCCCAAACAATTAAAATTGGGATAATTAATAAACATAATGAAGCGAGCTTCACATCTAATAAAAATAGCGCAGCGAATATCCCAATAATATAAATGATACTAGAAACGAATGTTGCAAGTACAGTTACATATAAATCACGAATGGCCTCTGTATCATTCGTCACACGCGAAACAATTTTCCCTGCCGGTAAATGATCGAAATAACGAATCGGCAACGTTTGAATATGAGAAAACACATCTTCCCTCATAATTTGAATAATTTTGTTCGCTGCCTTCTGCAAGAAGAACTGCTTTCCGTATGCAAATAATGATACGACTACTAATAAAGCGAAATAGCCACCACCAAGTAATAATAGACGGTTTATTTCTGGTTTATAAAATGCAAACACTTCTTCTTTCGTTAATGCCTTCGCTTTATACACTTGCACCGCCTTACCATTTTGAACGGTAATCATATCACCTTTTACAGTACGTGACCCTTCAATACTCACTTTATTCGGTACAAAATAATATTGAAAACCGACTTGCATCACACGTACTTCTTTACCTTTTGTCTCGCCTTGTTCAAAGCGATCACTTCGCTTATATAAAGCGCCATTATATGAAACAGCTTCTTCACTCTTTTCTGTTTCATACCAAGGTTTCTCTATCCCGACGATATGATCATCAATCATCGTTTTAGCGACGAAAGGACCAGCAAGCTCTGCAATGACGAAAATAAATAACATTAGCATCGCTGCAAAAATCGTCCCCTTCACTTTCATCGCATATTGAAACAATCGTTTTGAAACGCTCATATTTTCACCCCACTATCCGCACTTTCACTTTCACCTTGTTGTCTTTCAAACTGCTCAGCATACCAGCCTCCGCTCTGGATAAGCTGAGCATGTGTACCTTCTTCCATTACTTGCCCCTCATCCATAACGAGAATCCAATCCGCATGTTGCACTGCAGATAAACGGTGCGTCGTAATAATCGTCGTCTTTCCGCTTCTTTCTGTTCTTATATTTTCAATGATCGCTGCTTCCGTACGAGCATCTACAGCTGATAAAGAATCGTCCAAAATTAAAATTTCTGGATTTTGAATAACAGCTCGCGCAATCGAGATCCTTTGTTTTTGCCCTCCTGATAAAGAAACACCTTTCTCTCCAACGAGCGTTTCTAATCCTTCTGGTAAAAACTCTAAGTCTTTTTTAAACGCAGCAATTTCAATTGCTTTCTCAAGTTCTTCTTCCGTCGCTTCCCTATTTCCGAATAAAATATTTTCTCTCGCTGTTTTTGAGAACAAAATATGTTCCTGAGGTACATACCCAATCCATCCGAGTACATTTTCATTTGTTATTTTATCTAATGTCACATCAGAGACCGCAATATCTCCATCTCCAAGCGGATATTGACGAAGAAGCTGACGTACAAGCGTCGTTTTCCCGCTTCCTGTTTTTCCGACAACCCCTAGCGTTTCTCCTTGCTTTAATGTGAAAGAAACCTTCTTTAAATTTTCTTCAGTTGATGAAGGGTATGAGAAAGACACATCATCAAACTGAATATAATCCGGATCTTGCACAAGCTTTGGATGTTTTGGATTCTTTACATCTGGCTCATACGCTAACGTTTCATTCACACGGTCAAGCGAAGCATTTCCTCTTTGCATAACATTGATTAATTCACCAATTGCAAACATCGGCCAAATCATCATCCCTAAATACACGTTAAAAGAAACGAGTTCACCAAGCGTCACCTTTGACTGGAACACAAGGTATGCACCGTACACTAAGCCGATTAAATAACTAAGACCGACAAGCATTTTCACAGTTGGTTGGAATAATGCATCAATTCTTGCTACCTTCATATTTTTTTCGTAGACGTCATCTCCTAAATGATGAAATCTTTCCTCGTCTGCATTCTCTTGTACGTATGCACGAATAACACGCACACCAGCAATCGATTCAAGTACTTTATCATTCATATCTCCGAACGCATCTTGCGCGACTGTAAATCTCTCATGCAATTTCTTTCCATATATGTTCATCGCATACGCCATAATCGGAAGCGGTATAAGCGCCGCAAATGTAAGCTCCCAACTAATTGTAAATCCCATCATAAAGACAATCGTAAGCATATATAAACTCGAATCCACGAGCGTTAATATACCGAAACCAGCTGTCATAGCAATTGCTTTTAAATCATTTGTCGCTCTCGCCATTAAATCACCCGTACGATTTTTATGATAAAACGTCGGTGTCATTTTAAGTAAGTGCCCCATAAATTTAGAGCGCATCGTTTTCTCCAGTACGAATGCTCCCCCAAACAGCTGGTGTTGCCAAACGAAAGTAAGACCATATCCAATTACCGTAACCCCTATTAAAATGAGAATAAATTGCATAATCTCCGCATTCGTTAACGTTCCTGTTTTTA
Source organism: Bacillus sp. D48C (assembly GCF_053345735.1). Taxonomy (NCBI): domain Bacteria; kingdom Bacillati; phylum Bacillota; class Bacilli; order Caryophanales; family Bacillaceae; genus Bacillus; species Bacillus sp. D48C. The sequence goes on from NZ_JBKFAQ010000004.1 coordinate 316,716, forward strand.
TATTATCTATCGTAACCCCTAACACTTTCGGGGGAATGACTTCAACTATATTTACAATTAAAAGAGCTCCAATAGCGATACTATATCTCTTCCAATGCTCTTTAAAAAACCATTTTAGCTTTAGTAATACTGATAACAATGTAACCTCTCCCTTCTCGTTCTCGTTTAACTCTCACTTCTTTATCCACTATCCAGACCCATCACATTTACATTTCGTAACCCATACAATCTCATCACATTTTTCCACCTTCCAAAATTTTCATCGTAACCATACAAGGAAAAATAAACAAAAAAAAGCATACCGCCGCTTGACGATATGCACAAAAATGCATAAAAAGCGTACGTTACGATATACGCAACGTACGCTTCTTATAAGACAGAGAATGCCTTATATATCCGCACGGGTTGCGTAATGATATGAATGTTTTCTGCCATTTAACAGAGCTAAGCCCATTACATTTACGATTACAATCATTACGCACACCCCTTTCATTTATTTTCCATTTATAATCTTACAACTTTATTGAGTATTCTGTCAATTTTTTTTTACAAACTGAATAAAAATATACGCTACATCATTTTGAAATAAGAGAATATTCCGTAAGAAAGGGCATACAAAATAAAAAAAGAATAAGAAATCGTTTTCACAAACATTTCATTTGAAAAATGTTATCAAACCCCCTACAATCACCTTATACTCACTCTTACAAGTTGCTATTTTAGGAGGACTAATCATGACAACTAGCAATACGTACAAATTTTATTTAAACGGAGAATGGAGAGAAAGCTCTTCAGGAGAAACAATCGAAATTCCATCTCCATACTTACACGAAGTAATTGGACAAGTACAAGCAATTACTCGCGGAGAAGTAGATGAAGCAATTGCATCTGCAAAAGAAGCTCAAAAATCATGGGCTGAAGCTTCCCTACAAGATCGCGCAAAATACTTATATAAATGGGCTGATGAGCTCGTAAATATGCAGGATGAAATTGCCGATATCATTATGAAAGAAGTCGGTAAAGGCTATAAAGATGCGAAGAAAGAAGTTGTTCGTACAGCTGACTTCATTCGTTACACGATCGAAGAAGCTTTACATATGCACGGAGAAAGCATGATGGGCGATAGCTTCCCTGGCGGAACGAAATCTAAACTTGCGATTATCCAACGCGCACCACTTGGTGTTGTATTAGCAATCGCACCATTTAACTACCCAGTAAACTTATCTGCTGCAAAACTTGCACCAGCATTAATTATGGGTAACGCTGTTATTTTCAAACCAGCAACTCAAGGTGCAATTAGTGGTATTAAAATGGTGGAAGCACTTCACAAAGCTGGCCTTCCAAAAGGTCTTGTAAACGTAGCTACAGGACGCGGTTCTGTAATTGGTGACTACTTAGTAGAACACGAAGGCATCAATATGGTATCGTTCACAGGTGGTACAAACACAGGTAAACATTTAGCGAAAAAAGCTTCAATGATTCCACTTGTATTAGAACTTGGTGGTAAAGATCCTGGTATCGTTCGTGAAGATGCTGACTTACAAGATGCTGCAAACCATATCGTAAGCGGTGCATTCTCTTACTCTGGTCAACGTTGTACAGCTATTAAACGTGTACTTGTACACGAAAACGTAGCGGACGAGCTTGTTGACTTAGTAAAAGCACAAGTAGCTGAACTATCAGTTGGATCTCCAGAACAAGACAGCACAATCGTTCCATTAATCGACGACAAGTCTGCTGACTTCGTTCAAGGTTTAGTTGACGACGCTGTAGAAAAAGGTGCTACAATCGTTATCGGTAACAAACGTGAGCGTAACTTAATTTACCCAACATTAATCGATCACGTAACAGAAGAGATGAAAGTTGCTTGGGAAGAGCCATTCGGCCCAATCCTTCCAATCATCCGTGTTTCTTCAGATGAACAAGCAATTGAAATTGCTAACAAATCAGAGTTCGGTCTGCAAGCAAGTGTCTTCACTAAAGACATTAACAAAGCATTTGCAATTGCTAACAAAATCGAAACTGGTTCTGTACAAATTAACGGACGCACAGAGCGCGGCCCTGACCACTTCCCATTCATTGGTGTAAAAGGTTCAGGTATGGGCGCACAAGGTATTCGTAAGAGCCTTGAGTCTATGACACGTGAAAAAGTAACAGTATTAAACTTAGTTTAATTTTATATGTAGAAGCTGATCTAGTTTAGATCGGCTTCTTTTTATATCAAATAATTATTCATTCCTAATCACAAACTCTTCTCTATAATCTGATTATTACTATATCCATTGACGTATAAAAATTCATTTGTTACTCTTAAAGACGTTAATTTAATATTTAAATCCTCATTCGTATCTCGGTGAGGTAGAGGTTGCAATCATTAAGAGTATCATTTCAGGAGATGTAGTGGCATTGATGAAGGAATGAGAAAGGAATGGTTGCCGAAGTAAGTCGTGTCCACCATGCACGCTTGCTGGGTCTGCATTTAATAAGTGCAGAACTGTCACAAACGTTTCGTTTGTGGAGAGCTATCGAGAGATATGTCGTGGGTTTCTTATAAGATAGAAAGCATGTAGCGGCAGATTACGTGCTTTTTTTGTTTTGTTTGGGACTTCTCTTCCTGACTCAGGAAGACATACATATCTCCTCGCTTGACTTGGTTATACTAACTTTGGAGGTATTTTCTATGCAACAAAAAAAATGGGGCTTTTGGGTACTAACAGCTTTCGTTGTCGGTAACATGGTTGGCGCTGGTATTTTCATGGTGCCAAGTACGTTGGCACAAACAGCAAGCCCACTCGGTGTCACTTTAGCTTGGTTAACTACAGGATTTGGTGTTTTAATGCTAGCTCTTGTTTTCGGTAATTTAGCAATTCGTCGTCCTGATTTAACGACAGGGCCACAAAGTCATGCATATGCTTTATTCTCAACACCAAAAAAGAAAAAAATGGCTGGCTTCAGTATGGTATGGGGATATTGGGTTGCAAACTGGGCAAGTAACGTTGCCATCATTACATCATTTGCGGGATATTTATCGCTCTTCTTCCCAATTATGAAAGATACGCGACTACTATTTTCAATCGGTTCTTTTAACGTAGAAGTCGGAAAACTAATTACATTTACGATTTGTTCCATCTTACTTTGGGGAACTCATATTATATTAACAAATGGTGTAAGCGGAGCTGGAAAGCTAAACTTCTTAGCAACAACAACGAAAGTAACTGGATTCCTTTTATTCATCGTCGTTACGTTATTTGCATTCGAAGCTTCTAAGTTTGGACAATGGTACACGCCGATGATTGATAAATCAGGTGTATCACACGGTCTTCTTTCACAAGTAAATTTAGCTGCTCTTACAACGCTTTGGGCGTTTATCGGAATTGAATCAGCCGTTCTTTTATCAAACCGTGCTGTTTCTCCAAAAACGGTAAAACGTGCAACAGTTGCGGGATTACTTATTACAGTTGCGATTTACTTAGGAATTACAATTTTAACAATGGGTGTACTTCATGTTGATAAATTACAAGCTTCGGAACGTCCATTAGCAGATGCACTAAACGCTGCAATGGGTCATGGCGGCGGGAAACTTATGGCATTACTTGCTCTTACTTCCCTGTTCGGTTCTATCTTAGGCTGGATTTTATTAAGCTCAGAAGTACCTTATCAAGCAGCAAAAGAAGGTTTCTTCCCTTCCTTCTTCACGAAAACAAATAAAAAAGGAAGTCCAATTTACTCATTACGATTAACAAACATTATGTCGCAAGTATTCCTATTCTCAACATTATCAGGAACTATTGCGGAAGCTTATACATTCGTTATTACCGTATCAACACTGGCCTACCTCATTCCATATCTCGTTTCACCAATCTTCCAGTTAAAACTAGTCGCAACTGGTGAAACATATAAAAATGAAATGCGGGCAAGAATTACAGATGGTATAGTCGCAGTGATCGCACTTTGCTACGCACTATGGGTTATTAAAACCGGCGCATCCGATATAAAAACGTTCCTTCTCGGAATTGGTTTATTCGTAATTGGATTTGCTTTCTATCCATTAATGAATCGTGATCAGAAAAAAAATAACGAAAAGAAAAACGGGCAAGTTGCATAACGCAATTTGCTCGTTTTTTCTTTTGTAAAACATATATAATAGAACAAAGAGGTGAAAAACATGTCAATCGAATCGCTATGGAGCAGTCGCTTCCAACAACATATTCAAAATATCATTACATACTTTGCACGTATGATTAACGGTTTACTATATAGCTTTATCTTTATTTCATGCGTTGGCGCATACTACTATGCTCAGTTTCTAAAAACATCTCCTTCTAAAGGAATATCTTTACTACTCATCACGATTGTACTTACATTCATTATAACGAGATCCCCTATCCGTACATTTATTCAAAAACCTGATGCTGTCTATTTGCTTGCATTAGAAGAGAAATTAACATCCTATTTCAAAAAATCTCTTCTATACAATTACATCATTCAGCTTTTTCCATTATTATTTACGTTCCTTATTCTCGTACCACTTGCTATGCAATCATTGCAATTAACTGTACCTTTTTTATGTACAATCTTTATCGCGTTAATGATTACGAAAGCTTGGAACATGTACATACATTGGATGTGGCGTGATAGTCACGAAAAAAATATATGGCTGATCATTCGTATTACTTGTAACGCCCTAATCATTTACATGCTGTTTTATTCCGCAAATGTTCTCATATTGGGCGGACTACTCTTACTACTTGCTTTCCTAATTCTATATACGAAAAAACAGCCTACAAAGCGAATACCGTGGGATTACATAATCGAGCAAGAAGAAAAAATGAACGTTCGTTTTTATCAATTTGCTAGCATCTTCACCGATGTTCCGCAACTAAATAAGCAAGTAAATAAAAGAAAATGGCTTACAACTTGGATTGAACCTTTATTACATAAAAAACGAGCAACTTTCTTCTACTTACATACACTAGCATTTTTACGTGGAAATGATTATTTCGGTATATATATTCGCTTAGGATTGATCGGTGCTTTCGCCTTATATTTTATACCAAACATATACGTAAAAGGTGCTATCGCTTATATCGTTCTATATATGATCTCTATGCAGCTTCGTTCACTGTGGAAATATTTTTCGGGAAATATTATTGTAGCATTATATCCAATCCATACTGAAGAAAGAATGAAACAATTTCTTAGCTTAATCTTTATATTGCTAAGTATTCAACTCATTGTATTTTCGAGTGTTATACTCATTGCTACAGGACAAATTTTACATAGCCTTATCATTATGATTATCGGGTTACTCTGGATCAAATTTATTATTGTACCAAAAACGAAGCAACGCGTTTCTTCGTTTTAACGAAAAGAAATATCTTAAAAGCCAAGGAGAAAATAAATTATCCTTGGCTTTTTTATTTTGCTTCCTCAAACAAGAATCACTGAAACAACCGATATTTTATGATTTTTACATACAAAAACGATAATACATGTTTACATACTAATAAAAAGGGTATCTATTAAATTAACAGAGTAAAGGAGGGGCCTATATTGTGAATAAAAAAACGGAACAATTGAAGCATCACGTTACTGACAATCAATGCAAACATGCTTTAACAACAAATCAAGGGTTAAAAATAGCTGAAGATGAATTTTCTTTAAAGATGGGCTTAAGAGGCCCAACCTTAATGGAGGATTTCCACTTTCGCGAGAAAATGACTCATTTTGATCACGAACGAATTCCCGAAAGGATTGTTCATGCACGCGGGGTTGGCGCTCATGGTTATTTTCAGCTTTATGAATCTTTAGAAACATATACGAAAGCAGATTTTCTTACTAATCCTTCAAAGAAAACACCTGTATTTGTACGGTTCTCAACCGTTCAAGGTTCTAAAGGATCCAACGACACAGTAAGAGATGTACGCGGATTCGCCACAAAATTTTATACAGATGAAGGAAACTATGATTTAGTGGGTAATAATATGCCAGTATTCTTTATCCAAGATGCTATTAAATTTCCTGATTTTGTCCATGCAGTTAAACCAGAACCACATAATGATATTCCTCAAGGAGCTAGCGCTCACGATACCTTTTGGGACTTTGTTGCGCATAATCCTGAGTCCACTCATATGGTCATGTGGCAAATGAGCGACCGAGCTATTCCGCGTAGTTTACGAATGATGGAAGGTTTTGGAGTTCACACATTTCGACTCATTAACGCAGAAGGAAAAGCCCATTTCGTAAAGTTTCACTGGAAACCTACCCTCGGGGTTCATTCATTAGTATGGGATGAAGCTCAAAAGATTGCTGGGAAAAATCCTGATTTTCATCGTCAAGATTTATACGAAGCAATTGAAAAAGGAGATTATCCTGAATGGGAACTTGGATTACAGTTAATTCCAGAAGAAGATGAACATAAATTTGATTTTGATATTTTAGATCCAACGAAATTATGGCCAGAAGAAAAAGTTCCCGTAAAATTAGTTGGTAAAATGACATTGAACAAAAATGTTGATAACTTCTTTGCTGAAACAGAGCAGGTAGCTTTTCACCCTGGTCATGTCGTACCAGGTATTGATTTTTCAAATGACCCTCTTCTGCAAGGAAGATTATTCTCCTATACAGATACACAATTATCTCGTTTAGGGGGCCCTAATTTCCATCAAATCCCTATCAATCAGCCCGTATGTCCTTTTCATAATAATCAACGTGATGGTATGCATCAAATGCAGATTCATCGCGGTCAAACAAGCTATCATCCTAATGGATTAAATAACAATCAACCTGCAACCGTCCAAGCCGAACAAGGAGGATATGAACATTATCAAGAAAAGATTGATGGGCATAAAATTAGAGGTCGCAGTAAAAGCTTTCTTAACTTTTATTCTCAGGCTAAACTTTTCTACAATAGTATGAGCCCTATTGAAAAGCAGCACATAAAAGAAGCTTTTTGCTTTGAAGTTGGGAAGTGTAAATCAGACATGGTGAAGGCAAATGTAATTGCTCTCTTAAACCACGTCGATCGTCAATTAGCACAAGAAGTCGCTAACATTATTGGAGCTCCTTTACCTAAGGAAAATCACGAAGTAAATTCAGATGCAAAATCACCTGCACTAAGTATGTCCAATACTATTTTTAAATCTGATTCCAAAAATGTTGCAATTCTATTAAATGGTGACCCAAGCGTCTCACTTCTGTCCGAATGGATTCAAGCTTTTGTACAACACCGAATTAACTATAGCATCATAGATAATAAAATTTATCAGTTCAATGATTCCATTAAAGTAACTGATACTTATACAACAACAGACTCCTCCCTTTTTGATGCAGTATTAGTGTTTAGTAGTGAGTCTGTCATTCACCCCCCTGTTTTAGAATTTGCAGAAACTACTTTTAAACATTTTAAACCGATAGCTCATGTTCTTAGTAATCCTCATGCTTTGGACCATAGTAAGATTAAACTGGATGGAGCAGGAGTTTACAACTTAACAAACACTTCAATTGAGTCATTTATAGAAGGCATTGCCCAAGGACGATTCTGGAACCGATAATATAATGTAAGGAGCGGATTAGAATGAGTAAAAAAATTGCTATTTTAATAACGGATTATTTCGAGGACACAGAATACACAGAGCCAGTAGAAGCTTTTAAACAGAAGGGATATGAATTAACAACTATTGAAATGGAAAAAGGTAAAACGGTACACGGTAAACAAGAAAAAAGCGAAGTCGTAATTGATAAAAATATTGATGGTGTTTCTCCAGAAAACTTTGATGCACTCTTCATACCCGGTGGATTTTCTCCAGATATACTTCGTGCAGATGAGCGTTTCGTTCGCTTTAGTAAAGCATTTATGGATGCAAAAAAACCTGTTTTCGCTATTTGTCACGGACCTCAGCTACTCATCACTGCACAAACACTTGAAGGACGTGATGTCACTGGATATAAATCTATTGAAGTCGATTTAAAAAACGCCGGCGGAAACTTTCATGACACAGAGGTTGTCGTATGCCAAAACCAGCTAGTCACAAGTAGACAACCAGAAGATATACCGGCGTTTATTAAAGAATCATTGCGTATATTAGGATAACTACTTTGGTTAACTAACCTCCTTTTATTTACATGAAAATAATGAATCAGTGGGGTTTTATTCATCCCCCCACTGATTCATTAGCCCTCACCAACTGGTCGTTTGCAGAAAATCCGACCACCACAAATAGCAAGATAAATAAAAAGAGGGGAATCCAAAAGTTCAGTTTTAATAATCTTTTGGATTCCCCTCTTTTCTCGCCCAAAAATTCCTTATCACTTTTCATAGGCAGTTCTCATATAGTGAAAATGACTATATAATTCCTATCCATAAGTTAAATAATGATTTCGCACATATATAAATACAAAAGATGGGAGCCCTATTTATGAATAACAATCCACCTTCAACGCCCCAAGACAACTCCGAAAACAATAGCCGTGATATCACACTGCAAACATTAAGGGTCATCGGACTCGTCGTCCTTATTAGTGGTTATATCCTCGTTGCGCTCTCTGAAGTAGGTGAGCTGAAAGTCTTATTAACAAACCCAAATAGCAATCCTGATTTAGCTGAAGTTGATCCGTTTTAAAAAGAATAACATATCACCCTTCCTAAAAAAACGTAACAACTGATTCATTCGGCTGGGCAAATTTTGCGAAGTTATGGATAGAGTCATCCCCGCATTAAATACGGGGATGACTCTAATTATTGAATGACTTCTTCTAAACGATTCTTCAAGTTCCCTAAATACTTCTCTATATCCGGATTCTTCACCACATCATAACAAGCAAAACTCTTTAACGGACTCATACCGAGAAACTTCTGCACGCGGTGTAAATGACTAAGCGCTGATTCTAAACTTTCTCCTTCAAAGAACTTCGTCTTATCTCCAAATGCTTTTTCAGGTGCATTCCAAGTTGTAGAGAACATATACTCTTTCTCTTTTAATAAACCACCTGTTCCATATTCATCAGCACCTTTAAAGAACAAACCGTATTCATATACTTCATCCATATACGTTTTAAATAAGCCCGGTACACTAAACCAGTAAATCGGCGTTTGATAAATCACAACATCAGCCCATAAAAACTTATCTTGTTCTTCTTTAATATTGTAACCATCTTGAATCGTTGTTGTTTTCACATGATGATTCTCGCCTAATACAGTAACCATATAATCTACTAACGTTTTATTTAATCGTCCTTCCTTTGTACCGTATTTTTCATGTCCATTTATAATAAATATATTTTTCATCGCTTTCCTCTCCCTTATATGATCTACTCTTCAGCTATTAAGCCGAGTTGCTGCTGTAGTGTAAGATTATCTTCTAAATGCCAATCTTCTGTTATCTTTCCGTCTTTCACATGTAAAATATCAATTGCAAAAAAATTAATTTTCTTACCATTATGCGTTCCTGTAAAAGAAAGACGGGCCGTTACTTTATCACCAACAACTAATAAGTCTTCAATCTCGCAATGTATATCAGGCACAACTTTACGAAAATTTTGCGCTGCAAACTTTAATCCTTCAATACCTTGTGGTCGCCCTTTCGGCAATGTATTATCGAAGAAATCTTTAGTAACAGTCTGCGGAATAAGTTCCTCCTTACCTGTATCCCAAAATGCATAAAAACGCTGCGCCGCATGAACCATTTCTGTCGCTTCTTTTTTACTTAGTGAGGGATCAATTGTCATTGCTTTTGGCTTTGGCATTTCTTTTAATAACTGAACTTCAGTTTTTTGTTCCACACCACATGCTACAAGCACAATACAAATAACAAACAAACTAAGAAACCCAAATAACTTTTTTATCCCCATGGAAATCACCACCTCCTTATATAAATCCTTTTTGTTTCGTATTGCTATTGTATATGCACTAACTTCCTTTATGGAAGTAGTGATATTTTTTTCATATAGTTACCAAAAGTATAGTTTTGTGATACTATAAAGCAAATTCATCCAAAAAAATTTTATGGAGGCTAGTTCCATGAACGATATAAATCCAGTTGAATTAACGAAAGGTTTACCTGGCATACCTTGTCCCATCGCTAAAACGCTTGATGTAATTAGTACAAAATGGACGTTTTTAATCATTCGTGATCTTCTTATCGAAGGAACATTACGCTTTAGTGATTTACAAAAATCAATGGATGGTATTAGTCCAAAAACATTATCGCTTCGACTAAAAGAATTAGAGTCTCAAGGCATTATAACGAGAAAAGTATATCCAGAAGTTCCGCCTCGTGTAGAGTACACATTAACGGATAAAGGAAAGCAATTAGAGGGGATTTTTATTGAATTAAAACGGTTTGGGTTAAGTTTATAAAATGAAACTTTAATCAGGATAAAACAAAAACCCCTTACCGTCGTAAGGGGTTTTATTACTTCGCAAAACTTTCAGCCAACTGTTTCTCTCTCCACATAAATGTAATGCCGAGACCAACTATTAAAACAACGCCTGAAAATGCATATGGATAATGAATATTCATATCAAATAATATTCCGCCCATCGCTGGTCCTGCGATATTTCCTAAACTCGTATAAGTCGAGTTCATACCAGCAACGAATCCTTGCTCTTTTCCAGCTGCTTTTGATAAAAACGTCGTTAAAGCTGGACGAAGTAAATCAAATGCTAAGAAAATGAAGCAAGTAACGAGAAGTACAATCCAATAATTAAAGACTACAGTCGAGACGAATGCTAATACTGCCCCTACAATTAAACATATTTGGATTAATACTTTCTCACCGAACATGTCTACCAATTTGCCAAACATAAATACCTGTACAACTACCCCAAAGATTGAACTAATTGTAATAATCGCTGCAATATCTTTCGGCGAGAAACCAAATTTATGATCAGAGAACAAGCTAAACACTGTTTCATACGCTGATAATCCGAATGCGAGTACAAATACAATAATAAATGCAATTGCATACATTGGATGTAATGATTTCTTTAAATCACCAATAAAACTTGATTCTTTCGTATTAGAAGAAATCTCTGCAAGTTCTTCTTTCGTTAACGGTTCTTTTAAAATAAAGATCGAAATCACACATGCTATAAAAGCAATTACTGCTGCAACGAAAAACGGCACACGTATACCGTATTCTGCAATAAATCCGCCGATTCCAGGCCCTATAATGAATCCAGTACTAATAGCCGCAGATAAGTATCCCATCGCCTTTGGACGTTCCTGAATAGATGTAATATCCGCAACATATGCCGTAACACCAGGCATAATAAACGCAGCACTAATTCCGCCTAATACCCTTGCTACATAAAGCATCCATACATCTTTTCCTAATCCAAAAAGAAGTTCTGAAACACCAAAAATAAATAATCCAATGATGATCATTTTCTTCCTACCGTAAAGGTCAACCCATCGGCCTGTAATAGGTGAAGTAATGAGCTGGGCCATTGCAAACACTGCAACGAGATATCCCATCGTCTTCCCTGTTAAACCCATATCATTCATAAAGGACGGCATAACCGGAATGATTAATCCAATCCCTAAAAAAGCGATAAATATATTACTCAAAAGAATGACCAATACCATCTTTTGTTCTTTTATCGGTTTCTTCACTTTTTAACACCTCTTCCCGTAAGCTCCTCTCAAAAAATAATGCCCAAGAAGCTTTTTCTTTATCCTGCTATTTGTGGGCTAATCATGAGTAGAGATGCCTCCACTCATTAGAATTTCACTCTATCCTTCCACACATACATAAATATTAGGTGAATGACTATCATTCATTTCCCCTCAAAAATAAACCTACCTTTTCAGACAGGTTCATCTCACTATTTCTTTATATGTAGTGCATGTGTTAAAAAATCTAGTACTTCTGCCTTTTGTAGCTCGACCTGCTCATCATCTTTATGATCATATAAATAAACTTGTTCCGCTGCTGATTCAACAAGAGCAATAAATAACTTCGCTGTTCGCTCTGCGTGAACTGAATCACGAATTTCACCGGCTTCTTTCGCCCCACTTAAAAATTCACTTAGCCACATATAAAGAGGCTCATACACAGCTTCCCATTCTTTTATATGTTCCGTAGATGCAAGACCTGCATACATTAAAGCTTGTATTTCACGATATTCCTCTATAAAGTGAAACACCGCATCGATTACTTGTGCCACTTTATTTGAAAAAGGTACATCTTTTTGTACTTTTTCTTTCACTGCAAGTATCATCTTTTCAACCATCACTTCTGCTATTGCAGGCATAACAGATAGCTTAGAAGGAAAATATAAATAGAAAGTTCCTTGCGCAATGCCAGCTAATTTCACGATATCAGAAATCTTCGTTTTTTCGACGCCCTTTTCCTGAAACACTTCAATAGCTGCATAGACAATTTTCTCTTTTTTATTCATCATCTAAACCCTTTCACACGCGTATTGAATGACTGTCACTCATTTTATAAAATAACTAGCTGTACTGTCAATTATCGTGCACTTTTTATAATAAAAATCTCCTAACGACTTGTTAGGAGATACAGTATATCTTTAAGAAAGTGCCTTTAATCCTGTCACTCCACATACAATAAGAAACACACTAATGATACGCGCTTTACTTTTCGACTCACCAAACAAGAACATGTTTAACAAAACTGCACCTGCTGTTCCGATACCAATCCAAACCGCATATGCGACACTTACTTGTAAAAATAAGAAGGAAGTATACAAAAATGCGAAGGATGTAGCAAACCCACCTATATAAATCGCACCATTGGCTAATGTCTTATCTTTACTATACATTTTAAGTCCTATCACACCGACTATTTCACTAATTGCAGCACAAAATACGAAAAACCAACCCATTTTTAAGCAACTCCTTCCACAGTTTCTTCTTTATTGTCAGCTAACTTTAAACCGATAACGCCGGCTACTACCATAAGAATGAAGAATAGTTTGCCTGCGCTGAAACTTCCACCGAAAAGAAATACATCCATTAAGAAAGTACCTACCGTACCAGCTCCAGCGAAAATAGCATATACAGTTCCTGTTGCAAGATGTTCACACGCTTTAGAAAGGAAGTGAAAATCAACAGCGATAACTCCTAAAATAATAATCCAATGCCACCAAGTATTAGCCGTATTAAAACCAAACACCCAAAAAATTTCAAAGATACATGTTAATATGACATATAACCAAGCTCTATTTTTCATACCTCTCACCTCTTATGACTGACTATCAGTCATTTTTGTTTTAAAAAAATATACTCTTTCATCAATACTATATAAAAACAACTATCATCCTCATTTACCATTGTATTTGTTCCATTTCTAAGCTAAATGCATCCTGTCACATAAAAATGACTGAATGTCATTCATATGTATTGTACATGAACATTTTAAAAATTGTCAATGCCGAAAGTTTATTTAAAATTTCTATCATCAGATTTGTATATTTCCTAATAATCTGTCAATAATGCTAGTAACATAATATTTTCTCCACTCCCCCTTGGAGAGATCCCTTGAATGGAGCAGTTAGCTTTTGCTAGCTGCTCTTTTTTATTTATCCGCACACTATGATGAAATACTCATAGATCAAATCCATTTTTCATCACATAACAACATCTATTTATTTTCCAATGAGCCTTTGTATGCACTAATTTTATTCTCGAGCATCTTCTCTGTAACTTCTAAGTTTTCTCTTTGAATCTGAATAGATTTCCTATGATCTTCTAGAAGCTGTAAACGAGCTTCTGTTGTATGCTCCCCTTCTGTATATAGTCTAGCGTATTCTCTTATTTTCGCTATTGGCATTTGCGTTTGTTTTAATTTCATTACAAACTGCAACCACTTTATATGTGACTCTTCGTAAAGTCGATTTCCATTTGTATCACGATTTGCAATTAATATACTTTCCTTTTCATAATAGCGTAGTGTATGTGTGCTCACTCCTAATAATTTTGCTACCTCGCTAATTGTGTACATACTCAAACTCCCTCCATATGCTTACCCTCATATATCTTATGACCGAATCAAATTTATAAAAAACATTTGACTTAGAGTATACTCTAACAAATACAATCTAACCATAAATGAATTTGAATTTAGGGGGATTTTATATGAAATACACGGTTATTACTGGCGCAAGTTCCGGAATTGGTTATGAAGCAGCTTTAGCATTTGCATCTCGCGGAAAAAATTTAGTACTTGTAGCTCGAAGACAAGAAGAATTAAACGGATTAAAATTGAAAATTAACGAAATGCATCCTGAGTTGGATGTTGTCATTCGAAAAACTGATTTATCTGTGACTGAAGATGTTTATAAACTTTATGAAAGCCTACAAGCTTTTCAAATTGAAACGTGGATTAACAACGCAGGTTTTGGTAATTTCGCCTCAATTGCTGAACAAAATTTAAATAAAATAGAGACGATGTTGCATGTCAATATAGAAGCACTAACAATACTCTCTTCTCTTTTCGTTCGAGATTATTCAATGGTTGATGGAACACAGCTTATTAACGTTTCATCTGGCGGCGGATACACGATTGTTGCTGATGCTGTTACGTATTGCGCTACGAAATTTTATGTAAGTGCCTTTACAGAAGGGCTGTCTCACGAACTGAAAGAACAAGGCGCAAAACTGCAAGCAAAAGTTTTAGCTCCTGCTGCAACTGAAACAGAATTTGCGAAACGTTCATTTGATATTGATGAATTCCAATACGATAATGTTGTACCAAAATTCCACACTGCAAAACAAATGGCACAATTTATGCTCGATCTTTATGATAATGATAAAGTTGTAGGGCTTGTCGATGGTTCTACTTATAACTATGAGCTTAAAAATCCCATTTTTAATTTTGCAGTACGAAAAACGAATTCAAGTTCTTAATTCCCCTAAAATATAGATGCCTACTATTACATAAATAATAGTGGGACTTTTCTCTCTCTGAAACTTTCACCCAACATACCGAACCATCGCCACTTCATCACAATAATCAACCTTTGGACAATGTCTACAATCAATCCATACTTTCTCTGGTAACGCCTCTCTATTCACAAAATCAAACCCGCACTTTTGAAAAAATTCCGTTTCATATGTTAAAGAAATGACTCTATTCACTTTTATTTTCGCTGCTTCATTTATTACATGGTTCACTAACATACGCCCTATCCCTTTTCCTGCATATGTATGCGAAACTACTAACGATCGTATTTCTGCAAGATCTTCCCCCAATACATGCAATCCAGCAACTCCAACAATTTTCTCGTCCTCTTTCATAACATATAAACATTGCAAATATTGATAAAGAGACAAAAGAGATCGCGGTAAAACAACTCCCTCTTTTGCATAAACCTCAATAAGACTATAAATTTCTTTCACATCACTCGTCACCGCATTACAGATTTTCATATTACATCCCCTTGCCCTCGATATTAATATTTATAACTTCAAATGAATTTTAATTCATAATTTTATATAATAATACATCTCTCTTTTCTCCTCGTCAATCAATTTATACAAACAAAAAACCAAGCAATCTAATCGATGCTCGGTTCCTCATTTCGTATCGGCAATACTGTCGAATATTTAATTTCACGAAGTGCTAAACTTGTCTGTATCCTTGTAATACCAAGCTTATTCAGCTTTCTAATAAACTGCTCTAGTTCTTTACGATCACGATTTGCAACCTTTAATAAATAATCGTACTCTCCTGTTAAACAGTGACATTCTAACACTTCCGGCATCGATTCTAATTCTTTCTCCAACACTTCCAACTTGTCAAATTGATGAATATTCGTACTCATAAAAATAAAACATAATAAATCAAACCCAAGCTTTTCTTGATTTAAAATCGCGACTTGCTTATCGATGAAACCTTCCCCATCCAATCTTTTTATTCTTGCATGCATCGCAGCCGGTGATAAATTAACGCGACGTGCCAGCTCTGCATTACTTACTTGTGACTCCTTCTGCAATATATCTAAAATTTGTACATCCAAATCATCCAACACTTTAATAACAGACGACTCCATTACAATTCCCCCTTTTTTCTTACCGATGATTATTCGAAAAAACACCTTATACCTTACACGAAACTGAATATCATTCCGTAAATATCACTCATCACTAAAGATTTTATCGAGTTTTCACCATTATACAAAAGAATATATTACACAATAAAGAAAAATGCTAAAATTATTTACAATAAGTATTGATTACAAAAAAGGGGATTTTATCATGCCTTATTTTTACGTCTTTTTACTATTACTAACGAGCTTATTATGGGGAGGAAATTTCGTCGTTGGAAAATCACTCGTCGATCATGCATCGCCGATGACACTGACAAATTTAAGATGGATGATTGCGATTGTTTGTTTATTACCAATGGTATGGTTTAAAGAAAAGAAAATCCTTCCACCACGTACCGCAATACTTCCGTTAATATTGATGGGAATTTCAGGGGTCGCTCTTTTTAACATCTTTCAATTTTTAGCATTAGAAAAAACATCCGCTACGAATGTAGGTCTTATCTCTACTTTGAATGCAATTTCAATTGCATTATTTTCAGTATTATTTCTAAAAGAAAAAGTAAATACACTTCAAATCCTATCCATGATTCTTTCATTCTTCGGGGTTATCCTCGTCCTATTAAAAGGTGATTTCTCGCTTTTATTTTCACTACATTTTAATAGTGGCGATTTATGGATGATTGCAGCAGTTTGTATTTGGGGAATCTATTCTGTTTGTAGTAAATGGGCAACAAAAACAACTACACCACTTATGGCAACGTTGTACTCTGGTATTTTCGGCGTTATTTTATTACTACCGTTTAACATAGGTAGCTTCACTGTTTCAAATATAAATACTTCTTTCATCACATCACTTTTATATACTGGGCTTATTTCGACAGTTCTTTGTATGGTATTTTGGAATATTGGCGTACAAAAATTAGGCGCAACTACATCAGGTATTTTTCTAAACTTCAATCCAATTTTCACAGCCATTTTAGCATTCATATTCCTCGGAGAAGAATTAACGTGGATACAAATTTTAGGAACAATTGTCGTTGTAACAGGATGTTATTTATTTTCTCATTTCAAAACTGTCGCTGTTCAGCCTGTTAGACCTTTAATGCGAAAACATCCTTAATGAAAAAACATCGTCATCTGGGTTGGCGATGTTTTTATTTACTCTTCATTTCTTTTATATACTGCTTTTCCTCTTCTGGCGATAAACGTTCCGTCGCCTTGCCAGTATCTCCACCTTGAAGGCTCCATAAAAAGTTATGCTCCTCAACAGTTTGAGAAAAATCTCCTTTTTCCCATCTATTTATAATAGAAAATAACTTCATTTTATATTGAAAACCTGTACTATTTTCAATATCTCTTTTTACATTAGAAATTTCCTTTTTTGTCATCTCTACAAATCCCCATTTTTCAGAGGATTTTACCTTTTGGTGCACCATTTTATGCATGGTAGAAATAATTTCACCTTCACTAATTTGCGGGGCTTCTTCTGCAGCTTTTTTCTCTTTTTCGTTTGCCGCTCGCTCGGTTTGAATATTTGTATTTTCTTTTTCCACATATGCAAGCAATTTCTTTCCGCCAACTATAGAAGAGATGATTACCATAATGGTAATACATATACCTACAATCCATTTAAAAAGCATTAGCTCTTCATCGCTTCCCTAACAATATGACTATCTACATATTGCTTAAACTTCACGATTTTTCCATCTTCAAGCTGCCATACATGAACAAATTCTGCTTCAAATGATTTTCCTGTTTCTTTATAAACTCCAGAATACATACCTTCTGCAATAATTACATCTTTTCCGTCTACCTCATGATATGTATTTACACTTGCTTTATAATCATCCCAGTCTGATCCTAAACGGCTAAATACATTTTCCATTATAGCTTCTACGCCTTTATATGTTCCGCCGTATGGGAAACCTTCTGCCTCTGTCCATTCCACTTTTTCAGAGAAGGCTTCTGCTAAATGCTTTGCATTCGAAGAAGCTGATCCTTCATACGTGCTTTGAATAATTTCTAAATTTGATTTAGGCATATTACTTCCTCCCGTTTATTTATTTTTACACAAGACGTAACCAATGTAGTTACACCTTGTGTAAAAAAATATTTAAATTGTTTCATTCGTAATTCATTAGTTGTAATCATTATAGTTACAATAATTCTTCAAGTCAACAATTTATAAATAAAATTTACTTCGTTTTCATTACTTTCTCTTTTAAGAAACGATCTACATATCCTTCTGCTTTTACTACGAATAAATACGCACCCATTGATAATAATGCAAGATCTAATTCATATCCTGGATTCTTTCCATCTCCTAATAAACCTGCTGCTCCATTTACCTTTACGATAGCTCCAGCTAAAATAAGAGCGAATAACAATCCTACATATCGTACACCTAAACCGATAATTAATAATATACCACCAACTAATTCTACAGTTGCTACGCCGTATGCAAGGCCACCTGGTAAACCGATGCTTGTAAACCATCCTGCTACATTATCGATACCTGATTGAAACTTTGCTAAACCGTGTGCAAAGAACGTAACTCCTAACACGATACGAATAATTAAATTCCCAATATATTGATTCATTTTGAACTCTCCTTTTTGTTTTGTTATGGTGAACTTTTATTTACAAGTCAAAACAATACGGTATTTTATTTCATTCGTCAAATACTTTTTTAAAGAAAATAAAAAACATTATCCGTTTTACGGATAATGTTTTCCTACAAAATAGCGCTAATTCAAGCTTTTATTCTATCGCATAGAAAAAGTTGAAACATTTTTCCAGCGCCAATATAAGGCAGTAAAGACACGTCCTCTTCCACAACCATTCCCACAACATTCACTTTCTCATCTACAGGTAAATCATGTGTAGCAACTTGCATCTCCCCTGCATATCTACCGTACAATTCATTATCAATTGTAATGCTGCCTTTCTTTCTTACAATTGTATGCATCGGCTGTAAAACCACTCTATTTCCTTCCCTTGATTCTACAGATCGAATAACATCACGAGCCGGATCTAGTCTATTTGTATGCACTTGCTCCACCACTTTTAATACTTCTTTATCAGTTATAAATGATTTGTAACGCAATGGAATAATCCCCCTACTCGCACTAGCTACTTCTTGCATACTTTCCAAACTTGCGCTTATATCTCCAATCAATACTTTATCAACACCACAATCTTGAACAAGTTCTAAGTACGCTTCAAGCGGGCGCATATTGCGATGTTTTTCTAACGTTGGTAACCCTTCATATAACGGACCACGTTTTTCCGCGTCTCCTGGAATAAATGCCATCGTTTTTATTCCGCACTCCTGTAAATATTGATTTTGTTTTTGTAAGAAGGACTTTGCTAGTCCTGTCTCTGGACGTGGGTAAAAATTATGCAACGCTTCTACATTCTCTACTCGTATATGTTCTGTAAGTAACTCTTTCCAAAATGGCTTTGTAATCGTACTCGCATTTAAAGCTACTTTCATCTTATGAGATACGCTTGCAATTTCTTTTGGCGCAATGCCGTAATCCATTCTTAAACCGGTAATGCCCCAGTCCAATAGTTCTTCCACATTTTCATATGTTAGCCCTAAATGATGTAACGATTTTGGAGAAACATCAACCATTAACTCCATTTCATTTTCAAGAGCCTGCTTCCCAAGTATCTGAATTAACTCTTTATACGTACCAGGATCATCCTCTGGTATATGAAGTGATGTAAAAATAGACAAAAATCCATTTTCCTTCGCCACTTTTAGCCACTCTTCTTGTTTCTCTACTCGTTCTTTTGAAAGATAAATGGAAACTCCGATCATATAAATCTCCCTTTCTATTAATAGAAAAAGAGAAAGGAATCCCTTTCTCTATATGTTTTCTGCCATTTCTTCTTTAAATCCGAAGAAGTACGTAAAGATAAATCCGAAAGTATATGCAATTACTAAACCTAAGAAATATAGTAAATATTTATTGTCAGCAATTAACGGAATTAAAGATAGCCCTGATACGCCAATTCCAAGTGAAGCCGTTTGCATAACTGCTTGGAATGCACCACCGACAGCCGCTCCTAAACAAGCAGTAATAAACGGTTTCCCAAGTGGTAATGTAACCCCGTATAATAACGGCTCACCAATTCCTAAAAAGCCAACTGGCAATCCACCTTTAATTACATTTCGAAGTCGTTTGTTTTTTGTTTTCACATAAATCGCAATTGCTGCGCCCACTTGGCCAGCACCAGCCATTGCGAGCACTGGTAATAAAGGTGTTACGTGTGTTTGATTAATAAATTCCATATGAATTGGTGTTAAACCGTGATGCAATCCGACCATAACGAGAGGTAAAAATGTTCCCGCAAGTACTGCGCCAGCAAATGCTCCGCCAATATTTAAAATAGCATTAATTCCGCTCGTAATACCATCTGATAAGAAACCTGCTAATGGCTGAATGGCTAACATCGTTACGATACTTACAACTAATACAGTAATGAGTGGTGTCACGATAATATCAACTGCATTTGGCACTGCTTTTCGAACTTGTCTTTCCACTACAACCATAAGCCATGCTGCAAAAATAACTGCAAACAATCCGCCCCGTCCGGGCACTAATGCTTCACCAAACAATTTTACGTTTGCCATCGCCGGGTTGAAAATTAAAATACCAGCAATTGCCCCAAGAACCGGTGTCCCGCCAAATTCTTTCGCTGTATTCCAGCCGACTAAAATTCCTAAGAATGTAAAGATACCGCCGCCAATGAGTAGTAACATTTGTAACCACGTTGCATTTGGATCAGCACCAGCATTTTTCGCAAAGTTAGCAACCCCGTTTATAATTCCTGACGCAACAAGCCCCGGAATTAATGGGATGAAAATACTTCCTATTTTTCGTAAAAAGTTTTTCACCGGTGTATTATTTTTCTTCTTAATCTCTGATTTCATCTCTTGCCCAATATCTTCAAGGTGATGATCTGCTACCTCACCAATTCGTAGTCCTGTCAAACCTTCCATTTCAGCTGCTACTTTATTTACTGTTCCTGGACCAACGACAACTTGAAGCGTCTCATCTTCTATAACACCCATAACGCCTTCAACTTTTTTCAAAAGGTCCATATTTACTTTACTTTCATCATGAAGCGTTAAACGTAGTCTCGTCATACAATGAGCAATACTACGAATATTTTTTATTCCCCCAAGTTGCTCCGAAATTTCCTTGGCCATTCTCTCTTCTTTCTTCATAATAGAATCCCCCTTCCTATTACTTTATAGTGCTTTCTTCACAAACCCTTTTGCGTATTTTAGTTTCTCCAGTGCTTCCCCATACTCACACTGCAACAACACCATAACAATGGCAGCTTTTACGTTACGTTCTGCCTTTTCATAATACTCTGCCGCTACTTCATAACTAGCGCCTGTTGCTTCCATAATAATTCGTTTTGACCGTTCTACTAACTTTTCATTTGTGGATTGAACATCTACCATTAAGTTTTTATATACTTTTCCTACACCAATCATCGAAGCTGTTGAAATCATATTCAGCACTAATTTTTGTGCTGTACCAGCTTTTAAACGCGTTGATCCTGTTAATATTTCTGCACCTGTCTCTACTTCTACATTTAACTTTGCATATTTACTTATTTCAGCATTTTTATTACAAGAAATACTCGCTGTACTCGCTCCTACGCTCTGTGCGTATTTCAAGCCGCCAATTACGTAAGGAGTTCTGCCACTTGCAGCAATTCCAATCACTGTATCTTTCTCATTTAATCCAATACTTTTTAAATCTTCTTCTGCTAACTCTTCGCGATCTTCGGCACCTTCCACCGCTTTAGTAAACGCTTTCAACCCACCTGCTATAAATCCTTGCACCATTTTATCATCCGTGCCAAATGTCGGCGGACATTCCACTGCATCTAGAATACCTAAACGACCACTCGTACCAGCACCAATGTAAATTAAACGTCCCTCTTCTTCAAAAGATTTAATAACAGTCTGTACAACCTTTTCAATTTGTTCTATCTCTTTTTCAACTGCTAACGCAACAGTTCGATCTTCTTCATTCATACTTTGCAATACTTCTTTTATGCTCATTTCATCCAGATTCATTGTTTTCTCATTACGATGTTCTGTCGATAAATTTTCTAACATATTGTCACCCTCTTTGAAATTATATTTCACACTTTTATTATAACTTTAAGAAACTAAAAATCAATATCCCTTTCTTATTTTATGAAATAAAATTTCACAACATGACATATTTGTGTCAAAGATAATAAAAAAGATGAGTCTCCTCATCTTTTCTTCTACTTTAACTTCCGTAACCGCAACGCTTCTTCTCGCGTCTCCATAAATTGATCCAATACTTTATTACCAATTCGGTTGAAAGTAATCACATATAAAGCATCAATCATATTCAGTTGCGTCATTCTCGACGCAATACTTGCAATACGATGATCTTGTTCTACATCTGGCATACAAAGACGAATGTCCGCTTCTTTATATAAGGGGGATGATTGATCTAGCTTCGTAATTCCAATAACAGTTGCACCTTGTCTCTTTGCATACTGCGCCATTTCAAGCACATCTCTCGTTCGACCAGATGTTGAAATCGCAACAAATATATCGCCTTCTTTTAAATTCGTCACAAGCGGCAACATCATATGAAAATCAGATAGCATCATCGCTGTAAATCCAAGCCGTGTAAATTTATACGCCCCATCCATTGCTGGCGTAGCTGATCCACCTACGCCGTAAAATATAATTTTGCCCGCATTGACAATACGATCTGCAGCTTTCTCAAGTTCCTTCTTATCTATCGCAGTAACGCTCGCCTCAATTGCAGCTTTATTCACATAAGTGACTTTATTAAACAAATCGTACGGTCCATCTTCCGTATTCATCACTGAAAAATCGTTAATATTATAATCAGCAATCGTTAATTCACGAACGAGTGCTATCTTAAATGCTTTAAAACTTCCGATCCCAATCGACTTACAAAAACGAACGACACTCGCCTCACTTGCGCCTGCATTCGTTGACACTTCTTTCGTCGTTAAGTTCGGAACAATCTCTGCATTCTCCATTATGTACATGGCAACCTTCTTTTCAGCTGGTGAAAATTGATCCATATTACTTTCAATTTTAAATAGTAATGTTGAAGCTTTCACTATTTAACCTCCACTTCTTACGGTTGCGTTCACTTATTTTCTCTTGCTTCAAGAAGGTAAAAACCATCATCGCCAGGAGGATGAAACACATTTACAATGCGATTCCCTTTTTGATAAACAGTTCTTTCTCCTTCTGTCCACTTCTCTTTCCAACCGTTCATCCAAATCGCAACATCAGGTAAAAAAGCAGTATATTTCAGCTTCTGACCGTACTCACCATCTGCTTCTTCCGAAAAAATAGAAACCGGAAAATCTTTCACTTTTGATTCTTTCCATGCAGTAAATGGTATACATACTGCAATAAGTACGATTACACCGATAACCTTCTCCTTCGTAATCTTCACACTTCCCTCTCCTTGTCATATCACATACATAGATTTTACCATAATTACAAACCCTTCATGCTATATGACCATTGCTTTTTGGAATAAAAAAAGAGCTTACCTACATCAGATAAGCCCTTCCTCTCTATACAAAATATTTCTTCAAAAGTGGCGGTGTAATAATCGTCGTCAATATAACAACAATAACAATCGCTGTGAAATTTTCTTTCGCTAATAAATTCGCCGTAAGTCCATTTGCTGCGATGATAAGTGCTACTTCACCACGTGATACCATCCCCGCGCCAATACTAATAGAAGATTGGAGATTAAAACCTGTCAATCTCGCTCCTAAACCTGATCCAATTAACTTTGTGAAAATCGCAATGAGGGTCATAATAATAATGAACCAAAGCTGGCTTCCAATGCCTTGAAATGTAATTTCCATTCCGATACTTACGAAGAATACTGGAACAAATATTGCATAAGCAATCGGTTCAATTTTATGTTCCACTTCATGCTTATACTCTGTTTGAGAAATAGCAATTCCTGCTGCAAATGCTCCAATAATGCCTGCAATTCCCATCATTTCACTGTAATAAGAAAAAGAGAAGCAAATAATAAGAGCCGCGCTAATTAACGCTTCTGTTACACGAAGCGGGACAAGCATTTTCATAATCCAAGGAACGACTTTCCAAGCAATAAAAACAATACTTACAAAGAAAATAATTTTCTTTGCAATGACAAGTGTTATATTTACATCTTGTGTTCCTAAAAAACTCATTACAAATGCCAATAAAATAACGACAATGACATCATCAAATACGGCAGCACCTAAAATTGTTGTACTTTCTCTCGTATTCATTTTTCCTAAATCACGTAGCGTCTGCACCGTAATACTAACCGATGTTGCGCAAAGTAATAATCCTAAAAAAATGGCATGGGACTGCATTAATCCAAACAGCAATCCTGTTACATAACCACCGATGAAAGGAAAAATAATTCCACCAGCCGCTACTGCAAATGACGATTTCAAATTCCGATTTAACTCTTCTAAATCTGTTTCAAGTCCCGCCATAAACATAAGTAACAAAACACCAATCTCACTCAGTTCATCAATTAGTTCAGAACTATTAATAATACCGAGTACAGCTGGACCGATAATAATACCGACAATTAACTTACCAAGTACAGAAGGCTGACCAAGTCTCACGCTAATGTCACCAGCTAATTTCGTACAAAGTAAAATGACGACAAGTTCAAAATAAAATAACATAGCATCTGCTCCTACTTTAACTTTAATCAGTGGGTCGTTAACCCCCGTTCATTTCTGCAAGTAGTTTCCCCTATTGATCCGAATTTTATTTTTCATATTTTTATTTGACAAAATATTCTGAATTATATTAAGATTAATCCAGCAATTTTAAAAAACTACATACCATAACTGTACCTCCATTTCCTTACATACTCTTTTTTAATGGGCTCATACTATAGTCGCAGTTATGGAAATGAAAAAACGGGGGGAGAGTCCAAAGTGAAGTCATTATTACGAAAAAAAGCGCTTAGTACTGAATCACCAAAGCAGCTAGATAGAACATTAACTGCACTCGATTTAACGTTTTTAGGGATCGGCGCCGTAATTGGGACAGGGATCTTTGTATTAACAGGTATTGTTGCAGCAAAACATTCTGGTCCTGGTATTATGCTATCATTCCTTATTGCTGCATTTACTTGTGCTTGTGTAGCCTTTTGTTATGCTGAATTTGCTTCTTCTATTCCTGTCTCAGGAAGTGTGTATACTTACGCATACATGACAGTCGGAGAAGTCGTCGCCTTCATCGTCGGATGGTGTTTAATGCTCGAATATTTACTTGCCGTTGCAGCAGTAGCTGTCGGTTGGTCTGGTTATTTGCAATCATTACTACAAGGGTTCAATATACACCTACCCGCCATAATCGCCTCGGCCCCCGGCGTAGGAAAAGGTGGTCTCATCGATTTACCAGCTGTCTGCATTTTACTTCTTATTACTGGTCTTTTAAGTTTTGGTATACGTGAAAGTGCACGCATTAATAATATTATGGTTCTTATTAAACTAGCTGTTATCATTGCCTTTATCGTAGCAGGCGCAAAATATGTAAAACCTGAAAACTGGACACCGTTCATTCCATTCGGATACGACGGTATTATTACCGGAGCTGCCACTGTATTCTTCGCCTTTTTAGGTTTTGATGCAATCGCAACCGCTGCAGAAGAAACGAAAAAACCGCAGCGTGACTTACCAATTGGTATTATCGGTTCTCTTCTTATTTGTACTGTTTTATATATGATCGTATCTTTCGTTTTAACAGGTATGGTTCCTTATACGCAATTAGACGTTTCTGATCCAGTTGCATTTGCATTGCATTTCGTTGGTGAGGATGCAATTGCAGGACTACTCGCTGTTGGAGCGATGACTGGAATGACAACCGTTCTCTTAGTCGTTATGTATGGACAAGTTCGAGTTTCGTATGCGATGAGCCGTGACGGTCTACTTCCAAAAGCGTTAGCACGTGTAAATAAAAGAGTAAAAATCCCTTTATTAAATACGTGGATTACTGGCGTTATTGCCGCTTTATTAGCAGGACTTTTAGATTTACATTTGCTAGCAAATTTAGTAAACATCGGTACGTTAACAGCCTTTACATTCGTTTGCTGCGCGGTACTTATTTTACGAAAAACACATCCTGATTTAAAACGTGGATTCCGTACACCTTTCGTACCTGTATTACCAGTTGTCGCGATTCTTTGCTGTTTATATTTGATGGCTAATTTATCTAAAACGACATGGATTAGCTTTATAGCTTGGCTTATAGTCGGTTTATGCTTCTATTTCTTCTACTCTAGAAAGCATAGCCATTTAGCTACCGAAAAAACGAATGATGAACAGAAAAAAGCATAACAAAATAGCTCGCCGTTTTAGCGGCAAGCTATCTTTCTGTACAATTATATTTTTTCGTTAACGATTGTAAAATGAAAAATATGCCGATGCAAGCTGTAAACCACGCCCAATTTCCTATTGGTGTAGAATATTTAAAAACGCCAATACCTACAAGCACTATGAAAATGATTACTTGATATATGAGCTTCCACTTTTGCATATATTCCCTCCTTTACTTCGTTCCCTTCTTTTTATTCTTCCAGGCATTCAAACTATCAAAGAAAAAGTTAATAAATAACGTTCCTAGTCCTGCTAATAAGAAAGTCATTAAAAATAAAACCCAAATACTTTTCTCTTTTAAGAAATAATATCCTACAAGGAGCACAACCGCGATCCATACATATTCAAGAATTCTTTTTAGCTTTTTCTGTTCCAAATTATTCGCTCCTTCTTTCTATGCTACTTTTAGTATAACAAAAAAGAAGCCTATCATGATAAGCTTCTTTTCTTCTCTCTTATTTGTTCATACTTTTTTCAACGAGTGAAATCGCATATTCTAATGTACGATTCATCGTTTCTACCTGTGCATCTTTTACCTTCGCATCTTTTAATACAGCTTCTGCAACTGTAATTTTTTGTTGCAATGATTTCACTGAACCATCTGTTACATTTACAGCTTGCGCTTTCTTCACTACTGCTTTTGCAGATTCAATATTGATCTGTAATTTTTCTTTCGGTGTTTTTGGTTGTTCTTCTGCCACTTTTGATTGTACGAATGTTACATTAGCTGTTTTTAATTCGTTATATGTTTGAATAATTTGTTCCCCAGTACTTCCTACATTTTCAAATGCTTGCTTAGCAGTGTTATAGCTTTTTTCTAGTTCTTGAAATGCTTCCTTTGAATATTGACCTGGCTTACCACCAAACTCATACGTACCATCTAACACTTCCTTTACTTTTCCTAGCTCCTCATATAATGCGTTGACTTGCTCTAACTTCGTACGGTTAGAAAATTCATTGTACGCTGCTAATACTTCTGAAGAACTTAACGCTTTACTATATAATTTTGCAAGCGCGATTTGACCGTTTAATGGAATGCCGCCATTTCCATTGCTATCAGGATCCGCTCCAAATGCAAATGGTACGTTCGGGCTATAAACTTTTCCTTGAGCTAACTGACTATTTACTTTTTTACCATCTACGTAAATTGCCACTTCGCTTCCGTTATATGTTCCTGTTAAATGATACGTTTTGTTCGCTTCCAATTGAACGCCAACACGTTTGTAGCTACCGCCAATGTGAGCCCATAATTCAACATATCCACTTCCTGTAGACTCAAAACCAATTCCGCCGCTCTCTGTATTTTGCAAAATACCTTGTCCGCGAATTTCATTCATTGAAAACACAGTTTCTAACGTAAACGTATTTGCTATTTTCTCTTTTTGTGCTGCTGAAAATGGAATATATCCAAATGTATTAGCTTTTCCATTTAACTTCATAACATTCTTTTTCAATGCTTTATCATATTCAATAGTCACATTACCCTTCAATTCACCTTTTGTACCAAATGGTGAATTGTCTTTAAATGTACCATCTGAGAAATTCACATCAAAAATATCAGCCTTTGGTACTTTCACATTCGGATCAATGTTATCTTTTTTCGTAGTAATTTCTGCCGTTAACGGTTGCACACTTTCATTACCAAATGAATCAATCGCGACTACTTCAAACGTATATGTTCTCCCGCCATCTAATCCTGCAAGTGTAAATGTCAGTTCTTTCGGCACTGGGTCACGATAAAACTCTGAAAATGCTAGTAATTTATTTTTTATTTCTCCAGTTTGCTTATCTCTAGCTTGTACGCGATAAGAATGAACAAGAAGGTTGTCCAATGCTTGCATGAATGTTACTGTTGCTGCATTTTCTGTTACATTCGATACTGATAACTTTGCATCTTTTGCAAAAGATGGCTTTTCTTTATCACGATCTTCTACATGTGTAAAAGTTTCTTTCTTTGATGGCAACTGAATTTTCCATGGCTCGCCTGTCCAAGAATTCGTATGGAAATCGCGTCGATTAATCGTTACTTCTTTATCGTCTACTTCTACTAATAAACCTTGGCTTAATGCACGCGATTCTGAAGGAATATTCCCTTGCACTTTGCCACCCTCTACCTCCATATAGCTTACAGAAGAGGTACCAACAGATGTAAAGTCCTTTTGATGAATCGATCTTGGATCATCTAATGGATAATGCGAATGACCTGAAAACGTAATGACTTGTGGATATTCTTTTAATACTGCATTAATTTTTGCACTATCCTTCGTTCCCCATTCTTGGCTACCGTACACTGTATCTTTAATATGTTGATGTAAAAATACAAAAATCGGTTTTTCTGGATCATCTTTTTGCGCCTTTGCCATTTCTTCTTTTAACCAATTAATTTGTTTGTCCGAATAATACCCATGTGTCGTTTCATTTTCTGGAGACATTACGATAAAATGATACCCTTTTACCACTTTATGATAATAAATTGATTCCATTCCTGTTTTTTCTAAGAAACGCTTCTGTGCTCCCTCTACTGATAAACCGTTCCAATAATCATGATTACCTAGAGAATTCATTCGTACCGCATCTTTATTTGCATTGTCATTATACACTTGCATGAAACGATCATATTGCTGCACAGACCCTGAATCAGTAAAATCTCCTACAATTACGAACGCATCTTGCTTTGGTGCAAGCGTATTGAACTGTTCAATCGCTCTTTTCCAGCGAAACATATCATCTGTTCCACTATTTTTAATATGAACATCACTTACAACGGGGAAAACTATTTTCTTCTCACTTGGTGCCTTTTCTTGCTTTTTCTCTTCCGCTTTGACTGATGTACTCCACGGAAATGATACAAATGCTAATACAAAAACCATCAATAATCCAATAAGACCTTTTACTTTTCGTAAAGCAATTCTTTCCACGTGAATCCTCCTCATAATAATTGATTCATTACAAGGGCTATTTTATCTAATACATGTTAATGTCGTTTAAATAAAAAATGAAGTTTATTAGATTTTTGTAAATATACAGTTAATTAGAAATCAAGTCCAACATTCCTCGTACTATTGTATACAACCACCTTTTGTCTAAAAGAGTCTGATCATTCTTTTCCTATGACTATTCACATATAATCTTTTCTATAACACTAATGATAAGTTAAGGTTTAAGCCTATTAGACAATCTTAATTTTTAATATTTCCTTCTTTTTTTAACACATCGGCCATGCTTTTACATTTAATAGTAGTAAAAGACCACTTAAAAGGAGGGGTTGTATTGAAGAATAAAAAAAATATCGGCTGTTTCGCTCCTTTATCTATTATTTGTCCAGCCCCTTGTCCACCGCCCCCTCCTCCAAATCCAAATTGCGAGCGAGTAACAAATGAATTTGCAGGGAATTTCCTTATAACTAATAACACCATTCCTTCTACCAAAGATGCATCACAATCAATGATACTGTGGCAAAGTGATGGGATACTACTTATATCAGGTACTGTTTCGGTTTACAATAGTACTAGCAGCACAGAATCAATTACAATTCAAATCGTTGGAGCCACAACCAATATTTTCACTGTGTTTCCTGGTAATACAATATCGTACACAGGAAAAAACTTACAGTCAGTCAGTATTATCAATATAACAAGTAATCCTTCACTATATTTAGAAGGCAAGTACTGTTGCGAATTTACATGTTGCTTATAGAATACCAATTTCATTACTTTCTCAAAAAAAGCATACCGTTCACGGTATGCTTTTTATGAGATTGGATAACGTACTGTAATACAAAACTCACCTTGATTAACAGTCGTTCCTGTCGTAGTAATTCGGACAGTAGTAAAATATCGGACAGTGAAAGTACCACTACTTTGTGGTTGTACAGTAATTGTATCAACTACTGTTGCCCCTACTAAAAAATCAACTGTAATCGGGTTGGCTCCCACATCGTATTTCACGTAACCTGAACCATATACTTCTTGCGTGATATTATTTGTATATACAATTTGAGTACCAGCACCTGTAATAGACCAGTCTGTACATACTTGGTCTTGCACAAGTGTTTTATTAGAACAACAAGACAAACTGGAACTTCTCATTCCCATTTTGAACCTCTCCTATTCTGCTATGAAAGTGGATAACGTGTTGTAATACAAAATTCTCCCTGATACGTTCCAGCAGGTGTTGCAGGTAACACAACTTGTATACTATCAAAGCGGCGATACGTAAAAGCAATACTCGTTCCTGGGTTTAATGTTTGTGTATCAATTGTACCCCCAGCAGAATCAAGTACCTCTACAGTAATTGGGCCTGGTCCAACATCATATTTAACAAAACCAGTACCAACTACGTTTTGGTTAATATTATTTGTATAGAGAACATTATCAATTGCTGTTGCAACTACAGTAGCAGACCACGGACTACACACTTTATCTTGCACATAATTTTTATCTGGACAACAAGTTAATGCTGACCCTGAGCACTCACAAGACATAGTTGTTTCCCCTCTCTCTTTTATATTCCCTATATGTGTATGTCCCTCAGAGTCTTTTGCCTGTACTATTCATCTATTTTCAAAAAATATTCAAATGACTAGATAGATTCCGTTTTATTTCTTTTCTTCATATATTTATAGACAAAGATACTAGCAACGATAAGAATAACGCCTCCTAATATCGGTAGCATATATTGCCCAACAACGTCCGCTGCTTTTTCCCAATGAGGACCTAATTTCATTCCAAAATAAACATATAAAGTCGTTAATGGGAACATTGCTACAAATGTATATATACTAAATTTCCATATGTTCATTTTCGCCATACCACACGGAACAGAAATAAGCGTTCGAACTCCTGGCACAAAGCGTCCAACAAATGCTACAACCGGTCCATATTTCTCAAAGAAATCATCTGCTTTTTGAATTTGTTCTTCTTTAATGAAGAAGTATTTCCCGTATTTTATTAATAGAGGACGACCGCCGTAATAACCGAGTGCATATAACGTTAAAGGTCCTGTCGTTCCGCCAAGGGTTCCGGCTAGTACAGCAAGCCAAAAATTCATATCTCCCTCGTACACCCAATAACCAACCATGGGCAAAACTACTTCTGCTGGAATAAATTCAAACGTTAATGCTAACACAACTCCAAAATAAGAAAACTGCTTTAAAAACTCGATTATATCTAAAATAATTTGCTCCATATTTTTAACTCCTATCCTACGTTTACGTTATGCTTTTCTTGTAATTGAACTGGCGCCATTTTTACAATTCGGTTCAAAATAAATAACACAATTCCAATATCATCTAAAATACCGATAAACGGTAAGAAGTCTGGAATTAAATCGAGCGGCATCGCAACATAACCAACTAAAAACGCAATAGATAAAATTTTCTTCTTTATTGAAACCTCTTTTGAAGTGAAAAAGTCAAATAGAAATGGAACAAATCGGCGAACATGAAATACAACTCTTAATCTACTAATAAGTTTTTTCATTTTTATATCTCCTCTCTTTGTATACAAAAAGGACCCTACCAAACATGGTAAGGGTCCTAAAAAAGACAATAAGGGGCCTTTACCATTGCTGGTAAAGGTCTCACTAACAACGGAACGTTGCCAATAAAGCCGAGGGTTTCTCCCTGTAATGACGACTTTACTGTAATAAGTTACTCCCCTTTATAGACAATTTTATACACTCACATTAAAATATTTCGAAGGGCTTGTCAATATATTTTATATCTCAGGCTCTCCCGCTTACTCTTCACTAAAAAAGCAAATAAACGTATAGGAAATTTCTTACTATCTCATAATATACATAATCATTTGTAAGGAAAGGAGAGACTTCATTTGCATACCGTATGGAAAGGTGCACTCTCACTTGGATTATTAAATATAGGAATTAAACTATATAGTGCTGTAGAAGAAAACGATATAAAATTTTTAAGTCTCCATAAAGAATGCTTAACACCTATTAAATATAAAAAATTTGCTCCCGATTGCACGGATGAAGAAATCGATGATACAGATATTGTAAAAGCCTATGAATACGCACCTCATAAATACATTATTATAGATGAAAAAGAATTGGCTGAATTACAAAAAGCTCACGAACCACGCTCCATTCGTATTATATCTTTTGTCCAAAATAACGAAATCGATTCTGTTCTTTATGACCGTTCTTATTTTATAGGCCCTACCCCAGGACATGAAAAATCATATTTATTATTAAAAGAGGCTCTTGAACGTACAAATAAACTTGGGCTTATTCATATTTCTATTAGAAAAAAACAACATTTAGCTATTATCCGTAACTTTGAAGATGGGCTTATGTTACAAACTATTCACTATCCTAATGAAATTCGCGATATAACAAATACACCTAACTTACCAAGTAATGAAAATTATCCTATTCAAAAACAAGAACTCACAGCAGCAATTAATTTAATCCACCACCTTACAAATCCTTTTGAACAAGAAATGTATACAGATGAGTATAAAGAAGCACTTACCGAACTAATCGAAAACAAAATTGAACAACAGGAAAAAACCGAAACAATCTCTCCAACTCCAAACATCATCAATATTATGGAGACATTACAGGCAAGTATTGAACAAGCGAAAATAAAAAGAGAAAATAAAACAGAAAAAGAGGCCAAATAAAATTGGCCTCTTTTTTCTTTAAAGCGGATTACATTTTGGTATCTCAAGTCCAGATGATTGCGCTAATTTTAATAAGTAATAACATTCTTCTCTTGCCATATGATCCGCCATTCTAGCAGATAATGTACTTAATATTTCATTCGATAACTCTAGCTCTTCAACTTCATGGAGAAAATGTGAAAATAATTTTAACTCAAGTGAAACATCTTTTGTAAACTTCTTTAATGCAGGAAAATGATGAAGCTCTGTCCGTAAATACCCTGTCATCTCAACTGCCTTTAAGTAAAATTTTTCAAAGTGCTTCGTGAATTCTTCACTTTTCTCTTTTAATCTTTTTTCAACAAGATCTAGTCCACCAGAAATAGATCCTGCATGACCAGCCGCATCTGTTAACCAAACGAGGTGATAATGTAATTCATGAAAAACAGGCGGAACTTCTCCTTTCTTTAAAAATTCTAACACTGTTATATACTCTTCTACTTCGTTTACCATATGATTGATGAAAGTTGGCGTAAAATGAATAGTGATTTTTCCCTCGAGTTGTTTCTGTATAATACTTAATTTAAACATTCTTATTTCCTTTGCGGCTCGTTCTGCCTCTTTTGAAAATGTAATGAGATTCACATTATGTACTTTATTTAAAAGATTCGTAAATGTTTCAAGAAAATAAGCGGCCTTCTTTATATCCTCTTTTTCCTTCGGAGCTAATACATCAAGTAAAAATTGCGAATGATCAGTAAGCACCTTTAGCCAAAATTGATGCTCAAACAACGCACTTTCTTCATAATTTCTCTCCACTAAATCCCCTCCTTTTATTCGGCCTTCTCTATCACTTGAAGTTTGTATCCATCTGGGTCTTGTACTACAATACTCTTCTCACTTTTGTTTTCCATATATAAAATTTCATAAAACGCTAGCTTCTTTTTTAACTTCTCTATGTTAGAAATCGAAAATGTTAAACCATCGCATGAATTCGTAACACTCTTCTCTCTTCCTCCTAACATGCGATTCATAACAAAACTAATTCTCGTTGAATCGGCATCATACCAAACACCTGTAATATCTAATTGTGGTCTTTCTGAACTAGGTGTTATTCCTAAAATTCCTTCGTAAAAATACAGAGTTTCCTTTAAGTTCTTTACTTCTAACACAATTAAATTTTTTACATTCTCCACATTCATTCCCCCTGCACTTATTACTTTTTTATATGTGTCATAAAGGCCTATTATGTCTGAATACAATACGTAGTAATGAACATTTAAGGAGGTTTATTCGTGAATAAATATATGAGATCATTCGTGCCCTATCATAGTCCTCTCGATCCTTGTCCTCCTATCGGAAAAAAATATTATTCTACTCCTCCTAATTTATTTTTAGGCTTTCAACCGCCAAACTTACCGCAATTCACGCCAAAAGAAGCACTACAAAAAGGGACTTTATGGCCTGTTTTTTATGACTATTATGAAAATCCTTATAAAAAAGGGCGGTGACTACTGACGTGACTCAATCGCTACCAGAAGAATACTATCAGCTTTTACTGGAGCTTCAAGAACTGGACTTTGTACTAGTTGAACTCACTCTTTATTTAGATACACATCCAGATGACACCGCTGCGATTAATCAATTTAATGATTTTTCCTATAAACGGAGAGTATTAAAACAAAAGATGGAAGAAAAATACGGACCACTCCAACAGTTTGGAAACAGCTATTCTAATGCCCCTTGGGAATGGAGCAAAGGTCCTTGGCCATGGCAAATATAAAGGAGAGAAACTATGTGGATTTATGAAAAGAAATTACAATACCCAGTTAAAGTGGGAACTTGCAATCCAGCACTTGCAAAATTATTAATTGAGCAATACGGCGGTGCAGATGGCGAGTTAGCTGCTGCACTACGTTACTTAAATCAACGTTATACAATTCCTGATAAAGTCATTGGCCTTCTTACTGATATTGGCACAGAAGAATTTGCTCACCTTGAAATGATTGCTACGATGGTTTATAAGCTGACGAAAGATGCGACTCCTGAACAGATGAAGGCAGCTGGTCTTGACCCTCATTACGTCGACCATGACAGCGCTCTTCATTACCATAACGCTGCTGGTGTTCCATTTACTGCAACCTATATACAGGCTAAAGGTGATCCAATTGCCGATTTATACGAGGATATTGCAGCTGAAGAAAAAGCACGCGCAACATATCAATGGCTCATTAACTTATCAGATGATCCAGATATAAATGACAGCCTACGCTTTTTACGCGAACGAGAAATTGTCCATTCACAACGTTTCCGAGAAGCAGTTGAAATTTTAAAAGAAGAACGTGATAAAAAAATATTTTTTTAAAACATGTATCCTAGCGGTATGTGTTTTTTTATGTTAAAAGTTAAATCCTTCCTATTAAACATATAAATAGTATATTTATTCGATTTAATGCATTATTTTTTAATATTTTCAAAATTCCCTATTGCTTTCTAATCATCAGACCTTTAAAATAATAACAGTTACTCGACAAATTATTTGAATTTTCGACAAAAAATACTCATTAGGAGGATTTTCTTTATATGCGTACAACTTTAAAACCAGCGCAAATACTTTCGATTAGTTTATTACTATTCGCAGTTTTCTTCGGTGCTGGTAATATGATTTTCCCGCCCCTTCTTGGTCTTTCTTCTGGAGAAAATATGTGGGTTTCCATTACAGGGTTTATTATTACAGACGTCGGTTTATCTTTACTTGCTATCGTTGCTGTTGCCCTTGCTGGTGGTAGTTTTAACACTTTAGCGAGCCGTGTTCATCCAAAATTCGCAGCAGTATTCGCTATCATTATTTATCTTTCAATCGGCCCACTATTTGTTATTCCACGAACTGGATCTGTATCTTATGAAATCGGGATTGCACCACTTTTCCCAGATCAATGGTATTCTATGTTAGTTTTTAGTGCGATTTTCTTCACAGTCGTTTACTTCTTATCATTAAATCCATCCAAGCTAGTAGATCATATCGGTAAAATATTAACGCCAATTTTACTTGTAATTATTGCAATTATGGCAACAAAAGCGATTCTTTCACCAGGGACGTTTGCAGAACCTATCGGTGACTATAAAGACATCCCGTTTTTCAAAGGATTTCTTGAAGGATTTTTAACGTTAGATGCAATTGGGGCTCTCGTACTATCAACAATTGTTGTAAATGCAATTCGTCAAAATGGTATACAAGAGAAGAAATCTATCGCAAAATATACAATCATTTGCGGAAGTATCGCTGCTCTATTCTTAACAATTGTTTACTTCTTACTCGGTTATATTGGAGCTTCAAACGGAAACTTAGGACAATTCGAAAACGGTGGGCAGCTATTAGCTACTGTTATGTATCAATTCTTTGGGACAAGCGGTAATATTTTATTAAGTATCGCCATTATCTTCGCTTGTTTAACAACGGCAATTGGTGTTGTGAGTGCATTTGCAAATTACTTCACAACAGTGCTAACAAATGTTTCATACAAAAAGCTTGTACTATACGTTTGTATCTTTAGTTTCGTTATTTCAAACTTAGGATTAAGCTTATTAATTAAAATCACATTACCTGTATTAATTATTTTGTACCCAATTACGATCATTTTAGTTTTCGTATCATTTATCGATAAATATACGAAACGTAAACCTTTTGTCTACATTGGAGCGATGATCGCAGCGTTTATTATTAGCTGTATTCATGCACTTGATAATGTGGAAATGATACCAGATTTTATCGCTAATATCGTACACACCATTCCTTTTTATAACTTAGGAATTGGCTGGATCATTCCAGCAATAATCGGTGGTATAATTGGATACTTTATTCCGCAAACAGAAGCTGCAGGTGAAGTTTCTACAAAATAAAAAAAAGAAGCAAGCATGAAATCCATGCTTGCTTCTTTTTCTCTTCACATCGTATGTTTAAAAGTAAATAAATCTTCTTTTGACTGCACAACAGATTGTTCCGCTTCTACTACGTCCTTCTTTATCTCTCCTCCTAATCTTACTTTCAACATCGCCTCTTCTATACTTTTTACAATCATATTTCCTGAAAAAATAGTAAGTCCAAAAAATGTAATCGGAACGAGAGGGATCCACGGATTCACTGTTAATGATCTAAAATAGACTCCAATTAAGCCTGACCATTCATGTGTGTATGATTCTATTTCTTCTATCGGTCCTAAAAACTGAACTGTTCCGCCAAAGAATATTTCTAGTAACCCTAAGTGCAGTAAAATAGTAAGAGTTTGCGTAAACTGCTGAAAAAATACAAGTATAAACGTCATATAGAGATGCGGGAAAATATGCTTTATAACAATATGCCTTCTCGATCCACCTAATATGCACGCAGCTTCAATAAATTCTTCGGTTCTCAACTTACGGACTTCCTTCGCAACATACAGTGCAATAACTGGCATCACAAGCATTACAAGTAATAAAACTTGAAACGAAGCCCTTTCAAAAAAGGTTGTTGTTTCCTCTCCACTCCCAAATGCATTTGCAAAGTGAAGAAAAAAGTACGCAATCATAACTGTTGGAATAACTGTAAAACTATCAAAGAAAGCCTCAATTTTTGAAAACCCTCTTTTTACATATGTTCCAAGCACAACACCAAAAAACACACCTATCACCATTCTAAGTGCCGCAATTAAAATAGATATACCAATCGTCCACTTCGCACCTTCAATGACTAAATGTAACAGGTCGTATCCTTTCCGGTCTGTCCCGAGTAAAAATTGTAATGAAGGTGAAAAAGGTGGCACTTGTGGATTTTCATCTGCATCATATTGCAATGTAACTTGCCTAATGTGTCCATCATTCCATAACGTATTTCCGATGCTCAAAAGAACTAATATGAGAAGAAACCCAATACTTATCCAAAATCTTTTATCGCGTTTTATATACATCCACATATTATAATCTCTCCTTCATCGCAGTTGGAATGAAATAATGAAACAGCTTGAATAAAATAAATATCGGGATATATATAAGCAGCATACTAACGATGAAAACCTCAACTCTAATACCCTCATACGATTTCAAAAACATAAAAATACCACCCGTATTAAAAATCCATTCTATAATATATAAATTAGATAACATAAAAAAGATATTCGTTTTCGCAAAGAATAATGTACTAAGCAACACATTTCGTAAAATATGACGATTTAAAATATGAAAACGCCCCAGCCCTTTCGCCTTAGCAAATAGTACATAATCTTTTTCTAGTTCATTTTCAAAACGAATCACTACCATTTTTACAAACATAATCGTAGTCGGGATGCTCAAACACAATATTGGCAACCCTCTAATCGACTCGCCTCCAATTGACGCAATTTGAAAAGGTAAAAAACCTGTTTGTTTAAAAAACCATACAACTAAGATTTGTGATACTAAAATAAGAAGAATATCTGGAATGGATTCTAGGAAGATAAGAAATGATTTAATTCGATGTTGTATACGCGGTGAACTACTCATAATTACATAAACAATGCAAAATGCTACAAATAATGAAATGAAAAAAGCAGCCAAAAAAATAATAATCGTTTCTTTATAATGGACGAACAACTGTGGAAATAAAAATTTACCTCTCACATATTGCAAATTGGAAATATCCATTAAGTTCACAAACACTTCTTTTAAAGTCTGTATGTACTTTGATACATCCACCTTAAATCCATAAAATAATTTCGGCAAAGCCCCTAAAATAATAATCCCCAAAATCGAAATAAGAAATTGAATCGTCACTTCCATTCCATTTAGAAAAACTTTTTTGACCACGTTTTCCCTTCTCTCTATATATAATTTACCCCCTAATTTTATTCTTAATTTTCAGAATTGTAAATATTTTAAAGATAAAAAATCACTAGGCTATGATCCTAGTGATTCTTTATGCGCATGCCTCTCTCTTTTCGCAAACGGCATATACAAAGTGTAACATCCAATAAGCGCAGCTATTTCTAATGAAATAATATAGTAAGGATGCGGCCCTAACATATCGAGTAATGAAGCAGTTTCTGGCTTATGAGCTAAAAACATATAATTACCGCCTGTTTTGTAATTTACAAACGAAACAATCGGAATCAATATGTTTAAAAATATCATCGTACGTTTAATAGATTGTAATGTAGGACGATACCCTTCTACCCAAGTCATAAAGAGCGGTGCCCAAATGAGCAATACATGTGCGATGAAATATTCAATGAAACGAAAATGTGGAAAAGTATACTGCAAGTTCGGCGTTAAAATGGCTTGTGATGCACCAATAATTCCTGTAAAAAATACAATCTCATATATGCGATAACTTTTCGTTACAATCATAATCGACGCTAATAATAAACTAATCGTACATAACTCAAACGGTAATGAAGTAGCTAGCTCAAAAATCCCCGCTTTCCACTCCCACATATAGAGCCCAATTTCACTACCTATAAATAAAAATGCAATCGCATATCGAACCGTTATATTCCACTCACTTTGACGCAATAAATCTTGGTATTGATACAGAAAAAATATCCCCACCAACATAATAAATAATATAAGGACGTGTTGTCTTGAGTATGGAATAAACGATTTTAATGGATGCGCACTAAAATAAGCTTCCATCTTCCTTCCTCCTCTCCTTCATACAATATTATTGTAAGAAAGAAACAACGAGTCAATTCATTTGCTTATACTAGGACAACCTCTACCTTACATTTACATATTCATACCTTACAAAACTGTAAGGTTATTGTAAGCTAAAACGATTTGTCAGATTCTTCACCTCTTCTATACTTAATGTAGATACTAAAACGAACGAAAAGGTGATAAATAGATGAAAAAGAAAAATA
The DNA here is from genome assembly GCF_053345735.1 of Bacillus sp. D48C. Lineage (NCBI taxonomy): Bacteria > Bacillati > Bacillota > Bacilli > Caryophanales > Bacillaceae > Bacillus > Bacillus sp. D48C. The sequence goes on from NZ_JBKFAQ010000004.1 coordinate 356,687, forward strand.
AAGTGTTAATTACTAGTGTAGTAGCAATTGGAATTGCAGCTGGATCATACTTTGCATTTGCTGGTGGTGGCGGTTCAGAAGTAGCAATGGCATATAGCGGATATAAAGTAACTGAAAAACAAATCCAAAACGCGCAAAAATTTGGTGGCGAAGTTATTCCAAACGGAATTGAAACTATTTCATTCGATCCAACAAAAGGAACATATGAATTAGCTGTAAAAAAAGGCGATGAAGTGAAAAAAGGTCAGCTTCTGTTTAAATACAATGACCCTACTGCTAAACAAGGTGTAACAGAAGCAGAAATGCAAAAGAAAATCGCACAAAAAGAAGTAACGTTGTTTCAAAAACAAATTGATGCAGCGAAACAAAAATTACAAAAAGATAAAAATGCAGGCCTTCCTTCTGAAGCATTAAAAGCATCAGAAGTTGAAGTTGGGCAATTAGAATCACAACTTGAAATGAAAAAGTTTGAAGTTGAAAAAGCTGATGAAATGATTAAAGCAGCAAAAGAAAAAGTAAACACACTTTCTGTAACAAGTCCTGCTGATGGCGTAATTGATGATATCGTGAAAACTGCTGACGAAAAAACAGGTATGAGCGGAATTACTCTTCGTCACGCTGGTCAATTCAAGGTAAAAGGTCAACTTTCTGAATATGAGCTTGCTAGTATGAAAGTTGGGCAAGAAGTAACTGTTTCCTCAAAAACTGTCGCTGGTAAGACTTGGACAGGAAAAGTAACAGAAATCGGTTCTACACCATTAAAGAGCATGGATGAAAATAAAACTGTTTCTAACTATCAATTCACTGTCACATTAGATAATAGTGACGAACTACAAAACGGCTTCCACGTATACGTAACAAGTAAATCTGGCGAAGCAACTGGTACAATTGTTCCGAAAAGCAGTATCGTGAAAAAAGGTGACAAAAATGTTGTCTTCGTTGTAAAAGACGGTAAAGCGAAAGAACAAGCAGTTACTGTTGAATTCGAGACTGATAGCGAATCAAAAGTTTCTGGAGTGAAAAAAGGAGAGGAAGTTATCTCTAAACCTGAAAAAGACTTAAAAGATGGTATGGAGGTTGTCGCCCAGTGATTAACTTAAAAGGCATCACGAAATCCTTCCAAAATGGTGCAGAATCCGTTCAAATATTACACGGAATTGACGTAACACTGAATCAAGGAGAATTCACTTCTATTATGGGACCTTCTGGTTCTGGTAAATCAACATTAATGAACATTATTGGTTGCTTAGATAAACCGACGACGGGTACGTACGAACTAGCTGGACAAAACATTTCAAACATGTCTGAAACAGAACTTGCACATGTTCGTAATAAAGAAATCGGATTCGTATTCCAAAACTTCATGTTATTACCGAGACTTACAGCACTTCAAAATGTAGAGCTACCTCTTATTTACGCTGGAGTTGATAAAAAAGAAAGACGCGAACGCTCATTAGCCGCTTTAATAAAAGTCGGTTTAGCTGATCGCGCTACTCACTTACCAAACGAATTATCCGGTGGTCAAAAGCAACGTGTCGCCGTTGCCCGCGCAATCGTAAATAACCCAAAATTCATTTTAGCCGATGAACCGACGGGAGCACTTGATACGAAAACAAGTACACAAATTATGGACCTCTTTTACGAATTAAATAAACAAGGCTCAACAATCATTATGATTACCCATGACCGTGAAATCGGGGAAGCTGCAGCACGTCAAATTGTAATTCGTGACGGAAATGTCGTCCAAGATTGGAGAGGTTAATTTTGAATACGAGTGAAAATATACGCATGGCCCTTTCCTCTATCTTTGCTCATAAAATGCGTTCCATCTTAACGATGCTAGGTATTATTATCGGTATTAGTGCCATTATTACTATCATTTCAATGGGTGATGGTACAAACGCAAAGTTTAAAAAAGAATTAGGCCAAGGAAAAGATAACGAAGTAACGATTTACTACAACAATCCTGATTACGGAACAGATAGTGCCAAAATCACACCTGATATGCTAAACCGTCTGCAAACTGTACCAGGCGTTAAAGATGTATATCCAGACGTAAGTATGAAAGTAAAAGCATCTGCTGGTTCAAAAGATGTAAATCTTGATTTAAAAGGTGGAACAGGCGCCTTTATGAAAGATTCGAAAATAAAATTAGTTCACGGTCGTGAATTAAATGACAGTGAACTAAACCAAGCAATCCCTGCTGTTATATTAAATGAAGAAGCTTTCAACAAATTATTTAGTGGTTGGGAATCAAACCAATACACAGATATAAAAGGAAAGCCTTATAAAATAGTCGGTGTATACGAAACGAAAAACGACTTTGGAATGCCTATGCCTGAAGGTTATACATCACTTGAAAATGCACCTGTAATTTCAGGAGTAAATGAGTATGACTCCGTAAGATTAACAATGACCTCTCCGACAGAACGTAAAAGTGTAGAAAAACAAGCCGTTTCTGTCTTAAACGAACTGAAAGCTCCTAAATTTGAGCACAAATTCGAAGCACAAGATTTAGGTGAATTTACGAAACAACTAGACGAATCAATCGGTATGATGAAAATGGTATTCGGTGGTATTGCTGCTATCTCCTTACTTGTTGGTGGTATCGGTGTAATGAACATCATGCTCGTATCTGTAACAGAACGTACACGTGAGATTGGTATTCGTAAAGCACTTGGTGCAACACGTGGTAAAGTATTAACACAATTCTTAATCGAATCTTGTATTTTAACAGGACTTGGTGGTTTCATCGGATTCATGCTTGGTATTTTCTTCGCTTGGATCGTCTCAATCTTTGCTGGATGGCCACTCGTTGTCTCAAAAGAACTTGGACTTCTTGCCGTAGGTATTTCAATGCTAATCGGTATTATATTCGGTTTACTACCAGCTAACAAAGCTGCCAAACTTGATCCAATTGAATGTTTACGATATGAATAAACAAAAACGTAGGAGTTTACACTCCTGCGTTTTTTATTTACCTATTAAATCGAGTTTCTTCTATTATATATGTTTCACGTTACAACTATCATTCTATTACTCTTCATTATTTATAGGTACTAAGGCTATTATCTAATCCTATTATTGCAAAAATACTATGTAACAGACGAAAATCAAGGCGTAATTTTTTCCATGCTTCGACTGATTTTGTAACAATTATATCGATATTTCATTAAATTTCACCTCATTTATATCTTTTTACATCTAAAAAGGTTATCATTCCATAACTATCTTTTCATTCAGACAGTAAAATATGCTATTTTTGTAACACTATAGATATCCATAAGAAATATTACCGTAACATTATTAATTTTACGGTAATTGAAATACTACTCATTTTGTGTTTTATATGCCCTAATACGCCAAAAAACAACAAGGAAGCGCTATCAGGATATTTATGGAATTGTTACAGAATATTAATGCTCCGTTACGAAAGCTTTGTAATTATATGTTTTTCGCAAATAAGAAAATAATGGTTGCTATAATGAGGTCAACGAAAACAAATGCAATGGAGGCTATTATGAAAAAATTTATGGGTATAGCAACAGCAGCGGTTTTTGGTCTTGGGATTTTCACAACATCTGCTAAAGCAGAAACAATCGTAACGACTGACGTACTAAACGTACGAGAAAACCCAACTACTGAATCAAAAGTTGTAGGAAAATTATTAGATGGATATAAAGTAAATGTTTTACATACAGAAAATGGTTGGTCAAAAGTTCAATTGAATAGCGGTAAAGAAGCTTTCATAAGCGCTGACTATACAAAAGACACTTACTACGTAACAGCAAACGTATTAAACGTACGTGCTGGTGCAAACACAGATTCAGAGATTCTTGGTAAGTTGAAAAAAGATGATATAATCGAAACAACACACCAAGTACAAAATGATTGGATTCAATTTGAATATAACGGAAAAACAGCTTATGTTCATGTTCCTTACTTAACAGGTAAAGCTCCAATTAAAGTTCAGCCAGTAGTTAAAGTTGAAAAAACAACTACAGTTCAAGATACAGCTAAAGTTCGTGAAGCAGTTAAAGCTCAAGAAGTAGCTGAAGCTCAAGCAAAAGCTAAGGCCGCGGAAGCAACTAAAGCTCGCGAAGCAGCTGAAGCTCAAGCAGAAGTTAAGGCTCAAGAAGCGGCTAAAGCTCGTGAAGCAGCTAAGGCTCAAGAAGCAGCTAAAGCTCAGGCAGATGCTGAAGCTCAAGCAGAAGCTAAAGCTCAAGAGGCGGCTAAAGCTCGTGAAGCAGCTAAAGCTCAAGCAGATGCTGAAGCTCAAGCAGCGGCTAAGGCTCAAGAAGCAGCTAAAGCTCGTGAAGCGG
>NZ_JBKFAQ010000004.1:361082-419849 GCF_053345735.1 Bacillus sp. D48C
TCAAGAAGCAGCTGAAGCTCGTGAAGCAGCTAAGGCTCAAGAAGCAGCTGAAGCTCGTGAAGCGGCTAAGGCTCAAGAAGCAGCTAAAGCTCGTGAAGCGGCTAAAGCTCAAAAACCAGCTACACAACAACCTGCTGCAAAAGAAACTGAAACAAGTACACCATCATCTTCTCGTGAGTTACGTGTTGTAGCAACAGCTTACACAGCAGATCCACTTGAAAATGGCTATAAAGCAGGCGACCAAGTAAAATCAGCTATGGGTCATAACTTAACAGCTAATCCAAACATGAAACTAATTGCAGTTGATCCAAGTGTCATTCCATTAGGTTCAAAAGTATGGGTTGAAGGTTACGGAGTAGCAATCGCTGGTGATACTGGTGGGGCTATTAAAGGTAATAAAATCGACGTTTTAATGCCAGATAAAGGCACATCAAGTAGCTGGGGACGTAAAACAGTTACAGTTAAAGTATTAAACTAGTTATAAAAAAGAGTCAGTCTCATCGTTGAGGCTGGCTCTTTTTTATGATTCTTACATGCTTTCTTTCTCTTGAAAGTAAGTAATATTATGTCGAAGCCACTCCCTCTCCGACATAAACAAGTTTCCACGTTTTTTGTACACTTTATCAAATATCTTTAAAACTTCTTCATGATTAGCAAACTTATGTAAGAAACGAAGAGCAATGATAATCTCTGCTTCATCCGTAGGCTCTACTTCATTTTTACGTCTTCTAGCAACAATTTTATTCACACGTTCGCAAATTGCTCTCATTGCCATTTCGTCGCCATACGTATAAATAGCTCGAACAGCTTCATATTTCACCATCACATTTCTATCATGTAAAGCTTCAATATAAACTATTTGTAAGTCCGATCCCCCTATTTTTGCTAAAACCTCAATAACGGTTGAACGAACATAGACACTATTACCATATAAAAGCTTTGTTAACGGCAGAATCGATTGCTTCGTTCCAATCTCAAGCAATGTATAACAAATATGTGTCATCTCATCTTTATTTTCTTCAGTATCCAGCAACTTTAGCAACGCACTTTCCGCTTCTAACGATTTATATAACTTTAAGGAAGCAACTGCCCAATAACGAACACTATCGTTTTTATGATAAATATACGGAATGATTTTATTTGTACTACTTACTTCTGGCAATGTATAAATATTACTAAGCAGTTCACTTAACAAAGTCGGGATTTGTTCACATTCCAAACGATCTATAAGATAATCAGCAATATAGATTTCCTTCGTATTGATGGCGAGTTTCGTCATTAAATAATAAATATCTTTCTTCATAGATACCTTTTTTGCTTTGATTACCTTCTGCTGTAAATAAGGAAAAGTTAATAAGTCATTTAACGCTTTTGCTTCATCATACGCACGATGCCAAATCTCTGTTTCTTCATCAGCCATCCGCCTTAATAAATCATCTATATACTCTTCCATCTCCTTCTCTCCCGTCCAAATGAAATCTATCTCTTTGCATTCTATATACGATAGACTACTATATCAATAGAAAAAAGAGGATGCCACAGCATCCTCTCCTTCTCTTCTCTATTCCACACAAGTAAACTGCGTCCAAGCTCCTACATAATTTAGTAAGAATAACTCCTCTTCCGCAATTGTACCGACGATATTTTTCCGTTCATCTATCGGCATTTCTTTTAAAATGATTTGCAGTTCACCTTTATACTTTCCGAATGAGTTATTACCAATTACAACTTGCCCTCTTTCCTGTAGCACACTTTCGCGCACTGGAAAGTCATAGTCTTTATATTTTTTACGCACTTCTGTAGAACGTATCATATACTCTGTTATGTCGCCGCGTCTTACATGTAATTCTTGCAGCGTAGCTCTCTTCTCTACTTCAGTCGCTTCGTCTACAAAGTGCACTTTTAGCTGTAACATGTAGCGATTTAAATTTCCTAGTTTTTCTAACTCCTCTTCACTTGCATAAGCATTTCCGATAATGACATCATCAATTAGCCCTGTTGCCCATAAATGCTTCGCTTGTACTTCAATTGGTAAATTACGATGCTCTTCTAACGTACATAATCCGTCGTTAATATCCCATGGACCGATGTTTGCGGCATGTGATGTAATAAAGGCTGCACTGCGAATACCATGCTTTTTAAAGCGTTCACTACAGCGAATGAAATAATCGTACGGAAGACCAGTGAATTTTTGCGGATAAAAATTATGACAACCAATTAAAGCTGATTTATTCGCTTGATGCGAAAGAATATTTTCTAAGTACGCAATATCGTTACTTACATTTAACTCGATTTTTAAACCGTACGGATTATTCGTCATTTTCGCTTCCGTCAATCCGTCAAAGCCTACATCTAATCGAATACCATCTGCACCTAACTCTGCGAAAAATGATAGATCACTATAACTAATACCAAGCTGGTCAAACACAGCTGGAGCTACATCTAAAATAACTTCCATATTGTTATCTTTCGCATGATTAATAATCTCTTTAAATTCAGCTATAATTTCTTCTTTCGGACGATTCACAGATAACAAACAAGTAAATATTCTTGAAAAACCGTGTCGTGCCGCTGACGAAATATAAGCCATATCTTTTTCTTTCGTTGAATGTTCTGGATAAAGTGAAATCCCTAATTTACGCTCCATGCTTTTGCATCTCCTTCACACGTTGTATTAATGCCATGCTCGTAAATCTATATTTTGCAGATAAACATGTTGCACATAAAATTGTCGGTACAATAATTACGTACGGTGAGTGTAGACCTAACATTACATATGCACCCATTGAACAACCGATAAATAAAACTGATACTAGTAGTAACACTAATAAGGATTTACTTTGTACCCATTTCGAATAATGGGCAATACACTGTCCGATCACAAATGTAATTAAGATGATAATTGCTCCGAGCATTCTGTTTTCTCCTCTCCTGCTAATTGTTGTTTCTCATACATTTTGAAGAATGGATAGTAAATAACGAATGAGATTACAAAGTTAACAAGTACAAGTACACCAGCCATAATTGTCCAGTCCGTACTAATCACCGCTGCAATTGGTGCTAACATCGTAAATGGCAATTTCGCCATCATGAGTGGAATCATACCTGAAACAACTGCGAAATATGATACTGTCGTTGTCACTAACGGTGTAATAACGAACGGAATAATTAAGATTGGGTTCATTACAATTGGTGCCCCGAAAATAATTGGCTCGTTAATATTGAATAAACCTGGTACGAATGATAATCTACCTAACTCTTTTAGGAACTTAGATTTAGAGAACATAAACATAATTACTAAAGCTAACGTTGAGCCAGATCCGCCAATCCATACGAACCATTGAATGAACTGCTCTGTAAATAAGTTTGGTAACTGATGTGCATTTCCTGTAGCCGTGAACACTTCCATATTTTCAAGAATTGCGGAATCCCACATCGGACGAATGATTGGTCCTAAAATTGCCGGTCCATGTATACCAAATGACCAGAAGAACACGATTAAGAATACTGTTAATAAACCACCGAATAAGTTATTTCCTACTAGTACTGATTTTAATGGTGCGATTAAGTATGTAATTGTTGTATTTACATCGAATTTCAAACCGTAGCGAATGCCCCAGAATAAAAGAATAACTACTAATGTTGGAATTAATGCTGCAAACGAATTTGAAACTGCTGGTGGTACACTGTCTGGTAATTTTATTGAGATATTATGCTTAATCATAAAATGATAAATTTCCACTGCAATTAATGCTGTCACAATTGCGCCGAATAAAGACGTTGCACTTAGTGTTCCTACTGAAATATATCGACCTGCATCAATAACACCTGGTACAGCTTTCGTAATTTGAATTGGTTCAACTGATGCTAGTAAAAAGGCGAGTACAGATAGTAGCCCTGCACTTAATTGATTGAGCTGATAAAAGTTCGCGAGCGAAGCCCCTACTCCAAACGCTGCGTATAAGGCCATTAGTCCTACTGTAAATCGGAATGGAATATCTAAAATATGGCGAAACGGTGCAATCCATTCCATATATGCATCAATTGGTAAATTTAAAAAGATAACGAAAAATGACCCGACGATCGTTAACGGTAATGTAGAAATAACCCCATTTCGAATTGCCAATAAATGTCGTTGTCCTGCAATCTTTTGCGTTGTTGGCATAATCTTTTGTTCCATAAAACTCATAAACCCATTCATCAATAGCCCTCCTCTTTCTCTCTACTATAAAAGAACGAAATAAACTTTATAACATTATAATGTTTATATTTAAAAAGATATAATTATGCTAAAACTAATTGTTCTGCTTGCCTAAGCACTTTCAAACCATCACACATGCCATAATCTCGTTGGTCTATAATTGCAACTGGTATGTTGTATGAGTTTGCAAGAAACTCTACAGCTGGAAATAAATATTTCACTTGTGGACCGATTAAAACGACATCGGCTTCTTTTATTTCAAGTTTCACAAGTTCTGAATCAACCGCCTTAATTTTATAATTCTTCTCCTGTTTCTTTGCCTCTTCTTGCATTTTTCTTACGACCATACTCGTTGACATGCCTGCTGCACAACATAATAAAATATACATCTTATACTGTCACTTTCTCTTCTACTCGTTTATGAAGAGTAATAAATTCTTCAGCTAGTTCTTTCACTGTAATTGCATTCATTAAATGGTCTTGTGCGTGCACTAACAGTAAACTGATTTCTGTATGATTTCCTCTTGCCTCTTCTTGAATTAAATCCGTTTGAATACGATGTGCTGCTGAAATTTCCTCACTAGCAAGTTTCATCTTTTCACCCGCATTCTCAAAATCTCCTTGTCTTGCAAAAGCGATTGCTTCAAGCGCTGCACTTCTCGCATTGCCACCATGTAAAATTAATGCAAATGGAGTTTGCATATCAGCCATTTTAAATTCCCCCAAGCTATATGTTTTCTATATTTTTATCTTATTATGAAAACGCATACAATTAAACATAAAAAACTTCCGTTATGTAACGGAAGTTTTTATATACTTTTTCAAAATGATAATAAAATCTCTTGAAAATCTTCAATTACCTCGGTCTGAGTAAGTTTCTCTATCGTAGTTTGACTAGACATAATATCATATAAAAAATCATAAAGCCTTTGCAAATCTTCATTATTATTGCGCTTTACACTAAATAAAATAATTACTTGTACTTTTTTATCTCCCCAATCAACAGCCTTTTCAAGTGTGCAAAACATCAAAAAAGTTTCCTCACTTAATAACTGCATCGGATGCGGGATTGCAACTGAATTCCCAACCGCTGTCGGAGACGTATTTTCTCTTTCCATAACAGAAGCATAAAAGTTTTCTTGTACATAATGTTTCTCAGCAGCTTTCTCACATAAAAACTGAATAACATCCTCTTTCGTAGAAGCACTATGATTTAAAAAAATTAAATCTTCCTTAATATAAGGCTGCACACTATTATTCACATGCGTAAACAACCGCTGACCAATCAATTTAATCTCTTTATCATCAAATATTGAATTCACTTTTATAACTGGAACAGGCAAGCCACTCGGTATATGAATCGTACTAATAATACAATCTATTTTTTCTTTATAAAGATCTTCTACTTTCAATTGATAATAGCCTGTAATACCTACAATCTCTAATTTATCTCGGAACTGTGATAAAATTTTATATTTTAATAGTTGTGCACTTCCTTGACCAGTCGCACAAACTAATAAGCATCTTTTCTTTTGATTTTGCTCCTGCAAACGGCTCATCGCTCCGCCGAAGTGAATTGCAATATAGCCAATTTCACTTTCAGGGATCGATTCACCCGTATATTCACCAATGATATCTCCAACAAGAACCGCAATTTCAAAAGCATACGGATAATTCTTTTTCACTTCTGCCAAAAGAGGATTTCTCGTATTTAACTTATACTTCAAACGATTTAATAACGTTTTTAAATGAATACCAAATCCAAATAATAATTCTTCATCATAATAAAAAATAAGATTCCGTTCTTCCGCTACTTTAAAAAGAATATGTTGCATAAATGCATATATATCTTTTCCTAATAGCTCTTCTACATTTTCATAGCGATCTCTCGTTGTAACAGCAGTACTTAATAAATGCATCGTCACATATAATACTTCTTCTTCTGGAAATGAAAATTTCAACTCTTTCTCTAAATCTCCTAAAATCTGCTTCGCAATTGTATATTCTTTCTTTATTATAAGTTCTGATTGCTCCGTATGCAGTTCTTTCATATAATGTTGACTTTGACAACGCTTTAATGCGATTGCAATATGAATGACTAAATTATCAATTTCTATATCAGATAAATATATTGTTCCACCTTCAATATACTTTAATATAATTGAACGGATGTGTGATATATAAGGTAGCGATAAATATGTCTCCGTCTGCTCAAATTGCTCATGAAACGGAGTATGGTCATAACGCGGTAAACCATATTGTGATAAACAAGAACGAATATTAAATTCCTCTCCAACAATACGTATACCATAATACGGTCTCTTCTCAATTTGTAATTTATAGCGACCACATATATCTGTAACTTCTTTCATAATTAAATTAACCGTTGATTTGCTCACATAAATCTCTTCCGCTAATTCTGAAAGCTTCACATATCCCTCTGTCGTTAAAACACGCTGCAGAATGTACGCTATTCTTTCTTCATAAGAAGTTGGGATCTTTTCCGTCTGTTTTTGAAATAGACTCACACAAAAGTCTTCAAATTTCTTCGTTTGTATAATTTCTAATTCGTACCCAGTCCCTCTTTGCGATTCGATTTTCGCTCCGTTTTCTTCCAATATATCATTTAATAATTTTATATCCTTTTGAATCGTCTTCGTTGATACATGTAAACGGCCCGCTAAAAAAGCTCGATTTAACATCGATTTCTCTTCTAAAAACTCCTCTAAAATAGAAATTAATCGCTGCTGCACCTTTGTCATAGCTCTTCCTCTCGCTCTTTATATATAAAGGGGGAAAAGCTGCTGAAATCAGTAGTTTTTCCCCTTTATATTCTCTCTATTTCTTTAATATGAATCCGAATTTATCCCATGCTTGTAAATAATCTAATAAGAAAATTTCTTCTTCTATAATTCGACCAACTACATTTGTTTTTCCTGTATTCACCATATCTTTTAATGCAATTTGTAATTCGCCCTTATACTGGCCATATTGTTCATTATCAATTAATAAATCTCCACGCTTAATTTCGCGCGTATTATGAGGTTTAAACTCTTCTTTTTTATATTTCACACGACTTTGTGTAGAACGAATCATATATTCAGATACATCTCCGCGATAAAAATGTGGTTCGTCTAATACGATAATTCTTTCTAGTTCTGTCGTTGTATCATATAGTTCTATATCAAATGTTTGTTTCTCTTTATTTAATGCACCTAGTGCTTGTAATTCTTCTTCTGACGCATATGCGTTTGCAATAATAACATCATCAATTAATTCTGTCGCAAATAAATGCTTCGCCTGTGTTGTCATCGATAATTCACGATGCTGCTCTAATGTACATAACCCTTCTGTTACTGGCCAAGGTCCGTATGTTGCATCAAATGATGAAATAAAAGCAGCCGTTCTCATACCGTAATCTTTAAATTGTTTCGAGCATTTAATGAAATGATCGTATGATAACCCTGAATAACGATGCGGATAAAAATTATGACAACCAATTAAATTTTCACGATTTGGTCTATGACTCATAATGTTATCTACATACTTCGTACCATTGCTCATATTAATCTCAATTTTCAAACCATACGGATTATAAGTCATAATTGATTCTTCTAATCCTGAGAAACCAACATCTAAACGAATACCGTACGCACCCAATTCATGGAAGAATGATAAATCATTATACGAAATACCTAATTGTTCAAAAACAGATGGACTAATATCAACTAATACTTGGAACCCTAATGCATTCGCATGTGAGATCGTTTCTTTAAATTCTTCAATAATTTTCTCTTTTTCTCCATCCACAGATAATAAACATGTGAACACACGTGTAAATCCATATTTACTTGCTAATGTTAAATACTCCTTATCTTTCTCTACTGTTGAATGTTCTGGATAAATAGAAATACCTAATCGTCTCATATGTACACGCCTCTTTCTTCATCATATTGTAAACCTTTTCAAATATATGTAGTGAAAAAGTATATCTCCCCTTCTTGTTCACTACTCTTTTGAATCCGCTTTCTTTAAAGAAAAAACAATTTCTATCATTCTTAACACCTACAAGTCTATACATCTATACTTTACATCTTTTTTTCATAGTTGTGTAGCTTTTACACAACTTTGTCAGTTTTTCGCCTTAAAAATTGTTATCCGTTTTCAAGACACCTTCCTTGACTGTTGCATTGGCCAATACATATACTCGAAAGAAAAGAGATAAAGTGAAACTTTAATCAGTGAGGGGGGTGTTCATCCCCCACTGATTATTAGTTGAACCAATCGGGCATTTACGGGCAGTTGATCTCCCACCTAACTTCTTTGCTCCAGTCCGATTTTGAGGTGGGAGTTTTACTGCCCGTGAATAGCGGGAAAATTTTATATAGGGGATGAATATATGGGAGAAGCAATACTCGTAAAACGAGAACCGTTATGGACAAAAGAGTTTGTTGCTTTAATTTTTGCAAACTTATGTATGTTTTTAGGGTTTCAAATGTTAATTCCAACCTTACCTGTTTATGTGAAAGAAATTGGTGGCACAAGTTCCAATATCGGATTTGTTGTCGGTATGTTTACCGTTGCGGCACTTTTTGTTAGACCGCTAACTGGGAACGCCTTGCAAAAATTTAATAAAAAAATCATTTTAATGATCGGTACTGCTATCTGTTTACTCGCTATGGGCAGTTACCTTTTCGCCTCAACTATCTTTCTCTTGCTTGCTGTTCGTATTTTACACGGAGCTGGTTTCGGTATTACAACGACTACATATGGAACTGTCGTTTCTGATTTAATTCCCTCAGCTCGCCGCGGAGAAGGCATGGGATATTTTGGCCTTTCTGGAACAATTGCAATGGCCCTCGGTCCACTTATAGGACTATGGCTCATGCAAACATATAACTTCACAATTCTTTTTTTATGTGCACTATCGTGCACAATTGTTTCATTAATATTAACGAAACTACTTCAAATCCAAAAAACGAAACAGCCGCCACAACAATCATCTAGTACTTTTCTCGATGGATTTATTGAGCGTAAAGCTTTACTTCCTTCATTATTAATATTATGTATTACATTAATGTACGGAGGAATCGGAAGTTTTATCACACTATTTGCTACAGAAGTCGGCATAGCTGATATTAGCCTCTTCTTTTTATGTAATGCACTAGCAATTGCTGTAACTCGTCCATTCTCTGGAAGGCTATATGATGCGAAAGGCCATACATTCGTCATCATTCCGGGAGTTATTATAACGTTTACAGGCATTATTTTATTGTCGTATACGACGACAATTCCGAGCTTAATTATTGCTGCAGCATGTTACGGAAGTGGTTTTGGAGCGATCCAACCTGCACTACAAGCATGGATGATTGACCGCGTAGCACCGCATCGACGCGGCGTAGCAACAGCTACATTCTTCTCCGCATTTGACCTTGGAATCGGCGCTGGAGCGATTATATTTGGATTTATTGCTCATTTTACAAACTATGCAACTGTATATCGTTACTCCTCTCTATTACTTATTGCTTTTCTCTTCATTTACATTACAAGCATAAGAAAACAAAAGTATGGCGATAAAAACACGGAAAAAGCTGCTGGATAATTCAGTGGCTTTTTTATCGTGTTAAAAAAATTGTTTTCTCTCGTTTTGCTGTTATAAAACTACATGCATTTTCCTACATATTTTTTTAACTTTCATCAAAAAATATACGATGAACTCGCAGACGCTTTCCTTGATATTCAACTGAACAATACTATTCTAAAAAGTATGATTTCTTTACAAAATTAAGATTTATACAAGATGAAAACCAATAAAATACAGCTGTTTCTTTAAGGTATTGTAAACTTTTCTACCCTTTGTAAATTTAGTGTAAATTTTACTAGCAAACCGTTTACAGTGACTCAAGGTTCAGTTAATAATTACATCGTACATGAAATTTAAGGAGTGGAATGCGTGGAATATAATGTTCAAGATATGATCTTCCAGTTCATTGGTGGATTAGGTATTTTCTTATTCGGGATTAAATACATGGGCGATGGACTGCAACAAGCAGCTGGAGATCGTCTTCGTGATATTCTAGATCGTTTTACAACAAACCCACTCATGGGTGTACTAGCAGGTATGTTAGTTACGGTATTAATCCAATCAAGCTCAGGAACAACCGCTTTAACAGTCGGACTTGTAAGCGCAGGATTTATGACATTAAGACAAGCAATCGGTGTTATTATGGGTGCAAACATCGGTACGACAGTTACTGCATTTATTATCGGAATTAAAATCGGAGAATACGCTCTCCCAATTATGGCAGTTGGAGCTATCTTATTATTCTTCTTTAAAAATAAAAAAGTACATTCTTTAGGTCAAGTTATATTCGGCTTTGGTATGTTATTCTTCGGTTTGGAATTAATGAGCGCAGGTATGAAACCTCTTCGCTCTTTAGAATCATTCCAAGAATTAACGGTTAGTATGAGTGATAACCCAATTTTAGGAGTTGTTGTCGGTACAGTCTTCACTTTAATTGTACAAAGCTCAAGCGCAACAATCGGTATTTTGCAAGAATTATTCGGTCAAGGTGCAATCGATTTACAAGCTGCCCTTCCTGTATTATTCGGTGATAACATCGGTACAACAATTACAGCTGTATTAGCAGCAATCGGTACTTCTATTGCCGCAAGACGTGCAGCATTAGTTCACGTTATCTTTAATATCGTCGGTACAATTATATTTACGATTTTATTAGTACCATTTACAAGCTTAATTCAATATTTCCAAACATCATTAAACTTAAATCCAGAAATGACAATTGCATTTGCACACGGAACATTTAACGTAACAAATGCAGTTATTCAATTCCCATTCATCGCTGTATTAGCATGGATTGTAACAAAACTTATTCGCGGCGAAGACTCTGCTATTGATTTCAAACCGCAACATTTAAACCCAATCTTTATTGAGCAATCTCCAGCTATCGCTTTAACAGAAGCTCAAAAAGAAATTATCCGTATGGCTGAGTTTTCATTACATGGATTAAAAGAAGCAAACCAATTTTTAAATACACAAGACAAAAAACACGCTGACATGGCTACTCAATTAGAAGGAGCTATTAACAATTTAGATAAAAAAATTACCGAGTATTTAGTTCTACTATCTGAAAAGCCGCTTTCACCTACGGATTCTGAAAAACATTCCGTTTTAGCAGGTGTTGTTGGAGATATTGAACGTGTTGGTGATCATGTAGAAAACCTTGTAGAACTTGTAGATTTCCAAATTTCAAATCGTGTTTCACTATCAGACGAAGCATTAGGTGAATTAAACGAAATGCTGGAATTAACGATTTCAACACTGCAAGACTCAGTTGAAGCTTTAACAAACTTCGATACCGAACTAGCTCAAACTGTTATTGCAAAAGAACGCAAAATCGACCAAATGGAACGTGTTCTTCGTAAACGTCACGTATTACGTCTAAACGAGCGTAGCTGTTCAGGTGATGCAAGTATCATCTTCGTCGATATGGTAAGTAACTTAGAACGCATTGGCGATCACGCTGTAAATATCGCTGACGGTGTTTTAGGTGAACAAGGAAAAATCAATTTAAAACAATCATTATAATGAAGAAAAGAGACGCTACATTAAGCGTCTCTTTTTTCACTTTATTTTAACAACTGTTCTTCCTTTTAACTTTCCTTGCAATATAAGTGCAAACTTCTCATCTAATTCTTCTAATGTACATTCTTCTGTATAAGACGCTAACTTTGAATTTTCCCATTCATCCGCTAACAATGTCCACACATCTCTTCTCACATCCACCGGGCATTGCACGGAATCTATCCCTAAAAGGCTTATGCCTCGTAAAATAAACGGATATACCGTTGTATGTAATTCCTGTCCTGCCACATTACCGCATGTCGTTACACAACCACCATACTTTACTGTTTTTAAAGCTGTTTCTAACATATGTCCACCTACAGTATCGATAACTCCGGCGTATATCCCTTTTAACATTGGTCTTCCTGATTCATCATTCAATTCCGCGCGATGAATCACTTTTTTCGCTCCTAGACGTAGTAGCATCTGTTCCTCTTCCATTTTCCCTGTCGCTCCTACTACATTAAACCCTAACTTACTTAAAATACTAACAGCTACACTCCCTACGCCGCCTGTAGCACCAGTTACTAGAACGTCTCCCATACCAGGATTAATTCCTGCTCCAATAAGCTTATATACCGACAAAGCAGCAGTAAAACCTGCTGTCCCATACATCATACTTTCCTTTAATGACATTCCTTCTGGTAAAGGCACGACCCAAGATGATGGGACGCGAATATATTCTCCGAAACCACCAGAGGTATTCATACCTAAGTCATATCCCGTTACAATAACTTGATCTCCTACATTAAAGGAGTTATCTTCACTTCTCACAACTTCTCCTGCGGCATCAATTCCTGGCGTATGAGGATACGTTCTCGTAACACCTTTATTACCAGTAGCTGAAAGGGCATCTTTGTAATTTAATGAAGAATAATGAACTTGTATGAATACGTCTCCCTCAGGTAAACTACTTACTTCTCTCTCAACAACTTTTCTTACAAACTGATGATTTTCCGTTTCGTTCACAACGATTGCTCGGAATGATGTATGATTCATTATGCTCTCTCCTTTATCCGTCAAATTCTTCTTTATTATATAGAAGAAATAAGTAAGCTTACTCATTTCTTCTTGGCTATATTTCAACAAATCTTACTTCCCTATCACTTTCTCATAATATATATTTTCATTTCTACCAAAAGCCCTTATACTTATTCTACATCTAAAAAAGAATATATAGAAAATCTGACTTTTTATAAATAAATTGAATTTTTACGAAATGTAAATGATTTGTAATGTTTTTTTTCGCTAAATTTCATTATAATAAGTGGATATGAGTGTCGTATTTCAATCCAAATGAAGGAGTACAGGAAATGGAGCAAAACCCATCTTTGCAAGAAAATACACGCAGTAAACCGAACAAAAATAAGAAAAAAATAAAAATTATTATAAGCGCTATACTATTCGTTTTATTAATAGGTGGCGGTTATACTTGGTTTTTAGTAAATAAAGCATCTTCTGCTGTTCGAAATGCCGCACACGATTTAGCACGCGGTGATAAATCAGATTTACGAGATAAAGCTGTTAAACCTATTACAAATAACGTCTCTGTTTTAATAATGGGTGTTGATGAAAGCGATGTCCGAGGAAAAGAATATGGTGAAGCTATAAGAACAGACGCGCTTTTACTTGCAACATTTAATAAAGATAGCAAAACTGTTAAACTATTAAGTATCCCACGTGACACATATACTTATATTCCAATAGAAAAGAAAAAAGATAAAATTACACATGCTCATGCATTCGGTTCTGCTAAAAACGGAAAAAATGGTGGACCACAAGCAAGCATTGATGCAGTTGAAAAATTAATGAATGTTCCTGTCGATTATTTTGTGAAATTTAACTTTAAATCATTTATAAAAATCGTCGATGACTTGGGCGGTGTTGAAGTTGATGTACCAGTTGAATTTACTGAGCAAGATAGCAATGATAATGCTGAGGCAATTCACCTAGAAAAAGGTGTTCAAAAGTTAAATGGCGAAGAAGCTCTTGCTCTTGCTAGAACAAGACACATCGATAGTGATGCAATGCGTGGACAACGTCAACAACTCGTTATCGAAGCTATTTTAAAGAAACTAACAAATGCTGGTTCTGTAACAAAAGTTGGCAACATCATTGATGATATTAACGGACAATTCGTTACAAACTTAACATTTGATGATATGCTTTCATTCTATAAGTACGGATCGGATTCGGAAATTGAGAAATTACAAATCCAAGGTGATGATTGCTATATGGCAAAAGGTGACGATACATGTAGCAAATCTGCTGGTGGTGGTCGAACTTACTACTACAATCCAGATAAAAAAGAATTAGCTAATGTTACAAATGAACTTCGTACTCATCTTGGGCTACCTGCATATACAAAGTCTGACTCAGACTCTGATTCGAAAAAGACAAAAGAATCTAAGTCTGAAAATTCAAGTGAACGCGAATCAAGTAACAATGAAGTGAAAAATAAGAACAAAAATAGCAGTGAAGATACAGAAACATCGTCTAACGACAATGAATAGTAAAGAAGCAGTACTCTATGGAGGTAGAGTACTGCTTCTTTTTATTTCGTCAGAATCAAAAATCAGAACTTTCTAACTATCTTTTTTAATATTTTTAAATTATAATAAATAGTAGCAATCTATTCCAATTATCAGGGGGCTCATACATATGAAAGCTGCAGTAAAACATAACATCTCAGATTTTAAAGACTACTTAAAATCCAACGATATATACATGGAAGAAAATATAGATGAAAATGATGGCTCTGTTCATTTTTCAGTAGGATTAGAGACAGAAGCTGGCGCAAAAATTCAACTTATCGCTGCTTTCCAAAACGAACATCCTACGGTGGATATATACTGCTTCAATGTTGCTCACGTGCCTGATGCAACATCAACAAATGATATTTTACATGTCATTAATGAATTAAACACATCTTATCGCTTTGCAAAATTCACATTAAACAAGCAAAATGCAATTGATATTTCAGCATCTCTTGCATTCTCAGAACCAAACTTTAATCCAGCACTTGTCTTTGAACATACGAGAATGCTATATAAATTAGCAAATGACGAATATAAAAACTTAATGAAAGTTATTTGGGCATAAATAAAAGGATGGGCTACAAGCAGCCCATCCTTTTATTTCGATATCATATCAATCCACATTTTAACAGCAGTGCCTACAATCAAAATCGATAACATATATTGCAGTGCTTTTTGATTGGTCCCCTTCCCGACTCGCACTCCAAGCGGCGCAGCAAAGATACTTGCAACCGCAATAATAAGAGCTGGAATTACAACTACTTGACCAGTTATCACTTTTCCAGTCGTAATCCCTACTGAGGAAATAAACGTAATAGCGATAGATGTTGCTATTGTTGTACGTATCGGCAATTTTAAAATAACTAACATAATCGGTACTAATAAGAAAGAACCGCCAGCACCTATAATGCCTGATGCTCCTCCTACAATAAACGCTAACAAGCTTGCTAACCATTTATTATATGTCACTTCACCACTGTTATTTCGTTTCGGTACGAACATCATAATAGCAGCAATTGTTGCTAACGCTGCATAAACAACATTGACCGTATGTTCCTCTAATACGTTAGCACCAAAGCTCCCTATGAAACTTCCTATTAAAATACTAGCTCCCATATACACAACTAACGTTTTATCCATATCATTACTTTTCCGATAAGCCCATGCGCCTGCAAAAGTTGCAAAGAATACTTGTACCGCTGTAATACTACTCACTTCATGTGACGTATAACCAGTAAATCCTAACAATACTGGAATGTATAAGATCATCGGATAATTAATAATCGCACCGCCAATTCCAACCATTCCTGATATAAACGATCCTATAAACCCAATTATAAAAAGTAATAATACTAAACTCACCTTACATCCCCCTCCTTCTAAAAAGAAGGTGATTTAAATGAATAAGTTTACATTCCCATCCGAAGCATCTGCTAAATATGCCCCTACGCCTGCAAACTCTATCCCTTCCATAATCTCTTCCTCTTTTAACCCTAATAAATCTACTGTCATTTGACAAGCTACAAGTTTAATTCCTTGTTCTTTCGCCAAATCAATTAAATCTGGCAAAGGCATTGCGTTATGTTTTTTCATAATGCCTTTAATCATCTTTGGCCCCATGCCAGCAAAATTCATTTTGGATAATCCCATCTTATCGGCACCGCGTGGCATCATTCTTCCAAATACTTTTTCTATAAATGTTTTCTTTACATTCACATATTCATCTTTCCTTAAAGCATTTAATCCCCAGAAAGTATGAAAAATAGTTACCTCTTGATCATACGCCGCTGCACCATTTGCAATAATATAAGCAGCCATTGCTTTATCGTAATCTCCGCTAAATAAAACGATTGTTGTTTTCTTCTGTTGTTCCATATTGTTCTCCCTCCAATTACCTATAGGGGTATTTTTTTATTTATAAAAAATTGTTTCTCCCTATTCTACTTTTCCTTCCCAAGCTAACATACCACCTACCACATTGATTACTTGAAAACCGTAACTTTCTAAAAATTGAACAGCTCTTGCACTTCTCCCGCCTGAACGACAAACGATAATATATTCCTGATTTTTATTTAATTCATGCATACGAAACTCTAATAGTCCTAGTGGAATATTACATGCTTCTGGAATTTTCCCTTCAGCTACTTCTTCTACTTCACGTACATCCACAATATTTACCGCTTCTTTACGCAACAATTTTTCTTCTAATTCTTTTGTAGTCATTTCTTTCATTTTACATTTCCTCCTCACAAACCATTCATACCACCTGAAACGTTTATTACTTGCTGAAACCCTAGTTTTTTCAATACCTTTGCTGCTTGCTTACTTCTCATTCCACTTTGGCAAATAACGATTACTTCCTTATTCTTATCTAATTGATTCGCCTTACTTGCTAGATCATTTAGGGGGATATTTTGAAAGCCTTTCATATGATTCCCTCTATACTCACCTACTGTACGGACATCAATAAAATACTTCCCCTTTTTCCCCACTATACTTTTCAATTCTTTGCCATTTATATTTTGCACACCTTTCACTGGTAAAAATCGTGAAATAACAAACCCTGCAGCAAGTACAATAAAAAGCATACTTAATATTGTGTTCATATAACCAACCTCTCTATATTTACAAAACTATTGCTTCACTACGCCTTCCTAATCCAAAACTTCAGCACATCGCCTTCTTCTTCAAGCTTTACGATGTCATGGCCACATTTATTTGCCCACGCTGGAATATCCTTAACTGACCCTTTATCCGTTACATGTATTTCTAACACTTCTCCAGTTTGTAGAGCATCCATTGCTCTCTTTGTTCTTACAATCGGCATTGGACATGCTAAACCTTTCGCATCTAACACTTGTTTTATATTCATCATCAATTCCTCCATTTTTTATTTATTTCATTATTCGTGCACTGCACAACGATTTGGACCAATCTCCATTTCACGCTCTTTATCCACACTTGGGTGAATTTTACCCATATTGGTTTGACGAATTTCTTCATATGCATTTGGCTGAGGTGGTAAGTTTTCTGTTACAGTTTTACGGAACTCTACCTCATCCTCAATATTTAACCCCGCATTATTCGCAAACAAATCTTTTAATTTTGCGCTAACAATACCACTTTCGTTCATTTCACTTATTTTTGAATAATGAGCCGGTAACACAACTAAATTTTGAGATAGCTCTTTATATCGGCTATACAAAGTATTACGTAAATCACTCACCCAATCTTCAGCCTTACCAGCAAGATCAGGACGCCCAATTGAATCTACAAATAAAATATCGCCTGATAATAAATAAGAATCATCTACAATGAATGACGTACTTCCAATCGTATGTCCTGGTGAGTATAATGCGTCAATTACAATTTTAGTCCCCCCCACCGTAATAACAGATCCTTCAACAAGCGGTTCGTATGAAAAAACAACTTCCTCTGCATCTTTTGGTGGTAACCAATACGTACCACCTACCTTTTCCGCTAACTTACGTCCTCCGGAAATATGGTCTGCATGTAAATGTGTATCCATTACATTCGTAATCGTAACGCCATGCTCTTTCGCAAATTCTTCATATGCCTCGGCTGTTCTTACTGCATCAATAACTGCTGCTTCACCATTTGAAACGACCATATAAGATAAACAGCCTTTTCCAAGGCGGTTAAACTGATACATACTTCCACCATTTTTTAAATCTCCAACTTTTATAGGCTTTACATATTCACTCCAAGCCTTCATGCCACCAGCTAAATAATAAATATTTTCTAATCCAGCCTCTGTTAATTGCTCTGCCACAAATATAGAAGACCCTTCTTTTGCACATACTACTAAAACATCTTTATCCTTAGGTAATTCACTTACAATATGTTCTACACCATCTAACAAATCAAAATAAGGTTTATTAATAGAAGAAACTTGTTTTCCTTCAATTTTCCAATCTTCATAATCCTTCTCATTACGAACATCTAAAATAAACAACTCTCCGAATAAAACTTTCTCTGCAACATCTTTCGCTTTTAACGATTTAACACTCATTTAATTACCCCCATAGGTATATTTTCATTTAAAAAATTTTATTTTTTCACATTCCCTTGCCACTCTAACATACCTGGAATGACATTTTTCACATTTGCATAACCTTGCTCTTTCAACATGTGGCAAGCTACATCACTACGGTTACCAGTTCGGCAAACAACATAAATTTGTTTCGTCTGATCTAACGCTGCACTGTCTAACTCTCCTAACGGCATCGAAATGGCCGATGGAATATGACCAAAAGCGAATTCCGCTGCTTCTCGAACATCTAATACAATACACTCTTCCTCACTTAATAATATCTCTTCCAACTCTGCATTCGTAATTGTATGTGGATATTTCACAGCTTCATTCACTTCATGCTCGTTTGCTTTCCTAACATAATGCACCAATACATCACCCTCGTGTTTCGTCCCGATATATTGATGTCCTACTTTACTCGCCCAACTTTTTATATCTACCGTAGATCCTTTATCTGTTGCCTTAACTTCAATCACCTGCCCTGGTGTTAACCCTTCTATCGCCTTCTTCGTTTTCACAATAGGCATCGGACAAGCCAAACCTTTACAATCTAAACTCATATCCACTTTTATACTCATAATCGATTCCTCCACAATTTACATACATATACCTGTAGGGGTATATTAAAATGTTTTTGAAAATCTGTCAACACTTACGTTTGACAGATTATCGGCTTTTTACAAGTAATTGAACAGCTTCTTTAATTAACTCTTCATTTGAACCATTGCCACTTTCAAACTGTTCACGTAAACAATGCTCTAAATTCGTTCCAACAACAAGTCCAATTGTACGATCAAGTGCAGAACGAGATGCCGTTAACTGTGTAATAACTTCTCGGCAATCTTTTCCTTCTTCCATCATACGAAGCACACCACGAACTTGACCTTCAATACGTTTCAATCTATTTTTCATATCTTGATTGTATTCCACTATAGACCACCTCCGTAATTGTAACTATATTATACATTACTTTATAACTTTGTATAATATCATATACCCTTCAGGGTATATTGTAAAGTTTTTAATCTTTAGACTGAAATTTATACTTACTTCACAATTTTTATTAATTTACGTTAATCATTATTAATTTAGCTACATTTCTATCATTAATCACAATCTCTTTTTTCTCATTATTCGGCAATAAAATTATATACTTTCCTTTTCTAGGAATCTTCCAAATCAATTTTCCTTCTTGATTAGTTTTCCCTATCGAAATCACGATTTCTTTACTAGGCTGAGGTAATTCATCTTTTATAAGCATAATTTCAAAGTCTTTTATCTGTTGTTTCTCTTTATTTTGAACATAGAAAGTTATAGGATTAACAACTTTACTAACATTCTCTTCGTTATTTACTATATAACTAGACATCATGATTATGACCAATATACAATACAAAATCCAAATAGAATTACTATATTTATTCAGGCCATTTTTTAATATTATTAAACACATCGTCTGTTATCCGATTTCCAAAATTCATATTTTTATTTCCTCTTGTATGAATGGCTATTATTTTGATACCGGTATCGAAATACTGATATACAGGTGATCCACTTTGCCCCTCATAAGTATCAATCTTGTATGTTAACATTCTAGGAGAAACTCCCTCAATTGGACCATAGTCTCTCCACATTGTGTAACGTTCATTTCCTATTTTATCAGCGGGATATCCAGGAATCGCCGCAAGTAAACCTTTTTGTGATTCTACATAGGTAGTTCTATATCCCAACCAGCCAATATAATCTCCTGGAGACCCATTTAATTTAATCGTTCCATAATCATAATCTGAATTTTCATTATCAGTCCATCCACTTACTGAATAGAGTTTTGTCCAACTATAAGGTAAATACGGTGCTTGGTTTCCATTTCTACCAGGGGTCACAATAACATTTGTCGCCCATCCACCAATTTCTTTATTGTAAATACAATGTCCAGCTGTAAGCACTGTATCTTTACTAACTAGTGCTCCTGTACACCCATAAACTTCTCCACTATTTTACTGAGTCGCAACATGGACTATAGCGCTATACGGATATGAATTTGTATCATTAACCCGTATTCGATCATCGCTTCCTATAACAGAATAGGTAAGAATATTAGGTGAATAATTTAACGTACTATTTTCCAAATATGCTCCCCAATCTTCCCCACCATGTTTTCGCCCTTCAAATGAGGGCGAAACAAGATCTTCTCCCCTTCGATCATTACTATACAATGATTGTTCTTGAAACAGTTCACGTTCTCCCTCATTTGAGACCGATGTCCACGGTACATCTTCTGCATACACCTTCTGATGCACCAAAAATACTATGCAAAAAAATATAAAAAGAACACCAAAACGATAAAGAGCCAACCTGCATCTTATAGAAATAAAGCTATCCAACATAACTTACCTCCTATACAAGTGATAGCAAACAATTGAGGATCCCTTTATAAATTCTAGTTTTTCTTTTTTTAGAAGTCAATGTAATTAACAATGATAATCATTGTTAATTACATTGACTTAATAAACTCAAACAATTATTTATATTCTTTACTCTGCTTTCAAAAATCTGTCTTATTAAAGCTTCACTTTATTACATAAGCCCGTAACCTTCTTCACAATCAGCTCCGCAGTATTTTTCTCCGGTGGCATCAATAAATTCGTAACAGACCCATATACAACAGGATTTAATTCTACTTCATATCCACCATATGTAAACTCTTCCCTTGTCGGTAAATAACCAATATATCCATTCGTATATCCACCAAGAAAGGCTATTTCATTTTGAAGACTCTCTTTCACTTCTAACGCGGTTTCTGAAAAAGGTTCCATCGGTATACCAAAGAACATTCCATCATTAACTTGAAACAGTTGAACTTCTAAATCAATACGTAACTGCCGAATACCTTGCTTATATTTCTCTAAAACGATAGTAAGCCACTCGTCCGTGTTCACACCCCACTGCTTCTCCGCCAATTGAGCCATGCTTCGTATCTCATTCATTTCAGGAATATCTTTCAACTTCATTTGCATCATACTCGAAACTGTTCTTAAATTTACAATTGGGCTATATGTAACTATTGGCAATATTGTTAATACATGTCCACTAAGTGTGTAAGCCATTTGCTTTACTGCTTCCCTTGAACCGCGATACTTCGCATTTACATTACCAGCAGCTCCTTGCACAATAATAACAGGGCAATTTACGATTTTCTCAAGAATCTCCCTCGTCATTCCAGGATAATCCGCTGATAATACATCGCTATCACCTTTTAAAACATTCGGATGCGCAGTACAAAATACAATAATCCCAGATAGCTCCTTCGTTTCAGCATTTCTTATTGCTAACATGCCAATTCGCTTATCTACAACACCCTCTATATTTGTTCCCATCTTTGCTCTTCCATCAGATGTTCTCTCTCTTCGGTTTATCCCAATATCACCTGTCGTAACACTCCAGCCAACTTCACATAGCCCCAAGTTATTATTTGCAGTAACAGCACCGTGCACTACATTATTTACTAAACTCGTTTTATACGACTTTACTAAAGCTTGCTCACCAACAGTTTCCGGACCAGAATGTGTATGTGTATAAACAACTGTTATTCGCTCAAATGGCACATGAAGCCTGCTAGCTACGCGCTCACGAATAATATTCGTATCTTCTACTAACATCCCAATATTATCAATGCTTATAAACACAGTTTTCATTTCATCTTTTTCAAATACAAAAACTGTCCCATAAATATGCTCTTCAATATTATTTATTCCTGTCTCTCTATGGTATCCAACAAAATCAATACCGACAGGCGGCGTAATATCTACCTTGCATACCCCTATTTTGCTCATTTGAATCGCTCCATTTCTCTATATAACTCCCTTTCTTCAAGAATAGCATATTTAACTTTGCCCCAAATAAAAAAGAACGGACACAGTATCCTATGTCCATTCTTTTCATCACACATACTTCCGATGCACCATCTTCCCATCATAAGAAAACACAACGCCCTTACTTTCCACAATCGACTCCATATGCACCGTTCTTCCCCATAACTGATGAATGTATGGCAGTACTTTTTCTAAGTATTTTAAATCGAGCTCAATTCCTTCGTAACTATGTTTAATGTACAACTCTCCGTTCTTTAAGTAGTCACCATCTTCTACTACTAAGTACGGGAAGCCACCATTTGTACGCATATTTACGAGCTGATCACGTACATGTTCCCACTCTTTATCTATTACCTTATATTCTTTTCCTTGGCGTTGGAATAAGTACATATCTTCTCTCATTACGAGATCTTTGTTTAAGTAGTTCCTTAAGAATGATACATCCCATTCGATTTCGCGTACTTCAAAGATTTTGTCACGGCCAGATCCTGGTTTTACACCGCGTCGTTTCATTTCTTCTGTCGGGTTATTGTAGCGCTCCTCTATATCTTCAAACATTTTAATACCTAGGTAGTATGGGTTAATACTTGTTTTTGATGGTTGAACTACACCTGCATTAAGCTTTGCGAATTCAATCGCTTCAGAAGATGTTAAGTCCATTTCACGGAGTATGCGTTGATGCCAGTATGATGCCCAGCCTTCATTCATAATTTTTGTTTCAAGCTGCGGCCAGAAATATAGCATTTCCTCACGCATCATCGTTAATATATCTCGCTGCCAATCTTCTAGCTCACGGCTATATTCTTCAATGAAGAGGAGTAAATCTTTCTCTGGTTGCGGCGGAATTTTCTTCTTTTTATGCATATTAGGTCGTTCTCTCTTTTTGTTTCGATCATCTAAATTCCATAAGTCATCGTACTGTGATATCTTTTTCTTTTCTACATCCTCTTCTAAATCTTCAATACTCCACGCAAGTTTTGGACGCATAATCGATGGGTCAATATGCTCTTGAATGGCAAGTACGGCATCTAAAAATGTTTCTACCTCTGCTTTTCCGTACTTATGCTCATACGCTTTCACACGGTCCGCTGTTGCCGCCATACTTTCTACCATATCTCGCTTCGTATTTGAAAAACGAATATTATTTTTGAAGAAGTCACAGTGTGCTAAAACGTGCGCTACAATTAATTTGTTTTGAATTAAAGAGTTCGTATCTAATAAAAAGGCGTAACATGGATCAGAGTTAATAACGAGTTCGTATATTTTACTAAGACCTAAATCGTATTGTAATTTCATTCTGAAAAACTGTTTTCCAAAACTCCAATGTGAAAACCGCGTTGGCATCCCATATGCACCAAATGTATAAATAATTTCCGCTGGACATATTTCATAACGCATCGGATAAAAATCAAGCCCAAATCCCGTCGCAATTTCCGTAATTTCCGCAATCGCATATTGCAGTGCTTTATCGTCACTTGCTCTCATTATTTTCCCTCCTTACACTTTCCCTTAAGAAAGTGTATGATGAAAAACAAGCTTTCATGAGGATTGATTGCATAATAAAAAGACACCCCCGCAAAAACGAGAATGTCTCATCTATTAACCTTCAATAATCTCCATCTTCTCCGTAATCGGAGTACGAGCTTTTCCTTCTGGCGCTTTATCGAAATAGCCGATATGAAGAATTCCAACGATACGTTGTCCTCTTGTTAAACCGATTCCTTCTATAAATAATGGATTGTAGTTCAATCCGCCTGATTTCCAAACGCAACCTAATCCGCGTTCCCAAGCAAGAAGCTGGAAGTTTTGCATAAATGCACATGTTGCAGCGTAATCTTCGTCACGCTGAATTTGACGCGGATCTTCATTTATATATACAACGATTTGTGCAGGCGTGCTTAAGAAACGATCTGATAAAATTTTACCGCGCTTTGCTCTTTCTTCTTCTGTGAAAGAGTTTAATACTGCATCTACTAATTTCTTGCGGCCTTCTCCAATGTATAATTTACAATTCCATGGTTCACGATATTTATGATTCGGTGCCCACGTTGCGTCGTTTAATAGTTCAATTAATAACTCTTTATCTACCGCTTTGTCTGTAAATGTACGAACAGAGCGCCTTTCTTTAATCACATTAGCGATGGAAGTATATGTAGTCATATTTATCTCTCCCTTATTTTTATCTATATGTATAAGTTTATTGTTGGCATTGATATTGATTTTCAATTTCGATTATACCTTAGTTTTTTACTATTAATCAATGTTTTATGTTGGAAAACTTCTAAAAACGTCATTTCATACTGTGAATAAAAAAACTTAACTTGTTCACAAGTATTTCACATTTTATGGAAATGATATGTGTACAGTTTTCTACATTATCCATCTAGGAGGAGTTTACATGTACAAAAAAATCGCAGTAAGTATGACTATGGCAGCATTATTATGCGGGATATCCACCTTCCCTACGTCCGCTGCCACGCCAAAAGAAGTAACAATGCATCATCATAAACCAATTTCAGAAGAAGAAATGCAATCGCTAGAAAAACTTGGCTATAACAAACATGAAATTTGGAGAGCTGCTCACATTGCAAGAATCAGTAAACAAGAAATAAAAGATGTTTTATCTTACTATAAGCAAAATAAATCTTGGGAGAAAACAGCCGAGCATTTCGGTGTAGATCCAAGTAAGCTGAAAAAGCATCATATGAATAAAGAAACAAAGCAAGCACTGCTACAACAGTTAGCAACTATGCAAAAATCCACACCGGATCAGCTAAAGCAAAAAATGAAAGAATATAACATCAAATTGCGTCATCTTACTGTGTTAACAATCATCTCTCAAAAAAGCAATACCCCTCTTGATGATGTATTAAAAATGAAAAAAGATGGAATGGACATTAAACAAATTGCCGAAAAATTAAATGTAAAAAGAGAAGATATACGAGCGGAAATGATGAAATTAGTGAAGTCTATTAAAGAACAAAAAACAAATTAAAATGCTAAAAAGGAAGAGCCATTCACCACTCTTCCTTTTCTTTATGAACTTTCAATTTTTAAGTATAAATTCCCGTCTTTCCCAAAAACTAACACAAGTAAATGATGTAAGTTAGGGGTGAGAAAATGTTCGGTTTATCATCTAAGAAATCAAAAAAGACTAATACAAAAACACTTTGTTCTATCCCAGAATTTATACAAACCATGAAAGAATCAAGCGATTTTGTTTCTTATAACGTACTTGAAGATGAAACGTTATGCTTGTTTTATTATAAATCTGTCGTGGAAGCACTTATTATTAAACAATTTATTTTAACTCCTCTAAAAAAAGAATCGGAACAAATTCAAAATATCTCTGATTTATGTAATATCGTCTCTATTGAAGATATTATTACCTCCCCTTCTATTGATGATATTCGTGAGAAATTATTAGGTGGATATATTTTAATACGCTTAAAAAACAATTCGAATCCCGATCAATATGCTTTAATTCGTGCTGAAAGTACTGTTTTAGGAACACGATTATATAACGATACAGAAAATGAGTATAGCGTAATCGGGCCTAAAATCGGTTTTGTTGAAAACCTTGATACAAATATACACTTATTACGCCGAAATATTGTAACGGAGCAACTCATTTTTAAAGAAGTTACCGTCGGATCTATATCAAAAACGAAAGTAGCAGTTGCTTATATAGAAGGAGTTACAAATGAACAATTTATCAACACCGCAATACAACGGCTAGAAGACATTGACTTTGATGTCCCATTTGATTCAACTATGATTGAGCAATTTATTAGTGATAATAGCAATTCACCTTTTCCTGTTCTATTACCTACAGAACGATTAGATCGAGCTGTATTTGCGTTAATTAACGGGGAAGTTTTGATTTTAACAGATGGCTCTCCATATGCTTTATCAGGACCAACAACGTTACTGGATTTTTTCATTTCACCAGAAGATTATTATTTACCGTGGATGATTGGATCGTTCTTTCGTATTATTCGTTTTTTTGGGGCTATATTTTCTCTTTTTTCCTCCGCTATTTATACAGCGGCTTTAACATATCATTATCAAATGATTCCTGCCGATTTACTAGGTCCTATTATTTTCTCGAGAGCTAACGTACCTTTCCCTCCTATTCTAGAAGCACTCTTTTTAGAAATTACAATCGAATTGCTTCGTGAAGCGGGAGCGCGTTTACCGACAAAAGTTGGACAAACGATTGGGATTGTTGGGGGGATTGTAATTGGCCAAGCATCTGTTGAAGCGGCTTTGACAAGTACAATTTTATTAATTGCAGTTGCTTTATCCGCTCTTGCATCTTTCACAACACCGACTGTAAAGATGTCTTCTACTATCCGGTTGTTACGCTTTCCTCTTATTCTTTTAGCCGGTGCATTCGGAGGATTAGGCCTTATTGTCGGATTTGTATTTATTCTAGCTCATTTAATTAAATTAAAATCACTTGGATCACCTTATTTATTACCTTTATATCCATTTCGTGGTTTAGGTACAGCAGAAGGTTTTCTTCGATTACCATTTAGTCAAACGGCACAAAGACCTTCTTTTCTTAGACCAAAATCAAAATGGCGCTACAATCCAAACAAATCGAAGCAAAAACGTGATGGTGAGAATGAATGAAAAAAATTTTATTGCACCTTATCATTATCTTCTTCGTTTTACAAACTGGCTGTACACAAACGTATATAGTGGATGCACAGCGTATTATTCATATTGCTGGATTTGACATCACAAAAAACAAAAAATTCCAAGGAACTATTCTATTCCCAGAGTACACACATGGTGTAAAGTCTAAACCAGAGACGCAAACAACATCTGCCCGTTCACTTGAAACAATTGCTTCACGATTAAATGCGAAATCTCCTCACAATGTTGTTGTAGGTCAAATGCGTGTCGTCCTATTTGGAAAGGCTCTAGGGGAACGCGGAATGGGAGAGATTATTACTAACTTACAACGTGACCCAAATATCGGGCGTGATGTACAACTAGCAATTGTAGATGGATCGGCTGAAGAGCTTTTAAATTACGGAAAAAAAAATGGGTCTTTATATATTGCTGATTTACTCGAGCAAAATATAAGAAATGAGAACATTCCACAAACTGAATTAAACATTTTTTTATATAATTATTACTCTTCTGTATGTGATGCCTATGTTCCTTATATTAAAATGGACGATAATCATTCTGTCGCTGTCAAAGGACTTGCCTTTTTAAAAGGCGATAAAGTCGTCATGTATACGGATAAAAGACATTCTGTTTTAGCAAAATTACTTATTAACCCTACGAAAAATGGACGTTACGAAGCAGCGATAACAAAGGATAAACATAAAGGTATGGTTGTTATACAAAACTTAGCTGGGGAAAATAAGTATGATATAGATCAAACTGGCGACATACCAAAAGTAAAAATCCATTTAAAATTAAATGGATTAATTAAAAACTCTCCTAATTGGATTGATTTAAGAAAAAAAACAAATATCAACTATATAAAAAAACAAATTGAACGAAATGTCGAAAAAGACTGTGAAGATTTAATAAAACAATTTCAAGAAAAGGAAATTGATCCTTTAGGAATACGAGATGAAATTAGAAGCCATACGAGAAAATGGAATATAAAACAAATTCGAAATATGTATAAAAATGTAGCGGTGGATATAAATTTAGATCTTAATATTGTACAATCTGGAATCGGAGAATAGTGAGGTGAGATAAGCAATGAATACAATGAATAAAACAAAGACAGTCTCTCCATATTTTGCATTTATTTTATTGCATTCTCTCCAGATTGGTATAGGAATTCTCGGATATCAACGTGTAATTTTAAAAAACGCTGGTTATGATGCCTGGATTTCTCTTATTATTGCGGGAATTGCAACTCATATTGTGCTGTTTTGTATGTTAAAAATGCTTGAAAAAGACGGAGATTTAATTAGTATCCATACAACAACCTTTGGAAAGTGGTTTGGCTCTATATTTTCTGTAATTTTCACTCTTTATTGCTTATTATTTTGCCTTACTGTTCTTCGTACATATATGGAAGTGATACAAGTTTGGATTTTCCCTACCATTAAGTTATGGAAACTTACGCTTATGTTTTTGTTAGTCACTTACTACATTATAAAAGGTGGCTTCCGTTCTGTGACAGGGATATGTTTTTGGGGTATTGTTCTTCCTATTTTCGTTGTATTCTTTTTAATCTATCCAATGAAATATGCTCATTTCCGTAATATTTTACCTATTTTTACACATTCACCTTTTGACATGCTTATATCTGCAAAACACTCTGCATTGGAATTTCTAGGGTTTGAAACAATTCTTATCTTTTATCCCTTTATTGAAAAAGGAAAATCTTTAAAGCGATGGGCCCATGCTGGAATTGCTTTCAGCACCTTAATTTATGTAGTTTTAGCTATCGTATCTTTTATGTATTATAGTGAGGGTCAATTAAACCGTACTATTTGGCCTACTTTAACGATGTTAAAAATAATTAAAGTTCCTTTTATTCAGCGCTTTGAATATATTATTATTTTCGTTTGGTTTTTAATTATTTTACCAAACCTTTGCTTAACCATTTGGTCATCATGTCAAACGGTGAAGCGTTCCTTTCATATTTCATTTAAATTTACATTACCGTTTTTTATTTTCATCATATTTTCAGCTTCTCTACTTTTCACAAACCGTGAAAGTATCAACACATTAAATACCGTACTATCTCAAGCGGGTTTATATATTGTATACGCTTATATCCCAATTTTATTTCTATTCCATTCGCTAAGATGGCGCTTCAAAAATCAGTCAAAAAAATCTTCAACCGATACACCGTAATCTCTGATACAATTTGATTAATACATTTGTAAAGGGGACAAGCGAATGAAAAAGTATGTATTTTCTTTACTTGCAGTACTAAGCTTAATTCTTGCTGGATGCGGAAGTACTGGTACAAATGACCAAAAATCTTCTGAATCAAAAAAAGAAGAACATGACCACGCATCGCACACTCAGCAAGCTGACATTCAAGAGAAAACAAAAGGAGTCGACACACTTCCTACCTTCCTAGATAAGCTTGATCCACAAATGAAAGATATCTACACTGTCGCTGGACAAAATGCAGAGCTATTAGATTGGATTCCATGCTATTGTGGTTGCGGTGAAAGTGTAGGACATAAAAATAATAAAAACTGCTTTATTCGTGAAATTAAAAAGAATGGTGAAGTTGTTTGGGACTCCCACGCAACGACTTGCGTCAATTGCCTAGAAATCGCAGTTGAATCTGCTTCCATGAAACAAAAAGGAAAATCAACGCTTGAAATTCGTAACTATATCGATAATAAATACAAAGAAGGCTATGGTAAACCAACACCTACGCCAATGCCAAAAGCTTAAAAAACGAGGAAACTCCTCGTTTTTTCTTTTCATTCACTTTTTTTCTTAACAAATTCTTTCAAGTGTATTTCTCCTTACTTATCACACACTATATATAACTCTCGGTAAGGAGGGTACACAGTGCAAACATATAACGACTATGATAAAGCTCTCTATTACACGTATTGCTGTAATTGGGATAAATTACTCGTTCTCATGGTTCAAACGAACGATCAATTATTTTCTAAGCGTATTGAGCATTTTTTACACGCTTATCAATACAGTAAAGAACTACCAGAAGTTGATAAACAATTGCAGCTCCTATTTCAATATATTGACCACGCATCCCAAAAGTCGCATGTAGAAGAAGTAGAACAAATTCAAATGTAAACTATAGCGCTATTCTCTTCCGGAGAATGGCGCTTTTTTAAAATATTTATATCAATAAAAGTTTCTCCTTATAAAACTTTTATTGATAAACATATTTTTTCTTTCTTTTCCATACCACTTCATACTATAATTTAGTATGTAACTATTATAAGAGAGGTATAAAATATGGGACGAGAAAAAAAGCAAGAATATGCTTTACTTACCGCATGGGGAGCTTCTTTTATCGCTACACTAGGAAGTCTGTACTTTTCCGAAATCATGAAATTTGAGCCTTGTGTTCTTTGTTGGTATCAACGTATTTTTATGTATCCATTCGTTTTATGGCTCGGTATCGCTGTGGCAAAGAAAGACTATCGCATCGCAACTTATTCTTTACCAATCGCAACTATTGGTGCTTGTATTTCTTTATATCACTATGCAATTCAAAAAGTCGCAGCATTTTCAGCAGCTGGGGCAGCTTGTGGACGTGTACCATGTACGGGAGAATACATAAACTGGTTCGGCTTTGTGACAATCCCGTTTTTAGCACTTATCGGCTTTATTACAATCGCTGTTTGTAGCTTTATTGTCATCAAAAACAAATAAGGAGATGAAAGAATGAAAAAAATGCTTATATTTGGTGGTATTATTATCGCCTTGTTCGTGGCAATTTTTGCAGTAACACAAATGGAAGAAAAAAATGCTACTAGCCAAAAAATTGATAATCCTACTGAAAGTAAGACAAACGGTTCTGACTACTACACAAATAAAATCTCTCTTTCAGATCTTCAAAAGAACTTAAAAGAGAAAAAAGAAGAAACAGTATACTTTTATCAAACATCTTGCGTTCATTGCCAAAAATTATCTCCTGTCGTAGTGCCGATGGCTAAAGACTTGAACGTTGATATGAAAGTTATGGATATTGAAAAATTAGATGCTCCTTGGGATGAATATAAAATTCAAGGTACACCAACAATCATTCATTTTAAAGATGGCAAAGAAGTAAGCCGTATTAGCGGTGAACAGCCAAAAGACAAATTAAAAGAATGGCTTGAGCAAACGAAAAAGTAACGAGAAAAGGAAACTCCTTCTACACATGAAATGGGCGTAAAATCCCACACTAATGTATAAGGAGGGGGTTTTATGCCAGAAGTAAGATGTTCTGTTTCCAACTGTTCTTTTTGGGGACAAGGTAACTTTTGTCAAGCAAGTGCGATCGTCGTTCAGCCTGATGCAGATGAAACTGGTCAAACTGAAAATGATTCATATACAGCTGCTGTTTTAACAAACGAGACGCTAGAAAGTTCTGTAGCAACGAGTGTAGAGACTTGTTGTCATACATTTAAGCCTAAATATTAAACATAAAAAGCATACGATTCATCGTATGCTTTTTTACATCCCTCTCCAAAAATCATGCATAATAAAAAAATATAAAATAACGAGAACGGCCGTCCCGCATAGGGTAATGCGCCGATATATACTCTTCTCTCCTTCCCTCGCTTTCACAAACGCCCAAATAAATCCGAAGAATAATATTAAATCAACATATGGAACATAAAAAGAAAAGACGAGAAACGCATATAAATACACGATAAATAAACAGGTCGTTACTAAGAAAACTTTAAACGCAAATTCACTTTTCATAATATAACCGCCCCCTATCTGTACTGTATTATATTCAGCAAAATACAATAGTTGCAGTTAAACTCCAAGTATAAATAAGCTACCGTCTGTAATACGGTAGCCATTACGGAACATTGTATTTCCGTTTATATATATTACTTAAGATCGAAGAAGGAATTTGCTCGTAACGAATTTTCTCTCCTGTTTCATCTATAATATACGAATTGTTTCCTATATAATATATTCCATCTTTTCGCTTTGAGTACACTGGATATCTTTCGTTCGGCAATACCGTTTTCACTTTCGTTAACTGTCCATTTGGTTCTTGCCAATATATATCTGCGCGGTCTACTAACGTAAGTACTCCAATTTGTTCTTCTTCTATTTTTCGTCCATTCCAGCTCACAACGCGATAACCAAGCTTATTCGCTTCATATTCGGGGCTCGTATGAAAACGAGAAATGATTACTTTTGTTTGTAATTGTACTCGGTCATATAACCATTGTATATCCCTGTCATGCATGCGAATACAGCCATTTGATTCCCTACTTCCAATCGTCCATTCCCGATTTGTCCCGTGAATCGCATATTCATTCTTATCTAGCCCAAGCCATCTCGTACCAAGAGGGTTATTCGGTGCACCCCCAGCTATTTTTTTTCGATGGTATTCTTTATTTTTAAATTTAGTTATAATACAAAAATTACCTTCAGGCGTAGGTGTACGATCTCTTCCAGTCGTTACTGGAAATGTTTTTGTGTAATTTCCATTCTCAAAAAAAGACAACTGGTTTGTGGTAAGATTCACTAATATTAAATGATCTGTATCAGCAAAAGCACTAACCGGTAGGAAGAAAAATAATAGTAAAACGAAACATACCCTTTTCACCTATATCCCCCCTAGCGCTCACCATAATAATTGTAATTAGCTTTACTTTGCTCTTATAAATGAAAACTATCCATTTACAATAACGCCCCCATTTACATGTATCATTTGTCCCGTAACATAAGAAGAA
The DNA here is from genome assembly GCF_053345735.1 of Bacillus sp. D48C. Classification (NCBI taxonomy): domain Bacteria; kingdom Bacillati; phylum Bacillota; class Bacilli; order Caryophanales; family Bacillaceae; genus Bacillus; species Bacillus sp. D48C. Next base: position 393,777 of record NZ_JBKFAQ010000004.1, read on the forward strand.
TCACCAGACGCTAAATATACATATGCCGGCGCTAACTCATATGGTTGACCAGGCCTTTGCATCGGGACATTGCTCCCAAACTGAGAGACTTTCTTCTCATCAAAGCTCGATGGAATAAGCGGTGTCCAAATCGGTCCCGGCGCAACACCATTTACACGAATTCCTTTTTGTACTAATGATTGAGAAAGTGATCTTGTAAAAGCAACAATAGCTCCTTTTGTTGCGGAATAATCAATTAACGTTTCATTTCCTTCATATGCAACGATAGATGCCGTATTTATAATGACATCTCCTTGTTTTAAATGAGAAAGTACTGCTTTCGTAACGTGAAAATAAGAAAAAATATTAATACGAAAAGTCTTTTCTAGCTGTTCTGCTGTAATATACTCTAGTCCTTGCTGCGGATATTGCTGCGCGACATTATTTACTAAAACCTGTAAACTACCTAGCTGCTGGACGGTCTCTTGAACAACATCTTTACAATGCTGTTCATCACTTAAATCACCCGGCAACAATACACACTTTACTCCTTCTTTTTCAACACGTTGTTTCGTCTCATTTGCATCTTCTTCCTCATCTAAATAAGCAATCGCAATATTTGCTCCCTCTTTCGCAAAAGCGATGGAAACAGCTCGTCCAATCCCACTATCTCCCCCTGTAATTAATACATTCTTTCCTTTTAACTTTTCGCTACCTTTATAATTTGAATCTTCAAACTGCGGAAGTGGATTCATTAATGATTCAATACCAGGCTGTTTATTTTGATGTTGCGCTGGCATTGTTACAAAGTTTTTTTGCTGTGGCATAGCTTCTTTCAACTCCTTTTCCTTATAATGTGCATAATAAAAACTGAAATTCACACATCAAGTTACGATTAATATTCGAATTTAAGACACAAAATATGAATTGTTGTAAACTTTTTATACAAAACTATTGCAAAATAGTTAAAAAACGAATATTATATATAACTGTTGTGAAAATTATTCGTAAACAGAAAGGATGTTTATATGTTTAACCTTTCAAAACATAAAACTTCTATTAAAACTGAAATTATGGCAGGTATTATTACCTTCTTAACAATGGCATATATCATTGTCGTAAACCCTGTCATCCTTGGGGATGCAGGTGTTCCATTTGAACAAGCATTTACAGCAACAATTATCGCTGCTGTTGTCGGAACATTATTTATGGCGATCTTTACAAACTTACCAATCGCAATTGCACCAGGTATGGGATTAAATGCTTACTTCTCTTACTCTGTTGTAAAAGCGCATGAAGGCATGACTTTCGCAATTGCATTCTCTGCTGTATTCGTAGCAGGTATGATTTTAATTTTGCTATCATTTACATCTTTCCGTACAAAATTAATGGAAGCAATTCCTGAAAACTTAAAACATGCAATTACTGCTGGTATCGGGCTATTTATCGCCTTTATCGGTTTACGTTTAACAGGTATCGTTACAAAAAATGATGCAAACTTAGTTGGACTTGGTGATCTTCACTCTGCTCCAGTTCTACTAGCATTAGCTGGACTTGGAATTACTATTATCCTTATGTCTTTAAATGTAAATGGCGCACTATTTATCGGTATGCTATTAACTGGTATTATCGCTTTCTTCACAGGACAATTAACATTCTCAAACGGTGTTACATCAATGCCTGGATTACCAGAAGGAATTATCGTTTCAAATCCAATTACTGCTGTATCTGACGTAATTAACTACGGATTATACGGCGTTGTATTCTCATTCTTCCTTGTTACATTATTTGATACAACAGGTACATTACTTGGCGTTGCACAACAAGGTGGATTTATGAAAGACGGAAAGCTTCCAAAAGCAGGACGAGCTCTTCTATCTGACTCATTCTCAGCAACAATCGGTTCTATGTTCGGAACAACACCATCAACAGCTTACATTGAATCATCTGCTGGTGTTGCAGCTGGTGGTCGTACTGGTTTAACAACTGTTACAGTAGCTGTTTTATTCGCACTAGCAGCATTCTTCGGACCATTAGTAAGTGCCGTTTCTGGTGTATCAGCTATTACTGCACCATCATTAATTATCGTTGGTAGTCTTATGATGGGATCAGTTCGCCACATCGATTGGGACGCATTTGATGAAGCATTCCCAGCATTCTTAGTAATCTTAAGCATGCCACTTACATCAAGTATCGCAACAGGTATCGCTCTTGGATTTATTTCATACCCACTTATGAAAGTGGCAAAAGGTAAATTCCGTGCTGTTCACCCACTTGTATATGTATTTGGAATTTTGTTTGCTTATCAATTAATATTCTTACCACATTAAAAAAGTAGAGCATCGAAATCCGATGCTCTACTTTTCTTTTATAACAATCATTCAAACTATAACGGTCCCTCCAAAATATGAAGGAGCTTATAACCTTTTAATATTTCTCTTCTACCTGTAATTCTTTACTATACTTTTGAATGAAAACTGATGAAATAACCATTACTATGCCCACACTAAAACTAATAAGTTGATCTAATAACATTTCATCATGAATAAACCAGCGAAGTAAAAATACGCTACCAAAAATAAACATCATAATAAATCCAGTATGTCTAAGTCCTTTATATACATTTTCCATATGTATCACCTCTTCACATACTTTTATCCATATTATACCATAATCTAAAAACGTGTATAACCAACATTCGGTATTGAAACCAATAATAAAAAGACTGCAGAGAAATTCTTCTCCGCAGCCTAATCATTATTTTTGTAAAAACGACTGTAAATCTGCAAACTGTCTCTTTGCATCTTCATAGCCTTGCTCGTATAAATTTTGTAGTTTTGCTGTATCTTTTTCCATACGATCTACTTGAAGCGGCACTTCTGGGCGAATAACAAATAAATTACCCGCTTGCTCTTCTTTTTCAATGTAGTGAAGCGTTTCATTATACACTTCATAACGATTCAGCATCGTGTTAACAAGGTTCGGATATTTTTTATACGCTTTCGCTGCAATCCATCCAAACTTTGATTTTTTCTTCGCGTAACCGTGATTTCTCGTTAAAATAACGACTAATTTTTTAAATCCATCTTCTTGCGCTTTACGAACTGGAATCGGATCAGAAATTCCTCCATCTAATAACTGCTTACCACGGTAATTTACTACAGGTGCAATGAAAGGTAATGAACTAGATGCTTGTAATAAATTTAGTGCATCATCATTTGTCCCCTCTTTTTCAAAATAAACAGACTGTCCTGTTTCACAATCTGTTGTGCCTACAAGGAAACGCTCTGGACTATTAAAGTATGTTTCAAAATCAAACGGTACATGCTTTTCTGGAATCTCATGAAAAATGAACTCCATATCAAATAATTGGCGTTTTCTCCATAAGTTTTTATACGATAAATATTGCGGGTGTGATGCATAATCAATATTTACTGTTTTATTTCTATTTCTTTGTCTGGAAAGATACGACGCTGCATGACAAGCACCAGCTGATACACCGATTACATATGGAAAATATAAATCTTGTTCCATAAAATATTCTAATATCCCGCCCGTATATACACCACGCATACCGCCGCCTTCTAATACTAACCCCGTATTTTCAAGCATGTTACTCTCTCCTCTATATATATTGACTCTTTAATTATTCACCATGTTAAGTATCTTTTTCTATTATATATGAGTTCTTTCAGAAATTATATTCAAAAGACTTGAGAAAAAGGAGTTTTTTCTTCCAATTATATTTCCAAATGATCTGAGACATCCTTTATAAACCTTTGAATAAAGTCTTGCTCTGCTTTCGTATAACCATCTAAAAGTAACAGCCACTTTTCTTCAGCTTGCTTATGCAATTTTTCATGAGCTATATATATTTCATTCCCACTTTCCGTTAAGCGGAAGAAGATTTCTTTTTGATTATCTAACATTTGCATCTTCTCAACGAATTGCTTTTGAAACAACTTTGTACAAATTTTAGAGATCGCTCCCTTCGTCATGCCCATTTCTATCGTGATTGCCGTTACATTCATCAAACCATTTTTTCCGATACATTCGATTACATGTAACTCAGATAAAGACATACTACTTACACCTGTCTCATAAAAAAACTTCTCGTTTTGTCGTTTTAAATGTTCTTCTTTTTTATGCAAAAGTGTACGAATGTCCGACAGTATTTCCATTTGCTTCGTTGTATGCTTCAATCCGTTCGCCTCCCAAGTTTCCAAAGAAACAATTTAACTATATACCATTTTAAAATTATTTTTTCATCTTTACAAGTGAGAAAATCATGTTAAAATAAATTTAGTTTCCAAGGAAACTAAAATACAAGGAGGTTAACAAGATGAAAAAATCTAAACTAACTTTCATTTTATATGTTGTCTGTATTAGTGCCTTACTCGGTTCCTTCGCTCAAAATATTTACACACCTATCTTACCGATGATTCAAAATTCTTTTCACACTTCTCTTTATCTTGTAAATGTAACAGTTTCACTTTTCACATTCGTTCTTGCAATTATGCAGCTCGTATATGGACCTTTAATTGATACAAAAGGGAGAAAATCTGTCCTTATCCCTAGTTTAGTCATTAGTACAATTGGTTCAATCGGATGTGCTTTTTCGGCAAACATTTATTTATTTCTCTTTTTTAGAGCTGTTCAAGCTATAGGAATAGCGGCTATACCTGTAGTTTCAGCAACGATTATCGGCGATTTATTTGAAGGAAAAGAACGCGGAGAAGCGATGAGCCTGTATCAAATGTTACTTGCTCTCGCACCTGCAATGGCTCCACTCATAGGTGGTTATCTTGGCAGTATACATGGTCACTTATCTGTATTTCTCTTTTTATCTACACTTGGCATTATCTTATTAATTATAAACATTTCACTACTTCCAGAAACAAAGCCAAATGTAATTAAGCGGTCTAAAGAACAAAAGAATTACTCTCTTATCTTAAAAAATAAAACTGGATTTTCTATTACTCTTATTGGCTTCATTCAATTTTGTATTTACTTTTGCTTTCTCGTTTTTTTACCGAGCATTTTAGCAAATTCATTTCATTTAGCTGCAAATGCAATTGGTCTTATGTTTGTACCAATGTCTCTTTCTATCATGCTAGGAAGTTATTGCTACAAGCTTTTGCAAAAACGCCTCACAACAAAGCAAGCTTTATTCATCACTAGTTTCTTCAATATTATATGTGTCACTTTATTCTCTTTCACATATAGCATCAATATCTCATTCATCATTATCGTTACATCTTTATACGGTTTTAGTATGGGACTTTCTATGCCAACTCACACTACTTTATTAACGGAGGAATTCGTACAAGAACGCGCAACAGCCATCGGTATGTATAACTTCATACGCTATCTCGGTATGGGCACAGGGCCACTTGTAGGTGGATTTCTTGTATTTAATCAAAATTACTTTTGGATTTTCTTCCTAGGTGCAATTACATTTCTATTTATCATTTTATGCGCAATGAAAATGCTACGTTTTCAGGCTGTACAAAAAGCAAAATAGAGACCTATAGATGGTCTCTATTCTAAACTCTTTGATCTGCAACGATATGAATATCAATATACTTCGTTTCTCTCATAATTTCATTTACAATTGAACCTTTTCGAATTTCTTCCCACCTTGTTCTTGCTGATTGTCCGAGTAAAATTTGCGTTACTTGTAGTCTTTTCGCAACTTCAATAATAACATCCGCTGGCTTTCTTCCTTTTGCCTCTTCTAAAACAAAACTCGCATCAAATTGATTCGTTAACGACTTCCACTCTTCAATCGTCTGCTTTTTCCCAGCTGAAATAGAATCTATATTTTCCCTCTCAACGTTTAATACGTACAATTCAGCATTTAACCGATCAGCCATGCGCCATCCCCGTCGTATTAATTTCTCCGCTGTCGAACTGTATTGTACACAAACAAGAATTTTTTCTTTTACACCAATCGGTTCTATTACTGTTTGGCTAATTTTCTCGTCCATATCATCTGCCACTTCCCGAAGTGATAATTCTCTTAGTGCCCCTAAATTATTAAGCGTAAAGAAATTTTGTAAGCTTTGCTCTATTTTTTCTTCCTTATATATCTTTCCATCTATTAACCTCTTCCTTAATACTTCCGGCGTTGCATCAACGAGCTGAATTTCATTTGCTTTTTGTAAAATAAAATCTGGAATACGTTCTCGCACTTTAACATTCGTAATTTGAGCAACAATGTCATGAACACTTTCTAAATGTTGAATATTAAAAGCTGATAAGACGGATATACCGGCATCTAGCAATTCCTGTACATCCATATAACGTTTCTTATTTTTAGATCCAGGAATATTGCTATGCGCAAGTTCATCCACAACAACGACTTGCGGTGCACGTTTTATAATTCCTTCCACATCGAGTTCATAAAATACTTTCCCTTTATACTCTATTTCTTTTAAAGGAACTTTTTCTAAATCAGCAATTGCTTCTTCCGTCTCTTTTCTACCGTGCGTTTCAATTAAACCAATTACAATATCCGTACCATCCTTTTTCATTTCTCTTGCATCAAAGAGCATTTTATAACTTTTTCCTACTCCTGGAGCCGCTCCTACATATAACTTTAACTTCCCGCGGTTTTGCTGACGAATATATTCTAAATACTCTTCTGGTGTTCGCCTTTGAAAAGTTGGTTTATAGTCATCCGCATACAAAACACTCACAACCTTTCTTTCGAAACAACGCTACCTCAATCCGTTAGATTGAGGTAGCGTTGTTTCTATTTCAGTAGTTTCTGCAATTCTAAATTTAACTTTAAAACGTTTACGCGGTTCTCTCCAAATAAGCCAAGTGCAGCACCTTCTGTTTGATCTTTAATCAACTGATTTAGCGTTTCTTTCGTAATATTCGTTAATTTAGAGATACGATCCACCTGCACAGAAGCTGCCTGCGGACTAATATCAGGATCTAGCCCTGAACCTGAATTCGTCACTAGATCAATCGGCACTTCTGTTACCGGAACAGCCCGATTTTGTTTCTTCCACTCTTCAATACTTTTCTCTACTCGTTTCTCTAAATCTGGATTAGATGGTGCATAGTTATTTGAACCAGATGCTTCAGCCTTATATTCAATACTAGAAACACGCCCTTGAAAATAACGTGGATCCGTGAAGTTTTGACCAATTAATTTAGAACCAATCACTTCATTTTTATCATTATATATTAGACTTCCATCCGCATTATCCTTCATCACTGCTTGTGCAATACCAGTAACAATAAGTGGGTATACAAGTCCACACAACACTAGAAATGTAAAAGTAATACGGATAATTGGTGATAGTATACTTTGTTTCTTCTCCATCTTTTTCCCCTCTTCCTTATATAAACAAGCCGACAATCATATCAATTACTTTAATTCCAATGAATGGTACAATCACTCCGCCAAGTCCATAAATAAGTAGGTTTCGGCCAAGTAGTGCATTCGAACTCATTGGTTTATATGCGATACCTTTCATCGCTAACGGAATGAGTAATGGAATAATAACAGCGTTAAATAGTAATGCTGATAAAATCGCTGACAGTGGTGATGTTAGTTTCATAATGTTTAATGCCTCCATTTGCGGAATCGCAAGTGTAAACATTGCTGGAATAATCGCAAAATATTTTGCTATATCATTCGCAATACTAAACGTCGTTAACGCACCTCGCGTCATTAACAATTGCTTACCGATTCCTACAACCTCAATAATTTTTGTCGGGTTCGAATCTAAATCAATCATATTCGCGGCTTCTTTCGCAGCTGTCGTACCACTATTCATCGCTAATCCAACGTCAGCCTGCGCTAATGCCGGCGCATCATTTGTACCATCACCTGTCATCGCTACAAGTTTCCCTTTATCTTGCTCTGCTTTAATAACCGCAATTTTATCTTCTGGCTTACACTCAGCAACAAACTCATCTACCCCTGCTTCTTTTGCAATCGTTGCTGCTGTTAACGGGTTATCACCTGTACACATAACCGTTTTAATCCCCATTTGGCGCAATTGTTCAAAACGCTCACGCATACCTGGCTTTACTGTATCCTTTAAATAAATTAAACCGTAAATACGATTATCCACTGCAACTACAAGTGGTGTCCCGCCCTCTTTGGAAATGGAATCTGCTTTTTGATTTACATCTTTCGGAATCGTTCCACCTTGTGACCTAACCCATTCAATTACGCTACCTACAGCACCTTTTCTCACTTTCGTTCCATCCTGTAAATCCACACCACTCATTCTCGTTTCTGCTTTGAACGGAACAAAATCACCTTGCTCTGCAATTTCTCGATTATATGATATAGCTTTCGTTTTTACATATTCTATAACTGATCGACCTTCTGGTGTTTCATCTAAAACTGAACTAATCGCGGCCCATTTCCCTACTTGCTCAATCGTCTCATTTCCTACAGGCAATAATGTATGAGCCATCCGGTTTCCAAAAGTAATTGTACCCGTTTTATCTAAAATAATTGTATTAATATCGCCCGCAGCTTCTACTGCTTTCCCTGACATCGCTAACACGTTAAATTTTGTCACCCGGTCCATCCCAGCGATACCAATCGCTGATAGCAAACCACCAATTGTCGTTGGAATTAAACATACTAACAATGCTACGAGTACAGCTGTATCAATTTGAAAACCTAAATAATTTGTAAAAATCGGCAACGTCACAACGACGATCAAGAAGATAAGAGTTAAGCTCGTTAATACTGTATTTAAAGCAATCTCATTCGGCGTTTTTTGACGAGCAGCTCCTTCTACTAAAGAAATCATTTTGTCGATAAATGATTCACCAGGATTACTCGTAATAACAATTGTAATTTCATCACTTACCACCATCGTTCCACCTGTTACGGAACAAAAATCACCACCCGCTTCTTTTATTACAGGAGCTGATTCTCCTGTAATTGCAGATTCATCTACAGACGCTAATCCTTTGATTACTTCACCATCATTCGGAATCATTTCTCCTTGTTTTACGATAACAACATCACCTTTTCTAAGATCAGTTGCTGAAACTTGGACAATGTCTCCATTTTCTTTTACAACATTTGCAAACACATCTTTCTTCGACTGCTTTAAAGAATCGGCTTGCGCTTTACCACGACCCTCTGCTAATGCTTCTGCAAAATTCGCAAATAAAACTGTAAATAATAGAATAAGAGAAACTGTTATATTAAACCATCCTGGTATACTACTAGAACTGCTTGGAAGAAAAGATAAAATGAACGTAATGATAAACCCAATTTCCACAACGAACATAATCGGATTCTTTATCATGACTTTCGGATTCAATTTCGCAACGGATTGTTTCATCGCATGTGTTACGATATCACGATCCATCGTTTTCGCTTGTCTAACTTCATCTTCTACAGCATGTATTTGTGACTTATTTAATTGTTTTTCTTTTACTACTACCGGTCTCATCATTTACCCTCCATTACTTCAATGTAAGAAATTCTGCAATTGGTCCGAGTACTAACATCGGGAAAAATGTTAATGCACCGACAATTACAATTGTTCCGATGAAGATGCCACCAAATAAACTATTATCTGTACGGAACGTTCCAACTGTTTCTGGCACTACCGTTTTTTCTTTCAACGAAGCTGCCACAGCTAGCATCGTAATTAAACTGAAGTAGCGTCCTAAAAACATAACTAAACCAGTCGTAATATTCCAAAACGGTGTATTATCTCCTAATCCTTCAAATCCAGATCCGTTATTCGCAGCTGACGATGTATATTCATATACAACTTGTGTTAAACCGTGGAAACCGGAATGAGAAATAGCATCCGTTCCTAAATTTGTTGAAAGAGCTAATGCCGAAAATCCTAAAATGAGCAATGGATGAAATAAAATCGTGACTGCGATTAATTTCATTTCCTTACCTTCAATCTTTTTACCTAAAAACTCTGGTGTCCGTCCAACCATTAACCCAGATATAAACACCGCGATAATTGCATACATAATAATGTTTACAAAGCCTGCTCCAACTCCGCCATACACTGTATTTAACATCATATTTACGAGGGGAACTAGACCACCAATTGGTGTTAACGTATCATGCATCGTATTAACAGCGCCTGTTTCAGCAGCTGTCGTTACTGTTGCGTATAGTGAAGAAAATACTGTTCCAAATCGTACTTCTTTCCCTTCTGTACTTCCTTGTACATGTTCGATACCCATTCCATTTAATGCCGGGTTCCCGTTTAGTTCAGATGTCGTAATCGTTATAAACCCTAGTAAAAATACCATAAATAGTGACACGAAAAGGATGCGGCCTTGTTTTTTATTTCCGACCATTCGTCCGTACGTAAATGGAAGTGCTGTTGGTAATAACATCATAAGCATCATTTGCAAAATATTACTCATTTGTCCTGGATTTTCGAAAGGATGCGTAGAGTTTGCTCCGAAAAATCCACCGCCGTTATTTCCAAGTTCCTTAATGGAAACGAATGATGCAACAGGTCCGCGTAAAATACTTTGCTTTGCACCTTCAATCGTTTGTGCTGTAACCGCCCCATCTAACGTTTGTGGTACGCCAAGTGCGACAAAAACTAGTGCCGCAATAAATGCGATAGGAAGAAACACTCTCGTTAACGCTCTCGTAAAATCAACGAAAAAGTTACCAAGTTCTTTTCCAGCAAGTCCTCTTATAAATGCCATAACGAGTGCTAATGTCGTTGCCGGTGCTGCAAACATTAAAAATGTAATTCCGATTAATTGTGATAAATAAGATAAACCATTTTCACCGCTATAATGCTGTAAGTTTGTATCAGCCATAAAACTAATTGCTGTATTAAAAGCGAGCGTAGGCTCCATTCCTTCAATATGTGCTGGATTTAGCGGCAACACACCTTGTAATCTGAAAATGAAATATACGACAACAATCATAAATCCATTGAGTAAAACTAATGATAATGCGTACTGTTTCCACGTTTGATTGTATGCTTTTACACCTGTAATTTTAAAAATAAGTTTTTCAAAAGGCCCGAATACTTTATCTAGCGTTTTGCTACCTTGAAAAGCTTTCTCTAAATAAATCCCCGTTGGCTTTGCTACTAAAATAAACAAGAGCATTGTAATAATGACTGCAACCCAAATCATAATGAATGATTCCCCCTAATTAAAACTTCTCTGGATTTAATAATGCATACACTAAATACACTGTAATTGCTGCGACTATAACCGATAAGACAATCATCATGATTGCTTTCCTTCTTTCACAACTTTATCTGACCAACTTGCAAGACTTGCCATCGATGCAACTAATAAAATAAAAATCCCGACCATTACAACATCTAACATAACTATCCCTCTCTTCATTTTGTTAAAATTTACCATTTAAATATTAAAAAAGAACACTGAGCTCTACTCAGTGTTCAAAAAATGAACAACAAAAAGTAAACCTCCTCTCTAAACGCTTACGAGGTTAGCTGTCGGATTCGGGCCTAAAGAGTAGCCCTACTTTCAAAACTGAAAGATTCACCCCAAGTGACGATGCACAAAATTGGTTCCCCCGCTCCATTTCTGGAACTCAGCGATTTTAGGTTTTTTTGGAAATTTTATGAATGATTTATGAGAGTAAATATACTCCTCTATATTTCACTTGTAAAGGGGTAAATTACTGAAAATAAGAAAATATCCATCTATTTAAACGCTTACATTGAGTATTATTAATATTCTTTCATCTATTTACTCGTCTTTTCTTTCATTTTCACAGAAATGATCTTTTCGATACGAAATAAAAAGAGCGAATGACATAAAGTGCATAGCTTGTTGCACTTAGCATTCGCTCTTTTTATTTCACTATTTATTCTCCTCGTAAAAAAGCACGTAAATTTCTCCCGCGAATATAAACTTGTGACAATTCTGCATGTAGCTGCTCATATTCGATAACATCTGTTTTTAAATATAAAGCGTCTTTCGATGGCAATATGATATAGGGCCTTGGAAAAATAGGATCCAGCACCACCAATTCTTGAACTCGCTCTACTGATATCGCCCAACGATTCGCTATATCTCCTAGTAACAACACTTTCATCTTCTTTTCCTCCACCCTATTCAAAAAATAAAAAAGAAATATTATCACAATTCGTAAACACGACAAATTTAGCTCCAATTGTTTCATAGAGCCTCGCTGGATATCGTTTATTCCTTGTAACAACAGTAATAGGTGCTTGAAAAGAAAAGCGAATGTGTTCTGTGAAGAAACTAACGATTGGAAGCTCATCTCCTAGTAAAATCACCTTCTTAATACACTCACAAATACTAGTAAAGTCCTGCTCCTTACTGCAACTATAAGTCCAATCAAACCCACAATTCCTAACTTCAGCCGCTATCTCTTCATTTGCCGTAAAAATAATTAACTCATGTTGAAATGATACTAGATCTCTTAAACTATCTACCTTACTTTCTTCTCCAACACAAATAAGTGTTAGTTCCATGTACCTCATCCTCCTTAGTATAAAAGAAATCAAACATAGATTGATATTCCCCTATACTAATCAGATCGATGAAGTGATGTATCCATCATGGCACCGTCCTCTCTCAAGACGCTTACGAAGTTAGCTGTCGGATTCGGACTTTGAGAGTAGCCCTACTTTCAAATTTGAAAGATTCACCCCTAGTGCAGACGCACAAATTGGTTCCTCCGCTCCATATAATTGGACTCAGCGTTTACAAAAAAATATATTCTGGCTGATATATTACTCCTGTATTTTGAAAAAGTAAACAGAAAAAAAGCCAGTTATAAAACTGGCTTTTCACTTATCTATACACGCGTTCTATTCACTTTATACGCAAAATGATTCGTCGGTCCATGACCACTACCAATATTCAATGGCTCTTCAATTGCTATACTAATAAATCGTTTTGCTTCTTGAACAGCATCTTTAATTGAGTATCCTTTCGCAAGTCCTGCTGTAACCGCTGAAGCAAATGTACACCCACTTCCATGCGTTTGCTTTGAAGGAATTCGCTCGCTTCTAAACTCAATAAATTTTTCTCCATCAAAGAGGAAATCAATTACTTCATTACCTTGATATTCTGCATGTCCGCCCTTCATAAGCACATATTTAGCACCTAATTCGTGCAATACTTTTGCAGCTTCCTTACTATCTTCAATATTATGAATCTCCATCCCAGTTAACACTTCTGCTTCTGGGACATTCGGTGTTATAACAGTTGCTACTGGTAATAAATATTCTTTTAATGCTTGAACTGCTTCTTGCTGTAATAATGATGCACCGCCTTTTGCAATCATAACGGGATCTAGCACAATATTATTCCAGCCAAACTTTTTAATTTGTTCTGCAACAATTTGAATTATTTCACTACTAAATAACATTCCTAGTTTCACTGCATCTGGTGTTAAATCCGTACCAATTGAATTCAGCTGTTCTGTAATACCTTCTAACGGAACAGGATATACCCCTTGAACGCCAAGCGTGTTTTGAGCAGTAATTGCCGTAATAGCCGTCATTCCGTATACACCAAGCTCTTGGAATGTTTTTAAATCTGCCTGAATTCCAGCACCGCCGCCGCTATCAGACCCTGCAATTGTTAAAGCTTTATTCACTTTCATCCCACTCATCCTTTTCTATCCAAAATAGCGATGATAAATCGTTTTTGCTTCGCTTATATCTTTCGTTCCATGTACGAGTACACGACCATCTTTAAAAGCAACTAATCTCTTTTCTTCCACAGAAAATGATAATAAATATGGATTTACATTTAAATCATTTACACGATCATCCAGCAGCTTTTTGTACCTCTCAAAATCCATTTCCTCTTTATGAGGTGGTCTAATTTGAACTGTATTTCGCCCGCATAAAACTGCTGTTTTCGATGTGTTTTCTTTATTTAAATACGGGTATATCGCATTCTCTCCGCACGAAGGACAATTGTGTTTACGAAGCTTTTGCACATTCATACATGAATATTCATTCTTCCATACATCAAATGACACAAGTCCATCTCGCAGTGATTCGTAATCTTCTACTAACAGTTTAAGAGCTTCTGTTACTTGATGAGAAACGACGAGAGATACAGCAGGTGATATAATACCCGCTGTATCACATGTTGCCCCGCCAAGCGGAATCGACTGTAATAAACATGATAAACATGGTGTTTTACTAGGAAGGATTGTGTAAGAAAGACCGTAACTACCTACACATGCACCGTAAATCCATGGAATAGAATATTTTTGTGCTATATCATTTACAATAAAGCGTGTTTCAAAATTATCAGTCGCATCAATCATTACATCAACATTTGTAACAAGTTCTTCTAGCTCTTCAGCTGTTACATCTTGAACGAGAGCTTCTATTGTTACATCACTATTGATCTCTTCTAAACGTTTTTTAGCCGCTATAGCTTTTGGAAGATTATTCTTTACGTCGCTCTCTGCATACAATTGTTGTCTTTGTAAATTACTCCAATCTACATAATCACGGTCAACAATTGTTATCTTGCCAACACCTGCTCTTACAAACATCTCTGCATTTGCACTACCTAATGCACCTGCACCGATAATAAGCACATGCTTTTCTCTTATCTTTTGCTGTCCTTCTTCTCCAATTGGAGAAAATAGTTCTTGGCGAGAATATCGATTATTCAACTACGCTCATTCCTTCTAAAGGACTACTTGCAGTTGCACAACGCTTACGTGCAATACGACCTGCTTCAAATCCTAAACGTCCTGCCTCAATACTTAATTTCATTGCTTGTGCCATTTTAATAGGATCTTTTGCTCCTGACACAGCCGTATTTAATAACACACCATCCGCTCCTAATTCCATTGCAAATGCCGCATCAGCTGGACTACCAATACCGGCATCAACGATAACTGGTACTGTCGCTTGTTCAATAATGAAGCTCAAATTTAATGGATTTACAATACCAAGCCCTGAACCGATTGGTGATGCTCCTGGCATAATCGCATGCACGCCAAGCTCTTGTAATTTACGTGCTAATACAACATCATCAGATGTATACGGAAGTACGATAAATCCTTCTTCTAGTAACATTTCAGATGCCTTTAACGTTTCTACCGGATCAGGTAATAACGTTCTATCATCACCAATAACTTCTACCTTTATCATGTCACAAAGCCCAGAGGCTTTTGCTAATTTTGCAATACGAACAGCCTCTTCAGCGTTTTTTGCCCCTGCTGTATTTGGTAATAACGTATATTTTTTCACATCAAGTTTCTCTAATAAATTAGGTTGCTTTGCATCAAAGATATCCATACGACGTACTGCAAACGTTAAAATTTCAGCTTCAGAAACGTCAATTGCCTTTTGCTGCACGTCAAAATCAGGGAATTTACCTGTTCCTAATAAAAGTCTAGAATGAAATGAAAATGGTCCAATGTTTAACATAATCAACCGCCTCCTACGAAAGTTACAATCTCAATTTGGTCTCCATCAAAAACAGATGTATCTGTATGATCATCTTTTTGTAAAATATCTTTATTACGCTCTACTACAACAATTCTGTTATCTAGCTCTAAATGTGTAAGTAGCTCGGCTACTGTTTTTACACTCTCTGGCACTTCAATTTGATTACCATTAATTTTCAAATTCAAACTTCCATCCCCTTTCTAAACCGTTTTAGAAAGCAATGAATCTAGCAAATGATTCTCTTGCTTTCCTTCTATTAAATCAGCCATATATTGGCCAGAAACAGGACTTAATAAAATACCGTTTCGATAATGGCCCGTGCAAGCATATAAACCTTTTATTTCTTCATGCTCTCCCATATAAGGAGCTTCATGATTCGATTGTGGTCTTAATCCTGCCCACGTGCTTTCCCATTCTGCTTCTTTTAAAGCTGGCAATATTGTATAAGCACGCTCTAATATAGAAGTTATACTTTCTGGCTGCACAGTTTTATTGAACGTATGTGGCTTCATTGTTGCCCCAATTACGTAACGTCCACCGCGCTTTGGAGTAATGTAAAATCTTTCTTGAAAAATAGGTGCTTTTAAAAGTTGTTTTCTACTTCTTACCGCAACCACTTCTCCTTTAACTGGATATGTACCCCAATCGCGGTGAAAATAACTGAGTAACTTCGTGCTCCATGAACCTCCTGCAATAACGACTTTCTCACATGTGACAATACCTTCACTTGTAATAACTCCAGTCACTTTATTATTTTCAATACGGATATCAAATACTTCTGTCTGTTCATATATATCAGCACCGGAAATCGCTGCAGAATGTGCGAATGCTTTCGTAAGCTCTGGTGCAATAACATGACCGTCTTTCGGATAATATACTGCTCCTATAATAGATTCGGATAGATATGGCTCTTTTTCCCGCACATGGTCTCCCGTTAGAAAATAAGAATCTTCACCTATTTTCTGCTGCCAATCCATAATGTGAAGAATTCTTTCCTTCTCATCTTCATTTTGAGCAATACGATAAATTCCTTTTTCTTCATATCCAATATCAATACCCGTCTTTTCACGTAAAACTGCTGCAAGTTGTGGAAATATAGCTCGGCTTTCTCTAGCAAGTTCAAATAGCGGATCATACGCATCCCATTCTGCTTGAACACCAAGTAAACCAGCAGCTGCTTTCGAAGCTTCCGATGCAATTTTTTGCTTCTCTACAATCGCTACTTTATGTCCTCTTTCTGCTAGAAAATGTGCAACTGAACTACCAATTACACCACCACCAATAATCGCTACATCATACTTCTCACACATGTTTTTCCGCCCACTTTCTTATTGATTCCTTATAAGACTTCGCTTTGCTATACGGGTTACTACTACTTAAAATTCCAGACATAACAGCAATTCCACTTACTTCACTTGCCAGAATATCCTTTGTATTCTCAGGAGTAATCCCTCCAATAGCTATAATTGGTATCGATAAGCTCCTTGCAATGTCCGAAATTTCTTCAAGCCCTCTCGCTGGCACACCTTTTTTACACTCTGTTAGGAATACATGACCATAAACGAGCGAATCAGCCCCGTTCTTAAAAGCCTCTATCGCCTCTTCTAAAGAATGTACGGAATAACCGACATGCAAATAAGAAAACTTTTCTTTCACTGACCTTACATCTGTACTTCGATATCCTAGTTGAACACGCGGGATATTTAATAAAATAGCAATATCAATTCGATCATTGATAACAAGCTTTGATGCTGGAAAGCCTTTTTTCAAAAGGCTTTCCACCCCTTCATATAATTCCTTCGTACTTTTCTCACGCTCACGAATATGCAAATAATCAATCTCGCTCTCAATTTGCATCGCTACACTCACTAACTCTTCGAATGACATGTGACCATTTGAGATTACATGAAGCTCATTTTTCATATTCATTCGCCTACTTTAAAATATTTTCGAATAGCTCATCGGCCGGAACGATTTCTTTCGTCATTCCTTTATCTTTCAGCCATTTATTTTGTTTTTCCCATGATTCTTTTGAATCTGATAAAAATGGCTCATCTTTCGTTTCCATCTTCTCTAATAAAATTTTCATACTTTCTTTTTCAACTTCTGGCACAAGCGGGAAGTTTTCTTTTTCTTGATGATTTAATAAAATATTTAATGCTTCATCTGGATTTTTCTTCATGAAATCATAGCCTTTTTTCGTACCACGTAAGAAGGCTTGCAACGCTTCTTTATCTTTTTTCAACGTTTTATCACCTGTTACAAATACAAGCTCATGATAATTCGGTACACCATAATCTGCTGGATTAAAGTACGCTGGTTCATGACCTTCATGACGCATAACAGGTACTTCATGGTTAATGTATGCCCCTGTTACCGCATCCACTTTTTTCGTAATTAATGCTGGTACTAAATCAAAGCCAACATCGACTACTTTCACTGTATCTGGATTACCACCAGCTTCTTTTACCATCGTTTTTAAATACATCTCACTTAAAGGTGTTCCAGAATATCCAACTGTTTTCCCCTCTAAATCTTTTGGCGATTGAATGCCTGCTGACTTCAGTGATACAACATGATTTAATGGGGAACGTACGACAGCTCCAATTGATTTCACTGGAATTTGTTCGTTTGCTTTTGCCATAACAACATCTGGTTGATAATATAAGCCAACCGTTACTTTTCCTGCAGCTGCTAAAGTTAATGGATCAGTCGGATTAGAAGGGAATTTAATATTCACCTTTACTCCTTCTTCTTTAAAATAGCCTTTTTCAATTGCTGCATAAATAAAGCTATGTACCGCATTTGGGTACCAATCAAGCATGACCGTTATTTCTTTTTCTTTTTTACTCTTATCTGATGCTGAATTACTAGAACATCCAGCAATCATTGCAACTAATAATGTAAACACAAAGATGCGTTTTAATAATTTCATGAATGCTTCCTCCAACTAATGAATTTCTTTTCTAATATCGAAATAAGGATGACGAAGAAAATAGCTAGTAATGATAACAATACAATGGGTGCAAATACACCTGCTCCGTCTAACTGCGTCATCATTCTTTTACTGAAATATCCTAACCCAGCTTGCGCACCGAGCCATTCGCCAATTGCTGCTCCGATAACACTAAGCGGAACTGCGATTTTTAAAGCTGAGAAAAAATAAGGAAGAGCAGACGGCAATTTTAATTTAAGAAAAACATCTTTTTTCGTTGCCCCGTATGTAACTAAAAGCTCTTCCCATTCTTTTTTCGTACTGCGTAGTCCATCATACGTATTGACCGCAATCGGGAAAAACGTAATTAAAACCGTAACAACGACTTTACTCCAAATCGTATATCCAAACCATAAAACGAAGAGCGGAGCAAGCGCTGTAATAGGAATCGTTTGTGAAGCGACTAATAATGGATAAAATGCTCTCTCCATCCAATTACTCGCGTTCATTAACATCGCTAGCCCTACCCCAAGTACGATAGAAATTGCCACACCTATTAAAACGACATATAATGTTGCCGGCAAATGAACCGTAAATAATATATCTTTTAGTTTCCATATCTTCATTACAATCGCAGACGGTGACGGTAAAATGTACATTTCATCTACGATCCTTGCGCCTACTTCCCAAAAGGCAAGTAAAATACTAGAAAGTGTAAGGGCAGGTAATAGCTCCTTCAACCGGTTCATCATACGAGTACCTGCCTTTGTAACATACTAAGAAGCTCATCTTTAAGCGCTAACACTTCAGGTTTATATAAATCTTTTCTTGTTCGATTACAATCAAGCGGTACAACCCTCTCGGTTAAAGTAGTTATCGGTTGCTGCTCTACTACTAAAATTCGATTAGAAAGAAACAACGCTTCTTCCACATCATGAGTGATAAATAAAATTGTTTTTTCCCACTCTTTCCATTGTTCAAACAGCCATTCTTGCAAAGATGCCTTCGTTAAAGCGTCCAACGCGCTAAACGGTTCATCTAACAACAATACCTCCCCACCTGTTAATAAAGTCCGAATAAAAGATACGCGTTGTCTCATACCACCAGATAAATCTTTCGGATATTTTGTCTCATACCCTTGTAAGCCAAATTTATGTAGCAGTTCCTTGGCCTTTATTTGTGCTTCTTTCTTCTGTACACCTTGACACTCTAGCGGCAGAGCAGCATTCTCAATAATCGTTCGCCACGGCAGGAGCATATCTTTTTGGGGCATATACCCTACAGGATGGCTCTTCGTTTCTGTCAGCTCTATCTGCCCAGTACTTACTTCTTCTAAACCTGTAATAAGGCGAAATAGAGTACTTTTCCCGCATCCACTCGGTCCGATAATACTTACAAACTCTTTATCTTGTATAGAAGCATTTAATTCATTGATGATTGGTTTCTCATCATAATGAAAAGAAACATTATGAAACTGTAGTATGTTCTTGCTCCTCAAATCCCCACATCTCCTTACGATAGGACATATCCCAGAATAAATATTCAAATCGACTGGAATATAGGAAAATCTCCTCTAATTGATCTAGCTCTTTTTCAGACTTTCCAACTGCCATTTCATTTAATAAATCGATTAACCAAATACAAAGGTTACCGTATTCTTCAGAACTATATCCTTGAATCCACTCACCAAAGAACTCATGATCTCTTGCTCCAGAAATATCATTTAAACGCTTTCCAATTTCCCAGTAGCTCCACATACATGGAAGAAGTGCTGCTATTAATTCCGCAAGTGTGCCATTTTGAGATACAGACATCATGTAATTTGTATAAGCCAAATTTTTAGCAGATGGCTTTGCAGACTCTATCTCCTCTATAGAAATTCCCAGTCTTTTTGCATATTGTTTATGGATTGTCATTTCTCCATTTAATATGCCATCAATTTGTTCAGCAAATTTCCCCATTACTTGTGGATTTGTTGCTTTTACAACACCAATCGCATATAGCTTTGCATAATCTAACAAATATAAATAATCTTGAATAATGTAATACTGAAACTTATCTTTTTCTAACGTGCCATCCCCCATACCTACTACAAACGGATGATTATGACTCATCTCCCAAACTGGTTGTACAGTTTCTAATAATCTATCGCAAAATTTCATTTCGCTATCCCCTTCCGGTATGTGTATTTAAATAAAAAACCACTTCTAAATAAGAAGTGGTTACAGCAAATAAAATTATAATTTATTCGTTGCTCCACTTCCCTTCGCTAGTATTACCTAGATCAGGTCTGTAAGGGTTAAGGATTATTCCTCTCTCAGCACAACAAGCACCCCTAGTGGTTTCAATATGAAATTTTTAAACAAAAAAGCCCCGTTTCTATACGCAAAGAAACGGGGACTTATTATTAGTGTCCGAATTGCTTCCCTACGCTAGCATAATCTAGATCAGGTAATGAAAAGGATCAAAGGCTTACGGCCTACTCTCAGCTGGCAACACCAGCTCTCCTAGCAAACTATGAAATTATCACTGTCAGTATAACATCGTAATAAGACATCATCAACTGTTTTAATTTTCTCAATTGTCAACAAAATAACAAAACTATATAATACTTATATTCTATCTTAGAAATTATTATCCTAATTAATTGGATAATAAGGAATCATTATCCTCAAAAAATTTATTTTTATATTGATTTCATATTACATTTATGTGAATACACCCACTATATTATATCTTTATACTATAATAAAATTACAACTATACAACTAGAGGAGGTCTCTATTATATGAATATGAAAGCTACTGCTTTAACAGCAACTACTGTAGCGATTGCTTCTTTACTTCCTTCTATGGGTGAAACAAATGTACAAAAAGCAAACGCTGAACAATTATCTAATATTAAAACTGGGTATGTCAAAGTCGATCAAGTAGCATTACATACAGAAGATAGCGTAAAAAGCACATCAATTGATACAATTCGCTTTAATACAAAAGTGAACATCCTTGAAATAACTAATGGTTGGTATAAAGTATCTGTTCATAATAAAGTAGGTTATGTACAAAAAGATGCTATTTTACTAAAAAACAAACTTCGATCTAATGATCAATACATCGTCAATGCTAATGCATTGAACGTTCGCTCCGAACCTAATTTAGAATCTTCCATTTTAGATGTATTACCAAATGGCAAGTTCATTACCGTTCAAGAAGATCAAGGCGAATGGTATAAAATATCACATAATGGCCAAACAGGTTACGTACAAAAAGCATTCATCTCTAATGGTTCACAGCCCTTAGTAAAAGGAATCACCGTTCAAAATAATACAAAATATACTGTTGCAACACCTAATCTGAATGTACGTAGCAACACTAGTACAAGTAGCGCTCTACTCGGTTCATTACAAAAAGGTACACAAGTACAAGTAGTAGAAACTGCAGGAACTTGGTATAAAATTCGTTTTGGCACAGGATACGGATATGTAGCAAAACACTATGTAGTACAAAATCAACCACAAGCCAAAACAGATCAGCCTTCATCTATTCCAGCTGCTTTCAAATTCCCTGCTCAAGGAAGAATTAGCTCAACCTTTGATATACGCTGGGAACAAATGCATTATGGTATAGATATTGCAGCTCCAGGGAACGTCTCTATCCAAGCTGCTGCTGCAGGTAAAGTTGTGAAATCTTATTATTCAGCTAGCTATGGCAATGTTGTTTTCATTGCGCATCAAATCAATGGGAAATTATATACAACTGTTTATGCTCATATGAAGGATCGCACTGTACAAGCTGGTGATCAAGTACAAACTGGACAATTAGTAGGTCATATGGGAAACACAGGTCATTCATACGGGCAACATCTTCATTTTGAATTACATAATGGAGAATGGAATTTTGAAAAAACAAATGCAGTAAATCCACTGCCATATTTAGTTAGGTAAGTTGTATGCCACGCAATATACCTCTTATAATTGAATACGTAGCCTTTTTAGGTTTAATCTGTTGTTTAATCATTTACAATACAAACATTGTATTTTTATCTATTATTATTGCTTTTGTTGCATTAGAAATTATGATGGAATCATTTCAAGTGCAACTAAAACAAAAAATTGCCCATATTTATAACGCTATATTTCTTTTGAGTGCTCTCATAACAAATATAATTAGTAATGGCTTTTATTTATCTACTGTATTTCCAATATTCTTTATGGCTGTTTTATTATTTGTAGCTAGATATATTAATGTCCCTTATAACCAAAAACAAGAACAAGAAGCTTAGAAAGAGGAGACACTGTGTACCAATCTTTCAAAGATACTCCAATAAAATACATATTGAATTTGTATAAGAAAGCCAATACTTTTTTTGGTATACAAGGAAGTTATACTGCACAACTTCTCCTATATGGAATGTTGTTTCTTGTCTTAATCACTTTCTCCTTGTTTTACTAACAAAAAAGGATCTCACATAAACTGGAGATCCTTTTTAATTTATATTAATTTTTCATATCGAAAATATTGTTTATCCACAAGCATATTTTTCATAAATAAAGCTCAGATTATATTTTTTCTCTAAGCTCATTCGTTGTTCGTCATCGCACCAATAGAAAAGAATATCATGAATCGTTGCGTAACGCTTATTTTTAAGAAATAGCCTAAAGAATGATGGTAAACAATCATGTAATTGTATAAATATATAATTGCGTAGTGTTTCTTCTTTATATTCAATGCCCTTACAAATATACAGTAATTCTTCACAATAATATGCATGCTGTGGAACTTGTATCATTTCGAAAAATGGCACATAAGATAGTAGCTTTCCAATAAAATGACCGTATCGATCCATTACTCCTAGCGTCATATGCTCCATCATTTCTTTCATCACATATAAATAATCATCTACATGAGTTGTCTTTAACGGGTCTAAGCGATCGGAAATTTGAGATAATACAGCTCTTTGACATGCTAAAACTGCCTGACTAGGTCCATAATATGATAGGAAATCTGTACACTTACGATATTTACGTAATAAATCATGTGTATATAAATCATATACGAAAGTATTACAATACATTGCTAAACTCATCATATCACTATTTAATTGCTCTTTTGATAATGATTTCGCTCTCTTGCACATATAAAAGAATGTAAACTCCAATACTTCTTTATGAGATAATAAATGTTTACAATCGGTTATACATTTCTCATTAAATTTAACTCTATCCCAAATTTCAATATCCCTATCTGTCAGTTCACCTATACGATATTTAATAATTAAATAGTTTAAAGCAACTGATTGCGTCAAAAGATCCCATGTTTCATATTCCAATGAAGTATGAACAAACTCAGCTAATCCTTGCGCTATCATAAAAGCATTTGCCTCTTCATACCAACCAATCTCTTGGCATAAGCGAAGAATACGCACTAAAGTTGGAATTTCATCTTTATGAAACTGCGGTAAATTCTTTACTTTATTCATGCCATATACGATAAATGCCGCTAAATTTTCTTCTTTATAAAATTCTTTCTCTTTCCATACTAATATAGTTCGTTCTTTCCCCTCACCTTTTGGGTGACAAGGTACAAGCAAAGAAAATAATTCAGCGAAATTATTTGGTTCTATATATGTATCTGTAACCAAATTCCAATTTGGATCGCCCTGTACAGCCTTCATATAATTCCCCTTCCCTTTTCATCTATGTAGGAAATATTAATTTAATATCGAACCATTAAAAATTAATATTGTTATATTCAAAATCTCTCATAATACTTATATCTATCAGTATATCATCTTTTCTCTTATTAAAAATTAAGAATAACAAATTTTAATAAACTGTCGAAATTATTCACCATATACTTATTATATAATGCCTCAGATACATCACGCTAATATATTAGTTTAATCCATATATACTAGAATAATGCATCTGAACTTTATATATAATTTAGCTCTTTATGAGTGACCATTAAAATCTCGGTTAATTAAAGTTTCAATTTATTCTGTATGCTCTGAGATTTCGCTCAAGGCAAATCCAGCTTGATCATCTGCCGATTCCCTTATAGCTAAATCTCCTAGTGCTAACATGCCAATAAGCTGACCACTATCAACTACTGGTAACCGTCTAATTTGATACTGTGCCATTAGCTCTGTAGCCTTTTCAATAGAATCATTTGGAGAAACTGAGATAATATTTGTTGTCATTACATTTGTAATTTTATTAGATCCAGGATGTTTTTCAGCAATTCCTCGAACAACTAAATCTCGATCAGTAACAAGCCCAACAACTTGCTCATTTTCAACAACAGGAATTAATCCAACCGATTCTTCCTTCATTTTTACAGCTGCCTCATATACATTGTCTAGTGGTGTACAATGTACAATATGGGTACTCATTAAGTCTCTAACTTGTGTCATTATTTATTTCCTCCTTTTTATACATACCATAGCTTTTCCAAAATTCCTTTATTTATTTCTGGAAAGTAACATTATAAAAAGGATTAACAAAATAAAAAAGAGCCAGCATAATGCTGACTCTTTTTTGTATGACCCGTACGGGATTCGAACCCGTGTTACCGCCGTGAAAGGGCGGTGTCTTAACCACTTGACCAACGGGCCATGGCTCCGCAGGTAGGACTCGAACCTACGACCGATCGGTTAACAGCCGATAGCTCTACCACTGAGCTACTGCGGAATAATATATGGTGGGCCTAAATGGACTCGAACCATCGACCTCACGCTTATCAGGCGTGCGCTCTAACCAGCTGAGCTATAGGCCCATATACTTACAGGGGCAGTAGGAATCGAACCCACACTGGAGGTTTTGGAGACCTCAGTTCTACCTTTAAACTATGCCCCTAAATGATGCCGGCTAGAGGACTTGAACCCCCAACCTACTGATTACAAGTCAGTTGCTCTACCAATTGAGCTAAGCCGGCATAAAAAAAAATGGTGGCTCGGGACGGAATCGAACCGCCGACACGAGGATTTTCAGTCCTCTGCTCTACCGACTGAGCTACCGAGCCAACATAAATGGCGGTCCCGACCGGGGTCGAACCGGCGATCTCCTGCGTGACAGGCAGGCATGTTAACCACTACACCACGGGACCATTTGGTTGCGGGGACAGGATTTGAACCTGCGACCTTCGGGTTATGAGCCCGACGAGCTACCGTACTGCTCCACCCCGCGACAATATTAAATTTAAAAAATGGAGGAGGTAGAGGGATTCGAACCCCCGCGCGACTCTCGCCGCCTGTCGGTTTTCAAGACCGATCCCTTCAGCCGAACTTGGGTATACCTCCATGAAGGAAAAATAAATATTTTATTATTATATGTCTAAACCATTTAAAAGAAAATGGAGGAGGTAGAGGGATTCGAACCCCCGCGCGATTCTCACCGCCTGTCGGTTTTCAAGACCGATCCCTTCAGCCGAACTTGGGTATACCTCCGAGACATATATTAAATAAAGTGGAGCCTAGCGGGATCGAACCGCTGACCTCCTGCGTGCAAGGCAGGCGCTCTCCCAGCTGAGCTAAGGCCCCATGTTTTTTGGAATATCGGGAAGACAGGATTTGAACCTGCGACCCCCTGGTCCCAAACCAGGTGCTCTACCAAGCTGAGCCACTTCCCGTTAATAAAAGCGCGCCCGAGAGGAGTCGAACCCCTAACCTCTTGATCCGTAGTCAAACGCTCTATCCAATTGAGCTACGGGCGCATATGGTGCCGAGGGCGGGGGT
>NZ_JBKFAQ010000040.1:0-1388 GCF_053345735.1 Bacillus sp. D48C
GTTTATAGATTTGTAAAAACAATGGTTTCAAATGTTGATTACGCCAATCAAAAACGGAATCTTCTTTTTTCCTTCCCACCATATTGTTTCGAATCAAATCATTAATTTGTTTTTGTTCCTGCTTACGATCTAACAAATTATTTACGACTTTACCCTTCATTGCATCTAATGTTTTTGGTTTTCTTTTACCACGTTCTCTTGTTGGAAATGGTTCAACAGTTGCTACATGAATATGAATATTATCTGTATTAAAGTGAATGGCTGCCGACCAAATAGAACTTTTTTCCAAACCCTCTCTTTTTTGCATTTCCTTCATCATAAGCCTTGTTACATCCCTTAACTTTTTCTCATCCAACGTTTTTGTTTTCTCATCATAAATGCCTTGTTTCTCTAGCCAGGGATTATGAAAAGAAATGACATCTTGCCACATGATGCTTCCATTCTCATGAGCGGTTTTAAACATTTCCTTTAAGGACTTTTTCTCACTTTCTGTTAAACGATTTGCGTGTTCCGTAAATAGTGCTGATGTCTTTTCTGAATCCCCCATGTAGTCTTGATACGTTTCGAACATTTTCGGATTCAACTTCACTTCACTTTTCGCTTCCTCCCGATCTACATAATCAACATAGTTCTGAAAGGCTTTCGAACCTGGTAAAACAAATTTCGTTTTTAAAACCACACCTGGTGTGACGGAAGACTGAACAGGAACGGCACTACTCATTTTCAACATCCTGCATCATCATCTGAATAAACTCATTCATTTTTTCCATTGTGCTATAACAATCACTCATCATATGGATGTTCTTTTCAATGAGATTTTCTAATTCCATTTCCCTTTTATTTTGTTGCTGAAAAAATGCCAGCATTTCAATTTGAGCTTTCAAAAATTTTTGTCGGGATATTCCCTTTTTCTTTGCCATTTCATCTATTTTCTTTAAGGCAACTGGATCTATATCTCTTATTTTTAGATTCACAATTTCGGCTCCTTTCTACAATTCTGGGTAGAGATCAAAAAATAGTGAGAAGAGCATAAGGGGTTTCTGCCCCCACCGAGGGTGTGGGGCTAGGCGGAGCCTAGCGAAACGATGGGGGCAAGAAAATCCTCTAGGTGAGTACTCACTGATGACACAAATTAAACTGATGAGTACTCACTGACGATACAAAAACTAACAGATGAGCACTCAGTGAGTACTCAAATATCACTGGTGAGTACTCACTGACGACATGACTTTTTTCACTTTTTATTAATTTCTTGTGCCTTTTGCTCTAACTTTTTGATTTTATCTCGTGCGATTTTTTGTTCTCCTTTAAACAATTCCACGTTCTTTTCTGATGATTTTATTTTTGATTCTAGGGATGCTATTTTTGATTGTGTTTCCGTTTTTTCT
>NZ_JBKFAQ010000041.1:0-820 GCF_053345735.1 Bacillus sp. D48C
CATATTGAAAATTGGAGCGGAAGACGGGATTCGAACCCGCGACCCCAACCTTGGCAAGGTTGTATTCTACCACTGAACTACTTCCGCAAGACATGTATGAGTTATTTTATTAAAAGTGCGGGTGAAGGGAGTCGAACCCCCACGCCAAAGGCGCTAGATCCTAAGTCTAGTGCGTCTGCCAATTCCGCCACACCCGCATGTTTTATTAAAAATGGTGAGCCATGAAGGATTCGAACCTTCGACCCTCTGATTAAAAGTCAGATGCTCTACCAACTGAGCTAATGGCTCTTAATGGCTGGGCTAGCTGGATTCGAACCAGCGCATGACGGAGTCAAAGTCCGTTGCCTTACCGCTTGGCTATAGCCCAATAATTAAGAATGGTGGAGGGGGGCAGATTCGAACTGCCGAACCCGAAGGAGCGGATTTACAGTCCGCCGCGTTTAGCCACTTCGCTACCCCTCCGACATATATGGTGGAGGATGACGGGATCGAACCGCCGACCCCCTGCTTGTAAGGCAGGTGCTCTCCCAGCTGAGCTAATCCTCCATTTTGCCTGGCAACGTCCTACTCTCACAGGGACAAGGTCCCAACTACCATCGGCGCTAGAGAGCTTAACTTCCGTGTTCGGTATGGGAACGGGTGTGACCTCTCTGCCATCATTACCAGACTGTATTCATTTAAGACAAGAATCATTTTAACTTATTTACTTTTGAAAGTCAACAAGTTTTTATATTCTTTCAAAACTAGATAACATTGCTTCATATTATATGGTTAAGTCCTCGATCTATTAGTATTCGTCAGCTCCACATGTCACCATGCT
>NZ_JBKFAQ010000042.1:0-713 GCF_053345735.1 Bacillus sp. D48C
AGGAAAAATTAAAAATGAGCCCGGTACAATACCGGACTCACTTTTATCAAGCTGCCTAATGAAATAACCGTGTCTAACTTTTAGGGGTCACTTCAACTTTTCAAACGCTCTTTTTTAATATAACTTAGAAATAATTATATTTTCTTCCCTTAATCTAAAATATACTATTAAGTATTTTTTCACAGACTATTTACACCTACCATCCTAAAAATCGTTATTAACAAACTATTTTTCTATTTAAAAATTATTTATTAAATAAAAAAGTGCTACTAGTAAATAGTTAGCCAACTATTTACTAGTGCACTTTCCTTTATTCCATCTAATTCATTAACTGCACGAATTACTCAGCAATATAATTTATTGCAACACGTTTACTTTCATCTTTATTTACTTTTGTAACACTTACATAGATTTTTCCTGCTACTTCTCCTAATTGAGGGATTACAACATTTACCGCCGTTTTATTTTCTGCTACCGTTGCTGTTCCAATTGCTTCTTGGACTGTCTCTTCATTATATACACTTACCTTATCACCTGCTGTTAAACCAGTCACTCTAACAATATCAGCCGCTCCGTCATTATTTAAAACAACAATATTTCCACCTACTGGCTCCGCCGTTACTTGTGATTCATATTTCACCGCTGTACGAGCACTTTCTAACTCATTCTCACTTTGTACACTTACATATACCGTGCCACCTGTTACTTTTAAG
>NZ_JBKFAQ010000043.1:0-684 GCF_053345735.1 Bacillus sp. D48C
TTAACGAATCGTGGCCAGAAAGTGAACCACAAGAAGGTTCAGCGCATTATGAAAGAGCTTGGGTTAAAGTGTGTTGTGCGTATGAAGAAATATAAATCCTATAAAGGAAAAGTCGGTAGAATTGCACCTAATATTTTAGAGCGTAATTTTCATACAGATGCACCGAATCAAAAGTGGGTAACAGACATCACAGAGTTTAAATTGTTTGGAGAAAAACTGTATGTATCACCTGTATTAGATTTGTATAATGGTGAAATTATTACCTATACAATTGGTTCTAGACCGACGTATTCGCTTGTTTCAGACATGTTAGAGAAAGCATTGGAACGTTTACCTGAAACGCACCAGCTACTGATGCATTCGGATCAAGGATGGCATTATCAAATGAGACAGTACGTCCGTACTCTTGAATCAAGAGCTATCGTCCAGAGTATGTCTCGAAAAGGCAACTGTTACGACAACGCAGTAATAGAAAATTTCTTTGGGATTATGAAGTCGGAGTTCCTCTACATAAAAGAATTTGAAAATGTAGAGCACTTTAAAATAGAATTAGAAAAATATATAGATTATTATAATACGAAACGGATTAAGGAAAAATTAAAAATGAGCCCGGTACAATACCGGACTCACTTTTATCAAGCTGCCTAATGAAATAACCGTGTCTAACTTTTAGGGGTCACTTCA
>NZ_JBKFAQ010000005.1:0-358182 GCF_053345735.1 Bacillus sp. D48C
AGAACGATTTGTATTTTTTCATCAGCTGTAAATTTAGCCATAGAAAAACTGCACCTCCAATTGTTAGACTGTGTCTAACAATTGGGGTGCAGTTCAGGAAGGAGGGCTCTTTTTTCTACTATATAAAATTACTAAACTTGAACAGAAATACTCTCTTCTTGTTCTTCAGGTTTAACTAGTGCGTAACGTTCCCAAGCTCTACTTTTCCAGCGGAAGAACATAATAATGGCACGTGTCCATTCGTCGATGGCAATCGCTAGCCAAATACCCACGAGCCCCATATCTAAATGAAAGGCGAAAAAGTAACCTAGTGGTAAACTCATTAACACCATAGAAAATGCACCGATTAAAACAGGATATTTTGCATCACCAGCTGCACGAAGCGAATTAATGATGACGATGTTCATCGTACGTCCCGTTTCAAGTAGTACACTTAGTAAAAGAACACTTGCGCCTAACCCGATAATGTGCGGATTATCTGTAAACAGTCCCATTAATTGTGTACGGAATGTAATAACGAGAGCGACCATACATAAAGTTACACCAATCGCCCATTTTACACTTTTCCACAAACGTTCGTATGCTTCATCCTTTTCGCCACCACCAACAAGGCGGCCAATAATAATGGCTGTTCCCATACCAATCGCAATTGCAAATAAATAAGTGAACATGGAAATGTTAGTAGCGTATTGTCTAGCAGCTAATGATTCCGTTCCTAAGTACGTTGCGTAATAAAGGAAGACGATTTGACAAGCTTGATACATCACTTGTTCAAATGCAGATGGAATGCCGATTTTTAAAATTTTTCCAATGTATTCTTTGGATAAAGTGAAGTAATATTGTAATTTCACACGATATTCCATAACGCGATATAGTAACCAGAAGAAAACAATAAGTGCGATCAATCGACTGATAGCGGAAGAAATTGCAGCCCCTTGTACACCGAGCTCAGGGAAACCAAATTTCCCGAAAATGAGTACGTAGTTTCCAGCGATATGAATAATATTCATTCCGAGTGAAATAAACATCGCTTGCTTTGTAAAACCGTGTACACGGATAATTGCGGCTAATGAGTTAATGATAGCTTGCAGGAAGATTGCCCCTCCGACGATAGATAAGTAGTTTTGCGCATACGTTAGTACATCGCCTTGTAAGTTCATTGCGAGCATCATATGTTTCGAAAATAAAAGAAAACCAGCGCTTATAACGAGCCCAACTATTAAATTTAATGTGACGGCTAATGCTGATATTTTAGATGCTTCCATAAAGCGTCTGGAACCGAGGTATTGAGATACAACGATAGCAGCGCCGTTCCCGATGACTTCTAATACCAAAATCGCAATATGGAGATATTGATTCGCTGCACCAACCCCAGATACAGCATCGTCTGATAATGCACTTAACATGAAAGTATCAGCGATCCCCATCAACATAAAAAGAAAAACTTCTAGAAAAATAGGCCATGTTAATAAGAATAAACTTAATTTCTCTGTCGGCCCATTTTTTGCCTGAATTGCTGTCATGTCCGTCCCCTCTTTACCGATATCTATTTTTAGCAAAATGTATCGTAACATACTTTCTTATCCTTTGCACTCATTTTAGCCTATATATTTTTAATATGAAGGGCCTGCTATTTTATGTTGAAAAGGGTGGGATAATTATACATAAAATATAAAATTTATTTTTCTCTGATAATTTAGAAAAATATAAAAATAATTATTTTTGGCACTTTAGTAAGGAAAATAGACAATATAAAACGTTTACAAAGATATATTTTTTAACACAAAATTTTAATGAAATAGAAATATAAATATACAAAAAATATATTTGTGTGTATAATATGAATTATTAGAACATATATATATTTCTTTCTGTTTGAAAATGAAAGGGCTAACATTTTTTGGAGGGTGGAAGTATGAAAAAAAAGATACCAGTTTTTGTAGTATCAACAGTAGCAATGAGCATGATATTAGGGGCATGTAGCTACCAAAAAGATGAACCGCAAGCAAACGCAAAAGGGGATAGCGGGAAAAGCGGTGCGAAGCAAGTTCTTAATTTAATTGAAACACAAGAAATTCCAACGATGGACCCAGCATTATCAGCTGACGCAGTTTCTTCAAAAGTAATGAACAACACGATGGAAGGTCTATACCGCCTTGGAAAAGATGATAAGTTAGTTCCAGGTGTAGCAAAAGAATTTAAAAAGTCAGAAGACGGTAAAAAATATACATTTAAATTACGTGAAGACGCGAAATGGTCAAACGGTGAGCCTTTAACGGCGAAAGATTTTGTATACGCATGGCAAAGAGCAATCAACCCAGACACAGCTGCGAAATCAGCATACATTATGTATGATATAAAAAATGCAGAGAAAATTAATAAAAAAGAGATGAGTCCTGATCAATTAGGTGTAAAAGCAATTGATGATTACACATTAGAAGTAGAATTAGACAATTCTATTCCATATCTTGTAGATTTAATGGTATATCCAATCTTTTATCCTGTAAATGAGAAATTTGTGAAAGAGCAAGGTGCGAAGTTTGGTTTGGAAGCGAACACAACGCTTTACAACGGACCATTTACATTAAGTGATTGGCAACATGAACGCAGTTTTAAAATGACAAAGAGCTCATCATATTGGGACAATAAAGAAGTGAAGCTTGAAGAAGTAAACTTTAATATTGTAAAAGATACATCTACGCCAATTAACTTATATGAAACAAATGCAATCGATCGAGCGACGTTATTAGCAGAGTTCATCGATAAATATAAAGGAAAACCAGATTTCAAAACAGTAGAAGAGACATCTGTATTTTTCCTACGCTTAAATCAAAAAGATTCAGCTTTAGCAAATAAAAATATTCGTAAAGCAATTTCCCTTGCTTTTGATCGTAAGCCGTTCGTTGATACATTATTAAATAACGGTTCTAAGCCAGCAACAGGATTAATTCCTGATAACTTCATTAAAGGTCCGGATAAAAAGGATTTCCGTGCTGAAAATGGTGATATTGTAAAACCAAATGTGAAAGAAGCAAAAAAATATTGGGAAGCTGGTACAAAAGAGCTTGGAAAAAATGAAATTGAATTAGAGTTATTAAATGAAGATGTTGAATTATCTAAGAAAACTGGTGAATATTTAAAAGGTGAACTGGAAAAGAATTTACCAGGCTTAACAGTGAAAATTAAACAACAACCATTCGCACAAAAGTTGAAATTAGAAGATGCGGGTGATTATGTCATGTCATTCTCTGGATGGGGGGCAGACTTCCCAGATCCGATCACATATCTTGATATGTTTGTAACAGATGGGTCACAAAATAAGATGAAGTACTCTAATCCGAAATACGATGAAATCATTATGAAAGCGAAAAAAGATGGAAGCGATGTAAATGCTCGCTGGAAAAACTTACTTGAGGCAGAAAAAATGTTACTTGATGACGCTGCGATTGTTCCAGTATACCAACGTGGTAGAGCATACTTACAAAGAGAAACAATTAAAGATATGTACAACCATAAATATGGCCCTGATGTGAGCTTCAAATGGGCATCCGTAGGGAAATAAAAAAAGCAGGCTAACCACCTGCTTTTTTTAATACGTGCGTTTCTTATAAATGCCTTTTCCGCCAACTTGATTCCAGCCGGATTGTACATCCAAACTTTTGTTAACAAACTTCATTTTTTCTTTTCCGCCAAAGAGCTTTTCGCCAATGCTATTTGTAATGACACCAATCAATGCTGTTATTCCGATGATGAGGGCAGCAACCGTAATAAAATCAACAAAAAAAGCAATCATTTGCAAACTCCCCCTTTGCCTGTCTGTATGTTTATTGTATGAGATAAAAAATAAAAAAGAAAGAAATGTCAGAAAAAAATAATTTACTTTAGAAATCGTGTGGACAGGAGGGAGAATATTTGTTAAAATAAGAACAAATGTTCCTTTTCATTCTCATTTGTATAGTCTTACATTTCTTAATTGATTTATCAGGAAAAAGTAAGAAAACGTTCTCTTTTTCATAGGGAAGATTATAGATAAATAACTATATATTATATGAAAAATCTAGGGGAAATGAGTATTGAAAGGGTTGAAAGTTATTGTTCAAGTACAGATAAATTGAGCGTAATCATGTTACATAGCAGTGGAATACACGGAAGAGTTTTCTCAACTAGCAGGAAATTTACTGTATATTTCTTGCAAAATCTATTGTATAATGATTATAGAAGTTACTTATTAAAAGTAATTGTTGTTTATTATAAGTTGTTGCTTACATGAAATGCGATTTTTGTACTTTTCAATAAGACAAGTTATCGCGAAAAATTGCTGAAGTTAGAAATTAAAACTGTATTTAGTACAGAATTTGTACTCTTTAAGGAGAGTGAGCTTTGTATGGTAACATTATATAGTTCTCCAAGCTGTACGTCTTGTAGAAAGGCGAAATTATGGCTAGAGGAAAATCATATTCCCTATACAGAACGTAATATTTTCTCAGATCCATTAACAATTGAGGAAATTAAAGAGATTTTACGTATGACAGAAAGCGGAACGGATGAGATTATTTCTACTCGTTCGAAAGTTTTCCAAGAATTGAATGTAAACTTAGAATCTTTACCACTTCAAGATTTATATAAGATGATTCGTGACTATCCAGGGATTTTACGTCGTCCAATTATGATTGACGAGAAACGCCTTCAAGTTGGTTACAACGAAGACGAAATTCGCCGTTTCTTACCACGTACAGTAAGAACGTTCCAATTACGTGAAGCACAACGTCTTGTAAATTAATTATAATAATATGAAAACCTTCTACCTATTATATAGTAGAAGGTTTTTTTTAATGTTTCACATTGCGTAATCGAACTTGTTGTACGATAAAGCCGATGCATAAAATAGTGAAAATGAACAAATAAGGAATGCTTGCAGTGAAACTTGGGTTGTTATGAAAAAAGGTGGCAAGTCTGTCTTCATGTGTAACCATTTTTCCTGCAGTATAGGCAAGAATCGCTGCACCGCAATAAATGAGGAATGGAAATCGTTCCATAAGTATTAAAATAAGTTTGCTGCCCCAAATAATAATAGGGATAGAAATGAGTAAGCCAATTATGACGAGTAAAAATCTCCCGTGAGCTGCACCTGCAATGGCAATAACATTATCAAACCCCATAACGAGATCCGCGAAAACAATTGTCCGCACAGCTTGGAATAAAGTTGTTTTTCCTTGAATAGCAGAAAGATCGTTGTTATTATCAGTTAATAAATTGACTGCAATTAATGTAAGTAAAACCCCGCCAATCAGTTGTAGAAATGGAATGTCGAGTAAATAGACAGCTAATATAGTAAGGGCAATTCTTAGTACGATTGCTAAAAGAGTACCAATCAAAATAGCTTTATTTCGTTTCGATTCAGGTAAATTTCGGCTAGCTAGTGCGATGACAATTGCATTGTCACCACCTAATACAACATCGATACCGACAATCATTAGTACGGATGTTAAAAACTCTAAGTCCATTCGTCTGCCTCCATTTATGATGTTTTAATAAGCGAACTGTATGTATGTGATGAAGAAAGTTGTTGTTAAATAATCTCTTCCAATAGAAGTTTCACTTTATTAAAGTGTACGGGGGAATGTGGAAATGTATGTCCAAATTTTTTGTAAGTAAGAAATCGCTATAATAATATATTTATGTAGTTGATCGAGTAAAGATAGGCATATAACTATTTTTGTAAAATAAATCGATTTTATTTCCATTCTGGAGAATCTTATCATAAAATGAGAGTACAAGAATCTATTGATTTGTCATATGAGTGGGGAATCCCTTCATAACAATTCTAAGCAGGAAGGGAGAGTTGTATTTTGGATATTGAAAGAATTAATGATCATACGATGAAATTTTTTATTACGTACATTGATATAGAGGATAGAGGATTTAATCGTGAAGAAATTTGGTATGATCGCGAACGAAGTGAAGAGCTCTTTTGGGAGATGATGGACGAAGCTCGTGATCATGACGATTTCTTTATTGATGGGCCGTTATGGATTCAAGTGCAAGCAGTCGATAAAGGGATTGAAGTACTTGTCACGAAAGCAGAGCTTTCAAAGGACGGACAAAAGCTGGAACTACCGATAGGGGTAGACAAAATTATAGATATTCCTCTAGATGAAGGCATCGAATCATTATTCCAACAAGAGTTAGTCGAAGAGGTAGAAGAACAAACAGGAACAAACTTTAATGAAGATGGTACGTTTGGCTTTTTAATTAAATTTAATGATTTTGAAGATGTCATTTCATTAAGTCATCGTCTTATCTTTGAAGATATAAAAGATGAGCTGTATTCATTTGAGAACCGCTATTATGTATATGTGGAATTCGATGAAGTGCTACATGATGAAGAAGAAATCGATCGTATTTTAAGTATTATTTTAGAATATGGGGAAGAATCAACTTTAACAATTCATCGTGTAAGTGAGTATGGAAAACAAATTGTGAAAGAGCATGCGCTTGAAACGATTCGCAATAATTTTCCTGCTAAAACGTAGGCCGATTTCTGTAGTATGAAATCGGCTTTTTATATGAAGAATAGGAAAGCTTTCTTAGTTAGGAGGTAAGAGATGAAAAATACGTTAAAGCTGATTTTCTTTATCCTGCTATTGTTCGCATTATTTGTTTCGTTACGTATGTTTATTGATGTAGCATTTTATTCAGATGTGATTGGGATAAAAGATGTTTCGATTTTAGGTATTATTAGTATTTTATTTACAGTATCTGCGTTTTTAATTGGTTGCGTTATTTTCTTAGAAAATCGCCATCCATCTAAAACACTTACATGGTTAATTGTGTTAGGGATTTTTCCGGTATTTGGCTTCTTTGCTTATTTATTATTTGGACAAAATTTTCGGAGAAAAAGAATGTTTCAAAAGAAGGCGTTACTTGATGAACAGGCGTTTTTACAATATAAAGGGCATGAAGATTACGAAGAAAGAATTTTACGCAATCATAAGCATCAAGAGCTGTTATTTCGTTTAGCGGATCGCTTAGGCGCTTTAAATATTTCATTTCAAACTGAAACGAGGACATTAACAAATGGAGATGAAACGTTTCAGGCCATTTTAGATGGATTAAAACGAGCAAAACATCACATTCATATGGAATATTACATTGTGCGTGATGATAAATTAGGAACAGAAATTAAAGATATTTTAATACAAAAATCAAAAGAAGGCGTTGTTGTTCGTTTTTTATATGATGCGGTTGGAAGTTTTAAGTTATCAAAATCGTATATTGAAGAATTAAACGATGCAGGTGTTGAAATGATTCCGTTTTTTCCTGTGCGCTTTCCGATTTTAAACGATAAGATTAATTATCGAAATCATAGGAAAATTGTTGTGATTGATGGGAACGAAGGGTTTGTAGGCGGATTAAATATCGGTGATGAGTATTTAGGGAAAAGTAAATATTTTGGCTTTTGGCGAGACACGCATTTGTATTTACGTGGTGAAGCGGTTCAAAGTTTACAGCTTATTTTCCTTCAAGATTGGTTTTATATGACTGGAGAGGCTGTGCTAGCTCCTGAATATTTACAAGCAAAAGCAGTTGAGGGTGATCATTGGGGAGGCGTGCAGCTCGTTGCAGGCGGCCCTGATAATAAGTGGGAAACGATTAAGCATTTATATTTCGCAATGATCGCTTCTGCTCGGAAATCTATTTGGATTGCAACGCCGTATTTCATTCCGGATGATGATATTTTATCCGCATTAAAGGTAGCTGCGCTTGCTGGTATTGATGTTCGTTTGTTAATGCCGAGTAAGCCTGATAAGCGTACTGTCTTTTACGCATCGAGATCGTACTTCCCAGAGCTTTTAGATGCAGGGGTAAAGATATATGAGTATGAAAAAGGTTTTCTCCATAGTAAAGTTGTCATTGTCGATTCTGATTTAGCTTCAATTGGGACAGCTAATATGGATATGAGAAGTTTTCATTTGAATTTTGAAGTAAATGCCTTTTTATATGATACAGATAGCATTAAAAGACTTGTTCAAGACTTTAAAGATGATTTAGAAGAATCAAGTGAAATTCATGTCGATCATTTTCATAAAAGGCGTCTTCATAGACGAATTGTTGAATCAACGTACCGGTTATTATCCCCTTTATTATAAAAAGAGATGTCCGAAATTGGGACATCTCTTTTTTTAAAGGAATTTGTAATAAATTGTAGAATGTAAAGAGCTGAAAGGATGTGATTACGATATTTATAGCTAAAAGAGAAAACGGAGAAAAAATTCATTTACTCTACAATTGTAATGAAGAGCTTTTGCGCCGTATGCGTCAACAGGAACGATTCTTTTGTGTAGCTTGTGGAAAGGAAGTACAAATGAAATTAGGGAAACAAAAAAGTTGGCATTTTGCTCATAAAAAAGTGGATTCATGTCTTGCCTTTTATGAAGCGGAATCTATGTATCATAGGTACGGTAAAGAATTGTTATATAGATGGTTCGAACGTCAAAACTTTCATGTAGATATAGAGCATTATCTGCCCCAGATTCAGCAACGACCAGATATTTTTATAGAGAGAGCAGGGAGAAAAATTGCGATTGAATACCAATGCGCAAATCTTTCTATAGAGCAGCTGTACAAACGAACCTATTCGTATTGGCGAGCGGGTATACAGGTCATTTGGATCATTGGTGGAAATCAATTGAAAAAGCAATCTGCATATTGGATGAAATTTTCCTCACTTATGGCTTTCTCCTTACAATCTTATCCTCAACCATTTCTTATTTTCTTCTGTTCCAAACAAAAAGCATTTATGAAATGCGCGTTTCTCACTTCTTTTTCTACAAGCGTCTCTTTCTCACATACTATATATTTACCAACTGAAACTACTACTTTTGAATTACTCTTTTCCCCTGTTCCTTTCCAAAAAGAAATATTAGACCGAGAATGGAAGCAACGAAAGGACTATTTTCGAAAAAATGCTTTGCCTATTTGGAATTATAATTATAAGTCACTATTACGCCTCTTATATCAATTTAAATGTACCCCAGCGAGCTTTCCTTCTGAAATTGGTGTTCCACTCCCTTCTGGATTTGCTTTTCAAACAAACCCATTTATATGGCAAGCTTTTCTATATATGAAGTGTATAGGGGAGCTTGCAGTAGGAGAGTGTATTTCTCTTCAATATGTGTGTAGTTATGTAAAAAAGTATACGAAAAGGCGTATGCTCCCGTACTTTTCAAAGCATATATGGAAAGTAGCAGTTACTGAATATATGACATTCTTATGTTATACAGGTGTATTACGTAAAGTGGAGACTTATAAGTACCGGAAAATAAGGGGAATCGTTATGTTAAAAACAGAGG
This sequence comes from Bacillus sp. D48C, assembly GCF_053345735.1. Lineage (NCBI taxonomy): Bacteria > Bacillati > Bacillota > Bacilli > Caryophanales > Bacillaceae > Bacillus > Bacillus sp. D48C. The sequence continues at coordinate 9,354 of NZ_JBKFAQ010000005.1, forward strand.
AGGAAGTTATGAAATATGATGAAACTTGTTTAGCGTATGCCTTATCTTTATTTGAGGCAAAGTACAACATGAGAGAAGGAAAAGGGGATATAATAAAGACTGATTGTGAAGGAATTACATAAGAAAAAAACGAATTGTACTTAAGTAGAGATAATTAAAGGAGGGCTTAAAGAATGTCTGAACAAAACAAAGCGAAAACATTACCAGATCGCAATGAGATTGAAGAAGCAAGTACGTGGCGATTAGAAGATATTTTCCAAACAGATGCAGAATGGGAAAAAGAATTCCAAGCTATTAAAGAGCTATTACCGAAGTTAACTGAATTTAAAGGGAAACTTGGTGACTCTGCGGACAATTTACTTGAGGCATTGCAATATGAAGACGAAATTTCAATGCGATTAGGTAAGCTATATACATATGCTCATATGCGTTACGATCAAGATACAACAAACTCTGTATATCAAGCATTAAATGATCGCGCAACAAATTTATATTCACAAGTATCTAGTAGCACAGCGTATATTGTACCTGAAATTTTGTCGGTTTCAGAAGATACACTGCAAACATTCTTGAAGGAAAATAGAGATTTAAGTGTATATGAACATGCATTAGAAGAAATTACACGTCAACGCCCGCACGTATTATCAGAAGCTGAGGAGGCTTTATTAGCGGAAGCATCTGAAGTAATGAGTTCATCAAGCAATACATTTGGTATGTTGAATAACGCGGATTTAAAATTCCCATCTATTAAAGGTGAAGACGGAGAAGAAATAGAAATTACACATGGTCGTTACATTCAGTTTTTAGAAAGTGATGATGGCCGTGTTCGCGAAGATGCATTTAAAGCTGTATATGAAACGTACGGGAAATTTAAAAATACATTCGCAAGTACGTTAAGCGGAGCAGTAAAACGTAATAATTTCAATGCGCGTGTTCGTAAATATGATTCTGCTCGCCAAGCTGCACTAAGCAATAATAATATTCCAGAAGCAGTATATGATCAACTTGTTGAAACGGTAAATGACAACTTACATTTATTACACCGTTACATCGATATTCGTAAGCGTGCATTAGGACTTGATGAGCTTCATATGTATGATTTATATACACCACTTGTACCAGAAGTGAAAATGAATGTGAAATACGAAGAAGCGCAAGACCTTTTATTAAAATCTTTAAACGTACTTGGTGATGAATATGTTGATATTTTGAAAGAAGCATATGAAAATCGCTGGGTAGATGTGTATGAGAATAAAGGAAAACGAAGCGGGGCATATTCATCTGGTGCATATGGAACAAATCCGTATATTTTAATGAACTGGCATGATAATGTAAATAATTTATTTACACTTGCTCATGAATTTGGTCATTCGGTGCATAGTTACTATACAAGAAAAACACAACCGCACGTATATGGTGATTATTCCATCTTCGTAGCAGAAGTGGCATCAACTTGTAATGAAGCGCTTCTAAATGATTATTTATTAAAAACGACAGAAGATAAGAAAGAGCGTCTATATTTATTAAATCATTATTTAGAAGGATTCCGTGGTACTGTATTCCGTCAAACGATGTTTGCAGAGTTTGAACATATTATTCATAAGAAAGTACAAGAAGGACATGCTGTTACGCCAGACATGCTAACGGAAATCTACTACGATTTAAATAAGAAATATTTCGGTGACGCTTTAGTAATCGACGAAGAGATTGGTTTAGAATGGTCTCGTATTCCGCACTTCTACTACAACTATTACGTATATCAATACGCAACAGGATTTAGTGCAGCGACAGCTCTATCTAAACAGATTTTAGAAGAAGGACAACCAGCAGTAGAACGTTATATTAACGAGTTCTTAAAAGCAGGAAGCTCTGATTATCCAATTGAAGTGCTGAAAAAAGCAGGAGTAGATATGGCATCTCCTGAACCAGTAAAAGAGGCACTACAAGTATTTGAAGAGAAATTAAATGAATTAGAAGCATTATTATTTGAAGAAAAGTAATGAAAAAAGACGAGAGATTGTATCCTCGTCTTTTTTGTTGAATAAATTCAATGTCGATATTTGTCGAAAAAATAAGGTGAATTTCTTTGTTTTTCTAACTGAAAGGATAGTTTTACAGCTGATTTTTGAAATTAAAACCCTTTGAATCTTTTTTTATGATTGAAATAAGAGAGAGTGATAACGATGATTCCAAATAAAAGAGGTAAGGCAATAATTTTAGGAAAAGCTTGTAGTAGAGAGAGGATGTACAAGAAAAAAGAAACGATGACAGCTAGAAAGAGAAGAGCAATATAAGATTTTTTCATAAATAACCCCCCTAAATGACCTTTTTTATAGCTTATTCAAAAATGAAAACGTTTAGAATGTGACAAAAGTGTGAATTTCGACAAAAGGGGTTGTCATCTGGCGTCGAATCTTGTAATATAATAAGCGTGAACGAATTCACATACAAACATATACCCCTTTGTTTGAACGTGAAAATTTCTCCCATCCCCTTTAATATTTTTATAAGCCGTAAAGAAAAAGACCTGGTGTTTACACCAGGTCTTTTTCTTTTGCTATCCATTTCCAATAACGTTCGCATTTTACTTCAATCATTTGTACTTTTCGTTTCAGTTGTAATTTTTTAAGTTCGCGCTCAATTTCTTGCTGCGGACAGTCATAAATAAATGCTACTTCTTTTGAAGATATAAATTGTGTTGCTTCTAGTAATGCTTCTAAAGGTGGTAATGGTTCTGGCTCAATTTCACATTTTACAAGTTCTTTCAATAATTGTACGTATACATCGTAGGAATAATTTCCAGCGATTTTAATACCTTCTTCATCTGAGTTCGCATGAAAAAAGACGAGGGAGGGTATTTCTGTAATATGCATCTCATTCGTGAATTTCAAGTCACATTGGAAAGCTTTTTTTGCACTAGCAGAATGTAGATCTTTTTTAAATTCTTCTACATCAATATTGCTATCTTTCGCACATGCAAGTAATAGTTCGCAGTCAGGGTTTGATACATTTTCAAGGAAAATGTATTCTTGGAGTTTTCGCAAAAACTTCGAACCTGCTTTTCGGCCTTGCAACTCCGCCGCCTTAATTGCCATCGAAACTAAATATGGTGTTGACGATGCTTCTTGCATATGTACCTTTCCATCACATGAAAAACCTTGTAAACTTGTTGTCTTTTCCCACACAAATCGAATATTAGCAGGTTTATTCCATTTGTGTGAGGAAGCGTTCGTTCCATCCACTTTTCCTGTTACGATATGACGAATAGAGAAGTATTTCCCGTATTCAAGCCATAGTTTAATAATAAAAGGCTCAATTTCCCAGCAATCTTTACAAAGTGGATCAATAAATAAATATGCTTCTACAGACTTATGCTCGCATGCGGAAGGAGATGGCATATTTATATGCTTTGCTTCCTGCTTATCCATTACACTTCACCTGTTTCGTTTGGAGTATTAACCATATGCTGAGCGGTTAATGCTAAACGTTCAAAAACAAACTCTCTTATATGACCATGCACTCCAGTATCATCCATTGCTTGCTCCATACATGATAGCCAAGCCTCTGCTCGTTTTGGAGTAATCTCAAACGGAAGATGGCGTGCCCTTAACATAGGATGACCATGTTCTTCAGTGTACAAATTAGGACCACCTAAATATTGTGTTAGAAATTGCTTCTGCTTCCTAGCGGTTTCTGTTAAATCTTCCGGGAAGATGGGAGATAAGTCAGGGTGTTTACTGACATAGGAATAAAATGTATCTACTAATATTGCAATGCATTGTTCACCGCCAATTGCTTCAAATGGTGTCATCGGTTGCTTGCTCATCCTTTATAAACTCCTTTTTCCATGAAATGTATATCTATTGTAGCAATGGAATGTTCGAGAGGGCAAATAAACAGCCTTCTCAAACATTCTTTGCTTATTCTACGGGTGTAAACTTTTTTAGTAAGATGTATCCACTAGTGAAACATATTCACTAGTGGAATTTTCACTTTAGCGTGCTTTGTTTTGTTTGGCAAGGAAAAAGCGTTTTACTTTGTTATTTGTATGACGAACAGGTATGTTATGTTGCGTTAATAAATGAATAAATGCAGCTTTTCCTGTTTCTTCATCTTGCACTTCAAATTCAATTTCATAATCATCGTGATTGTAATAGAAACTATGATCAAAGACAAGCGTTCCGCCTTTAAATAATGCTTCGGCTCTTTCAGTTGTTAAACTACCCATATAAGTTAAAGTGGAAACAGGAATTTGTAATTTGTGTAGTTGATCCATTACAGCCCCTGGAATGATTACGTTTGTTTCCATCATCATTCTTGCTTCGTCTTCTGTTACGACTTGATGCGTTTCTAACAAGCCGACTTCTGCAGGTTGTTTCAATGTTAATGTATAAATTTCTCCTTTATGACGAATACGAAGTGCAGAGCCGGCTTCTTTTAACGAGAAGCCCGGTGTTTCAAAGTAGTGATTCACCTGTTTCGTAAATGCTTCAATAGAGAATGATTTACATAATGTATCGAATTCTTCTTCTGTAACAATATTTTTAAATTCAATTTCAATTTCTTGTGTCATTGTATGCGCGCTCCTTTTAAAAAATAATTCTTTACACATTATCGCTTTTTCATAAATTTGGTTCAATGTTTTATTTGTTTGCGTCCATGTTATGATACAATAATACTGTTAAGTAAGACAGGAAGTTGAGATGGAGGAGTTAGAGCATGCAAAATAAAATTCAAGTTAAGAGCGTAGAAAAGAGAGAGAATGCGCTTATTTTTTGTGCGGAAAATAATGAAATAGAGGTAAAGGAGTTAAGTGCGCGTAATCACGTACTTGTAGACTCAGACAATTTATCATTTTTATATATTTTAGAAAACGAATCATCTTTCATTTATGTAAGTATTCCGCACACATGCTGGGAAGCAATGCATGAAGCGATGAATAACGATATAGTAATGTTCGTTCGTGTGAATGACGTTGAAATGGAATTAGAAAATTTAAAAGAAGAAGTAGAATATTTAGTTGAAAATATTGAAGGTAATGCAAATTACGGAGAAGAACTAGTAACTGCTGTAGAAAAAGTATTTCTATAAGCAAATGGATTGATTTTGGTGGTGGTTGAAATGAATCGAAATTGGGAAGAATTTTTAGCACCTTACCATCAAGCGGTGGCAGAGCTGAAAGTGAAACTAAAAGGAATGCGTACTCAATTTGCAATGTTGACAGAGCATTCTCCAATTGAGTTTGTAACAGGAAGGGTAAAGTCGGTTGCTAGTATTATTGATAAAGCGGAGAAGAGAAATGTACCGCTAGATCGGCTGAGAGAAGATATGCAAGACATCGCGGGCCTTCGAATGATGTGTCAATTTGTTGATGAGATTAAGCCTGTTGTAGAATATCTTCGAAAACGAAATGACTTTGAAATCGTGGAAGAACGTGATTATGTCACGCAAAAGAAAGATAGCGGCTATCGCTCTTATCACGTTGTCATTAGTTACCCCGTTCAAACGATTCAGGGAGAAAAAAAAGTATTGGTAGAAATCCAAATACGCACGTTAGCAATGAACTTTTGGGCAACAATTGAGCATTCTTTAAATTATAAATATAGTGGACGTTTTCCTGAAGATATTAAAATACGCTTGCAACGTGCAGCGGAAGCGGCGTTTTTATTAGATGAAGAAATGTCTTCTATTCGTCTTGAGATTCAAGAAGCGCAGAAGGCTTTTTCAAGAAAGCAAGAAACGAAAGATTCCGAATCATAAACTAAAGGGTGTTGGGCGATGAAATTTACAATTATGTCAAAGGGAGATCAATCATCAGATACACTGGCAAGCACGATGAAAGAGTACTTGTTAGATTTTGGATTTACAATGGATGAAAAGGAACCCGATATTGTAATTTCTGTTGGGGGAGATGGAACGCTTTTATATGCGTTTCATCGTTATTATAATCGATTGGATGAAACAGCATTTGTTGGTGTACATACAGGACATTTAGGTTTCTATGCAGATTGGTTACCGACAGAAGTAGAGAAATTAGTAATTGCGATTGCGAAAACACCATTCCAAGTGGTGGAATATCCGCTTTTAGAAGTGATTATTCGCTATGTGAATGGAAGTAAAGAGTCACAGTATTTGGCGATGAATGAGGCGACTGTAAAAAGTGCAGAAGGTACATTAGTAACAGAAGTAGAAATACGCGGAGAATATTTTGAAACATTCCGCGGGGACGGCCTTTGTATTTCTACTCCTTCAGGAAGTACTGCATATAATAAAGCGCTTGGCGGAGCAATTATTCACCCTTCTATTGAAGCGATTCAAATTGCAGAAATGGCGTCCATTAACAATCGTGTGTTTCGTACTGTGGGATCGCCACTCGTATTGCCGAAGCACCATACATGTGTGTTAAAGCCAGCTGCAGGAATGAACTTACAAATTACAGTGGATCATTTAACGATGGTTCATCAAGATGTGAAATCAATCCAGTATCGCGTCGCAAACGAGAAAGTACGATTTGTTCGTTTCCGCCCGTTCCCGTTCTGGAAACGAGTTCGTGACTCGTTTGTTGCAGATAAATAGAAAGGGTTATAAATTTGAACAGATTTACATTGAAATGGGATATAGGACTGGCTGAAGAGAGTACTTTAGTTAGGGAATTTTTGAAAACGAAAGGTATTTCTAAAGCCGCTTTAACGGATATAAAGTTTCACGGCGGGGCAATTGAAGTAAATGGTCAACATGCGAGTGTTCGTCATCAGTTGCGCGCTAGTGAAGAATTACGCATCTTTTTTCCAGTGGAGGAAAGAAGTGAAGGGATGATTGCAGAAGATATCCCTTTATGCATTGTATATGAAGATGATGCGGTTCTTATCATTAATAAAGAGGCGAACATGTCAACGATTCCATCTAGGGAACATCCGACAGGGAGTGTTGCCAATGCGCTTTTATCTCATTATGATAAGCAGCATCTTGCAAGTACAGTACACATTGTAACACGGTTAGATCGTGATACTTCAGGGCTTATGCTTATTGCAAAAAATCGTTTCGTGCATCATCTTTTATCGAAGCAGCATCAACAAAAAGCTGTGAAACGAACGTATGAAGCAATTGTTCACGGTGAGATGGTAGAACGAGAAGGAATGATTGATGCACCAATTGGTCGGAAATCTGATAGCGTTATTGAGCGAACGGTTTGTGAGGATGGACAAAGGGCAGTTACTCATTTTAAAGTAATTGATAGTACATATCATAAGACACATGTAGCGCTGGAGCTTGAGACAGGAAGAACGCATCAAATTCGTGTGCATATGGCTCATATAGGACATCCATTACTTGGTGATAACTTATATGGAGGAAGAAGGGATGAAATGAAACGGCAAGCACTTCATAGTAAATCTTTGACGTTTTATCATCCTATTTTAGAGAAAGAAATGTCTTTCACTATAAAGATTCCAAGCGATATGCAAGAGTTACTTAGGAATGCTTAAAAAGGGAACAAAATTCTTATGTTATAAAGAATTTTGTTCCCTTTTTTCTTAGCGGAATAATATTAAAATTTGGTTTTCACGCGTACGCTTTATAACGAAAAATCCACTTTCGGCTTTTGTAGCAATGCCATTGTCATTTGGACGACAATATCCATGCGTTTCGCAAGTGCCGTCATCACGTACTAACATTTGCCCAATTAATCCGACAGGAAGCCACTCGGCGCGATCTTTTCTTGCTACATATTTGCAAGCTGGATCCCATTCTGTATTTAAAAGAGGTTGTATTTCTTCTGATTCCGTCCATACATATTGGCGTTTTCCAAAGTTGTCTGTTTTATAGCGTTTTTGCCAACTTAAAGCCCCGCTATTTCCTATAAGTGCAGGGGTTGCACTAGATATTCCTAAAATGAACGAATCGTGTGAAGTAGCTATCCGAATTTTTTCTTCGCTACTAAATGTAACGAAATAACCGACATCAATAGGTTTATGACCTTCTGTTTCAAACATTTGTGCAAAATCCGTTCCGCTTGCATTGTAAGACGCGCCCTCAATATACATTTCTCCATTATGGGCAAGCCATTTAGCACCGATATTATGGTCGGTGTCGTTTGCACCATTTGCAATAAACCAGGAATAAGCTTCTTCTGCAGTGCCGAAGCGCCCCATAATATGGCTACCTGCAAAATGAGCTGTTGATGTATGATGACCTTCCGCATGAGAAGAGAAGCCGTTAGCGATAGTTGCGGTTCCTTCTGCGTGTGCTGCTTCGCCTAAAGCAGTCGTCTGTTTACCCTCCGCATGAGAATAAGCACCGCCTGCTGTCGTTTCACTTCCCTCACTATGCGAACTATGTCCAGTTGCTTTTGAGTTGGATCCTTCTGCATGAGAGAAAGAACCTTTTGCGTGTGTTAATAAGCCTTCCGCATGTGCTGCCATGCCCTCCGCATGAGAGTGAAGCCCCTCCGCATATGCATATCGGCCGCCCCTTTTAACTTTTGTATTTTCAGGTGTAGGTGTCTCAATTATGAGTGGTTTTTCAGTTTGTATATCATTCGATGAAGCTAATGCTTCTTTTATTTTTTTTACTTTGTTTATAATAGCAGCTGGAATTTCTGGTTCCACTTTTTTATTTATTGCTACAGAATTATTTTCTTCCGCCGTTTCTTCTGTTTGGTTAGAACGTAGTACCTGTTCATCTTGATTTGAGAGCTGTTTATTTTTTTGTTGCATCTTTATTTTTCTGCGATCGATTATGTGGTTCATCACAGCATTTTCTAAAGAGACATATGTTGGTTTTACTTTGCTTTTTTTTGATGACTCTTGTTCTTCTAGTTCTTCTATGGCTGCAGCCCGAATGCTACACCAGTTGTTAATTCCGTACATGGGCAGATATAAAGGGGGAAATTTTCTTTTTTGTTTAGAAGATTTTTTCTTCATTCTGTCACCTCCTGCGACATTATATGTAAAGTAATTAAAAAAAGATGCACTTTATTGCATCTTTTTTTAATTACTTTACCTAGTTTTATATGAGATTTGCCTAAATAATACGGTAATCTCTCGCTAAGTAAGGTAGTTATGAAATTGGACGGAACTTCTCAGCGACAAAAGGTAAAGAAGAAGGGACAGAGATAGTCTCCATTTCAGGATAACGTAATCCGGTTAATTTGCCACCAAATACAGCACCAGTATCAATATTGACTGTCTGATTGACGAATCGAGGTTCTTTTACTGGTGTATGTCCATATACAATCCAAGCTTGCCCCTTGTATTCTTGCGCCCAATCGCGACGGACAGGTGAGCCATCGGCATGCTTTTCTCCTGTAATATCACCATATAATACAAAGGTTTGTACTTTTTTATCTCGTCTTCCTATGTAATCTTGCCGAATCCCAGCGTGACATACGATTACTTTTTTTTCATCTAGTATGTGGTAGAGTGGTGATTGTTCATAAAGAGTGATAAACTTTTCTTTTATAATGTTTTGCTTATGAGAAGGAAGTGCCTCATATTCAGCGACAGTTGTTTCAAGTCCGTGAGCGATTGTTACATTACGTTCAAGGAAAAATCGATATAGTTTATTACAGTGATTTCCAGGAGCGTAATAAGCTTCTTTTTTATGTATGACAAGTTCCCATACAATTTCGATCATACGTAATGAATGAGGACCACGGTCTGTAATATCACCAACGAATGCAAGTTTACGTTGTTCAGGGTGGATCGGTAGACCGCTACTCCAGTTATACCCTAGCTTCTCTGTTAAATTTTGAAACTCTTGGAAGCATCCATGAATATCTCCTATAATGTCATATTTCATATTTAAACCTCCATCGTATTTTTCATTAGTATATCTAAAAAAGGATAGAGATAAAAATATAGCGTTTTTGTGTTGTTCATTTAAACATAAAGCTTTTCGTTCTTGAGCGAATATTTAAAATGAATCCAATCGCAATCATGTATGTAAGCAGTGAACTTCCTCCGTAGCTCATAAGAGGTAATGTTATCCCTGTAATGGGAAGTAATCCGATTGTCATCCCGATATTTTGGAATACTTGGAAAGTAAACATTCCGATTGTACCAGCGCAAATGTAACTACCGAAAGGGTCATTACTTTCTAAAGCGATATGAATCATTCGAAAAATGAGTAAGAAAAAAAGTGAAATAATGACACTTGCACCTAGAAATCCAAATTGTTCAGCGACATTAGTGAAAATAAAATCTGTATGTGGTTCTGGAAAATATACTTGTCCATTTTCCCACCCCTTTCCTTGCATTTCTCCGGATCCAGTCGCTAAGAATGCTTGTCTTAATTGATAGCCTTGCGCATCATATTTGTAAGGTGCCAACCATCCGTAGAAGCGATTTAATTGATATTCTTTTAAAATGTGTGCTTTAAAGAAATCTGTGTGAGTAAAAAAAATATATATTAATGTAGATCCAGCCACGAAAGTACCTGAAACTAATCCGAAAATAAAACGCCATCGTATGCCAGAAACTAGTATCATTGCTGCAAGCATCGCTGAAATGACCATTGTGTTTCCTAAATCTGGTTCTTTTGCAATAAGTAGTAGTGGTGGCAAGCTTGTCGCAAATATTTTTCCAAGTAATAAAAAATCGTCACGCATTGTTTGGGAAAAATATTTCTCATTATGATTTGCTATAATTCGTCCAATGACGATAATTAAAAACAATTTCATAATTTCAGAAGGCTGAAAATTTCCGATGCCTGGGAGCCTGTACCAAGCGGTAGCGCCTTTAATTGTAACGGCACCTGGTACTTGAAGTTCTAGTCCAATAAGTAGTACCATTGCAAAGCTATACAAATACCAAGCAATTTTTTGATAACGATCGAAATCGATAATCATAATAACACCAATGGCTATAAATCCAATGAAGTACCATTGGATTTGCTTGAGTACAAAATTGACGTTTTGTAAAAATGGCGGTAAGGAGGCTTGCGCACTTGCAATAGCACAACAACTAACAATCCCAATGGCAAATAAAATAAATAGTAATACGTAGTCTATTTGATATTGAGAATTTGAATCTTTCAATGTAGGTATTCCTTTCTACTGCTCTTTATAGTAATGGATTTTATAGTATGAGAAAGAATGTATGAACTATACGAATGATTCACATATAGTCCATACACTTTTGATTTTGCAGAGTAGTTTAATTGTTTAACTCTTTAATAATTATATCCAAACAATGGGCAAGACGTACATGTGCGTCAGGAAAAATATCTAGTTGATGAAGGTAGTATTTTAAGGAACTTTTACACCATTTGTAAGCACTAAGTAGAGCTGTTCTATAGTCTATAGTATTTTGTAAAAATCCATATTCTTTTGATGTTATAACGAGGTGTGTGAAATCTTCGCAACCTTGAAGTAGTTTATTGTGTATTTGTTGTCCAGCATGGTAGCGAAATTGACTTAAAGGCTCAGAAATGTATATTGCATTTCCTTTAGAAAGTAAAGAAATCCATGAGGCCATATCAACACTACAAGAATATTGTCGCTCTTTAAGGGTGCCAAAAGGTTCAGTGAGCAAGTTCTTTCGAAACAAAGTAGTTGTAGGTTCGCCGATAATGTTGTGGCCGGCCTTTAGCATCCAGTCGCCTAAAAATATTCCGTTTAATGGGGTATCTTCGCTATATAACTTTTGTGTTGGATGGGCATCGCCGATTAGATTTCCATGATCATCAATACGTACTCGATAAGAAGTAACAAGAGCAAGATCTTTATTGGAATCTTGCTCAAAATAGGCCATCATTTTTTGTATTTTATGCTTATAAAACACGTCATCGTCCATTAAAAAATTTATATACTCACCATTTGATTTTTCTATGAGCATAAGGTCATTGTGAAATTGTCCTAGAGTAGAGATATTTCGAATGTATGTTATATTTTTATAATTTGGTAAGTATTGTTCATGGATTAGAGTTGCTGTTTCATCATTTGTACTATCATCTCCGATGATGATTTCAATATTTGAATAAGTTTGTGCCAATGCACTTTCTAGAGCGATTTTGAAATAATGGGGTCGATTATAAGTGGGAATAAGGATAGAAACGAGAGGTAGATTTTTTTCACTCGCCATACATAACTTCCTTTCAGAAGCTTTTTTTTGTAAGAACAATATCTTGGTAACTTGTATATTCTGGTCTGCCGCACCATAAACCATAATGTGGCTTATTGATTATTTCTAGACCATACTTATTCAATAGATTGCAAATATCTGTCTCAGGATAAGCAACTGCAAAATTGGGAATATCTTTATTTACAACGTAGCAATTTTCAATTCGATGATAAAAACCTAATGTACTTTGTCCTGCATTTAAATAATAGGACGATTCAGGATTTATTAGAAAGAATGTAATGAAACATCTCCCGTCTTTTTTTAATACACGTACAATTTCAGATACGTAATGTTCTAATTCTTTTGGAAGAAGATGTGTAAATACAGAAGTTAAAAAGATAAAATCGAATGTTCCGTCTTCATAGGGAAAACGATATTGAGAGGCATCTTCTTTTCCTTCTGGATTATAGAATTGATTGTATATGTCAACATGTTCAAAGTGAAAATTATTACGCATAGTTGAAATGTTATTTTGACACCAAGTAATTCCATCTTTAAACAAATCAAATCCATAATATGCTCCATCATCATTTAAGTAATTCATTAATGGTACAGCCATTCGGCCGACGCCGCAGCCTACATCTAATACTTTTTCATTTGATTTTAAAGCGCCAATTTGAATAAAATGCTTTAGGAACTCTTTTCCCACCTTTTTGAAGTCGCCACCTACATATTGGACGAGTTCAGGAGGGGGGAGTAAAGTCATTTCTTTGTTAAGTTCGCTCATGAGTATACCCCTTTCTTGTGTGAGAATATGCAGTCACTCTATTAATAAAATTTTCAATTTGTAGTGAGAGAACAAAGGAAAACAATTGTTATATGTAAGGAGATTCCACAAAAGAAATACTTAATTGGATTAGAAGTAAGAGAAGAATGAGTGAAAATGGAATCTCCTATAGATTAAATCTTGTTTATTCTTTTCTCCAATAAACGCCAAATACATCAATTTTAGTAATAGGGGCTTTTAAATTTCGTTGCTTTCTAAAGTCTGTCACAGCCTCAGCGCATGGCGGTAGCCCGTAGTCATCGATAATTATATAGCCACCTTTAGAAACTTTATCATATAAGTTCATGAGACCATCCATGGTGGATTCGTACATATCACCATCAAGCCGTGCAATTGCTATTTTTTCAATTGGTGCTGTTGGTAAAGTATCTTTAAACCAACCTTTTAAAAATTTCACTTGATCATTTAGTAAATCATATTTTTTAAAATTCTCTTGTACTTGTTCTAAAGAGACGCGTAAGTAATCGAATGTGTGTAAATAATCACCGTAATCTTTTGGATATTGTTCTAGATTCGGTGCTGGCAAACCTTCAAATGAATCTGCGACCCACACAGTACGATTCGTAATGTTGTTTGCTTGTAAAAAACCATTCATAAAAATGCATGATCCTCCGCGCCATACACCTGTTTCAATAAAATCTCCCTCTATATTTTCACGAACAACGGTTTCCATTGCCTCTTGTAATTGGTTCATACGTTCTCGACCAATCATGCTATGTGCTGCTCTTGGCCAATCCATTCCATCATGACGTTCACTTTTTGAAACATTTGGTTTTACAATTTTTAAGTTATGGTTTTCGGCATATTGCTTAATGAATAAAGGGAGGGGGACTGTAACGGGTTCGAATTCTAGTTCTTTCGAAATATGTAGAGATGCGGGTAAGTATGCCTCATATTCCAACCATATTTCAAATAAAATTGTTTTCTTTAGCAATTCGAGATAAAGCTGAACAGCAGATTTACTTTCCATATTTGTGCCTCCTGCAAAATGTCATACAACAATATGATTATGTAGCTAACGAATGTTTCATGATTGAATTTGAAATTGAAAAAGCAGTAAAACTGATATCAGTTTTACTGCTAAGTAAAAAATTAAGCAACTTTTTCAATAATAATGGATGCACTCGTACCAAGAGCTAATGATAGCCCAAGTCCTGTAACAATTACTTCAACCAATGATGGAGTTGTCGTAATTTGCGTAATTGCTTGAATAACGATAGGTGCTCCAAGTGAGATTAAACTTGATCCAGTACCTGGTACAGGTACTCCATTCACTTGGATTGTAAGACCTCCTAATAAGCTTACTGTTGCAGTATTAGCGATAACAGTAATTTTATAGAATCCAGTTTCACTAATTACGAAAGTGTCAGCATCTAATTGAGAAATTGCTGTACCAAACTGAGATCCAACAGTATTAAATGGTACTGGATCATTAATTCCTAGATCTAAAGAAATCCCACCGGAGTTAAATGCATATAATCCTGCTGGAAGTCCTAATCCGGATGGTCCAGTCGGTCCAGTAGCCCCCGTAGGTCCAGTAGCCCCAGTGTCACCAGTAGGCCCGGTAGGTCCAGTAGCCCCAGTGTCACCAGTAGGCCCCGTAAGTCCAGTAGCCCCAGTGTCACCAGTAGGCCCGGTAGGTCCAGTAGCCCCAGTGTCACCAGTAGGCCCGGTAGGTCCAGTTATTCCAGTTCCTCCGCCAGTAGGCCCGGTAGGTCCAGTAGGCCCGGTAGGCCCAGTTGGAAGGGTAAACGGTGGTATCGGTGGTAATGTTGGTCCTACAAGATTAGGGTCAAATGCACTAGCTGATAAAGATTCATCGGGATTTAATCCATTTGAATAATTATTATTTGACATAAATTCACCTCCATAAAGCGTTCATTATATAGTAGATGCAAAACCGAAAGAAAATGACACGGACATTTGAATTATTGAAAAGAAATCTTAAACTACTTGAACAATTTAAAAAAATGGAAAGTTTAGTATATGTATAACATATGATTGATTTGGAAGAGGGTGATTATGTTGAACAAGCAAGGAATTACAATTAGTTTATGTATGATTGTTCGAGATGAGGAGGAGACAATAGCCCGTTGTTTAGAGACAGTTGAGAAAATTGTGGATGAAATTATAGTAGTGGATACAGGTTCCGTCGATCGAACGAAAGAAATCGTAGAGAAATACACTTCTAACATATATGATTTCCAGTGGATTGATGATTTTGCGGCAGCAAGAAATTTTTCTTTTTCAAAAGCGACGCAAGAGTATATATTGTGGCTAGATGCAGATGACGTATTATTAGAAGATGCTCAAGAAGCATTGAAACTCTTAAAAATAGAATTAGATCCTAAATTTGATGCTGTTTCGATGCCTTATCATCTTGCGATGGATTCTAACGGGAAACCTTTATATTGTACAAAAAGAAATCGACTTGTAAAGCGTGAAAAACAATTTCAATGGTTTGGAAAGGTTCATGAGTATTTAGCTATTGCTGGTGAGACTTTTAGTAGTAAAGTTGCTATTACACATAAAAAAGAAAAAAAAGTAACAAATCGTAATTTGAAAATTTTTCAAAATACTGTAGCTGCAGGGGAAGAATTGAGTTCGAGGGATTTATTTTATTACGCAAATGAATCTATGGATAACCAAAAATATGATGATGCAGTTCTTCTTTATGAAACATTTCTTAATCAAGACGAAGGATGGTATGAAGAGAAAATTTATGCATGTGGTAAGTTAGGAGATTGCTATGCGAAGCTCGGAATGTGGGAGAAGGCAATCGAATCTTGTGTGAAGTCGTTTCGGTATGACGTCCCTAGAGGAGAGAATTGTACAAGAATAGGATATATATATATGGAACAAGAAAAATATAATGAAGCGATATTTTGGTTTAAACTTGCAACGGAAGTACCAATGGCAACGGAAAGTCCTTTTCATAGTCCAGCTAGCTACACATGGCTACCCTATTTACAAATGTGTATTTGTTATAGCAGGTTAGGGGAGCAGGATAAAGCGTATTATTACAATGAATTAGCAGCTTCTTATGTTCCGAATAATGCTGCAATTGAATATAACCGTAAATATTTTCGGGGAGTTTTTGATAAACCATATAAAGCGTAATAGGTTTCGTTTTTTAGAAATGATTTATCGTTATTCTAACTCTAATAGATTGGTTATATATTAGAGTATCAGTAACGAAACCAATATAGATAAAAAATTTTATAAAGCTATTTGCGGGCTAATAATCAGTGGGGGATGAACAAAATCTGCACTTTATAGAATTCATATGAGATTTATATTTCTAATTCAATTTGCATAAGGAGTGTGTGAAATGAATCGCGAAAAAAGTTCTTTATATGAAGAAAAATCCGAGCATTATTATAATGCAGCGAATCCGAATTTATTAAAGCATATAAAAAAGGAATGGAAAGAAGTTCTTGATATTGGTTGCTCGAGCGGTACATTGGGAGCAGCTATTAAAGAAAATGGTACACGTGTATCAGGAATCGAGGCATTTCCAGAGGCTGCAGAAAAAGCGAAAGAAAGACTAGATCATGTTATTTTAGGGGATATAGAAAAAATAGATCTTCCTTATGAGGAGGGGCAATTTGATTGCATCCTATTTGGAGATGTATTAGAGCATTTATTTGATCCATGGGCTGTGATTGAAAAGGTTAAGCCATATATAAAGCAAAATGGTGTGATTTTAGCAAGTATACCAAACGTTGCTCATATTTCAGTATTAGCTCCCTTACTTGCCGGAAATTGGACGTATACAGAATATGGTTTATTAGATAAAACACATATTCGTTTCTTTACATTTAATGAAATGCTAAGAATGTTTTTAAAAGCAGGATATGTTATTAGTAAAGTAGATCGTGTATATGTTGATCATAAAATGTATGAGCCACTTATTGAGGAGTTATATGGAATTTGTAAAAAATATCGTCTTGGAAGTGGCTTCATGGCTGAGACAGTTGTATTTCAGTATATTATTGAAGCTGAAAAATCACAATTATGAGTGCTGCAGACAAAACAATATTATTTGTTACATGTATAAATGATCGGAAATTGTATGCAAACTGCGTGCGACATATATTGCAATTGTTAGTACCACCAGGGTATATTGTCCAATTTATGCCGATTCGAAATGCGAAAAGTATGACGAGTGGATACAATCAAGCCATTTCGCATCCAGCGAAGTATAAAGTGTATTTACATCAAGATGTTTTTATTATAAATAGAGCTTTTTTATACGGATTACTTCAATTATTTGAGGAACATGAACACCTTGGTATGATTGGGATGGTTGGAGCGCAATATGTTCCTCCAACTGGTGTATGGAACGAAGGGCGTGGAATTGTAGGAAAGGTCATTGGTTATATGAATGATTTGTTTTATATGGCAAGTTTAGAACAACCGTATCACGAATCAAAAACATTTATTCCTGTAGAATGTATTGACGGTTTATTAATGGCGACACAATATGATGTTCCGTGGCGAGAAGACTTATTTGACGGATTTGACTTTTATGATGTATCTCAATCATTTGAATTTAAAAAAGCAGGATATACAGTCGGTGTACCTGTACAGCGCGATGCTTGGTGTATCCATTATCATTTTGATGTGAATATGACGAACTATGAGAAGTATCGGGAAATATTTGTGGAACACTATATGTCAGAGGTAAATAAGGAAGAATAAAAGGGGGGACAAAAATGAAAGATCATACAATATTAGTTGTTGTTTGTGTAAATAATGAAGAGCTTTTCAAACAATGTGAGAGCCAAATCAGAAACATTTTTGTTCCCCCTGGCTATGTCGTACAAATTTTTCCGATACGAGATGCACAAAGTATGGCAAGTGCATACAACCGAGCCCTTTCATATCCAGCGAAATACAAAGTGTATATACATCAAGATACATATCTTATTAATCGAGACATGTTTTCTACACTTATATCTCTTTTTAAAGAAAATGAAAAGCTTGGTTTAATAGGAGTCGCTGGGGCTCAGTTTTTACCGAATAACGGGATATGGTGGGAAGGAAAAAATTTAGTAGGGAAAGTGATTGAATACAGAAGACAGAATTATCAATTATTAAATTTAGATCAGGTTTTTTATGGTAATCAACCATTTTTGTCAGTTCAGGCAATTGATGGTTTATTCATGGCAACGCAGTATGATATTCCGTGGCGAGAAGATTTGTTTCAAGGGTTTCACTTTTATGATGTGTCACAGTCTTTAGAGTTTCAAAGGGCTGGTTATTTAATCGGTATCCCAAATCAAGCAAATTTATGGTGTATTCATTACAACGGGGATGAGTTTGATGCGGATACATATGAGAAGTACCGGCAAGTGTTTATAGAACATTACAAAGATATATTATCTCCATCATAAAGGAGAGATGCAGAGTGAAAGGAATTATTTTAGCAGGTGGTACTGGATCGAGATTATATCCAATAACGAAAGTAACGAATAAACATTTACTTCCTGTTGGTCGGTATCCGATGATTTATCATGCGGTATATAAGCTAAAACAATGCGATATTACAGACATTATGATTATTACAGGTAAAGAGCATATGGGGGATGTTGTTAGCTTCTTAGGGAGTGGTCATGAATTTAGCGTGTCCTTTACGTATCGTGTGCAAGATAAAGCGGGCGGTATCGCACAGGCGTTAGGGCTTTGTGAAGATTTCGTCGGGAATGATCGTATGGTAGTTATATTGGGGGATAATATTTTTTCAGATGATATTCTTCCGTATGTTGAAGAGTTTGCAAATCAAAAAGAAGGTGCGAAAGTGCTCTTGCAATCTGTAGAAGATCCCGAAAGATTTGGCGTAGCACATATTCAAAACCGAAAAATAGTTGAAATTGAAGAAAAGCCGAAAGAGCCGAAAAGTTCTTATGCTGTTACGGGAATTTATTTGTATGATTCGAAAGTTTTTTCTTATATTAAAGAATTAAAACCTTCTGCACGGGGAGAACTTGAAATTACAGATATAAATAATTGGTATTTAAAACGAGGGGTACTTACTTATAATGAAATGAGCGGCTGGTGGACTGATGCGGGAACTCATGCTTCTCTTCAAAAGGCGAATACGTTAGCACGGGATATTGATTTTGGGAAACAGTTTAACGGAGAATAGGTGAGAATATGAAAGTCGTAGAAACAAATTTTATCGATGCAAAATTGTTAGAACCGAGGTTGTTTGGAGACGAGCGTGGCTTTTTTTCAGAAAGCTATAATAAGCAGGTGCTAGAAACATTAGGGATTACGTATTCATTTGTACAGGATAACGTATCTTATTCGGCTAAGGCAGGAACGATTCGGGGACTACACTTTCAAAAAAAACCGAAAGCACAAACGAAACTCATTCAAGTTATGCAAGGGGCAATTTATGATGTTATCGTTGATTTACGAAAAAAATCACCAACATTTAAACAATGGAAAGGGTATATTTTAAGTGCAGATAACCATCGACAATTACTAGTGCCAAAAGGGTTTGCGCATGGATTTTGCACCCTTGTTCCGCATACTATCGTTATGTATAAAGTAGATGAATATTATAGCGCAGAGCATGACTCAGGATTACTTTGGGAAGATAAAGATTTAGCAATTCCTTGGCCAGTAACCGATCCTATATTGTCCGATAAGGATCAGATATTACCATTACTAGAGGAATATGAAGATAGTTTTTAAGTAGGAGCGTTGTTTATGAATATATTAGTAACAGGTGGGGCTGGATTTATTGGAAGTAATTTCGTTCATTATATGCTACAAAGTTATGAAACATATAAAATTATTAATTACGATGCATTAACATATAGCGGGAATTTAAATAACGTAAAATCTCTTCAGAATCACCCGAATTACTCTTTTGTAAAAGGAGAAATTCAAAATGGAGAGCTATTAGAACATATTATAAAAGAGCGAGACGTACAAGTGATTGTAAATTTTGCAGCTGAATCACATGTGGACCGTAGTATTGAAAATCCGATTCCTTTTTATGATACAAATGTAATTGGGACGGTCACTTTATTAGAACTAGTTAAAAAATATTCGCATATAAAACTTGTGCAAGTATCAACGGATGAAGTGTATGGCTCTTTAGGGAAAATAGGGAAATTCACAGAGAAAACGCCGTTAGCTCCAAATAGTCCATATTCTTCAAGTAAGGCGAGCGCGGACCTGATAGCTCTATCTTACTATAAAACATATCACTTACCGGTTATAGTAACGCGTTGTTCTAACAATTATGGGCCGTACCAGTATCCCGAGAAATTAATTCCGTTAATGGTTACGAATGCACTGGAAGGAAAAAAACTACCGTTATATGGTGATGGTTTAAATGTAAGAGATTGGTTACATGTAACGGATCATTGTAGTGCGATTGACGTTGTTCTGCATAAGGGACGTGTAGGAGAAGTATATAATATAGGTGGAAATAATGAAAAAACAAATGTAGAAGTTGTGGAACAAATTATTACTCTTTTAGGAAAAACAAAAAAAGATATCGAATATGTTACAGATCGTTTAGGGCACGATCGTCGTTATGCGATTGATGCAGAGAAAATGAAGAATGAATTTGATTGGGAACCGAAATATACGTTTGAACAAGGATTACAAGAGACGGTGAAATGGTATGAAAAGAATAAGGAATGGTGGAAACTACTAAAAGACCAGTAAGGGGCATGTTAAATGAAAGAGAGGGTTATCATAACAGGAGCAAACGGCCAATTAGGAAAGCAACTATTTGAAGAGTTAAACTCTGAAGAATATGATATATATCCATTTGATAAAAAGTTATTAGATGTGACAAATATATCCCGAATTCAACAAGTGGTACAAGAAATAAAACCACATATAATTATTCATTGTGCTGCCTATACGAAAGTAGATCATGCTGAGAAAGAACAGGATCTTGCATATAGAATAAATGCAATCGGAGCTCGAAATGTAGCGGTCGCTTCACAATTAGTAGGAGCGAAACTAGTTTATATTAGTACTGATTATGTATTTCAAGGCGCTAGACCAGAGGGATACGATGAATTTCATAGTCCAGCGCCGATAAATATATATGGAGCCTCTAAGTATGCTGGGGAGCAGTTCGTCAAAGAGTTACATAATAAATATTTTATCGTTCGCACATCGTGGCTATATGGTAAATATGGAAATAATTTTGTGAAAACGATGATGCGATTAGGAAAAGAAAGAGATGAAATATCTGTTGTAGCGGATCAAGTTGGCTCTCCTACGTATGTGGCGGATTTAAATATAGTTATTAATAAGCTCATTCATACTTCTTTATACGGTACATACCACGTATCAAACAGAGGCTCATGCTCTTGGTTTGAATTTGCAAAAAAGATATTTTCGTATACAAATATGAAAGTGAATGTGTTACCTGTTTCAACGGAAGAATTCGGGGCTGCGGCTGCGAGGCCCAAATATTCTATCTTTCAACATAACATGCTACGATTAAATGGTTTTTTACAAATGCCGTCTTGGGAAGAAGGATTAGAGCGCTTTTTTATAGAAACCAAAAGTCATTAACAAATTTCTGTTAATGACTTTTTTGTTTGCCTTTAAGCGGTTTTATGGTACTATAATTATAGTATCAGGTACTAATAACAAGTATAAGTATTTCTGGGAGGATATATCATGGAACTATTACAAGGGAAAACATTTGTTGTTATGGGCGTTGCGAACCAAAGAAGTATTGCGTGGGGAATTGCTCGCTCTTTGCATAATGCAGGTGCAAAATTAATCTTCACATATGCAGGAGAACGTTTAGAAAGAAATGTTCGTGAATTAGCGGATACATTAGAAGGACAAGAATCACTTGTATTACCTTGTGATGTAACAAATGATGAGGAACTTACAGCTTGCTTTGAAACAATTAAACAAGAAGTAGGTACTATTCACGGTGTAGCACATTGTATTGCTTTTGCAAATCGCGATGACTTAAAAGGCGAATTTGTAGATACTTCTCGCGATGGATTTTTACTTGCACAAAATATTAGTGCATTCTCTTTAACAGCTGTAGCCAGAGAAGCGAAGAAAGTTATGACAGAAGGCGGAAATATTTTAACGTTAACATACCTTGGCGGCGAGCGTGTTGTGAAAAATTATAACGTTATGGGTGTTGCAAAAGCTTCATTAGAAGCGAGCGTGAAATATTTAGCAAACGATTTAGGTCAACATGGTATTCGTGTCAATGCTATTTCTGCAGGACCAATTCGTACGTTATCTGCAAAAGGTGTAGGCGATTTCAACTCAATCTTAAGAGAAATTGAGGAGCGCGCACCACTTCGTCGTACAACAACTCCAGAAGAAGTTGGCGATACAGCAGTATTCCTATTCAGTGATTTAGCTCGCGGTGTAACAGGAGAAAACATTCATGTTGATTCAGGGTATCATATCCTAGGATAAATATAATATTAATTTTTAAAGGACAATCTCTAAATGCTGAGATTGTCCTTTTTATTTGTTCTGAGAAAGAACGATTTTTAACGAAAGTTCTTACCACGTGATGAATATAACTATAATAGTACACAATTTATTCAGCTACGTATGGAAGTGGGAGGGACGAGTGTGAAGAATAAAAATAAAAGTTCAACAGTTGGAAAACCGTTGTTATATATTGCGCAAGTAAGTTTAGAACTTACTGCACCGAAAATAAAAAGGATTATCCTGACAAACTTTGAAAATGAAGATCAAAAAGAGCAAAGTAATAGAAATGAAAATATTGTAAGTAGTGCTGTGGAAGAGGTAACAGAACAAGAGCAACAAGAAGAGCAGCAAGTGGAAGAAAAAATAGAAGAAGAGGAAAAAGAAGCACACGCAGAACAAGAACAACAAGAACAAGTAAGAACTGTTCCGTATAATAAATCATTTAAGGATATGAATAATGATGAAAAAATTCATTTTTTATTAAACCGCCCTCATTACATTCCGAAAGTAAGGTGCAGAATAAAAACAGCTACAGTTTCTTATGTTGGATCGATCATATCGTATCGTAATGGTATTGTATCTATTATGCCGCAAAATAGCATGAGAGATATTAGGTTGTCTATAGATGATATCCAATCGATTAGTATGGCCGGTTTTTAAATATGTAAAGGTGGTAGAAAGCTTCTACCACCCCAATAGTTTTTTAGTTTACTTTACGATAGAAACGTCGCGTAAGCATTGAATCGCACAGAAACAGCTTAAATCAACAGTAATGCAAGTAGTTGTAGATATTAATCTTGCATTTGGTACAGCTAAAAACGTACAAATTGGATCGTCACCAGGTGGTACCGGAGTACCGTCACCTAATACTACAGTTAATACACGTAGCACAGCACAGCTATCATCATCTACGCTTTCCACACGGAAAATTGGAGATCGGCAGCTAGTAAGGCTTGATGATGGTGCAAATGCTTCAAAAGGTTCTCCAGTTTTTGTGTATAAAATAAAAGGGCGTGTATTTGCTACTGATGCAGTGTTATGTGCACCTAAAAATGGGATTTCACAACCAGATCCACACGTTGTTGTAGAACAATCTTGTAATTCATTGATGAATTTTACAACGTCAACTACACAATGAGAAGAGCCATGGTGTTTATTTTCGTTACAACTCATTAATGTCACTCCTTATCTTCTTGTTTGTATTTACATTAATAAGATATTGGAGTCGAGGAGATTTGGTCACAATCTCAAGACCTTTTTTTTTAAATAGGCGAAAGAAGATAAGGGAAGGTGGAATTATGCTATTTACAAGCTGGCTTTTATTTTTTATTTTCGCGTTAGCAGCCTTTAGGCTCACTCGTTTAATTGTTTATGATAAAATTACAGCCTTTTTGCGAAGACCATTTATTGATGAATTAGAGATTACGGAGCCAGATGGAAGTGTATCAACGTTTACAAAAGTGAAAGGTAAAGGATTAAGAAAGTGGATTGGCGAATTATTAAGCTGTTATTGGTGTACAGGTGTATGGGTTAGTGCTTTTTTATTAGTTTTATATAATTGGATTCCTATCGTTGCGGAGCCGTTACTTGCATTATTAGCTATTGCAGGAGCAGCAGCAATCATTGAAACGATTACAGGATATTTTATGGGAGAATAATATATTTTCATAATAAGAGAAAAAGCGGAGTTTAAAAGAATGAGGGAACGGAAATAAAGAGTTGTTCATATAGTAAATAGACAGAATTGACAGTAGAGGAGATGTTTGCTGTGAGCAATAATCCTAGGCAAAATTCATATGACCTGCAGCAGTGGTATCAAATACAGCAACAGCACCATGCACAACAACAGGCATATCAAGAACAATTACAACAACAAGGATTTGTGAAGAAAAAGGGATGCAATTGTGGGAAAAAGAAGAACACAATAAAACACTATGAAGAATGAAACACTCATGTTACTGTGAGTGTTTTTTATTATACATATAAAAAGCGGTATTTCTGTATTAGAAATACCGCTTTTTACTAGCTAATTTGTGCAACTGTTAATGCTGCTGCACGGATGTCTACAGTTCCAATTAACTCAACTGGTACAATTTGAATTAAGTCACCAGGATTTAAGTTAATAAGAATAACACCGCTGGATACGTCTACTTCACCAGTACCAATAACGTTAGAACGAACCGCTGTACCTGATCCAGGAATAATGTTAGCTGGCGTACCTAATGATAAGAAGAAACGACCAGCTTCTGGTGCAACAGGTGCATTATCAAGACTAATTGTTAATGTATAACTGATTTGATAAATACCAGCTCGTAGAATTCGAATACCATCTCCAACACTTACTGTATCATTTATTACAGGAACAGTAATATTTGGGTTTGGACTTACACTAGGTAATAGTAGTGGTGTAAATAGTGAAGCGAACTGAGGTGCAGACGCGTTGAAAGCAAAACCGAAGGCAGGTAGTGTACTAGCTGGTTTTGCCTCGCAATCAATTTTAGTAAATTCGCAATCAGAAGAGAACATGTTTTTCACTCCTTTATCTGTTTCTACTTTCAGTTAATGAAAAGGACAGGTTCTATGTTCTAGACAAGTTCCCAATTTTAAGAAATTTACATAATAATACTCGTTAAGCATGGATTGGGTGGCAGAATTATCTGCCACCCAATCCATACTTAACGCATTATTTAGTTTTAAATTGTAACATCGCGTAAGCATTGAATCGCACAGAAGCAACTTAAATCAACAGTAATGCAAGTAGAGGTTGATACTAATCTTGCATTTGGTACAGCTAAAAACGTACAGATGGGATCGTCAGTAGGTGGTACAGGGGAGTTATCACCTAATACTACAGTTAATACACGTAATACAGCACAATCATCATCATCTATACTTTCTACGCGGAAAATTGGAGATCGGCAGCTAGTAAGACTTGCTGATGGTGCAAATGCTTCAAAAGGTGCTCCGGCTTTTGTGTATAAAATAAAAGGACGTGTATTAGCTACTGATGCAGTGTTATGTGCACCTAAAAATGGAACTTCGCAACCAGATCCACATGTTGTTGTTGCACAGTCTTGCAGTTCATGTATAAAGCGAACGACATTCGATACACAGTTGAAATCACAATCATGTTCATGATGGTCTTCGTTACAATTGCAGCTCATTATGTTCACTCCTTATCGTGAGTTCTGACATACACTATTACAATATGAGTGGGATATGGCTGATATTACGTTAATTCTCACGATAAAAACAAGGAATTTATATAGGAGGGATGTACATAATGTGATATAAAAAAAGACATCCTTATTTAGTGGATGTCTTTTCAGGTAAATCTTTTCGCACAGTATATAAAAAACGAGATATATCTAATTTCTTTCCTCTGAAAAATTGCGGAGAAGAAATGTAAAGCTCTTCTTTCGCACGTGTAATGGCGACATACAGTAATCGGCGTTCTTCTTCTAACGCTTCAGAAGTTTCCGTAATACGATCATTTGCATCTTTTAAAGAAGAAGTATGGGGCAGGATTCCATCACTCGCTCCAAGTAAAAAGACACATGGAAATTCAAGGCCTTTTGCGTTATGAATTGACATAAGTGAAACGGCATCTTTTTGCGGCATTGTTTTTAATGCTTCCATTTCTTTTTGACCTTGAATCGCCTCGTCGATAAATTGTAAATAAGCTGGAATATCGGTGAAACGAGTTGCAGACTCCATTAATTCTTCCAACATTTCTTCTTGTATGTCTTTATGCATCGTAAAGGAAGAACGATAGTTACTTTGTAAGTACTCTAAATATTTTCCTTTACCATGTATGATTTCTTTTAATGCTTTTTTCGGTTCTAATTCTTTAATAAATTTAATAAAATCGATGCGCTCATTTACCTTTTTCACTTGAAAAGGTTTTAAGCTCGGATTTAATAATAAGAAATGAAGAAGAGAAGGAAAACGGCCTTCACCATATTTCCATTGTTCACGTTCAATAAATGAAATACAATCATCACGTCCGATATACATCGTCGGCAATATGTTTGAAAGTGATTCTAGTCGAAACGGCTCAATCACGAGTCTTAAATGATCTAATACAGGCTTAATTAAAGAATGTTCATAAAATGATTGGCTCGCCCCGTGTTTAATAAACGGAATTTTATGAATGGTAAGCTGATCAAGTAACGAACGGCTTACAGAATGTGTGCGATACAGTAAACAAAAATCTTTATAGTTTCGGTCACCGCTATCTACTTTTTCTTGAATGAGCTGCAAAATTTGATTTGCTTCATCAAGAGTTGTAGCAGGTCTTGCATAAAAAGGTTGTACACCTTCCTCACGAACGGAGTATAGCTCTTTATCAAAACGTTCTTGATTTAATTTTATAACTTCATTTCCAAGCCCGACGATAAAGGGATTGGATCGATAATTCGTATTTAGTGCAATGATTGTTGTGTTATCAAATTCTTTTGGAAAAGATAAAATAATTTGGTGACTTGCCCCTCGCCAGCCATAAATTGCTTGATCATCATCACCTGCGATGAACAAATTATTTCTTGGCGTGGCTAACAATTTTACAATTTCATATTGTGCATAGGATGTATCTTGAAACTCATCTACTTCAATGTAGTGAAAACGTTGTTGTAATTGAGTTAGTAAAGGAGCATTATTTTCTAACATATAATATGTTTCCAATAAGATGTCATCGAAATCAATATAATTGTATCGTTGTTTTACCTCTTCAAAACGTTCATATACTTCTTTAAATTCTTGTTCGACTGGCGTTTTCGCCTTTACATCTTTCGGACGATTTAATTTGTTTTTCTCAAGTGAAATCATCGCGAGGATCGTTTCCGAATCATAATCGTCTTTTAAACGCAATTCTTTTAAGATTTTCTTTATCATAATTTGTTTATGTTTTTCATTTGCTAAAATTTGCTGATTATACCCTTGACTACGAAGCAATTTTAAGAAAACAGAGTGGAATGTACCAGCAACAACGTAGCTACTTGCTGCATGATTCATACCTGGTAACTTTGCAACACGACTTCGGATTTCTTCAGCTGCTTTTTGTGTAAATGTAAGTAATAAAATATTTCTTGGATGAACTTGTTTTACATTTACTAAATAACCAACGCGAGTTGTTAAAACAGATGTTTTCCCGCTTCCAGCACCAGCTAGTGTAAGAACAGGACCTTCTGTTGTGCGCACGGCTTCTAATTGTTTTTCGTTTAAAAAAACATTTTGTTGTTCGAGAGCGCGGAAATAAGCCGCATCTACATCTTCTTCCATAATTAAATGGGTAGATGTTTTCGGAGTATGATATGTCGCACGCGGAATATCAGCGTGTGTTAACGATTTTTGTGAAAATTTTTCTTGTGTCATATATTCACCTTCAAAACTATAGCATCAACATTTAACTTTAGCGGAAGAAAAAGAAAATAGCAATGTAAAAAAACAGGAGGGGTCACCTCCTGCTTTCAAATCACAATTCTTTTATCATTACGACGTGCGGGATATTTGCTTCCATAAATACATCAGAACTCGTTACATATCCAAGTTTTTTATAGAAATCTTCAGCATGTGTTTGAGCATGAAGTTTCAATTTTGGTAGCGAATTTTCCTTTGCATACGCTTCAAGCGCATCCATAACAATTTTTCCGATGCCTTTTTTTCGATGGGAACCTAGCACGCAAATGCGTTCCACTTTTCCTATACCATCAAGGGTGCGAAAACGTCCAGCACCAACTGGAACATCATTGTCATATATAACAACGTGTGTTGAAGTTTCTTCAAACTCATCGTACTCTTCTTCAGCAGAGACACGTTGTTCATTTACAAACACTTGTTTACGTACAGAGAATGCATCTCTTAGTTGTTCGTCCGTTTGTACAATCTGTGCGTGCAAATTAGTTGTTCCCCTTTCCAAGATGGAATGTTTCGTGTACAGTCCATGTTCCATTTTCTAATTGATATAGAAGATGGAAACGATCAATTGGTTGTTCATAATAGAAATCTTTCATACGTAATCGCCCCAATACATCAGCATGCTCTGCATCTGATAAGCCTTGTCCGATTGTTAAGTGAGGTACGAAAGCATATTCGCGTTCTTGCGTGAATAACCCGCCATGCATTTCTTCATTTAAGAAAGTAAGTTCAGGTGTTTTTTCTACTTTAAAATAAAGGACGTTATTAACAGGTGCGAATGAACCGACTTTCCCAACATGAAGGGTGAAAGGGTTCGTTTTACCTGCGATTGTATGTAGCTCGTTTACAATCGATTCTAATTGTTCATCTTGCGTCTCAAAGGGTGTTTTCAATGTAATATGTGGCGGAACTAATGCGTAGTGTGGGTCATAACGCTTACGCAATCCGTTCGCTTTATCTTGAATCATTTTAGATGGAAAAATTACAATGCCTAATTTCATGTTCCAATTCCTCCCTTTGTAAGTCTAGTTAGATTTTGAGATAAATAGATCTCTTCGTCTATTATATCAAATTATTCTGAATACTGCTCTCTATTATTTCATTGATAGAATATGAGAGAAGGCTTTTGGTAAATCAGTTTGCCAATATTTCCAAGTATGATTACCTTCAAACTCTTCGTAATGCGTAATGAAATTTCTATCTGTAAGAAGTGTATTTAACTCACGGTTCGGTTCTACGAAATCAGATACTTGTCCATCAGTACGCTTTACAGCCGTTTCTTCTGTGCCGATGACGTGATACAGTTCTAATGCTTGTGGATCTTTGAAGTCTTTTGCTAAGTTCATTACTGTCTCATCCACAAATGGTGATTGCATAACGACTTTACCGAATGTATGCGGATACATAAGTGCAGTCATAAAGGAAACTGTTCCGCCAAGAGAATCACCAATTAAAACACGACCTTTTCCCATTTGGTACGTTGGATAATTTTCATCAATATATGGTGCAAGTTCATGAGCAAGGAAACGTATATATGCAGCATTTTTTACTTCATTTGGGAAATATTTTTCTTTACGATCATGTACATTTTTATATGGAATACCGACAATAATTGTACGGTCAATTTCTTCAGTTTCACGAAGGCGCTCAATTACACGATGCGCTTTACCGAGCTGAAAATAATCTCTACCATCTTGTGCAATTACAACTGTATGTTTGTGCAGTGGTGTGTAATTTACTGGTAAATAAACGAGAAGTGTAACGTCTTCTTGAAGTGATGCGCTATAAAATGAAATTTCTTCAATTCTCCCTATTGTTTGACTCATGTAGATCCCCCTAAATAAAAATTTACTGTAACGATTGTAAGAGCGACGCTTGTAGTGAAAAAGGAAATAAATATTCACTAATTGGTGCCTTAATTTCTATTTTACCATAATGGTACGAAGAATCTAAAAAATTAGTATTTAAGTCACGAAAGAAAACGGATATAATGAAGTGGGATTTTTGACAGGTGAGAGGGGAGACAGGATTTGAAACAAGAAAAGTCAATCGCACTACCATTAGCTATTTCTATAATTGCCATTTCTTTTGCAGCAGTTTTTGTAAAGATGTCCTCAGCACCATCTTCTATTTTAAGTATGTACCGCTTATGGATTATCGTACTTATTATGCTGCCTATCGTATGGAAAAAACGGGAAGAGTTTAGTAAGATTCAAATAAAAGATTGGGGATTTTTAATTGGATCTGGTTTCTTTTTAGCACTTCATTTTCTATTATGGTTTGAATCTTTAAAGCATACGACAGTTGCGAGTTCGACGATTATTTTAGCGCTTCAACCAATCGTATCTTTAATTGGAGGTTTTTTCTTATTTAAAGAAAGAACAACATACTCAGCTATTGCAACGATGGGAATTGCGATATTAGGCGTAATGTGTATTGGTTGGGGAGATTTAGGGCTAAGTGAACAAGCAATTTATGGAGATATATTATCCTTTTTAAGTGTAATAGCGGTTGTCGGTTATTTATTTATCGGGCAAACGACAGTAAAGAAAGTATCACACTGGATTTACAGCTTTACAGTTTTTGCATTCGCAGGTATTTTTATGGGAATTTATAATATAGTATTGCAAGTGCCTTTTACAGGTTATACGAAGTGGGATTGGACCGTTTTTCTTTTACTTGCGGTTGTCCCGACAGTGTCACACGTCATTAATAATTGGTTATTAAACTACGTAAATGCAACAACAATTTCAATGAGTATTTTAGGAGAACCCGTTGGAGCATCTATACTAGCGTTCTTCTTACTCGGTGAAAGACTAAATGCCATGCAAATTATCGGTAGCATGCTCGTATTATTTGGTGTATCTGTTTTCTTACTACAGCAACAAAAACGAACAGCAAAAAATGTAGTAAACGAGCCGGCGTATACACAGGAATTATAATGTTAGAGGAGAAAAGAGAAGTTGTGATACTTCTCTTTTTGTTTTATATAAATACGGGTGTGGAAGGGGGAAGGAAATGGAATTCCCATCAAAAAAAGATGTATGGCTATATCCGATTTTTTTCGTTGTCATTGGAGCGTGTTTTGCTCCCCTATTTGCAGGTAGAGAATATTTTCTTTTATTTTTTACAATTTCATTAGCGATATTATTTATTTGGAGTTGGTTTTCGACAAAATACATCGTCGGAGAAGAAACAATTACAATTAGATCAGGTTTCGTTAAAAAGCGCATATTTATACGAGATATAAAACAAGTTTTAAATACAAAAAATCCAATAGCAGCCCATGCATTGTCATTTGATCGAATTGAAATTGTTTATGGTGCACATCAAACAGAAATTATTTCTCCTAAAGATAAAGAGCAATTCATCAATCTTGTTAAAAGTAAAAATCCACACATTGAAATAAAGTAAAAGAGTGGCTTCGTAGCCACTCTTTTACTTTGGATTTGTCATATAAGGTTGTACGTGAATGATACATAGGTCACGGAACTTTCCTTCAGCAGTTGTGACAATTACGACTGCTCTACCTGCACTTTTTCCAGTAATCGTTACCGTGTCCCCCTTTGGATACAGTGTGATAACATCAGCATTCATATTCGTCCAAAGAAGTTCTTTATTTGTTGCCTGCATTGGCAAAACGGAAGCTGATAACTCAGTGCTTTGGCCAGTTCTTACTTTTAACTTATTTTTTTCCATATGAACACCGATGACTGAAATAACAGAAGGAGCAATTGTAATTTTAGGTGGATTAGGTTGTATGTTCAAACAAGACGCAGAAGTATTGGTGATAGGTGAAAATTTTCGTGTTTGTTGTTGCTGGAAAGCTGCTAACATATTGGAGTCCCCTTTCTGTATAAGTGCTGATAGTAATACTATAAAGGAGTAGTGTTACGTTTAATTTAACGAAACATAAAGAAATTGTTAAATTCGAGCAGAAGATCGTCGAACTTTGATATAAAGAAAGCTCTGCTGATACGATAACAGCAGAGCTTTCCCTTTATAGATTATGACTATGTTGTTTTTCGAAATTCTCAAATTGCTCTTCAACTTCTTTTGAAGGTTGTGTTAGTAAACTAACAATTACGATAGCTAGTAAACTAATAGCGAAACCTGGAATCATTTCATATAAGAAATCTTTTAAGAATTTGAATTGAGTCCATATAATAACAGTAGCGGCACCAGAAACCATACCAGCAAGCGCGCCCCATTTCGTCATACGTTTCCAATATAAGCTTAATAAAATAGCAGGTCCGAATGAAGAACCGAACCCAGCCCAAGCATATCCAACAAGAGCTAAAATCGTATCATTTTGTTTAAGTGCTAATGCACATCCAATTAAAGCAATAACAAGAACAGCCATACGACCGACAAATACAAGTTCTTTATCAGAAGCATCACGCTTAAAGAATGTTCTATATAAGTCTTCTGTTACTGCACTCGAAGTAACGAGAAGTTGAGAAGAAATTGTACTCATAATAGCTGCTAAAATAGCTGCTAATAAAAATCCAGTAATAAGTGGATGGAATAAAATAGTGCCAAGTTCAACGAAAATCGTTTCTGGATCAGAAAGTTTTAAACCTGCTTTTGAATAGTATGCAATACCGATAAGGCCAGTAAACATAGCTCCAGCAACAGAGAAAATCATCCAGCTCATACCAATACGTCGTGCACTTTTAATTTCTTTTACAGAAGAAATCGCCATAAAGCGTACAATAATATGTGGTTGTCCAACATAACCAAGGCCCCATGCGAATAATGAAATAATTCCTAATACAGAAGTACCTTTAAAAATATCTAATAATGCCGGATCGATAGATTTAATTGTTTCAAATGCTGGACCAAGTCCATTTACGTGCATAATTGTTACGACTGGAACAAGAATAAGAGCGACTACCATAATGATTCCTTGCACGAAGTCTGTCCAACTTACAGCTAAAAATCCACCAAATAATGTGTAAGCTACGACAACTCCACCAACGATAAGAAGACCAACATGGTAATTGAGTCCAAATGAATTTTCGAATAATACAGCACCAGAGACAAATCCTGAAGCTACATAAAACGTGAAAAATATCATAATAACAAGTCCAGATACTAAACGTAGCATATGGGATTTGTCGTGGAAACGGTGTTCCAAAAATTCTGGGATAGTAATAGAGTTATTTGCAATTTCAGAGTAGGTACGTAAGCGAGGAGCGACATAAAGCCAGTTTGCATATGCGCCTAATGTTAGGCCAATCGCAATCCAGCTACTACTTAATCCAACGCTAAACATTGCACCGGGTAAGCCCATTAAAAGCCAACCACTCATATCAGCTGCTCCAGCACTTAATGCTGTTACTGCGGGGCCTAGTGTACGCCCGCCAAGCATATAATCTGTTAAGTTGGATGTTTGCTTATAAGCGAAATAGCCGATAATTAGCATCCCGAGCATGTAAATAGAGATAGAAGTTAAAATTAACATCTGCGTACTCATGTAGTTCCCCTTTCTTTTGTCAGGTCTTTTGATGCGTTATGCATATTTATCCCGCATGAACGGGCAGTAAAACTCCCACCTTAAAATTGGATGGGCAAGGAAGTTAGGTGGGAGATCAACTGCCCGTAAATGCCCGATTAGTTCAACTAATAATAAGTGGGGGATGAACAAAACCCCCACTTATTAAAGTTTCACTTTATAATCTATCATGATTATTCTGAAAAATCCATATAGAAATATGAATTTTCAGAAATGTAAGCGTTTTTTGATGTGATTTTACTTTTTTAATATATAATATTCATACAAAAAACCTTATTTTTAATAGAGTATTTATTATATTTACATAAAAAGAGGTTGTTTTGTCAATATAATATTGAAAGGAAAGAAAAATAAAATTTTTAAAAAAGTATTGACTTGTGAAAAAAGTCAGGTCTATAATGAGTGCAACTTAAAAAAATGCAAGCGTTGATGAAGAAGAGTACACATGATGAACATGTCAGAGAGCTGATGGTTGGTGCGAATCAGTATGGAATTGATGTGGAATGGGCTTCGGAGCTTCCAAACCGAAACGAAAGAAGTAGGCTTTGGCGACATGATCTCATCGATACAAGAGACACGTATTGTTTTTGATACGGTAAAGTGCGTTACATTTGTAACGAATTAAGGTGGCACCACGGGAGTACCCGTCCTTTCTATAGGATGAGTACTCCCTTTTTGTGTATAAAAAATTAAATAAATGAAATCGTCTAAGTAAGAAGAGTACGTATATTGGAGACGTTACAGAGAGCCGGGAATAGGTGGGAGCCCGGTACGGTGCCATATACGGAATGGGCTTACGAGAGGTATGCTGAACAATTATTTTCAGTAGGCAACCCGGGTTCCGCCGTTACAAGGATAAGGTATAAATTTTGTACCTGAACAAAGCGGGATGCTTTTGCATCCAACACGAGGTGGTACCGCGGTATATTTATCGTCCTCTACATATTTTCGATATGTAGGGGACTTTTTTATTTTTCAGAGTGAGGTGAAGGACATGATGACGAAAGAAGAATTTATAAAACAAAAAAGAGAGAGAAAGACATTTTTAGTAATCACTGAAGAAGAAGGAGATAGCATTACGCCAATTTCTTTATATAGACGTATGAAAGGGAAGAAGAAATTTTTATTAGAAAGTTCACAGCTTCATCAAGATAAAGGGCGTTATTCTTACTTAGGATGTAATTCTTATGGAGAGGTGACAAGCGTTGGTACGGAAGTAGAAAGAATGATATATGGGCAAACAGAAAAGTTAAAAGGTAACGTACTACAAGTGTTAGAAGAAGTAATCGCATCATCACAAGTAGATAGCCCATTTCCATTTTGCGGAGGAGCAGTTGGTTATATTGGATATGATGTCATTCGGCAGTATGAAAACATTGGAGCGGATTTACACGACCCATTAAATATTCCGGAAGTACACCTTTTACTATATCGTGAGTTTATCGTTTACGATCATTTACGCCAAAAGTTGTCGTTTGTATATGTATGCAGGGAAGATGATTCAGCAGATTATGAGGAAGTATACGAAAGGCTACGAGTATACAAAGAGGAAGTGCTACAAGGAGAAGAAGCTGAAGTAAATGCAATACAATCCACATTATCATTCACTTCTTCTATAACGGAAAAAGAGTTTTGTGAGATGGTAGAAATGGCGAAAGAACATATAAGAGCTGGGGACATATTCCAAGTCGTACTGTCACAGCGTTTGCAAAGTGAATGTATTGGTGATCCATTCGCGTTATACCGAAAACTTCGAATTGCAAATCCATCACCATATATGTTCTATATCGATTTTCAAGATTATGTTGTACTCGGTTCTTCACCGGAAAGTTTGCTATCAGTAAGGGAGAATAAAGTGATGACGAATCCAATTGCTGGTACGAGGCCGAGGGGGAAAACAAAGAGGGAAGATGAGGAAATCGAAAAAGAACTGTTGGAAGATGAGAAAGAACGAGCGGAGCATATGATGCTTGTAGATCTTGGGCGAAATGATATTGGCAGAGTGAGTGAAATTGGATCCGTGACGATAGATAAATATATGAAAGTAGAAAAATATTCTCACGTTATGCACATTGTATCTGAAGTTTACGGAACATTGCGAAAACAAACGAGCGGATTTGATGCGTTAGCGTATTGCTTACCAGCAGGGACAGTTTCTGGAGCTCCGAAAATTAGAGCGATGGAAATTATAAATGAGCTAGAGAATGAAAAAAGAAACGTATACGCCGGAGCAGTTGGATACGTTAGTTTTTCAGGGAATCTTGATATGGCACTTGCCATTCGAACGATGGTCGTAAAGGATGAAAAAGCATACGTTCAGGCCGGAGCAGGAGTCGTTTACGATTCAGATCCAGTAGCTGAATATGAAGAAACATTAAATAAAGCGAGAGCGCTATTGGAGGTAATGAAATGATTGTACTAATTGATAATTATGATTCATTTACTTATAACTTGTATCAACTGTTAGGTGAATACGAAGAAGATATTGTAGTCGTAAGAAATGATCAAATAACGATAGAACAGCTAGAAGAGATGAATCCAACAGGAATTGTGCTTTCACCAGGACCAGGAAAACCAGAGGATGCTGGTATTTGTATCGAAGTGATTCGTCATTTTTATAAGAACGTTCCCATATTAGGGATTTGTCTTGGCCACCAAGCGATCATAGCCGCATTTGGAGGAGACATTGTTAGAGCAGAACGTATTAAACACGGAAAAACATCGCGTGTGAAACATAACGGAACGTCAATCTTTTCATACGTTACACAGCCGCTGACGGCGATGCGCTATCATTCCCTTGTTGCAGAGCAAACGAGCTTGCCAGATTGTTTTGACATATTAGCGACAGCGATGGACGACGGAGAAATAATGGCAGTCTGTCACAATTATTATCCGCTCTTCGGATTACAGTTTCATCCGGAATCAATCGCAACAGAAGAAGGCGGAAAGTTAATACGTGCCTTTTTAACAGAAGTAAAAGAGGAGGAAAGAGTATGAATAACTATCTTCGTAAATTAGTGGAGGGTCAACATTTAACAGAAGAGGAAATGTATAAAGCAGGACTACTTTTATTAAGTGAAAACATATTAGAAAGTGAAATTGCAGCTTTCTTAGTCTTACTGAAAGCGAAAGGTGAAACTGCAGAAGAAATATACGGTCTCGTTCGAGCTCTTCGCGAAAAGGCATTGCCGTTTTCGAACCATATACAAGGAGCAATGGACAATTGCGGGACGGGTGGTGACGGTGCTCAAACGTTTAATATTAGCACAACATCAGCATTCGTACTGGCAGGAGCAGGTGTAAAGGTTGCAAAACATGGTAATCGTGCCGTTTCTAGTAAAACAGGAAGTGCAGACTTATTAGAAGAACTAGGTGTAAATATTAGTAGTACGCCAAACGAGATTGATTATTTACTAGAGCATGTGGGCATTGCCTTCTTATTTGCACCAGCAATGCATCCAGCACTAAGGCGCATTATGAAAATAAGAAAAGAGTTAAACGTACCGACAATCTTTAATTTAATTGGTCCTTTAACAAATCCAGTGAATTTAGAAACACAATTTGTCGGTATTTATAAACGAGATATGTTATTACCAGTTGCACAAGTATTACAAAAGTTAGGCCGGAAACAAGCGCTTGTCGTAAATGGAAGTGGTTTTTTAGATGAAGCGTCATTACAAGGGGAAAATCAAGTAGTCCTTTTAAAAGATAATGAAATAGTAGAAATGAATATTGATCCAGAAAATTATGGTTTTTCAAGAGTGAAAAATGAAGAAATTAGAGGGGGGAATTCACAAGAAAATGCAAAGATTACAGTCGGCGTATTGAGTGGAGAAAAGAGTGTTTACCGCGATACAGTGTTATTAAATGCAGGTCTAGCCCTTTTTGCAAATGGAAAAAAAGAAACGATTGAAGAAGGAATTAAACTAGCAACACATAGCATTGACTCTGGAAAAGCATTAACCAAATTAAACTTATTAATTGCAGCAAGCAACGAAAAATTAGAAAGGGTGAACTAAAGTGGGGACGATTTTAGATAAAATTGTAGAACAGAAGAAAAAGGAAGTTGCGGAGTTATATGAAACGTATACACCAGTCAAAACAAAAAGAAAGACACATTCACTTGTAGAAGCGTTACAGCAGTTTACTGTCATTGCAGAAGTAAAGCGAGCATCACCATCAAAAGGAGATATCAATTTACACGTTGACGTACGAAAACAAGTGGGAACATATGAAGACTGCGGGGCAGGAGCAGTATCTGTTTTAACAGATGGTCAATTTTTTAAAGGATCGTTTCACGATTTACAAACAGCAAGAGAAGAAAGTAACATTCCGCTTTTATGTAAAGATTTCATAATCGATAAGATTCAAATCGATAGAGCGTATGAAACGGGAGCAGATATTATTTTACTAATCGTAGCAGCGTTAACGAAAGAAAAGTTAAAAGAGTTGTATAGCTACGTGTTAGAAAAAGGATTGGAAGCGATTGTTGAAGTTCATGATGAACAGGAATTAGAAACTGCGATCCAACTAAATCCACATGTTATTGGCATTAATAATCGTAATTTAAAAACGTTCGAAGTAGATTTAAGCCAAACTGAAAAGTTAGGAAAACGATTGAATGAGGAGAAATTACTTTGGATTAGTGAAAGTGGCATTCATTCAAAAGAAGATATTACCCGCGTTAAAAGAGCTGGAGCAAAAGGTGTATTAGTTGGAGAGGCACTTATGACATCATCTTCTATTAGTAGCTTTTTTGAAGATTGTAAGGTGAATATATGAAAGTGAAAATTTGTGGTATTACTGATGTTGAAACAGCAAAATGTGCTTGCGAATACGGAGCAGATGCAATCGGATTTGTTTTTGCAGAAAGTAAGCGGAAAATTACTCTGGGGCTAGCGAAAGAAATTATTGGGGAGCTTCCAGCACACGTATTAAAAATCGGGGTTTTCGTAAATGAATCAGTTGAAGTGATTCAGAAGATTGCAGATGAGTGCGGGTTAACGCATGTGCAACTACATGGGGATGAAGAGAATCATCAAATTAGAAGATTGAATATTCCGTCTATAAAATCGCTAGGAGTAACTTCAGAGAGTGATATGAAAAGCGCTCAAGCATATGAAACGGATTATATATTGTTTGATAGCCCGAAAGAAAAGTTTCATGGAGGAAATGGAAAGACATTTTCATGGGAATTACTTGAGCATATGCCAAAAGAGTTGCGAAAGAAAACGATATTAGCTGGTGGATTAAACATCCTTAACATAGAAGAAGCAATTCGAACTGTTCGGCCATATATGGTCGATGTAAGTAGCGGAGTAGAGACAGAAGGAAAG
Organism: Bacillus sp. D48C; assembly: GCF_053345735.1. NCBI lineage: Bacteria > Bacillati > Bacillota > Bacilli > Caryophanales > Bacillaceae > Bacillus > Bacillus sp. D48C. The sequence goes on from NZ_JBKFAQ010000005.1 coordinate 47,988, forward strand.
AAAGATCTAAAGAAAATAAAACAATTTATTATAAAATCGAAGGAGTGTTCCAAATGAACTACGCATATCCAGATGAAAAAGGTCACTACGGTATATACGGAGGACGATACGTTCCAGAAACGTTAATGCAATCTGTATTAGAACTAGAAGAAGCATATAAAGAAGCGATGCAAGATGAAGCGTTTCAAAAGGAATTAAATCATTATTTAAAAACGTACGTTGGAAGGGAAACACCGCTTTATTTCGCTGAAAATATGACGAAGTATTGCGGTGGTGCAAAGATTTATTTAAAACGTGAAGATTTGAACCATACAGGAGCTCATAAAATTAACAATACAATCGGTCAGGCACTACTTGCAGTACGAATGGGCAAGAAAAAAGTTGTCGCTGAAACAGGAGCAGGACAACACGGAGTGGCAACTGCTACTGTATGTGCCCTACTCGGATTAGAATGCGTCATCTTTATGGGAGAGGAAGATGTGAGACGTCAAAAATTAAATGTGTTCCGAATGGAATTACTCGGAGCGAAAGTAGAAAGTGTAGCGGCAGGTAGCGGCACATTAAAAGATGCAGTGAACGAGGCGCTTCGCTACTGGGTTTCACACGTGCACGATACACACTACATTATGGGATCCGTTCTCGGGCCACATCCATTCCCGCAAATTGTCCGTGATTTCCAAAGTGTAATTGGAAATGAAACGAAAAAACAATATGAGGCGTTAGAAGGAAAGTTACCAGAAGCAGTCGTTGCTTGTATTGGCGGTGGTAGTAATGCGATGGGCATGTTTTATCCGTTCGTACACGATGAAGAGGTCGCTCTTTACGGCGTAGAAGCAGCAGGGAAAGGCGTTCATACAGAAAAGCATGCAGCAACTTTAACGAAAGGAAGCGTCGGTGTTTTACACGGATCAATGATGTATCTTCTGCAAAACGAAGAAGGGCAAATTCAAGAAGCGCACTCTATTTCAGCAGGACTCGATTATCCAGGTGTTGGTCCAGAACATAGCTTGCTAAAAGATATTGGCCGCGTTTCTTATCATTCAATTACTGATGATGAAGCGTTAGAAGCATTTCAATTATTAACGAAAAAAGAAGGAATTATTCCGGCTTTAGAAAGCTCACATGCTGTCGCATATGCATTAAAATTAGCGCCGCAAATGAAGAAAGACGAAGGACTTGTCATTTGCTTATCAGGCCGCGGTGATAAAGATGTAGAGAGTATAAAACGTTATATGGAAGAGGTGTGAAAAATGGGAGTAGAAAAAATTAAAGCAGCGTTTGAAAATGGTAAGAAAGCATTTATTCCGTACGTAATGGGCGGAGATGGTGGACTTGAGAAATTAAAAGAAAGAATTCGTTTTCTAGACGAAGCAGGAGCAAGCATCGTTGAAATTGGTATCCCGTTTTCAGATCCAGTTGCAGATGGCCCAACGATTCAAAGAGCAGGGAAGCGAGCGCTAGATAGCGGTGTAACAGTAAAAGGTATTTTTCAAGCATTAATAGAGGTAAGGAAAGAAGTGCAAATTCCGTTTGTACTCATGACATATTTAAATCCAGTACTCGCATTCGGAAAAGAACGATTTGTAGAGAAGTGCTTAGAGGCCGGTGTGGATGGTATTATCGTTCCAGACTTACCGTATGAAGAACAAAATATTATTGCGCCGTTACTTCGAGAGGCAAACATTGCGCTTATTCCACTCGTTACCGTAACGAGCCCTATTGAAAGAATTGAAAAAATCACGAGTGAATCAGAAGGGTTCGTTTATGCTGTTACAGTAGCGGGCGTAACGGGAGTACGTCAAAACTTTAAAGAGGAGATTCATAGTTACTTAGAAAAAGTAAAATTACACGTCAACTTACCAGTAGTCGCTGGATTTGGCATTTCAACAAAAGAACATGTAGAAGAAATGGTTACAATATGTGACGGAGTTGTTGTTGGAAGTAAGATCATTGAGCTTTTAGAAAATGAAAAACGAGAAGAAATATGTGAATTAATATATGCAACAAAACAAAAAGAAGAGGCGTAAGTCTCTTCTTTTTGTTTTGCGTAATAAATGTTAAAATATACAGAAAATACATTTAATTCAGAGGTGAGAAGGCATGCTAAGACGCAAATTACTGTATCTTCTTTTAACTATACCACTATACGCTTGGCTCATTAGCATGACGAAAATAGAGTTGATGGCTCTATTTTTAGGATATGTATTTATCTTTTCCAACTTAAATCGCATTCAAGAACAGTCTATTTTAGAAATATGTCTATTTTCGATTAGTATAGAATTATTTAGTATCGTTTCGATTGTATTATTAAACGAATTATTTCTACGGATTCATTCATTTACATTAATGAAATTTTGGAATATTGCATTGCAAGCAATATGTACTTACATTGTGTTTGTTGTGTTGAAAAAAATAATCGGACAGCAGACAGTTTTTCAGGATAATAGAAAATGGGAGTGAATGAAAAGGGGCCGTTTGGCTCCTTTTTTAAATCTGTCTTAAAAACAATTGAAAATTACAACATCTGTTATATAATAGTTAAAAATTGTATTTTAAACGAAATGAGATGATAACATGGCCATATTGTTGGCACTTATCCCAATTATGATGATTTTCATTTGTTTATTTTTATTTAAACAAACGTCATTAAGGTCCTCGTTAATTTCTTATGCTGTGTCTGTCGGAATCGTTTTACTCTCGCCAACGTTTCGATTAGGGATAAGTGAAACTGTGCACGCAACGATTAAAGGATGGTTAATTTGTTTTATTGTCGGATACGTTTTATTTTTCGGTATTTTTTTATTTCACCTCATGAACAAAATGGGATACATCGATCAAGTAGCACGTTTTTTAGAAGAAATCACACATGATCGCTTATTACAAATGCTGCTTATGTGTTTTGGCATTTGTCCGCTTATTGAATCAGTAAGTGGATTTGGTATTGGATTCATGGTTGCAGCACCTATTTTTCTTTCGCTAGGCTATAAACCATTTCAAGCTGTACTGCTCTCATTCATCGGCTTACTAGCTAGTTCATGGGGCGCAATGGCAACGGGTACGATTATCGGTTCGCAGCTAATAAATATGCCTCTTACAACACTTGGTACAAATACAGCGCTATTAAGTATTCCGATGTTTGCTTACTTCGTTATTCTTTCTTTACACGTTGTTGGCGGCTGGCAAGCGGTTATAGAAAAGTGGAAAGAAGGAGTAGGGTTCTTTCTATTATTTTCTCTCGGAATCTATCTTTCTAATGCATACGTAAGTGTTGAACTAGCCGGGATATTAAGTTCTATCGTTACGATTACATTTGGCTTTCTTATCATTAAATTAAAAGGAAAAAGTGGGCAAAATCTTATAACAGAACATGCCGCTGCAACGGAGAGAGAAGTATCCATTATAAAAATTATTAGCCCTTATATATTTCTAACAGTTTGTATTTTACTTTCTCGCCTCGTTCCAGCATTACATGATTTGTTCAGATCATATGCGGTTCTTGATTTGAAATCATACTCTTATAAACTAGAGTTACTATATTCACCAGGATTTTGGCTCGGTATGACTTGCTTATTTACTATTATTTTCTTCCGCATCCCGTCTAATATTATTAAACAATCATTCTCACAAACGATCAAACAATGGATTCCATTTGCTATTACGACGACAATGTTTATCGCCATTTCAGAACTAATGGGTGCATCTGGCATGCATTCATTACTTGCAAAAACAGCTGGTGAAACATTTGGAACCTTTTTCGTTTTTGTTGCTCCGTTTATTGGCGCTATTGGTGGATTTTTAACAGGTAGTAACGCAGGATCAAATGCAATGTTTATAAAACTACAAATGCAAACCGCACAAAACGTAGCACTCCCGTGGCAATATGTCACAACACTTCAAAACACCGCATCATCAGTAGCGACAATCGCTTGTCCATCACGGATTACATTAGGTGCTTACTTATGTAATATCCCTTACCGTGAAAATGAACTATTAAAGAAGACGACGTTAATGATCTTTGGTGCGGTTTTGCTTGTAGTGGTAGAGGTTATTGTTTGGTATATGTTGAGAAATTAAAAATCCTCCTAACATAGGAGGATTTTTTTTATGAATGGATAATGTTTTAAATATGAAAAGCTTCTACTAAGTCAACAACCCGCCACTTAACACCCTTACGGGTCGTTTGAAGTGGGGGCTTGCGTCTGTCGGAGTTCGACAGTGCTTCTACCCTCATAGAGAGCAACTACGCTTATTCCTACCCAGTAGTACGAACGAGAAATGCTCTCCTACCTTAGTATGGTGGAGCATAAGGACGGTTGACTTCGCCCCTACCACAAGAGCTATACTCCTGTGGTAACTACACTGATATGCTTAATTCCCTTACGGTGTAGATTCATCGCACCAATACGGTCATCATTTGATTGGTATTGGCAATTTTTACACTTAAAAGTGTGTAGCTTTTTATTACGATTCGCTTTTTCAATGTTTCCGCACTTAGGGCAAGTTTGGGAAGTATATTTGGGGTCTACCACAATTACCTTTTGTCCATTCAATTCAGCTTTATACTCAAGCATTTGACGGAACTGATAGAAAGCCCAAGATACAGAAACATAGCGGTTTTTCACTCGTACTTTCTCTGTCGCAGAACGAACCCCTGTTAAGTCTTCTAAAACAAACATAGTACCTCTAGGGTATGCCTCAACGAGTGCCTTTGTAATTTGATGGTTTACATCAGTTACATAACGGTTTTCTCTTGAGCCAATTTGTTTTATTTTCTTACGAGAAGATGGTGTTTGTCGTGTTTGTAATTGCTTACGAGTAGCTTTAAATTTACCACGCTTATGTTTAACAATATTTCCGTTGTAGAAGGTTGTTTTGCCCTGACTATCATAAGTGGTTGCAAGGAAGTTGATTCCTAAATCAACACCAACGATGTTGTTTACATCTGCGAAATCTAATGTTTGGTACTCTTTTGTCATCGGGATATGTAAGAACCACTTTTTGTACTTATGCACTAATTTAGCAGTACCAAATTTCCAAGTGCTGTTGAAGTATTTCTTCATAGCCTTACGCTCATAATTTAGTTTTAGGCGACCTTCAAGCGTGTTTACACTAAATTGGTTTTTGGTTAGTGAATAATCTCGATTCCAGACTAAATCATATTCTGCAAGTTTGAAGTCAATCAAAGACCATTCATGTCCATTTGATTTAGCCGACTTGTAACGAGCAATTACAGTTTTCATCACAGATTGAGCCATTTGACTTTTTAACCTAAATTGATTTCGCAAATCAGAATAATATAAGTTATTGAGATTTACTTGATTAAGGTTCTTTGTTTCAAATATGTGTTTTGATAACCAATTACAAGCCTTGCGGTAAGCGTTCGTTGTTATCTTTAGACTTTCAGCTTGATTATCGGAAACATGGATTTGTATTTTTGCAGTAATTGTAGGCATTATTTTCACCGCCTTTCACTAATTAAATTGTAACAGATTTTTAGTGAAAGCAAACAACTTAAGTAGAGGAAGTAGGAGGCAAGGTGGAAGTTTCAGATACTTGATATGGTACAGAATCTTAGGATTTTTAACGTACCATACCGTATCTGCCGGCAATTCCTCCCCCACTTATCGTTGGGCTATCGCCCTTCACACGATTGAAGTAGGGGGTATCCTTGCCGATTTTAGATGAATAGGAGATGAAATGTATGCCCCTAAAAAACTACGGTGTGTTAAAAGGTACAGTTATACAATCAAAGATTGGAAAAGGGAAGACACCTCATTATCAAGTTCATTTACAGGGCGAGACTGGAGTAGATTATCGTATTGCTATTAACGTAAAGTCGCAAAGTTATCCGTCAGAAGTTTTATATTTTGCGAATAACAATATTAGGTCAGAGGCGATTCATATTTTACCGACATTACCATTTGGTTTTACGGAAGTAAAAAATAATGAACCGAAAGTAGCTTTAGATTATGTAAGAGGAAATCTATTTGACTCAAAACAAATGATTCCTTTGCCTCCCGAAAAAGCAGGAGCAGATAATGATTTAAACGAAAAAATAGAACGTTATATAAAGCGAGCGATAGAAGAAAAAGCGATTATTTACGCGTTTGGTGAAAGATGGGGACCAGAAGAAAACACACCAGATTCCTATTTTCATTTCAAACCAGGAAACGGTATACATGATATTCACATGAATCAAGGGAATGTAGAGAAATGGAAAGGTGATAATGGCATATGGCAAGACGGAGGGATACTCATTCACTTTGAAAAGGAAGAAGAATGGATTGGTATCTTTCTTGCATTCCAATCACAGTCATGGTGTACCGATGAAGAAGGGCATGCTCGTGTGCCTGTTGAGCATTGTGATTATAAGGGGAATAATTAATAAGAAGAGGGCGTTCAAAAAGAACGCCCTCTTCTTATTTTATAAAACGAAAAACTAACGAGTGTAGAAAGACAAGAGAAAAGCAGTGCTACACTAGAAAACGCAATGAGATACATATTATATTTCATAACCTGTCCAATTAGCTGGTTACTGTCGTATTGAAACAGTCCCGCTATGATGTTGAATAAAAATAAAACGATAAACATGACGATAACTCCGTCTATTGATCCTTTAATGTCTGGTTTACTTAAAGCGATATGTGCGGAAATACAAATGGCGATAAATAAAAATAACCAAAAGGAAGGATTCAATAAATTGCCGATTGTAAATAAGCTTTTCAATAATACAAACGTCGACAAGAGCATGTTTTGAATCATTTCTACATTAATAGAAGTAGAAGCGATCGTTTTTTCGAGAGTTGTATTAAATAAAAAATATGATTCTGGTACGAAATAGCGCATTAAAAGGATTAATGCAGTAATACCAGAAATAATAGGCCCGATGCCGATGAAGAAATTCCCAATTCGTTGATACACACTTTTTTGATTGTATTGATGTTGTACGTAACCTAATGCTCCTTGACTTGTATCTGTTGGGAAAAACTGCGTTGCTACAATTTTATGACGGAACAGTACGCACATAATGGTATGTCCAAGTTCGTGGATCGGAACACCAATCCACGCCGTTAAAAGGAATCCTTTTCTTCCGAAAGCCCTCGACCAATACATTCGTGTTAGTGATTCTAAATAACCTAATAGAAATCCAATTACAATGATAACGCCAATTAAGGAAAATAATTGGATTACGCTTGTAAGGAGTATTTGAAAAATTGAGTTTACCAATTCCATTGTCTTTCATCCAATCTGTTAAAAATGTTATTTGTTCTGTTTCATAATAGCATTATTTTTCAAGATTGCTAGCATATATAATTTCTTTTGAAAGAAGGATTTCAGAATCTTTTTCTTGTAGTCATGTTTTATGTACAAAGTCATATATTGAATTTGTAACACCCTATATGGTATATGCTTAAGGAGGGATGAGAGAATGAAATGTCCGTCATGTCATACAGAAAATGCAGCAGAGGCAAAGTTTTGCGGGAATTGTGGACATTCGTTAACGGAAGAAGTAGTGGCAAGTAGTGGTCAAGAAGAAGGGCCGGAACAAGCACGCGCGGCACAAGTAAAGGAAACTCGGCCAAATGAAACGGTAGAGCAAGCGAAGCGGTTTGCGAGCGGCTATTTTCAATTTTTTAAACATGCATTACAAGCACCGACAGCGATTATGAAAAGCGGCACGATTGAAGTAAGAAATGGAATTGTAAGTCTTGTTCTTATTTGTTTTTTAGGAGCATGTATTTTTTATAGAATGATGAGTGCAGCATCAGCAGTTACGAGAACATTTGCACCAGATATATCTACTCCCACATTTTTTGTAGAATCTATAACGGTCTTTTTCTTTTTATTAATTTTAACTTTATTTGTCGGATTTATTATTTTTGTAAGTGGTAAGATGATGAAATCATCTTTTTCGTTTCTTGAAGTATTCGGTATATGGGGAACGCTAGCGACGCCGGCTATTGCTATATTAGTCCTTTCTTTTCTTTTTAGTTTCTTATTAATCTTTTTCTTACCGATATTATTATCGGTAGCTGCAACTTATATAGGGATTAGTATAACTGTAGCCATATTAAAGCTAGACAATGGCGGATTAGATCTCGTGTACACACTTATTATTGCAAATGTTTTAATTGGAATTGCAACATTTATTGTACTTTGGTCTTACATTAGCACGATAATTCAAGCCTTAACACAGGGAATAACTGGCTTCTAATGAAAAGGTGGTTGACTGGATGAATGTATGTACAAAGTGCGGAATTCAGTTTGAAGATGGTGTGCAATTTTGTCAAAACTGCGGGACGAAGAGGGGAAGTCCTGTAGTAAAGAAGAACATGAGCGGTGGTGCAAAGGTTGGCATTACACTGTTAGCACTATTTGTTATAGCGATTATTGGATTATATTTGTACGGATCATCGTATTATACGCAGGTGGCACAAGTAGATCGGATGATTACGATTTTACAAGAGAGGGACGGAGAGAAATTAGCTGAGATCATTACGGCAGATGATCAATCGGTTATGATAACAAAAGAGAGTTTAACGCCTCTATTTTCATATATAAAAGAAAATCCATCGTATGTGAATGAATTAAAAGAATATTTGAGACAAGGTGAAAAACAACGGGACGGAATAGAAAGAGCTGATTTTTCGTTAACGAAAGACGGAAAGTATTTCTTTATATTTGATCGGTATAAATTGAAAGTGAAGACGTACTATACCACTTTGCTTACAAATGAAAAAGGCGTATCGTTAAAAATGAACGGAAAAGAAATTGATAAGACAGATGACAAAAAGTTTGAGAAGCAATATGGGCCGTTTCTTCCGGGCAATCAAGTGTTTCAATCAGAATATAAAAATGATTATGTAAAACTATCGCGTGAGGAAAAGGTTGTACTTATGAAACAAAGCCAAAATAACGTAATGATAGATTTAACGTTGCAAGGTCAATATATTACAGTTCAAACGAACGCGCCTGGTGCAACATTGTACGTAAATCAAAAACCAGTTACAGCACTGGCAGGAGAAGAAATTACATGGGGGCCTATAGCGACTGATGGAAGTACGACGATTTATTTAGAACGAAATGGAGAAAATGGAAGGGAAACGACGAAGGTAGAAACGGTAACGGCACTTCCGTCTTATAATCTTCCATTTCAAAAGAAAAGTACAGAAAAAACAGTTGTTTATAATGTTACTCCGCCATCTACCACTCCGTATGTATATAATGGTTTCATTTTCCCAGATAGTGATATTCGAAAATTAACGAGTACAGATTTAGCATATTTATCGAAAGAACAGTTGAAAATTGCTAGAAATGAAATATATGCAAGGCATGGACATATTTTTCAGACGAAAGATATGCAAACGTATTTTTCAAAACAATCTTGGTATAGAGAAAATCCATATTTTACAGGAAAGCTAACAGATATTGAAACTTATAATGTTGAACTCATCAAATCAAGAGAATAAACATGTGAAAAAGGTACAGTGCATAACTGTACCTTTTTTATGGTTATTTATCTGAACCAGGATCCCTTGAGAAAAAGATGTGAAAGAGAAATGTGACTTTACTTGATCCTCCTGATGTACTAGCTTGTATATGTGATAAAGGACCAGATGTTAGGGCTGCCTCGGAATGGGGAGGGACGACTATTTTGAGCGCATGATCTGATTCTGGTGAAGCAGTAACAGTTATTGTATCGTCAGAGAAGTTCAGAATTTTAACTGAACCGACTGGAAAGATAGACTTGCCAGCATGTGATGCTGAAGCGAATTGGGTAGCTTTCCAAATATCTTGCGCAAACGTATCATCGTTAGATAACCAGGCACGAGCGCTGTATATTGTCGCATTAATGGAAAATTCTTGGTCAAGTGAGAGGGCGGGTTTCGGTTCTTTTGGTTCTTGCGGTTCATCTGGAAGCTGGGCGAGAAGGCCGGCGCACATATATTTCACCTACTTTCAATAGTAACTGTTATAGCATATTAAACATGTTGTTTATGAGACACGACGGCTACCTATTTAGGCATAGGTTTGTGCACCAAATTTGAAGATAAAATCCTCTTTCTTTACAATGGAAGTAGGTGTTATTTTTATAAAATATGGAAAACGTAAAGAGTATGTAAAAAAAGAAGGAGTGGTAAAGTGAACTATGTCATTATTGGCGGAGATGCAGCTGGTATGAGTGCAGCTATGCAAATTGTTAGAAACGATGAAAATGCAACTGTTGTAACGTTAGAAAAAGGTGAAATTTATTCATACGCTCAGTGTGGATTACCGTATGTCATTAGTGGTGCTATCGCTTCAACTGAAAAGTTAATCGCGCGCAACGTAAAGACGTTTCGTGAGAAATATGGAATTGATGCGAAAGTGCGTCATGAAGTAACGAAAGTAGATACAGAAAAGAAAATGGTGTACGCAGAGCATACGAAGACGAAAGAAGTTTTTGAATTTCCGTACGATCGTTTATTAATTGCAACTGGAGTGCGTCCTGTTATGCCAGAATGGGAAGGTCGAGATTTGCAAGGTGTTCACCTTTTAAAAACAATTCCAGATGCTGAGCGTATATTAAAAACGCTAGAAACGAATAAAGTTGAAGATGTAACCATTATTGGCGGTGGTGCGATTGGACTGGAGATGGCAGAAACATTCGTCGAACTTGGTAAGAAAGTAAGAATGATTGAGCGAAATGATCATATCGGTACGATTTATGATGCAGATATGGCTGAATATATACATAAAGAAGCAGATAAACACAATATTGAAATTTTAACGAATGAAAATGTGAAAGCATTTAAAGGAAATGAAAGAGTGGAACAAATTGAAACGGATAAAGGTACGTATAAAGCAGATCTTGTTTTAGTATCGGTTGGAGTGAAGCCGAATACTGATTTTCTTGAAGGAACAAATATACGTACAAATTATAAAGGGGCAATCGAAGTAAATGCATATATGCAAACGAATGTGCAAGACGTATATGCAGCCGGTGATTGCGCAACACATTACCACGTTATAAAGGAAATTCATGATCATATCCCGCTCGGAACGACTGCTAATAAACAAGGGCGACTTGCTGGACTGAATATGCTTGATAAACGAAGAGCATTTAAAGGTACGTTAGGCACAGGTATTATTAAATTTATGGATTTGACGCTCGCAAGAACAGGCTTAAATGAAAAAGAAGCAAAAGGGCTACATATCCCGTATAAAACGGTCAAAGTAGATTCTACAAATATGGCGGGCTATTATCCAAATGCAAAACCACTTTACTTGAAACTACTATATCGCTCTGATACGAAACAATTGTTGGGCGGGCAAGTAATTGGAGAAGAAGGCGTAGATAAACGTATTGATGTGATCGCGATGGCACTTTTCAATAAAATGAGCATTCATGATTTAGAAGATGTCGATTTAAGTTATGCACCACCATATAACAGCGTTTGGGACCCAATTCAGCAAGCGGCAAGGAGAGCAGAATAGCACTTTTTAAGTGCTATTTTTTTGCAAAGGTAGGTAAACTTTTTTAGCGAATAATAAAGAGGGAGAAACAGTTACATATAGGGAAGGGGATTATTAAAAATGTTTGTAGCACTTCAAACCGTTCAAGAATCTGAAAAAGAAATATTACGTAATTTGTACGCACTATATCTTCATAATCTCTCTACATTCACTCCTAATATAAAGATTGGGGCAAATGGATTTTTTGAATACGAAGATTTGCACATGTTTTGGGGAAATGACGGAATCACTCCGTATTTTATAAAAGCTGAAAATAGTATTGTAGGATTTTTAATATTGTTGGAACGCCCGTTTTTGAAGAAGGAAAACGACTTTGGCATAAATGACATTTTCATATTGAATCAGTACAAAGGAAAAGGAATTGGTAAACAAGTTATTGAGAATGTACTAAAAGAGAAACGAGGACAGTATTTCGTTATCGAACTTGTGAAAAATGTACCAGCTGTTTCTTTTTGGAAGAAAGTATATAGGGAGCTAAACATCGTATTTGATGAGAAAACACAGTTAATCGATGATGAAGAATGTCTCGTTCAAACGTTTAAAATATAATGAAATCGGTGCCTCTAGTAGATTACTTTGAAATTTAACTTTATTTTGAATATACCGTTCACCCTTGAAAACATAGTACTTATCGCTTATATTTTCATATAGTATTTATTTTTAAAAAAAGCAATGAACGAACCAGGGGGCACAGTATGGCAATTAACATGAAAACAATCGAAGAATGGATTGCTGAATCAAACGCAAGACAAGAAGAAGACTTTGGACACGTTGTGGAAGAGATGAAAGAAGTATGCGTCGGACTTGATAATGCGACATTAATTTATACGAAAAATGTATTTTGTTTCGGTAAAAAAGTAGAAGTGTTTTTCTTCTTCCAAGACCATGTCGTGATCGGACAAGAAAAAGACGAATATATTGAGATTGAAAAATTAAAGTATGATGATATTACAAATAGTAATTTAAAAACAAATGACAAAAATACAACGTTAGAATTAAAGTTTGCTAACGGACAATCTATTAATTTAGATAGTTTAAATGATAACTACGGTACGAAAAATTGGTTATTTGCTAGACAAATTAAGAGTATTTTTAAGTTAATCTAGTAAAAAAGCACGCCGTCCATCGGCGTGCTTTTAACTATGCAAAACCCCTTTTAACCAATTCCGCGCTCGATACGCCCCAACAGGAATTTGAATAAGAGACGTTTCATTCCCAGCATCAATACCGTACAATTGATCACATGAATTTGTATCAAAACTAAGTAATGGATGCCCGCCCATCCCCATCGCGGTCGCTGCAAAAACGAGTTTATGAACGAGTATACCAGCTTCCATTTGGTGAATACGATATCCTCTATAGCCTAATGCACGTGTATAGTAATCTTTCTTTCCGACTACATGTAAGCAAAGTGGTACTTGAAAAAGGTTTACGTTATCCATCGTCATACTAGATTGAAGAGGGTAACGAAGGTCTCCATACCGAATTGGTTGTATCGAATGTGTTTTACTATTATAAGCGTAAGCCCCGTTTTCAATATTTTTCACGTTATAAAAACATCCATATAAGAAGACGCGTGCATTTTCATTTGCATACTTACCGTCAAGGTCGTTGTAATAGGGGAAGGAGAGGCTCGCTTCTTGTAGTAAAGTAGCGAGCTCGGCTGCATCCCATTTCGTTAAAATAAAGTCCGCATCAGGAGAATATCGTTTTTTACAAAGTTGTAGGAAATCATACGATAACCGTTCTACTTTTGGTAGCTGTACAGCGTACGCATTATGTTGATAGTGCTCTTCATGATGTAGTGTTTGGAAGTGTGCTGTCGATTCGATCATAGAAGCTTCATTTATTTTTGTTATCATCGGATATTCACCTACATGTTTTGAGCGAACGAAATGTTCATGTGCTAACGGCGGAATTTGTTGCAACAACTCATGAGAAGTAACTGTTTTATTTTCACGGTAATCATTGTGAAACCAATTAGTTTCTGGCTCTGTACTTAAAGGAATAACGGCATACACACTTTCTTCACCTTCTGACAATCCGAGTAAATGGTTCAGTGCACGATCTAGAAATTGAAAGTATACGCCGTTCGTATAACCGAACTGTTTTGCACATTCTAGTAATTGCCCAATGAGAACCCCGCTATCTAATCCTTGAAGGCGATATGAAAAGTTATTGTATTTAAAGAAGTTTTTCCAAAACATAGTGGATACGAATGCGGCACCGAAACAATCATGTATATTACAGCGATTACCGAGTGCGTCTGCTAAATAAGAATCGAAATTTCCTTCGCGAAGTAAAATAAGTCGGTGATGCGCGGCGTCATAATGGTAAATGCCATCTGGATAATCGTCAATCTTTAAATAGATATACAATTCATTGGGATATAAAGCACCGCCTGAAGGAATGGATCTGCGTAATACATTTCTCTCGCTATTTAGCTGACATAATTGTGTTACACCAAATGAATACCAAAGGTAGTGACCAATCTCATTTAGAGTAGGTGTAGTAGAAGAGTTCGATAAAGATAACGGGATTTCTAAGGAGAGCGGGATGGTAGGTACATTTCGATATAATTTATAAGGAAGCGGTGCGTCTTTCCAGTCCACCTCATGATTCGGCATAATTTCATCAATAGAGAAATGGAGATGATGTAAAAAAGTATCTAGCTGCATGAAATCCCTCCTTTACTATGGAAACGGGTGCGGATGTGGATTTAATTGTTCATTTGTTAACGGTTCAGTGCTATATCCAAGTGTCATCGGTACGGTATAGACTCTATCTAATCCTGTAACACGAGTAAGGTGATGGCCGAATGTCATCGGTAACATGCCTGGAATAATGACTTTTACACAGTGTAGTCCGTTCTTTTCTATAAGGGGAACGGTTTGATCTACAACGATTATTTCAAGATTAGATTGATGCAAACGATTTAAAAGTTGGTGGAGATCGGATGTTAAATCCATATCAAATGACTGTGATACATTCATTTCTTGGAACGTTTGCACTGGTGCATCTTCTCGTAAAAGGAAGTGAAGACGTTCTTCCGTTTCTTTCAATCCATACAGCATACTGTGGTCTTCCATTTTATTAACGAAATAAGGATCTTGTAAGCATTTTTCATAGTATTCTCTTTTGTGCTCGAGTTCATCGTCTGTTATAAGTAACATGCCTGCTATTTCTTGAATGGCACTTTTTAAAGCTCGAATAGGATCTAAATGAGCGCCTCCCGCACAAACAACGTTCATTCCATTTTCACGTGTATTCTTTGCAATTACCCATAAGCTCGGGATGCCGTGTTCCATCGTCGCGTTAAAAGCGTGTAATTCATATCCAGTAATCGTACGTAACCGCTGGATCATTAATTGTAATTCTGTATCATTTGCTGAACTAAGATCAAGGCGGGGAAGAGGTAATTCGGCATACCAAGTGAGTAAGAAGGCATCACGCTCTACAATTTCTAAAATGCCGTGAAAAATCGCTTCTTCTAAACTACCGCCAATTGCACATCCATTTGATGTTTCATACACGAAAGCATCTCGATGACCAAGGCTATAATAAGCAATTGATTCAGGAACTAAAAGCGGTCTGTTTTGTGATAAAGAATATCCCCATACCCAGTTTTGCTCATAATCAGGATCAAACGGCTTAAATGGAAAATTATCACGATTGTAGTGTTCATTTGTATGCACACCGAGTGTAAGGGGATTTAGTGCATGTTCCTCTAAATCATGAAAACTACCATGCACATTTGTCTTTTTCCCGCGAGGCGACATACCGCAATATCGTTCTAAACCTTCTAAAATAGCAGTTGCTTCACTCACTGCAAATGAATGAGTTCGGCCTGCAACACCTTCATTTCCAAACATTAATGGCATGTTTATAATAACGTCAGCGAATGGCAATAAAGAATGCTGCATTTTGCCGTTCAACATACCGATCCGATAATCTAAATAGTCTTTCGTTAAAAATGTGTTTAATTCATGAATGGAACGGCAGCGATACGTTTCGGTGCTTACTTTTAAACTCGGTTGTAAAGAAACTTCCGCCGCATCCGCAGTATCATCAGGTAAACTACTACATACAGGACAGAGAGGATCTGGAAGAAAAGAATGCCGCGTACATTGTAATGTTTGTAAGTTTAGTAAAATAAGTTCATTTTCTAAAGAAGAATGGTTATGAGTTAATATTTTTTCTGTTTCTGCGCAAATAAGATGGCACATTTGTAACATGCCATTTTGGGTGGCACGTACATCACGCCTCGTTCCATTTTCGGCTTTAAAGGCATATTTCCGCTGTAGTTCCCACATTTCTTTTTGATCAAAGCCAGCGATAAAACGGCGTCCATCAGAACAATGGGAACATCCGGGCGTAAGAGGATGAATGTAAGGACCGATAATACCTTCGCCAAATGAAGTGAAACCACGAAGCCACGGAATATGATTTGAGCGAAAAATTAGCTCAGCATCATGATGAATAGTAGAAGGAGATCCATCATGTAATACGAGAGCGAGATAAATATTTTCAGGAAGTTCTTCTGTAAGGGTATGCTGACGAATGATGGAATATTGTTTGCATAATTGATCATGTACATAGTCTGCAAGAAGGCCATCCCCTATAAGCAATATATTTTGAGTCATAGACCGTCCTCCTTTGCAATTAATACCCCATACACACCGTCTAAGTTTTCTTTCAAAAATGGTTCGATTGCTAAATCAAACACGAAGGGATAAAAATTATGTTCTTCTAAATGCTGTAAGGCAAGCTGTAAAGATTGCACACTTGGAATTTCTTCTTCCGCTTGTATTTCCACCCTAAAAGAATCCGTGTCATATAAAATAATAGATGATTCAGGCAAGATATTAGCTCTGTAAGGAGTCTCTTCACTTTGAATGTGGAGCAGTGATAGTTGTAGTGCGCTCCGTAACGCTAACGTCATATTAATATTAGATGCACCGTACCATTTATCATTTATACCAACCCAAACGACTGGAAAACTGAGAATCTCTTCACTCATTGCGATTTTAGGTGTTTCATGAATTGTAGCAAGGGCATCGTAATAAAATCTACAATGTTTATCGTGAATATCAGTTAAATCAATCGTTGTAAGTTCTTCTAGCATATGTGACTGCCGTTCATACAATTTATTATTTAAATGTTGTTGTAGTGCCCGGTAAAATCCTTCTGTCATCGTTTCTCCAGCGCCAATACCGATATCGTTATGTTCAGGAATAAGGCGGTGAATGATTTCTGCTACATATGTTTCAATTCCTGTTAAACCAGCTTCTCGGCGTGCTTCATTATGAGTTAATCCACTGCGAGTCATAAGAGGCAGAAGGGGAGCTGGGCCATCTGATAATGGATTGGCTACTTGAATATAGCATTGTGATAACGGTAATTGATATGAATCTTGTTCATCCCATACATGGAATATACCGGCTTCTTTAGAAGTTAATGAGTCGAAAAAGCGGAATACATCAGTTGAAGTATGTTGGTTGGACCGATGCTCAAGTTTTTCAGAAAGATTTTCTATCGTATCAATTGTAAAACTTTCATCAGTTGCAAGAGGGTGTTTTATAAAAGGATGCCACGTTCCTTCAAGTGTTTCATAGTTTAATAAAAAGAATTGTAATTCTTTTTCACGATATAAATCATCCGCGACATGTTTAAACAATTCAAAAACGATTACATTTGCTAACATTGCAGATGTAATTGGTGAGAAGGAATCTGATGAATTTTCATTTTGCAAAGTCGTTTCATGTAGCCGATGCCATGCGGATTCCCAGCATTCATCACGATTTTCCGTTACGACAGGTCCAGCTATACCGAGTGTTGATAAACAAATAGCTGGTATAAAATTCTTTTTCGTTTCTCTACAAATAGTGTGAACTGTTTTTAAACCGTCAATGTCTCCATTTTGAGAAACATATAAAATCCAATCAAAAGGTTCGAATACTTCATGCAAGGGACGGTCAATTGTAGTATCGATTTCTTGAATGAGTACACCGTTATCAACTTCATATGCACGTTCTATTAGCTCATGTATTCTTTCATAGTTTGTTTCATCTCGATCTGTAACGAGGTAATGAAATGTAGGTAAACCAGATTCTAATAAAGAAGAAACTAAAGAAGTAAGCATATCTCCGGAGCCAAGTACAAGGACATTTGCTCCGCGGTACGTTTCAAATTTTAAAGCACCTGAATGAGAATCAGCTTCTAAAAATTCAATTTGTGAAGCATATCTGTCGAGTAATGTACTGTTTAATTCATGAGGTGCATCTTGATTTGCATCGCGAACGAAACCATTTTCATATAAAACCTCTCCAATTTCAAATACACGATTTTGATAGGGGAGAGGGAGACCATCAGTTATTTCTGCTAAAGAATGATTACCGTTAAACATTGGCATTAATTTTTCAATCCAGTCATAAATTCCATCACCGTCCATGCGAAATGAACTGGCGTTATTTCGAAAATAGACACCCCCGTTTGAATCGGGCAGGAAGAAAGTATCCTTATTTACTTTAAGTTTTGCATGAATTGGAAGGTTATTCATTTTAATCCTCCTTACGTTTAGGCATACATTATTATCTTATGTCATGAAATTTGTCCCGTATGAACGCAAAAAAAGGCTGTAGAATGATGTATTCTACAGCCTTTATATATTAGATTATTAATCTATCAACCTTCTAATAATAATGATTTTGGATCTTCAAGCATATCTTTAACAGCAACAAGGAAGCTAACTGCTTCTTTACCATCAACAATACGGTGATCGTAAGATAAAGCAATGTACATCATTGGGCGGTTTTCCATACGCTCGTTATCAATTGCAACTGGGCGTACTTGGATTTTATGCATTCCTAAAATACCAACTTGAGGGCTATTTAGGATTGGTGTTGACATTAGAGAACCGAATACACCACCGTTTGTAATTGTAAATGTACCACCTTGTAGTTCTTTTAATGAAAGTTTGTTATCGCGTGCTTTCATACCTAAATTACGAATTTCACTTTCGATTTCAGCGAAGTTTAATTGGTTAGCATCGCGTACAACTGGAACAACTAATCCATCTGGAGCTGCTACTGCAATACCGATATCATAGAATTTTTTGATGATAAGCTCGTCACCTTGAATTTCAGCATTTAATAATGGGAATTGTTTTAATGCTGCAACAACTGCTTTTGTGAAGAATGACATGAAGCCAAGACGTACATCATGTTTTTTCTCGAAAGCGTCTTTACGCTCTTTACGTAATTCCATGATCGCACTCATATCAACTTCGTTAAATGTTGTTAACATTGCAGATGTTTGTTGAACTTCTACAAGACGTTTTGCAATTGTTTGACGGCGGCGGGACATTTTCACGCGCTCAACTGGTTTTTCGAATTCCGTTTTTGCAACTGGAGCAGGAGCTGGGCTCTTTGGAGCAGCTGGTGCTTCTTTTGGTGCTGCAGCATGAGCTTGTACATCATGTGGTCTCACGCGTCCAAGTGGATCTGTGCTACGTACGTCGTTTAAGTCGATTCCTAATTCACGAGCCATTTTTCTAGCAGCTGGTGATGCGATAGGACGGTTCGTATTTGGTAAGCCTTGTAGACTCGTAGTTTGTTCAGCATTTGGAGCCGCAGCTTTCGGTGCTTCAGCTGTTTCTTGTTTTGCTTGCTCAGCAGGTGGTGCAGGTGTACTTACTGCAACTGGTGCTCCATTAGCATCTAAAATTGCGATAGTTGCGCCAACTTCAACTGTATCCCCAGGTTCGCCTAGTAACTTCGATACAATACCTGAATCTTCTGCAATGATTTCTACATTGACTTTATCAGTTTCAAGCTCAACAACGCTGCCGCCTTTCTCAACTTTGTCGCCTACGTTGATAAGCCATTGTGAAATAGTTCCTTCGGTAATAGATTCTGCAAGCTCAGGTACTTTAATTTCGATCATTTTAAATGTCCTCCCCTTATTTGCCTAACGGTGTGTTTTTTCTTCTTTTGTCTTCGGTAATCTCCATTTGTTAGCCTGGCCTTGGGCAGAATATCTGCCCAGGGAACAAGCTAGAAACCTTCATTATTACTTTTTAGTTGCTGAAAACTTCAATTTCTTGTTTATCTTGACGGAAGTTATACTTCACATCTAAAGCGTGTGCAACAATTAGTTCTTGCTCGGCTTTGTGAGCGAATGGATCGCCGCCAGATGGACTAGAGCGATCAGGACGTCCAATGTAACCTGTTTTCACTTTATCTCCAGCAAGTTCGAACAGAATTGGAGCCATGTAATGCCATGCGCCCATATTACGAGGTTCTTCTTGAACCCAAATGATTTCTTCTAAGTTTTTAAATCGTTTAATAATAGATTGAACTTTCTCAGCAGGGAATGGGTACAATTGCTCGATACGAACGACATGAACTTCGTCTAAGTTGTACTCATGTTTACCAGACTCGATTTCTGCTGCTAAGTCAATCGCCATTTTACCTGTGCTTAAAACAAGACGTTTTACTTTATTTGGTTTCGTGCCAAGGTTTTCTTGTTCTAAAGCAGGTTGGAAACGTCCTTCGCTTAACTGACTAGCAGTTGAAAGCGTAAGTGGGTGACGTAATAAACTCTTCGGCGTCATCAGTACTAATGGTCGAACAGCTTCTGTTCCTAAGATAGATGCTTGACGACGCAGGATATGGAAGTACTGTGCCGCGCTCGTTAAGTTTGCAACTGTCCAGTTATTCTCAGCAGCTAACTGTAAGAAACGCTCTGGACGTGCACTAGAGTGCTCTGGTCCTTGCCCTTCATAACCGTGTGGTAATAGAAGAACTAAACCAGATTTTTGACCCCATTTTGCTCTTCCAGCTGAAACATATTGATCAAATAATGCTTGCGCAGTATTTGAAAAGTCACCATATTGCGCTTCCCACATAACAAGAGTTTCTGGAGCGAATACGTTATAACCATATTCGTAACCAACAACAGCAGCCTCTGATAACGGACTGTTATGAACAGAGAATGATGCATTAATGTTTGGTAAGCGATGTAATGGTGAATATGTTTCATTTGTATCAGTATCGTGTAATACGATATGACGGTGCGCAAATGTACCACGCTGTGAATCTTGACCAGTTAAACGAATTGGCGTACCTTCTTGTAAAATAGAAGCGAATGCTAATGACTCAGCAAGTGCCCATTCAATTTTACCGTTCTCTTCTAAAGCATCTTTACGGCGCTCAAGAATTTTCTTCACTTTCGGATATACGTTAAAGCCTTCTGGCCAAGATAGTAGACCTTCATTAATTGCACGAAGTGAGTCAATCTCAACACCAGTATCAATTGGTTGAATGCCTTTTGCAACAACATCTGGCACTTTAACGTGAATTGTTGCATCGCTCGTATCAGCTGGCGGTACTTGTGCATAATCGGATTTTAATTGTTCTTGCGTAAACTGAGTAATTGTTTCAACCTCATCTGCATTTAGAACACCAGCAGCTTGTAATTGATCTGCATAAATTGCTCTTACAGTTGGGTGATTTTTAATTTTTTTGTACACTTGTGGTTGCGTAACCGCTGGGTCATCCATTTCGTTATGACCATATCGACGGTAACCGATTAAATCGATTAAGAAGTCTTTTTTGAACAACATGCGATATTGAATCGCAAGGTTAGCAGCTGCAAGACAAGCTTCTGGATCATCAGCGTTCACGTGAACAATCGGAATATCGAAACCTTTTGCAAGGTCACTTGAATATTTCGTAGAACGAGAATCATAGCTATCAGTTGTAAAACCAACTGCATTGTTTGCGATAACATGAATCGTTCCGCCTGTTTGATACGCGTTCAATCTGCTTAAGTTGAGCGTTTCAGATACAATACCTTGACCAGGGAATGCAGCATCACCATGAACTAAAATTACGAATGATTTTGAAATATCTTGATCTGGAAGACCAGATTTTTTACGATTCTCTTGAGCAGCACGTGCGAAACCTTCTACTACAGGATTCACGAACTCAAGATGACTCGGGTTATTTGCTAATGTCACGCGAGTGCTAACTTCTTCGTTACTAACGACTTGTTCTCTACCTAGGTGGTATTTTACGTCGCCAGTCCAGCCAGAATTGGCTACTGCGCCTTCTATTTTTGCATGTTTGAACTCAGCAAACATGTGACTATATGGTTTTTCTAATACGTGAGCAAGTACGCTTAGACGACCGCGGTGAGCCATACCAATCATGACATCCTCTACACCGTTCTTAGCACCTTCTAGAACAATTTCATCTAAAACAGGCACAAGCATATCAACGCCCTCGATAGAGAAACGTTTTTGCCCAACGAATGTTTTATGCAAGAATTGCTCGAAACCTTCAACAGCTGTTAAACGTTTTAAAAGAGCAGTTCGTTTTTTATTTGATAGTGGTTGACGCAATGAATTTGATTCCACCATTTGATGCAACCACGTGCGTTCTTCACTATCTTGTATATGAGAAAATTCATAAGCTAAAGATTTTGTATAAACGTCTTTTAATCTATGAATTACATCAAGTGCAGTGTGAATACCTTCTGGTGCATCTTGCCATACTGTTTTCGCTGGAATCGCTTTCAAGTCAGCATCGCTCAGTTCGTTCATTGCTTTCTCAAGAAGAGATTGTCCATTTGCAGCATCTTCCATCGGGTTGATGTGAGCCAACGTGTGCCCGAAAGAACGAATCTGCTCAACAAGTTGAACGACTTTAAGAATTTTTTCAATGTTACCTGTGTTTTGAGGAGAAAAATGTGTTGCTGTGTTGTCCCCTGTTACGACATCATCTTGAAACGAAGGAGCTCCAAAAATTTCAAAAAGCTCTTGTAATTCCGGATCAACAGAACCTGCTCCAGTTACGTAAAGATCATACTGTTCAATCACATAACCAAGGTTCGGACCGTGGAACTTGGCCCAAGGGTTTGTCGTTGTATTCTTCCTCGTCATTTGTTTAAACCTCCCAATGCATATAATCCTTTTCCATACAAAAGGTGCATTTTGCTCTTTTCAATAATTGATGAACCAATAATCAATGTAAATGTTTTCTTTACTCTTATGTTATTACAATAATTTACATAATACCAAACACTATTACTTATCTGTTTTGTAAAAAAACATTCACAATAACTTATCACCCAAGTTAATCTTTCACTTTATAAAGTAATTTTACAGAAAAATGGGGTGGATATATTTGGTATACCTACATTGAAAACTAGAATTGTTACATGTAAATATAAGTATAATCATTGGAATGTTTTGATAAAAGTTGATTCGAATTATGTATATTGAAATAATAAGCGCTTTCATAGATATTATACAACAATATAACGGAATATAGTATAAAAAATAAAAAATTATGAATTTACCATAAACTTTATTTCGATAGTGTTAAATATCGAAAGGAAAATGAAGGATTTCTACAAAAAAAGTGGTTAAACATAAAAAATGCTTTATAACCCGTTAGTTTCTATAAATATGCCAAAAAACACCGTAAAACAAATAACACATTGCATCTAATAAAGCAGAGAATGAAATATTTTAAAAGGATAAAACAAATATGAAGATATTAAATTTTTAAAAAAGTGAGGAGGAAATATAGTAACGATTACATACAGTGTTCCATGTTTTATTACAAAATAGACGTGCTGAAATCGAACAAGTTTCTTCTATATAAATAGAACGAAAACTGATTGAAATAAATGTAAAGGAACCTTGACGTAAAGTTTACTTTACATATATACTCGATATATGGAAGGAGGGAGAAATTTCCTTGGAAAATAAAATGGTCGAATACCGAAAGAAATTTGGACTATCTCAAGAAAAGTTGGCTGAGAAACTTGGAGTTTCCAGACAAACCATCATTTCAATTGAAAAGGGGAAATACGATCCATCACTTCCGTTAGCATTTGAAATAGCAAAAACATTTCAAACAACGATAGAACATGTATTTATTTATGAAGGAAAAGAAGAGGGGGAATAGGGATGAATTATTCACAAAAGTACTTTGTAATTATGGGGATTATTTTTCTATTTATGAGTGGATTTATGATATTAACAGGTATAATGACGCATTCTGCACCGCCAGCTATAACGTATCCATTGCTTGGGATGATGATTATGAGTTTCTGTCTAAGCTACTTGCACCCGCAATTTAAAGAAAAAGACGAGCGAATGAAACTTATTCGTTATAAAGGAATGTTTGTAACCTTTTTTGCATTAACAGCATATTATCTTCTTTTCTCTATCGGCTTAAACTTAAAAATACTTACACTATCTGCTACTGAATTATTGAATATACTTATGGCACTTACGATGAGTACCGTCTTTATCTCATTTGTTGTTTTGGCAAAAAGATATTAAGATGGAAGAGAGAAAGGAAGATTAACATATGCAAATGATGTATGCTTTTGGCATTGGGCTTGTATTATTTTTAGCCGTATTCTTATTTATTCGTAAAGATGTTCAAGGTGGGACATTAACGAAGCGAGGATTTTATAAATTAATCGGCTGTTTAGTTGTTATGCTTATAGCGATTATTGTAATGATCGTATTAATTAATCAGTCACTATAGAATGTAAAAACGGAATTTTACTTCGGTAAGGTTTTTCTTTATTATTAAACCTGAAAATTACCGCTAAATCCATTTACTGTAAATAAATTGTGTTATATAATCCAATGAACTGATAGATAAGGAGTGTAGTATATGAATAAAAAAACTATCTTCTATTTATTAACTTGTATACTACTTGTAGCTAGTACTACTTATATAATATGTAACAAAAGAGAACAAGTGCCACCTATATTAGTATGGGACGAACAAGAATACTATGTTACGAATGAACCTGCCAAAGTAGAAGAAGTTGGGCAAAAACTTGGCGAAGTAACAAAGAAAATTAAAACAAGTAAAAACCCTACTAAAAATAGAGAATCTAATACATTACAAGAGAAAACAGAAGTGTTTACAATGATTGAGGAAGAAAAAAGTGAATATCCGCCTTTAATCATAAAGGAAGCTTATAGTGATGAATATAGGGTAGTGAGGCCGATGTTGAAGCAAGTATTATGATGAAAAGGGGATTCATATGCAGAAAGAAACTGCGTATCTATGGTTGTTAAGAAAAACTTTTTCCTTTGCTTTATTTTGCCTCCTATCGGTGCATTTTACATTGTAATGAATAGAGGGGCACTACAAAAGAGAGACTTCATTTTATATTTATTATTTGCTGCTATTAATATATCACTTTGGTTATCGCTTATGATCTTTGATCGGACTATATGGATGGTAGTAGGGAACAGAAAATGTGGTTCATTTGTGCTACGGATACAGATTGATAGAAGAGAGGCCTTGTAGGAATGCTGCAAGGCTCTTTATATTTTTGGGAATTAATAGAAAATTAATCATATAAATGCTATACTAAAAAATGTTTGTAATGTCAGTTTCATAATATTGTATGATACTGACTTACTAGAAAAGATAATGAGGAGAATGAGCGTGCAAAAGATAAAGAGATTATTGCTATTAATGATGGTAGTAGGATTAACAGCGGTTGTTTTAGCAGGGTGTGCAAATCCGAAAGATACTACAGAAGAATTTTTAACAGCGATACAAAAAGGTGATGTAGAAAATGCTCGTACATTTGTTGAGAGTGACAAGGAATTTAATAAACTAAATGAAAAAACAGATGATGCTGAGGCAAAAGCAATGCTAAGTGCAATTACAAAGAACTTTAAATTTGAAAAGCTAGAAGAAGTATCGAAAAAGGATGACAAAGCAGAAGTGAAAGTGAAAATTACATCTGTTGATCTATCTGTTGCTGTAACAAAAGCAGTGGGAGAAGTTATGCCAATGGCCTTCGCTAGCGCATTTAGCGAAGACAAAGAACAATCTGAAAAAGCGATTGAAAAAACAATGACCTCAACTATCATCAAAAACTTAACGGATAAAGATGCAGCAATGGCAACTCGCGAAGTTACATTGAACTTAAAGAAAGACAAAGATGGCGACTATAAAATCGTTGCTGACGATAACTTGAAAGAAGTATTGTTTGCCAATGCAAAGTCTTTGGAGAAGATGTTTGGTGGGAAGTGATTGAATTAGATAAAAAAGAGACACCATATCACATAGAAGGTTGATATGGTGTCTCTTTTTTATGAACCTGGAGAGGTTTGAACTCACGAAATTAATTATATAAATTAGATATTATGTTTTTTTGAATTCAAGACATAAAGCTAGTTGTAACAGAGGAGGTACTGTATTCTATGTTTTCTTATGCGGATCCTGTAACGTAGAAAGGTAAAATTTCTGGACCAGATTTTAATTAGTGTTCCTTCAGCTTTAATGAGGAGGTGTACGAAGATGTTGTGACTATGCCTGCTGGATACTATTAATTGTGAAGTTAAATAAGACAACAATTTATTAGCGGAAGATTAGTTAGTTTAAGTATCAGATTTAGGTGTTTAACAGGGGTACTAATTAATTTCAGTTCTTCCATGAAAAATTATAGAAAAAGTATGGATAAACAAATTCTTGTTTTAAGTGAATTTTGTAAATGTGGGGGCTGCTTTAAATAAAGATGGTCAAACACTATGTAAATAATTGAGAGTATTAAAATATGCAGAATTGCATATTAAATATTTAAAATCTTATGCTAACCTTATAATGCGAAATATAACATTTGTTGGTAATGATTCATTTTTGAAAGATAAAAAATGAATCATTACAGTGGTATACAATTCACTGTCCTATAGCATAAACGATAATAACGAAAGCTATTTGAAGTCCTTTGAAGGAAATAAGTTATTAAAAAAGATTCCATATAGAAAATTTGTTGAAATTTCAGATGTAACAAATGTCATTTTATTTTTAATGTCTGATAAAAGCGATGCCATTAGAGGGCAAAATATTGTGGTTGACTATGGATATACAATTGTATAAATAAATCATCTTGGGATTTAAGGGTGTGGATAATGAGTTTACTAATTAAAGATTTAACAAAGAAATTTGACGAGCATGTTGCAGTGAATAATTTGAATATCGAGATACCAAAAGGTGAAATATTTGGATTCTTGGGCGGGAATGGAGCAGGTAAAACGACTACATTTCGAATGATACTTGGACTTTTATCGAAATCAAGTGGGACCATTTCATGGAATGGTAAACCTATAAATTATGGTGTTACAGATAAAATTGGGTATTTACCAGAAGAACGTGGTCTTTATGCGAAAATGACTGTCAAAGAACAAGTTAACTTTTTTGCAAAACTAAAGAACATGAAAAGTAAAGATGCAGAAAAAGAACTTCACTATTGGCTGGAGCGTTTTAATATTACTGAGCATCTGAACAAAAAGGTAGGAGAACTTTCTAAAGGGAATCAGCAAAAAATCCAGCTGATAACAGCGATTATACATAAGCCTGAACTCTTAATTTTAGATGAACCATTTAGTGGTTTAGACCCAGTAAATGTTGAAATGTTAAAAGACGCTGTTCTTGATATGCAAAAACAAGGGTCGTCAATTCTTTTTAGTTCACATCGTATGGAACATGTGGAAGAGTTATGCCAACACATTTGTATTATGCACAAAGGTGTACCTGTTGTTCAGGGTGACATTGCCAAAATTAAAAGTGATTTTGGTAAAAAGAACGTTGTAATCGTTGGCGATCATGACTTTGACCATTTGAAAGAAATAAAAGGTGTAGAAAGTATGAAGAAACGTAAAAATGCAGTTACTCTTAAAATTTCATATGAAGAAGTGTCACATGTTTTATTTAAAGAGATAACAAAATTAGGGTATGTTAAAAAGTTTGCAGTAGAAGAGCCTACATTAAATGATATCTTTATTGCGAAAGTAGGTGCACAAAATGAGTAGTTTCTGGACAATTTTTTTACAAAACTATAAATCTAAAGTGAAATCAAAATCATATTTTGCTATTACAATAATAGTTTCTATGTTAATTATAGGATTGATGAATTTTGACAAGATTTATAACTTGTTTGTAGGTAACGAGGACGATCAAGTTGTTGTTGTAACAGAAAAAGAAGAATTATATTCAACCATTCATCAAGTGTTTAAAAATGTCGATAGTAAGATACAAGTTAAACGTAGCACGGATAAACAAAAAGCAGAATCAGGTGTTAAAAATGGTGATTATACATATGCAATCGTTGTAGAGGAATTGAATAATAAACAATTAAAGGCTACGTATATAACTGAGACGGATGTAAATCAGCAAGATGTTAGCAAGGTTCAAACGATTTTATCTCAAATACAATCTTCTAACTTCGCCCAGCAATTGAATCTATCGCAAGATGAATTAAAGGTGTTAACAACGCCAGTAGAAATTCATACCAAAACGGTTTCAGATAAGGTTAAAGATGGAGAACATACTGAGGGTGTAGGGATTTTAATTAATGTCTTTATCATGCTAAATTATCTAATGATATTAATGTATGCTGCACAATTAGCAACAGATGTTGCAACAGAGAAATCTTCTCGTGTTATGGAGTTAGTTGTTTCAAGTATTTCGCCTACCAAACATTTATATGCGAAGCTATTCTCGACATTATTGGCTGGTATTACGCAAATCATAATTTGGGGCTTGGTCGCAACTGTTGGATATAAAACAGCAATTAATGATTCGAAAAATGATATTTTAAATAGTATTGATTTAAATTCTGTTGCTCCAACTCTAGTGTTTTATGGGATTCTATTCTTCACATTAGGATTCTTATTATATGGCTCATTATCTTGTCTATTTGGCTCTATCATTACGCGTATAGAGGAATCTTCTCAAGCTGTTATGCCGCTGATGTTTATGTTACTTGCTGCTTTGTATATTGCAATTTATGGAATGTCAAATCCAAGCAGCATGGTTGTTACCATTACTAGTTATGTACCTTTCTTTACTCCTATAGTTATGCTTGTACGAATTGGATTCCTTAATATCCCAGTATGGGAGATTGCGCTAGCATTAGGGATTCTAATCGCAACAATATGTATAATGATTGGTTTAACGAGTCGTGTTTACCGCGGTGGCGTATTAATATATGGTAAAGGTGCATTTAGTAATATCAAAAAGGCAATCAAGTTAGGGCAAAAATAGGATTCGTCTATTCATTTTTAAACTTAAATTTACAAAGATCTGCATAGTTAAACTGTGTAGATCTTTTTTGTTGAGAAATTTATATAAATAAATATAAAAATTGCCGTATTAGGCTATTTTTCAAAGAGAATTTTAAAAAGCTCTCAAAAGAGAGTAAAGAATCGAGTTCTAGCGAACAACGCAGAGCGATGATTAATATAATTTATGTCTTTCTCCAAAATGGAGAAAAGAAGTAGGGAAAAAATTTAGTTTTAATAATAATCATTTATTTGCTACATAAAGAAAACCCCTTGACTATCAAGGGGTTTTTCATATGATCCCGGAGAGGATCGAACTCACGACCTCCACCCTGTCAAGGTGGCGCTCTCCCTGCTGAGCTACGGGAGAAACGTTGATTTAAAGGTATTTTTACGGGTTTGTATAAACGGAATTCTATTAAAAAAGCAGTGATTTTTGCAAGTTCTGTGACCATTTGTGACCACAAAATTATGTGCTTAGCTGTCTGTATAATGGTAAGGGGAATGAGGAGACTCATTCCTTTTTGATGTAGAGGGGGGAGAATTTCCACAATTAGAGGAGGACTTGTGGAGAGAATAGGCATAGGGTGGTTCAGACACAGGGTATGGAAATGTTGAGTGTCCGAGAAGGAAATATGAGAGCGTGGAAGCTGAAAAAGAAACTTGACAATAGAAGGACAGAAGTCGAAGAGATTTTAAATCTTGTTGATAATAAGAATCAATTAACATCAAAAGTTGATAAGCTAGGAAAAGATGTTGGGGCTAAGAAAGTCAAGATTGATATGATTTACATTCTAATAAAAAACATTTAAACTGTATAAATGAATTAATTAATAATAGATGCAAAAAGGAGAATTATCGTGAAAACAAAAAAATGGACAATTTGGGGAATTATCTTTTACATCCATTCAGCAGTATTACTTTTCTTAGGATTTGATAGACTCGGAGGATATCAAAATTCTGAAACATATACCGATTCGAATAAATATGCCTACGTAGGTGGAGATGCGTATAATTATATTATCAATACAAATGTACTTACAGGTTTCTTTGTACTTAGTGCGTCATTCTTTGTAGCAGGTACAATGTTAATCGCAACTGGTTCAATTCTAAGAGCTATCAAGGCAAAGTAAGTGGAGAACAAATACTTGAACCGCCAATAACACCATATAATTAAAAATGGATTTCCTTCGGGAGGTCTTTTTCTATCTCTACCTTTGTTTCTACGAAGCAGGACATGACTTACGGGATAGTACAGATTCAACTCTCTGCTCATTATAAGGAGAAGAATGAAGCCTCTAGAATTGTCTGCTAAAGGGTTTTTCCAACGAGAGATTATTGAAAATGTAAGTAGAGGTTAGTAAGAAGGAATGGTTATGTGACCATTTGTTGCCACAAAATTATGTGCTTAGCTGTCTGTATAATTGTAAGAGAAAGTTGTTTTGCTATCGGGAACTATACTAATTTTCGATGGAACTTTTGCTTTAGTAAGGATTGTTACAGTAGAACTTGAGAAAAGAAAAAGAACCACGATGCCGACCAAGCTGATGGTTCTTCTTCTGATTCCAAATAATTGAATTAGATAAACTACCACAATGCTGTAAATAGTTGTACGCAGAACTCGATGTTAGCGCATCGAGTTCTTTTTATTATGTGCCAATTGTATCATTAATATAATATTCTTAAAAGAAGGTGGGAAAATCAATCTTCTTTGTTGATATAGGATAGTATACTGCTACATTATTGCGTCTCTCTTACTTATGAAAAGAGGGAGGCTCTTATCACACAACATTTAATGAAATATTGCTTTTATTAGTTACTGGGATTAGGAAATCTCACAGCACTTTTTAGTATCTGGTTCAGTAGCCATATGCTTAGATATAGACAGGAAGAAGCTAGTTGTAAGGGGGTTATTTTGTTATAGTAGAAGATAGACAGCCTATTCAATAACATGCATGGATATAGATGTAATTCAAACGGAGGAAAGAACATGGAGAAATTAACATTACAACAATTGGAATCTCATTTATGGGAATCTGCGAACATATTGCGAGGAAGTATTGATTCCTCTGATTATAAAAATTACATATTTGGTTTACTGTTCCTAAAGCGCTTAAATGATGTATTTGTAGAAACAGCAAAACGTATTGAAGAAGAGGAACAAGATGACTACGGATGGTATGACCGTGATGAGCATCAGTTCTTCGTTCCAGAAGGTGCAAGGTGGGAAGATATTCGTTCAAAAACGCAAGACATTGGTAACTCTATTAACAAAGCATTCGAACAACTAGAAGAAGAGAACGTATCGTTACAAGGGGTACTAGCAACAATCGATTTTAACGATAAAGAGAAGCTATCTGACAACCTTTTACTGCAATTGATGCAGCACTTTTCCAAAATTGATTTGAGCAATGCAAGTTTGTCCGAGCCTGACATGCTTGGTCGTGCATATGAGTATCTGATTAAGAAGTTCGCAGATGATGCAGGTAAAAAAGGTGGAGAGTTCTATACACCTAGTAAGGTAGTAGAACTTATTGTAAAGCTAATTAAGCCAGAAGAAGGCATGCGTGTATGTGACCCTACTGCAGGTTCTGGTGGTATGCTTATCCAAGCGGTTGACTGCATCAAAGAAAAAGATGGAAACCCACGAAATCTGGTCCTACATGGGCAGGAAAGAAATCTTAATACATGGGCAATTTGTAAAATGAATCTCTTGTTACATGGATTAAGTGACCATCGTATTGAAAAGGGAGATACGATTCGTGACCCGAAACTCACGGAAGAAGGTGAACTTATTTTATATGACCGTGTTATTGCCAACCCTCCATTCAGCTTAAAGAATTGGGGACGTGAAGAGGCGGAAAGTGATGAATATGGTCGTTTTCGCTTTGGCTTACCACCAAAAACAGCGGGAGACTATGCGTTTATTCAGCACATGATTGCAACATTAAATCATGAAGGAAAAGCTGGAGTTGTTATGCCTCACGGTGTTCTATTCCGTGGAGGAGCAGAGGGGAAAATTCGTAAGGGAATTATTGAGGAGGACCTAATCGAAGCAGTTATTGGATTACCTTCAAACTTGTTTTATGGTACAGGTATTCCAGCGAGCATCCTTATTCTGAACCGTAATAAGACGGAAGAGCGTAAAAATAAAATCTTCTTCCTAGACAGTTCTCAGGACTATCAAGAAGATAAGAATCAAAATACATTACGTGACCAAGATATTGAAAAACTTGTAGCGGCATATGACAAATACGAAGAGGTAGAGAAGTATTGTCGTGCTGTAAACATCGAAGAAATTCGTGAAAATGACTATAACCTAAACATTACTCGTTATATTGATACAACAGAGGAAGAAGAACAAATTGATGTAGCTGTCGCATTAGCAACACTTTGTAAGTTGGAGAAAGAGCGTGAAGAGATTGAAGAGGTAATGTATAGGTATTTAAAGGAGTTGGGGTATGGTGAGTGATTACAAAAAAACACCTATAGGCTTGTTCCCAAACAATTGGACAGTAAAGAAGAATGGTGAATTATTTGACAATAAAAGTATAAAAAACTTTCCCGATGAACCTGTGTTATCGGTAACTCAAGACAAAGGGGTACTACCAAGAAATCTGTTAGAAAAAAGAATTACTATGGAAAATAGTAATTCAGCAACTTTTAAATTGGTAGATAAAGGGGATTTTATTATAAGTCTTAGGTCATTTCAAGGTGGTCTCGAGGTTTCAGAGTATCGTGGTATTGTGAGTCCTGCTTACACTGTTATCAAACCTAAATTGCCTATTGTAACAGATTTTTTTAAGTATTATTTCAAATCTAATAAATTTATTAATATCTTAGACAAGGCGGTCATTGGTATCCGTGATGGAAAGCAAATTAGCTTCTCGGTATTTTCAGAGTTGTTTACCCCGTATCCACCGCTTCAAGAGCAGTCAAAAATCGCAAAAATCCTTTCATCTATTGATGAAGCAATTGAAAAAACAAAAGATATTATTGAACAAACAGAACAAGTGAAAAAAGGATTAATGCAGCAATTTTTTGCAAAAGGAATTGGACATACAAAGTTTAAGAAAACAGAGATTGGGGAGATTCCTGAGGAGTGGGAGGTGGTAAAGGTAGGGGAATTGTGTGAGAGTATAGTTCCAGGGAGAAACAAACCTAAGGAGTTTAATGGTAGTATACCGTGGATTACTGTTTCAGATATTGATGGACCTTACATTACTACTTCGAAATCGGGGAATTTTGTTAGTAGAGAAGAATTAGAAAGAGTCGGAGGGAAAATTATTCCGCCAAACAGTGTTATTATGACTTGTGTTGGAACATTTGGAATAACAGCCGTTGTTAAAACGGCAATCACAATTAACCAACAATTACATGCATTTGTATGCCCACCAAGTGTAAATCCCTTATTTTTGTCAAAGGTACTAGAATTAAAGGAAAGCTATATGAAAAAATTAGCAACACAGACCACGATACCTTATTTAAATAAAAGCAATTGTAACAGTATACCAGTACCTCTACCAAGTTTAGAGGAACAAAATACAATCTCTCACATATTAGGAATGCAAGATGCCAAATTAAACAATGAATTAAAAAAGCTAGAGACTCTAAAATTTTTGAAACAAGGTCTCATGCAATCTCTTCTTACAGGAAAAGTTCGTGTAAAAGGCGATGAAGCTGAGGTGACGAACGTATAACGTTATCTACAGACAAGAATAAAAATACCTTGTAGGAACACGACAGTATTTAAGGAGATGTCTTTATGAAGAATTATGGGGAAGAACTTGCGTATTGGTATTTACGTTTGAATGGTTTCTTTGTATTAGATAACTTTGTCTATCATCAAACAAAACATAATCGGAATGGGGACGCCGATATACTTGCAGTACGTTTACCATATGTGAAAGAGGAAATTGGTGGTAATGAAAATGATTGGGATGAAAAATTATTTAGTTACTTAGAGGAATACGACGTAGCAGGTGTGTTATGTGAAGTGAAAACAGGACCTAGAGCCAACCTTGAGAGCGCTTTTGAAAGCCATAAAGTAAAATATGCTCTTAATAGAGTAGGATTTTCTGAACTTGAAATAAAAAAAATGCTCTTTGAACAAGAAAATCATTTTGTACTACGATGTGACGGAAAAAAATTTATGAAGCTAGTGGTTTCTGAATACGAAGTTACAAGTACAATATCTTCCTTAAATTTCGCTTTAGAGTATATTGAAGAGTTTATTTATAAGAGAATAGATACATATAGACGTCAAAAGTATACTGCTAGGCATTTTTTTCCTTCTTCTTTACTGCAATACATGATGTATAGAAAAGAAACAAGTTATCGGAGAGATGACTATGCGTAATCAAAAGTGGAACGAAAAAGAATTAGTGGAAGACCGTATGATTGCACAATTACAAGAACTGGGCTATGAACATCCTCATGGTCCTTCTCTTGACTCAGAACGAGAATCAAGAGGTGAATTTATTTTAAAAGAGCGCCTAAGCAAAGCTATCCTACGTTTAAATCCTTGGCTTTCAGACATAAACCTAGCAAAGGTTATGCGTTCTATTACACATATTGAATCAATAAGTTTAATGGAAGCAAACCAAAAATTTCATGAAATGATAGTCAACATGATTTCTGTTCAACAAGACCTTGGCAAAGGGAAGAAGAATCAAACGGTAAAACTCATTGATTTCGAAGGACCTAAGAACAATGAGTTTCTTGTCGTAAACCAGTTTACCGTTAGTAATGCTCAAAGCAATATTCGCCCTGACCTTATCATTTTCATAAATGGGTTACCACTTGTCATCATAGAATGTAAAAGTCCTATGCTGCCTCCAGATGAGCAAATTGGTGAAGGCGTACGTCAGTTACATAGATATCAAAACACACATGAGCAGCTATTTCATTACAACCAATTTATGATTGTTACGAGTAATGACCGTGCCAAAGTAGGGACAATTGGAGCAAAAGCGCAGCACTATGGGGAGTGGAAAGACCCATACCCAAGAACAGTTGCAGAACTTGTGGTTTCTCCAACACCACAGGATATTTTAACGGTGGGAATGTTAACAAAAGAGAATCTACTAGATTTAATTCGTAATTTCATTGTGTATGAGCCAGTAGAAGGTCGTATAATCAAAAAACTTGCTCGTTACCAGCAGTTTCGTGCGGTAAATAAAGCAATTGACCGTATTTTACGTACAGAGGAACAAACGCAACGTGGTGGTGTTGTATGGCATACACAAGGAAGTGGAAAATCTTTAACAATGGTGTATCTTGCTGTTAAGCTGCGACGGATTGAAGAACTGAAGAACCCTACTATCGTTGTAGTGACAGACCGTAAAGACTTAGATGACCAAATTACAAATACGTTTCGTCGTTGTGGCTTCCCAAATCCACAGCAGGCAGATTCAGTTTCACAATTACGGCAGCTGCTTCAACAAGGCGTAGGTTCTACTATTATGACATTGGTACAGAAGTTCCAAGAGGATGCAGAGACAAAGGAATTTAAGAACCTATCTACTGCTGAGAATATCTTTGTCATGATTGATGAATCTCACCGTTCACAATATGGTGGATTAGCAACCATAATGAAAAGTGCTATGCCAAATGCTTGTTACTTAGCATTTACAGGTACACCAATCGATAAGGAAGATAAAAGTACAAAGCGTACATTCGGACCATACATTGACAAATATACGATTGAACAAGCAGTAGAAGATGGGGCAACAGTACCTATTTTTTATGAAGCAAGAATGGCTGACTTACATGTACAAGGAGATTCGTTAGACGAACTGTTTGAGCGACAATTCCGTGAGTACAGTGAGGAGGACCGAGAACGTATTAAGAAGAAGTATGCGACAGAACAAGCAATTATTTCTTCTCGCAAGCGGATTAAACGTATTGTATTAGATATGATTGAACATTATGAAACACATATTCAGCCAAATGGATTCAAGGCACAAATTGTAGCAATTAGTCGTGAAGCAGCAGTTATGTATAAAGAGATGTTGGACGAGTTGAGTAATTATGAATCCAAGGTTATTATGTCAGCGGGTCATAACGATAAGGAACATCTTCAAAAAAATCATTTGTCAAAAGATGAAGAAAAAGATGTGATTGCTCGTTTCAAGAAGCCGATGTCAGAGGATAAGTTATGTTTCTTAATCGTGTGTGACAAGCTACTGACAGGCTTTGATGCTCCAATCGAACAGGTTATGTATTTAGACAAGCCAATTAAAGAACATAATCTTCTACAAGCCATCGCTCGTACAAATCGTACATATGATAAAAAGACTTATGGTTTGATTGTCGATTATTACGGTGTTTCTAGATTCCTAGAGCAAGCACTTAATATTTTCAATAAAGAAGATGTACAAGGGGCATTGCAAAATATTGATACTGAAATACCAAGATTACAGTCTCGTCATCGTTCTGCGATACGTTTTTTCAACTATATCTCGACAGATAATCTAGAGGCATGCTTACAAGTGTTAGAGCCAGAAGACGTACGAAATGAATTTGATACAGCGTTTAAACGTTTCTCAGAAAGCATGGATATGGTAATGCCTAGTTCTAAAGCACATGATTACATAGCAGATTTGAAATTTTTAGGTAAAGTACGGCAAGCAGCAAAGTCTCGATATCGTGTAGATGGGATGGATATTAGTGACTGCGGAGAAAAGGTAAAACAGCTTATAGAGGAGCATCTTGCAGCAGTAGGTATTGATGTTGTTCACGAACCAATTGATATTCTTTCGAATCGATTTGAAAAACAGATAGATGAAACGAAGATACCAGAAGGTAAAGCGGCTGAAATGGAACATGCCATTCGACATGAAATACGAGTCAAGTTGGAAGAGAATCCAGTCTACTATACATCTTTAAAGGAACGACTTGAAGAACTCCTTCAACGGCGTAGAGACCGTCAGATGGATATCGACGAGTTGCTGGAAGAATATCGTAATATGGTGAATGATATGCGGAATACAGCGCAAAAAGGTGAAGAACAAGGCTTTACTCGTGAGCAATATCCGTTTTATCAAATGCTGGAGAAAGAAATGCCTCCATATGATGATGTAGAGGATGTGAAAGCATTGACGCATCTTATAACGGACATTATTCAGCAGGAAGCAGATATAGTAGAATGGACGACTAAAGAAGACGTAAAACGTGAAATGCGGAAGAAGATTAAGAAGCAACTCCGTGTAAGTCCTTGTCCAAAAGAAAAATTGGAGAGTTTAACACAGCAATTGATTGACTTAGCAACAGTACATTATAAGAAATAAAAATGATAATGAAAAAAGCCATCTTTCTTGAGATGGCTTTCCTTCTATTCCAGTGTTAAAGTAGGTCCGTTTACACGTAACCAATCTTTACGTTGTTCATAGTCGGGGAGGATAGAGCGCACAAAGTTCCAGTAGTCATTACTGTGATTCATATATCTTAAATGTGCCAATTCATGCACGAGTACGTAGTCTATAATAGACATTGGTGACATGATAATTCTCCAGTTTAAATAAATGTTACCTTCAGATGTACAAGAACCCCAACGCATTCTTTGCTCCTTTAGTTGCACATCATTAGGTGTAACACCCATCTTAGCACAATATAGCTTTAAACGTGACTGTACTTTCGCTTTACCGTGTTCAAGATACCAAGTTTTGAACAACTCCAGCAATTGCTTCCTCTTCTCATCTTCGTCTATTCCATATGGAACAGTTGCGATGAATCTTCCTCTTACAAAGTTTAACTGCGCTTTCTGTAGTTCTTTTTCTCTATATACTTTT
The DNA here is from genome assembly GCF_053345735.1 of Bacillus sp. D48C. Lineage (NCBI taxonomy): Bacteria > Bacillati > Bacillota > Bacilli > Caryophanales > Bacillaceae > Bacillus > Bacillus sp. D48C. Next base: position 85,413 of record NZ_JBKFAQ010000005.1, read on the forward strand.
AATCGATAGTTTCGTCCTAGATAAGCAAATTTTTCACCACTGACAAATTCCTTGAGCAAAGGTGGTTCAGTTATCTCATTGACCTCTTTTAGCTTTTGAAGGATAGTAGGTGCTTTCTTGCGCACAACCTCCTCAATTTGCATATTAGTAATGCCTGTAGGAGCGATGAGCCGAATGCCTTCCATCCATTCAACAATAATAGATACGTCTTTCTTATCGTCGGCATATTCGATGTCATATTCAATAGCTGTAGTTCCATATTGAAAAGTCGGCATATTATAACTCCTTCCCATGTATATCATTATTTTACGGACAGGAATACATTGTGGCAACTGTAATAACAATTGTAATTTTTGCTAGGCGTTGTTGTGTATGTATCAGCGCAATTGAGGGCGTTATAAGCGATGGGTGTGTCATATAAGAGTTGAACAGAGGAGGGGGTGTTTTCCACATTTTATAGTAGTCTTTTTAGGGAAAGGGGGGGGAGCACCTACATACACACCAATACGATGTGAAAAATCTCCGATACGATATGGATAGGTTAAGCTACTTCTGTAATAGTTTACATTTAGTTTCCTTAGTTATTTCCTATACAACACTCAAAACATGCTTAAATGCTCTCTATATCTCCTTACGAAAATTACCTTTGTAGACACTAGTTTTTGTCCGATAATAATTCCATTGAAAATAAAAAGTAAAAAAGTTCTTGACACGATATTTTTGACTTTATGTAAAGATTCAATAGCTTTTTCTTAATGAATCTAGATACCAAAGTACAAATTCTTGATTTGGTATAATAAGAGTACAGCGCTGATAAAAATTTTATAGTTAGGAAGAAGAGGAATATCATAGGAATAATCAGTGGTTTTTACTTTCGTAATTGTTGTGGAGAACTATTGAATCTGCATTAAATAATATATGGGTCTAAAAAACAAACTGATTTTCTTTGTTTTTAGGAAACTGAGTTCTAATTTTGAACTTACAAATAAAAAAATGAAACTAAAATATAGAATCGGTTTGGTACTGTAATAAGAGAGAATTTTAAGAAGAGATAAAAATCTAAATAAGAAAGAAATATAACGTCCCCCACGAGGGGAGACATTAATTGATATGAATATCGAAATTTTAAATAGAAAGAGGTATCTTGAAATTGAAAAAAGAATTGACGCCTAGAGAATTGGAAAGTAAGGAAGCATTCGTAGAAGTTTCCAAAATATTTTTAAATGCGGATTATACAGATTATGAAATATTTACCTATACAATTATTGAAGGATTATCAAGGAATCCTATAGGTGCAGCACATACTGGAGTAAATCAATTAATTATGTTGATGGGAATGTTTGCTAATACAAGTTTAAAATCAAAAGTAAAAGAGACTTTAGAAGGTTTACGTGAATATGATTTAATTGAAATTTATGAGGATAATATGTTAACTAAAAAAGTTAACGAAATAAAACAAGCAAATTCTTATTTTATAAAAATAAAAGAAAAAGAAAGAAATTTAGGTTTTACAAAAGTTTTTTACTCAGATTTGCACAAAATCTTAGCTTTGGATAACACATATAGGGTGAAAATATATAGAGTATATTATGAAATTATGTCTCATATTTTTTACAACGATTCAAGTTCTAGAATTGCATTTCCGAATATAGATACTATTTCTGAAATTACTGGTATTGATAGAAAATCTGTTATGAAATATACAAAAATTTTAATGGAAAACAAGATACTAATTTGCCTTAAAATTAGAAAAGATAAAAAGAAAGACAAAAATTATTACTCACGATGGATTCATAAAGATGAAATAACAGGTACAATTCAGCAAGATAATAATGAGCATGGCGGAACAGTTTGTCCTATTTGGGCGGAGCAGGAAGTAGCTTGATATTATTTATAAATATGGTATTTCTATATGAAGAGAAGAGGAGAAACTAAGTGTTTGCTGCTCTTTTCGTATGTAAGAAGTGGCTTGTAAACACTTCTGTGATATTTCTTAATAATTCTGTATATAAGAATAAAATTATATCTAGGTAAAACCTTTTATGGTACGATTTACCTGTATTGACAATTGGATGTATCAATATTAAAGGAGGAAAAAGATTTGTCTTCATTAAAATCAGAGCCAAGAGAACTATTTTACTTAAGACATCGTTGGTCACAAGTAATGTGCGCTTGGACAAATTTTTATGCTTTATGCAATAAGGAAATTTTTGTTGGTGAGAATTGTGTTATAAAAAGTGATGAAGTATTAGATGAACTAGTAAAAAATCAACGAACAACTTGTTATTCATATTTAGCTAGTTTGTTTGATAATAGGAGCAGATATGACATGCCTGTGAATTTTATTAATATAACAGAAAGGCTAGAATTAGATAAGAAAACTGAATTGCTGCGTAAAAGGGTAATTGGAGTATGGGGAGTTCTTAAGGAGGAATTGAAACAAATTCGCAACAAGGTTGGTTTTCATCAAGATACAGATGATAGTAAAGTAAAAGATACCTATAATAAGTTAGATAACGAAACATTATCATTGGTGGATGCATTAATAATTTATTTAAAACATTTTTTTGATAGCTTAGACAATCTTTATGAACAATCGAACCCGTCCATACCTCTTGGAGCAATAAAAAAACTTTTACCATTACAATACAGTGTTATAACTATTGACCCAATGCATAAAGTGAAAAATAAAGGTTATAGTATATGAAATATTTTTGTATTATTAATATATAACGAAGTAACATCGGTATAGGTATAAAATGTTCTAAATAATATTACATAGAAGTAGACAACTATTAATGGAAATTATGTTTGCTGTGAATGCTAGTCTGCAAAAGCTATAAATATAAAAAGTTAAATTTGAAAAATTAAATTTAAATGAGGAGATTAACTTATATATATATATATATTTATTGTAATTTATACAATTGAATTAGTAGTGAGGGAAGTATAATCTGAGTTATATATGTTTATGAAGTTTTGCATCAAATATTTTATGATAGAGAAAATAATCAAGAGTATTTCCATTAGTGGTTGAGTTATAAAGTAGCAAAGGTTAAGATGTATCTCTGTAAATGGGACGATAAAAGGAATTTAATCAATTCCTACGAGATGAAATAGATTAAAAAAGCTTTTTATTTTCTGATGTGATTAATTCAACTATAGGGAAATTTATTTTCGGTTTAAAATATGTTAATGAAATTTTGATTGTATTAGTTGCTTTAATTGTGTAACTGATTTGGTATAATTTGTGTTAGTATCTTTTAAGAAAAGGGGATTTGTGATTATGGGTTTCTTGGGATTAATAGAAAGTGATATAGAACAACTTCAGTATGAAGTGATTTCAGATAAGGCTCGATTAAAGTTAACTCGTCTTATCCGAAATCTTTCTAACAGTGAAGATAACAATGATAAATTAATCAGGCAGAATCGTTTCGTAAATATAGCTAATAATGCCATTGGTAAACCTATTTATGTGTTGGAATCTGATTATATAGGAGAGTATCAATCGGCTGAACATGCTTGGCATAACGGGGAAATTGAGCTTATTATGAGACGACCAAACACTACAGAGATGACTGAAATACTTGCAGATATGATTCAAGAAGGGTTGTTAGAAATTGATGATGTTAATGAAATCCTATGTGAGGATGGAAGTTCAGTACAATTTGAAATGAATAACACTGATACTGTGTTAGTACATGTTATTCCTATTGAACAAATTGAGGCAGTTGAAGATTCACATGAGCATCCTAATATTAGGATGCTAATTCAAAGAATGGAAAATGCTCTTTCTACTGAAGATTATTCAAGTGTTTTACATGCTAGTGCTTCAGTATTTGAAACTTTAGCAAAAGATGTAGTTGGTTTAGCAACTGTGGAAAATCAGACCCTTGGAAGTTTCTTTGGAGGTTACCGTAACCGCTCAAATCTTCCAGAGCCTGTGTTAGATTATGTGCTTGAAATATACAATAGAAGAAACGCAGAACCGTTGGCTGGTCATGGGAGTACGTTACCACCTAGTATTGAACGAGAAGAAGCAATTGTTTTGACCGAAATGACAAAAACATTTGTACGCCTCGAAAGGAAGCTGGCAATGCCACAAGCGAACAATAGATAAATCAATATTTTAAATTGAGTATCATGGTGTTTATTTTGAAGTCACAATATAATGTGAACCTGTTTGGTGATTAATAATGAAATAGGGCAGCGAGTAAGGTGTACTCGCTGTCTTTTGTTTAGCCAAGTAAATTGATTATCTTTTGTTACTAATAGAGTGCATTTGTATGGTGATATTTTACAGTGAATTATAAATGGAGTGGCAGAGATGGCTTGAGGCTATCCACTTTGTTATTGTTTGAACGTTATCGAAATGATTGGTATTATTAGAATACAATAACGGTAAAGTGAGCGAATAAACAAATTGCCTTTATGTTTTCTGGTTATTTGGAAACTCATATTTTTTACTGTTTTCTTTTCCGATAAGCTGATTTATTGAGAAGATAATGCTGAATTTTCTTGTAAGTTTGGTACTTTCTATCTAGATATACGGTTGAATTGTTGTACAAGTACTCTAGTATAGAGAGCAATTGTTTTTGATTCGCTGTATCGACAGAGAAACTGCTTTTGTCCTTGTACAACACTAGTTCTGTCTCTAAGTTTAGTTCATTTTCAAGGAATTTTTTTAGTCCAATTGTAAATTTCTCTGAGTAACAAGTAAATCCAAATCTGGTTTCATATCCGTAACCATTTCCTGACGTTCGTTTTCCGAATCGTATATATCCATCTCCATCAATATAGCCACGGATAAAATGTCTCATAAGTTCTTTTGGCATAAAGTTGGGGAAATCTAGAACGTAAGTTTTGTTTAATACAACACCGTTTTCAATTAAGTGTGATACAAATCTTTGTGAGTAAATTCTTATTGAGCATATGTCTACTACACTAGTATATTTACTGAATTTATGCTCCCTCGTTCTATAGGATAGTTCAAGATTACCATTTATGCTACGATTGAATTTCTTAAGATGTTCATCATCACTAGCTTTAAGTTCAATTCCAAACTCATGATTTCTCCCATTATTATAAATTGAGACATATCCATCAGCATAGATGAATCCCAACCAGTAAGCCTTTTCCTCACAATCTATAATTTTGAAGTAGTCTTTATCGTACTCGTACTTTGTAGGGTGTTTTAAGCCTATCCTATTGGCTTTCAACTGAACCGCATTTTCAGTTCTACCAAGACTATTAGCTATGTCATAGATGGTCATATTTTTAAAATTATTTCTTAAGAACTCAAGTTCATTTTTAGTCCAAGCATTTTTAAAAAAACCTTTTAAATTTAACTGTTTAGCCTTTCCTGTTATGCTATCATAGGTTCTGTTTAGTCTTTTTGATATCTCTTCTACTCTCATGATACCGTATAAGCTTTTTAATAATTTAATTTCTTCCTCTGACCAAGATTTTTTTTTTATTTCTCTTGATAGTCCCAACGCTATGACCTTCTTTTGAATACTATTTACATTTCTCCCTAATATAACGGATATTTCTTGATACCCTTTTTGCCCTAAAGATGATTTCAATACTTCAATTTCTTTATTTGACCAAACTCCATTTACCATAATATCCACATCCTTCTTAAAGTAACTAGTTATATAGTAGCCATAGATTCCAGTTGGTATACCTCGTGATAAATCAGTGATTGTAACTGCGGTGTTACAGATTTTGTTACACTAATGAGAAATGAATCTAAGTGACAAAACTTAATAGTATTGTCACTTGTTCTTTGATGCAGTAAAATCAGGGTATAGAGTGGTGACATAACATAGTGACATAAACTAAGGGGGGAAATGGTTTGAAATATGGTTATGCGAGGGTTTCGACAGTGGCGCAGGAATTGGAAGTACAAACAGGGGTGCTGAAGCAGGAAGGGTGCGAGGTCATATACGAAGAGACGTTCACTGGTACAAAGACAGACCGTCCAAAATTTATACAGCTGCTCGAAGAACTACAAGAGGGTGACACCTTGGTAGTGACAAAACTAGACCGTCTGGCTCGTAATACAAAAGAGGGCATTGAAGTAATTGAGGGTCTGTTTCAGAAGGGTGTAAGGGTGCATGTGCTGAATGTAGGACTTCTAGAAGACACGACAATGGGGCGGTTCTTTCTCACTACGCTGCTTGCTGTGGCTGAAATGGAGAGAAACCTTATTGTAGAGAGAACACAGGAAGGTAAGGCTCTTGCAAAGCAGAAAGATGACTTTAGAGAAGGCAGACCAAGAAAGCACTCTAAGCAACAAGTAGAGCATGCCTTGAAGCTGTTAAAGAACCATACGTATAAGGAAGTTGAAGCCATGACAGGTATTACGAAAAGAACCCTTATTCGTAGGAAGAATGAACAGGAAGCAAGAGTTAAAGACTGATTTTCATCAATCTTTTTGTGTGGTGTGCATATTTTAACTCTTCAATTAAAGAGAGTTAGGTATATTAAAGGGGGCAGAATTTGATAGAATATTAATGTAGGAAAAGTTTGATTAACCCCGAAGGGTAATTACAGAATGAACAAAAAACATGGATAGGACGGCAGGAATATTGTATTTTGATATGCGTTAGACTATCCATTCATCTTAAATTTATTAGCAATAATGTAATTGGTGAAAGGAGTGTTGGTTTGAAATTATTAACTTGGAATATAAGACAAGGTGGTTCAGTGAAGCGCATCCCAAGGATTGTAGAGCAACTAAGTAAACATTCACCAGAGGTACTCTTATTAACAGAATACTGGGAAGAAGAAAAGGGGGAAGAGATTAAGCGGTTACTAAGAGAAAATGGGTATGAATATATGCTTTCTAGTAATGGAGCTATTAAGCAAAATAGTTTACTATTTGCTTCTCGTTATCCTTTTGAAGTTGTTCCATCTTTTCACAAAAAAAACAGAAATAGACAGCGCTGGTTAGAGATTAGAATACCCCAATATGAATTGCATATTATTGGAGTCCATATTCCAACTAATAACAATAATGTACAAGAGAAGTTGGAATTTTGGCGAGAATTAAATACCTTTGCAAAAGAACATTGTAACTCTAGGGTCGTGATAATGGGGGATTACAATACAGGACTGGCAGAGGATACACAAGGAACTCCGTTTATCGGACCACAGTATATGCAGGAACTAGTTGGTTTAGGGTGGATTGATGCTTGGAGATATACACATGGTTCTTTTTCTGGTTACTCATGGTACAGTACAAAGGGGAATGGATTCCGAATTGACCATGCTTTTATTTCACCAGTTTTAAAAGGAAACATACTTGAATCATATTTTTCACATCAAGAGCGTTTAAATGGTTTGTCAGACCATTCTATTTTAGTGGTAGAACTACAAATATAGTTATTCATTATATATGAATGAAGAGGGAGATACATAAATGACGAAGTGGTGGATGGTTCGAGCAGGTAGTAGTAACAATCTAGTTCCTGTTTGGAGACAAAAGGGAGTAGCTTCGATTGGATGGGCAGAGTTAGGAAATCCCAAAGGCTATTCAACTCGAGAAGCATTAATACAAAAAGCACATGAGGTATATGAAGAAAAAAAGCCACCTACTCGTCTCAATTGGGGAAGCCAAGTTTGGCGTTTTAGTCATGAGATAGAATTAGGTGACCATGTAATTACATTTACAAAGGATAAAAGGGAATATCTAATTGGAACAGTTATATCAACACATAAACATGATATAGGTGTAGTTAGTAACCACTACCCTAATGTTATTGGTGTAAAATGGGAAACTAAACAAATTCCAAGGGACGATTTGTCTCAAGGTGCAAAGAACTCACTAGGTTCAACGTTGACTGTATTCCGAGTGGACGATTGGGGTACTGAATTGGAAGGTCTATTAAAAGGGAATGTACCAACAAAATCCAATGAAGTTGAAGCGGAGGAAGAAGAAATTATTAAAGAAGACCTTGTACAAAAAGCATTAACAATGATACAGGATAAAGTGGATAAGTTAGACCCTTGGCAAATGCAAGATTTAGTCGCAGGCTTACTGCAAGCTATGGGATATAACGTAAAAGTTAGCAAAAAAGGACCAGACGGTGGAGTGGATATATTGGCACATAAAGATGCCTTTGGTTTTGAAAAGCCGATAATAAAGGTGCAAGTAAAACATCGTAAATCAACGTCTGGAGGACCAGAAGTCCAACAACTGTTAGGGGCACACCCAATAGATGCTAATTCGCTATTTGTATCTACAGGAGGGTTTACATCACAAGCAGAATCAATTGCGAGAAACAATAATGTAAAGTTGCTTGATTTAGAAGAATTGGTAAATTCAATAGTGTATTGGTATGACAAAATGCCAAATGAAACTCGTTCATTATTGCCGCTACAGAAGATGTATGTTCCAGAATGATACAGAGACAAAGGTTTGTAGAATGAATTGAACAAGTGAAGACTTTCTGTAGAATAGAGTACATACCAAAAGACAAAGAACAATGTATAATTCTCTGTCTTTTTTGATTTAGAGATTTAAGTTACAGTTAAGGGAAATTCACTCACAGCTTTTAGGTGATATTTTTGGTTGAATTTTGATTTAGATGTTAAAGAACGTAATTTATATTGCTTGCTGCAATTACATTGCGCTAAGGATAAGTTAGATGATATATTTTTTATGGGAAATATTACATTTGATAACTAGGTAGGTGAGCTAATGAGTACTATTAATGAAAGGCAAAACGATGAGAGGAATTTTCGACTGAAGATATGTTTTAGACATTTATATGATAGAGCTAAAGTTATTTATAATGTACATCTAGCAGTAAGTTTAATAATTCCAATCATTGCTCTGTCTGCTAAAACATTAGAATTAGAGTATAAGGATATTATTCTTTCTATAAGCTCATGTTGGATAATTATAGCTATGCTTTTAACTATATGGGAGCAGAAAATACGATTAAAAGCTGTTACGCTTCAAGAGAGATATGATATTAATGTTTTAGGTTTAAAAGAAAATGAGACGATAATGTATAAGAAGGTTTCAATTGAAGAAATATCGCTAATAGTGAAAAAAATGAAGCAAGGAAAAAATATTGATAGAATTTATTATGATGGGATTGAATGTAGTAATAATACCAAAGCATTGTTACTTGCCCAAAGGCAAAATGTTCTTTCTGACAAAATTTTAAGAGGGAAGTATTGCTTGTTTTTTTGGGTATTATTGATTTCAATAGTATTATTCAGTATAGTAGTTGGAATAATGTTAAATCAAACTGTTAAAGGGTTTTTAATAGAAATTTTAATTCCTTTGATATCATTGATTTCATTTATTATACAGCAGATTAAGAAGTTGTCAGAAGAGGTAAAGAGAAATGAGCAAATAGGTGGATTGATTGAGAGAGATATCCGAGAGCTAAATGGGTCGGAAAAAGAAATAGAGATAAGCTATTTAATCAAGTGTAGAGAATATCAGAATTATATTTTTACTAAAAGGCTTAATGGAGCTTTAATCCCTAACTTTATATACCGTATGTTTAAAAATAATCATGTTAATGGTAAAGAAATTAATCAAAGCTTAACTTCCGAAGCAGGGAATATTCAATGAAAAACATCTTTCAAGTTCAAAAAGAATTAAAAATAGAGGCAATAAGTATCGTTGATGAACTTGGTATTTTAGAACTATTGAATAAATTTGGGGAGGCTAAGATTGTTGGTAGTGTTGCACATGAATTAATTGTTAAAAAGGATATTGATATTCACCTTCTTACTAAATATGATTTATTAGAAATCACATTTTTCACATTAGATTTTTTAAGAGATAAAAATGACAAATTAGAAATTTACTGTGAGGACTTTAGAAATCAAAAAAGTTCAATGTTTATTGGAATTAAAGATTACCCTGGAACTACTTATAAGTGGTATATTGATATTTGGATTACAAGTAAGAGAGAATATACTGGTTTTGACCAAGTTAAATATTTTAAAAATGTTCTAACCAGGCAACAGCGAAAGTCTATATTGCAGATAAAGAAGTATTACGATGGTCTCGATATGTTGAATAATGGATTTAGCTCGATTATTTATGAAGCAGTTTTATATAAAAATGTAACAAATCAGATACAGTTTGAGCAATATTTGCACGATAAGTTTAGTTGAACTTTGTTGAGTTAACTATTTGATTTATGTTAGATGCATGTAAGGTAGTGTGATATTTTTACAAGGGAAATATATTTTTCTAAAACTATATAACTTAGTAAGAATGAGTTAAGACTATAAGCACTTGTGGCTATGGTCTTTTTTAGTTTGACTTTTTATTTGCTTTTTGTATGAATTTCTTTTATCAAGTAATTTTCCCATAGGATTTGTCGTATTGTGCAGTTCACTGAATTTAGTTCTTGTATATTGGAAGTATAGATTATTCATTGTAATATCAGTGTGGTTAAAAATTTTAATTAAGGTACTCCTTGAAGGAGGTGAAAATTTAACTAAGAAAAATGTGGGGAAGAATAAAAGCAGTTTAGCTAGAGAAAAATATGGGAATTTATTGTGTGAGAATAGCGTGCGTATTCGTTATAATAGAGATACCATAACAGAGCAGTTAAGGACTCCAAGGAGGCTCTTAACGATGAATGGAAGCGTCAAAAAAGATAAGAAAACAGGAAAGTATTTTTATATTGTAGATATTGGTATCGACTCATTAACAGGTAAAAGAAAGCAAAAGAAGAAAAGAGGATTTGCTACCAAAAAGGAAGCAGAAAATGCTTTAACTATGCTGCTCTCAGAAGTTCATACTGGAACATATGTAGAACCTAGCAAACTTCTCTATGGTGAATATCTGGAAAGTTGGTTTAATACCAAGAAGCACAGTGTTGGTATCCAAACAGTGAAAGTACTGAAAGGGTACTTAAACAGTCGTATCATCCCTTCTCTAGGCAATATCAAACTAGCTAAGTTAACATCATTGCATATGCAAAACTACGTTAATTCACTGCGAGACGAAGGTTTAAAGCGAGGAACAATTGAGAAGATAATCAAAATCATTCGGAACTCTCTTGAACATGCAATAGATTTGGAGTTAATCACTAAAAATGTTGCAGCTAAAACGAAGTTACCTAAAGGTGATAAGGAAGAGTTAACGGTATGGAACGAGCAGGAAGTACAATTATTCTTGAAAACTGCACAGGATAGCAGTTATTCTATTGTCTTTCATATGGCTCTTGTAACTGGAATGCGGCAAGGTGAATTGCTAGGGGTTCGGTGGAAAGATGTTGATTTAGAAAAAGGGCATTTAACTATTAGTCAAACGCTAAGTCATGATGGGAAGACGTTCTTACTTGGAGGAAAGACAAAATCAAGTTTAAGAAAGATACTATTGCCTGCATCAACAGTAGCAAAGCTAAAGAAGCATAGAGCAACCGTATTGAAAGAGAAGCTGAGTCAAGGTGAGGAATACCAAGACAATGACTTGGTGATGTGTACTCCTTCTGGAACGCCAATTAATCCTGCTAATGTTAGACGAAGTCTAAACACTTTGATTAAGAAAGCGGCTGTGCCAAAGATTCGATTTCATGATTTACGTCATACACATGCAACTCTGTTATTGGCTAAAGGTGTGAATGTGAAAGTGATTTCCGAGCGGTTAGGGCATAGTAATATCAAAATCACATTAGACACTTATTCACATGTACTGCCAACGATGCAAGAAGATGCAGTGAATAAAATAGAAGAGATTTTGTAGGTAATGTGACCAATTCTGTGACCACTGGTGTTGTTGAGTATGCAAGTAAATAAATAAAAACCGCATCAAACATTAATTTGACACGGTTTCTACAAATATGACCCCGGAGAGGTTCGAACTCACGACCTCCACCCTGTCAAGGTGGCGCTCTCCCTGCTGAGCTACGGGATCCCAACTATAAATATTACCACCAGCAATGTGTTTTCATTTCATTCGTGTAATCGGAGGATTTGTATAATCTGTTGAATATTGTAACATTTGATGTATTCCTATAATAGCAACAAACTTTAATAGTGTAAAGATGTAATTTTCTGAATATTATCATTCCAATTTTTATATAAAAAAATAAGCTCCGAAGAGCTTATTTTAATAATAATATTACCGCAATTATCAATGATATTATCAAAAATAAAATCATAAATAATGGAACTCAGTCATGAGCTATCGCCCTGTAACTGTCATTCCTGCTGTGTAAATTGTATCAATAGAACCGTCAGCGTCTTTTATTTCGACTTTATAACGATATGTTCCATCCTCATAAATATCATCGCCATATCCTGTGAAAGTTGCAATTTCATCATTGCTTCCAGCTGGGACCCATTGATTTTGCCAACGGAAGTTGGTTTCAAATTCTCCCCATCTATCGCCATATTTCTTTTCAAGGCTGACATTGTAATGAATTTCTTCCGCTCGGTCATTTGTAATTCTTGCAATTACGCTGTTACCAAAAGTAACTTGTGTAGAGTGTACCTGAACTGTAACACCGTTCACCGTTTCGCTAGGACCACAAATATAACGACAGAACTCGCTTGCTCCGTCAGCATGTGCCTTCGGTGTATCAATGTTCATAGCTGTTAAACCACCTAAAGCTAAAGCTCCTGTTAATAATACTTTACCAAATGTTTTCACTTGAAATTCCCCCTAAGTATATTCTCAATTCGTTCCATAGATACCACATTAAGTAGTTTTATAACATTAATCTAATCGAACGCTTTTTTCCTCGAGTGTATTCGCTATGAATCTTTCATCTTGTAGTAATCTAACCTCTACATATAATTTCATAGTTTTGATTCCATATATGTATCATGATTTACATAGAGCAAATCTGTTAATACGTTTTGGTTATTTACTTATCACACTGCTTTTTATTACCTTTTATTGGTAAAACGTTGATTTTATTATATACCATTATTATCTATTTACAAGAGAAAATCATACTGTATGCAAAAATGCATAATAAAAAACACTGCTTGTATTCTGAATTACAGAATACAAGCGGTGCTGAGTTTCAATTAATATTTGATTGGAACCTAATGCTAATTTTTTATGTTTAACAGTATACATATATCACTGTTTTTTAGTCATAATTGATAAACCTTGTTCAGAGGACGCTATTCCTGCTGGGCTACGGAATCTTCAAAAGGGAAAGTATAAGCGATTATGCTAGTAATGTATGAAGGGATAATGATAAGAAGAAAATTCAGTGAAAAGTAGTTTTTGAATGTAGCCGTTATATTATTTCCGGTATTTATCTAAAGGATTTTCATCGCTTAAATCAACAATTAAAGGGCATAAAAATAACAGTGGTAAAGCGGCGTTAGCTTGATGAAAAGTATCATTAGACATATATTGTCTTCCAAAACAATACGGACAATCTTTTTCAAATGTTATGAGAAGCGACCATACGTCTTTTACTTTCCACTTCGTTTTACAATACGTACAACGCGCCATTGAGTTCCTCCTCATTTTAAGGTGTTTTCTAATATATTCTACTTTATTGTACGAAAGTCATTTGAATTTGATGTGGCAAATTTCTGCGTTCTCTTTAATAAGTGGACTAGTTAAATCTCTACTATTCCAAACAAGAGCAACGTTTGCTTTTTGTTTTAAAATTCGTTGGCATTCAATTTTGAAAGCCTCTTTATCAAACCAATGAAATGCTTGGGCAACAGTTACTAAATCTACACTATTTTCTTTTAAAGTGGTATTTTCAGCAGTTGCTTTTATGGATTGAAAACGAGAATATAGTTTTGACGATTGCTCAGCCATCTTCCTCATATCATTATTTGGCTCAACTCCAATAACATGTAAACCACTTTCAAGCAGCTGGCGGCTAAATATCCCCGTACCCGTACCTGAACCAATATCAGCTACAATCGGATTTCCTTTCAGTTGGTTAGCTGAAAGTAAGTAATCAATATATTCATTAGGATAACTAGGACGATATTGTGCATATATATCGGCCCTGTCAGTAAAATTTTCTGTTGTTTTCACAGTACTACCTTCTTTCTTACAATATTATGTACAGAAATAGAAATTAAATATGAATTTCGGCATCAGTCTCTAAGTCTACCACTTAAGAGTCCAGCTAAATAGAAAGCCTCAGTTTCTGTATTCAAATATCCTTCATCCGTTTAGTATACTATTTTAGATAATATCTTCCAAAAGGCTATAATGGCTTACTTAAATAAATCCACATAACTGTATGTTTTTATGAATTTATTTAATAATTTATGAGCAGTTATATGTCGTATTACGTTTACGTAGGTAAGAGATTTTCATTTTTGCTATTTAAATTGGCCAATATATCCTTTTTACAATTTACTGAAAATCATGTATAACAGAGATACAAGATTATTTTATAAATATTCAGGAGTAGAGGGAGAAAAGTTATAATGGTAAGAAAAACGTTCAAGATGCGCGTGTCTAGAAATAGAACGATTTCGATTAATGGATCGATTCTTGATGTGGATGTTACACATGATGAATTTTTACAAGAGTTTGTTGAGTGGGTTGATTCTAAAGGTTGGTCGTTTATGGGGATAACGGATGAGATTACGCCCGAGGAAGCTAGTCAAAAGTTAATAGATTCGTTGATTGATGAGAAGGATAAGAAAGAGTAATTCCTTCTTATTTTTATTGTATATTTATGTTCTTTATCGTAAAAATATGATATAGTAAAAAATAGTGAAAATTCTTCCAGTTTAATACAAATTACATATGATTGGTAGATATATTATTTTGTTAAGGGATTAAATGGAAAAGGGAGAGTCATATGGTAAATTTTAAGAAAATTTTGGTTTTTATTACAGTTATTTGTTTGTTTTTGTTGACACCTATGACATTGCGTGCTGAGACGAATATTGGAGTAAATCCAGAACAAGTTGCACCACCACCTGCGGAAGGACCAAATGTTTTTAGTCAGTTTGCAACGACAATTGATGCGAAAACAGGAGATGTTTTGTATGACAAAAACGCATATCACCGCGCATATCCTGCTAGTACGACGAAAGTGTTAACAGCGATTCTACTCATGGAGCATACAAAGCCAGAGGATCAATTTACATTTTCACAATTAGCATTAGATCAAGAGAAGAGTAATTATCAAATTGAGTTTCAACCTGGAGAGACAATTAATAGAAATACTGCGCTTATGATTTTAATGGTGCTGAGTGCGAATGATGTGTCGTATGCGATTGCGGAGCGGATTGGCGGGAGTGTTGAAAATTTCGCCAATATGATGAATGAGAAAGCGAAGCAATTAGGAGCGAGAGATAGTCACTTTGTAACACCGAATGGATTGCATGATCCGAATCATTATACGACGCCATATGATATGGCTATGATTACGAAAGGTGTGCAAAATTATCCTGAAATTTTACAAGCGATGAATACGAAAAGAACGACAGTTACGACGTCTAGGCAGACGGTGTCTATTTTTAATAAATCTAATTTTTTTGAAAATCCATATAGCATTGGCGGTAAGACAGGGTTTACGAATGAAGCGCGTAATACACTTGTTTTATTAAATGAGAAAGATGGAAATTGTATTATAAATGTAGTAATGGCTTCTCAAAGACCTGAAATTTATGAAGATTTGAAGCAGATGGCGGACTATTCTTTTGGTCAATTTGTGAAGCAAACTGTACTAGATAAACATAGTTGGCATCAAAAAACAACATATTTAAATAAAGATATTAATAGTGAACTTGAAAAAAGTGCAGAACTTATGCTTAAGAAAGATGAAGGGAAAAATGTGAAAACTATTTTCCGGGCAGCTTCATTAGATAAAGAATCTTTGTATCATAAAGGAATTCATCGTGGTGAGGTAGTTGGTGCAGTTGATATTACGAAAAATAATCAAACAATTGCGACGGTAAATGTTCTTTCAACAGAAGATGTCACTTTTGCGATGCCTAAAAAAGATACAATTGTATCAGAAGAAAAAGAGTCAAATGTGAAAGTAATAAGTTTTGGGGTAGGCGCACTTGTACTATTTGGAGCCATTTTATATGTAGTGCTACGCCGAAATACAAAAGGAATGAAAACAGAAGAAAAATAACGTATTAGTAAAAAAGGCTGTGGAGATTTTATCACAGTCTTTTTCTATGCTAAAAATACTTTTAACTAATAATTGTAAATTTTCTTATTGCAATAACCTAAAGTTCGTTATATCATTTACTTGTGTTCTTGTTAAAGAACAAAATGAACATTGCATACTTCAAATAATATAAAACAACGGAGAGGGAGAGAGACGATGAAATTAATTTGGAAGGTAATTAGCAACGCGATCTCATTTGTTTTATTTGCATTGATGGTTTTTTTAGCTTTTGTAGTTATTTCTTCAAAAGCGAGCGGTGGTGATCCGACAGTGATGGGATATCAATTTAAGAGCGTTCTTTCAGGATCAATGGAGCCGACGTTTTTAACAGGATCAATCATTGCAATAGAACCAAACAAAGATGGTTCTAAATATCAAAAAGGTGATGTTATTACCTTTAAAGAGAAAGATCAAAAAATTATCACTCACCGTATTATCGGTGTGAAAGATACAAATGGAAAAGTAATGTATGAAACAAAAGGGGATAACAACAACGGACCAGATTTAGAGCCAGTACTTGCAGAAAATGTAGTTGGAAAGTATGCAGATATTACAGTTCCGTACGTTGGTTATTTACTGAATTATGCGAATTCAAAAGCGGGAGCAGCATTACTTCTTATTATTCCAGGAGTCTTTTTACTTGGATATTCCGCGATTTCTATTTTTGGCGCTATTCGTAGCATTGACGGAGAAAAGAAAGATAAAAAAGTAGAACAATCCGTCTAGTTCGTTTGGTTATACTTTCCGTTTAGGAAGTTAACAAATATATATTAAGGGGATATGGACATGACTTTAAAGAAAAAATTAGGAATGGGTATTACATCAGCAGTACTAGGAGCAGCGTTAGTTGGTGGAGGAACATTTGCGTTTTTCAGTGATAAAGAAGTGTCAAACAATACATTTGCGGCTGGGACACTGGATTTAGCATTAAATCCATCAACAGTTGTTAACGTATCGAATTTAAAACCTGGGGATACAATTGAAAAAGAATTTAAACTAGAAAATAAAGGCTCTTTAGATATTAAAAAGGTTCTACTGAAAACAGATTATAATGTAGAAGATGTAAAGAAAGATAATAAAGATGATTTTGGTAAACATATTAAAGTAACATTCTTAAAAAATGTAGATAAGCATGAGACAATTGTGAAACAAACTACTTTAGATAAATTAAAAGGTGACACACTTACAGCTGTAGATAATGATTTATCGGCTTGGTTCTGGGATGAAAAAGGTATTTCAGCAGGTAAATCTGATAAATTCAAAGTGAAATTTGAGTTCGTTGATAATGGAAAAGATCAAAATCAATTCCAAGGCGATAAGTTACAATTAAATTGGACGTTTGATGCACAACAAACAGCAGGTGAAGAAAGATAATAACAAAAAGGGCTATCACATGGATAGCCCTTTTTCTATTTTTCTAGTATTTGTCTATCAATTTTAATAGTTCTTTACTATAATATAGATAATGTTCTGTATAAAGAACGTAATGTTCGATGGGGGAGATTAAGATGCTGAAAAGACCGCGGAATTTTAAAAAGATGCTTATATTGCCGTGTATGTGTTCTATTACGTTTTATTTAGGATCTCAAATTATGACGTATACAGAAGCGGCGTTCATTCATGAAACGAAAGTGGAAGCGACGCTTTCTACAGCAATTATATTTCCGAAAACAGTTAATACGTTAAAAGAGCAATCTGAGAAACATAAACAGTTTATTGAGCGTGAGTATGGAACGATGAAGGGGAAATCGAAAGCAACTTCTATTGAAGAAATAAAACAGGCGATTTCTGTATGGCAACAAGGGCGTGAGAAAATTGTTGCTGAGAAGGAAGCTCTGCAAAATGTATATACTGAAATAGAGGCTCCTTACAATCAAATACAAGAAGAATTAAAGGTAAATAAAGATGAGTCGATGCAGCAAGTGTCCGTATATGTAAATGAAGGCTTTCGCAGTATCAAAGAGAAACATGACTATATTGAGAAAGAAATTAGCTTGAAAGCTATTGATGAGCAAATTCAGGCTCTTCAGCAACAATTAAACGTTGCAATTGAAGCGGAAGGACAAAAGAAAGCAGAAGAACAAAAGAAAGTAGAAGAACAGAAGAAAGCGGAAGAACAGAAGAAAGTAGAAGAACAGAAGAAAGCAGAAGAACAAAAGAAAGCCGAAGAACAAAAGAAAGTAGAAGAACAGAAGAAAGCCGAAGAACAAAAGAAAGTAGAAGAACAAAAGAAAGTAGAAGAACAGAAGAAAGTAGAAGAACAGAAGAAAGTAGAAGAACAAAAGAAAGCCGAAGAACAGAAGAAAGTAGAAGAACAGAAGAAAGTAGAAGAGCAAAAGAAAGCAGAAGAACAGAAAAAAGCGGAGTAACTGCTGTAGTGAAACGGCTGGAAAACAAGAATGTGGTGCAAGAGATAATGAACGAATAAGCAAAACTAGTAATATTTATATGAGTGTGAGGGAACGTTAGCCCTCACCTCTTTGTTTTTCTTTTTTCTTATAGTATTAAATGCATTTGAGTGTGAAAAAAGTTATAAATCATCATTGTTTTTTCTGAAAAATCTAAATAATATTGAGAAATAAAAATAATTGAAAATATTAATAAATATGTGTTGTGTTTATATAGGGTTGTTCGTTATAATGAACATAAGGTTTTTAAAAAAGAACACATATTAGCTAAGCTAATATAGTTTTCTTTACATCTCTTATTGAAAAATAAGTGATAAAAATATAAAAAAAAGCTAGGGGGAATTGATTGTGAGTCTGAAAAAGAAATTAGGTATGGGAGTTGCATCAGCAGCATTGGGGTTAGCTTTAATTGGTGGAGGAACATTTGCATTCTTTAGCGATAAAGAAGTATCAAACAATACATTTGCAGCTGGGACGTTAGACCTTACATTAAACCCTAAGACGCTTGTAGATATTAAAGATTTAAAACCAGGGGATTCTGTTAAGAAAGAGTTCTTATTACAAAACAGCGGTTCGTTAACTATTAAAGACGTTAAATTAGCAACAAAGTATACTGTTAAAGATGCAAAAGGTGATAATGCTGGTGAAGACTTTGGTAAGCACGTTAAAGTAAAATTCCTTTGGAACTGGGATAAACAAAGTGAGCCTGTATACGAAACAACTTTAGCAGACTTACAAAAAGTTGATCCAGATCTTTTAGCTAAAGACATCTTTGCTCCTGAGTGGGGAGAAAAGGGTGGATTAGCAGCTGGTACAGAGGATTATCTATGGGTACAATTTGAATTTGTAGATGATGGAAAAGACCAAAATATCTTCCAAGGTGATACATTGAATTTAGAATGGACATTCAATGCTAACCAAGAAGCTGGGGAAGAAAAATAATAAAAAAGCGGGTATTCCCGCTTTTTTTTATAAAGAAAAAGAAGTGCTGGTTGTAAGCACTTCTTTCTATTATTATTTTTGATTTTGCTTCCACTTTGTAAATTCAAGAAATTCACGAAATTGTTCTTTGGAGACACCAGAGTTCATTGCATCTTTAACGAGTTGTGTCCATTCGGAGTCTAGGTTAGTTGCCTTTGTTGTTTCATCATGAAGTAAAGTATCAACTGGAATTTGTAGAACTGCTGCGATCTTTTCAAGAAACTGAATGGAAGGGTTTTTTTGTAAATTTCGTTCTATAGAACTAATGTAAGATTTAGCAACGCCAGCTTTTTCGGCAAGTTCAGTTAATGAAATACCTTTTTGTAAACGAAGGCGTTTTATACGTTCTCCAATCATATTTGCGCACCTTTCTATCAATATGTAGTTGTCTTATGATGTCATTATTATAACATAAACTTCGTTAAAAAGAACAAACCTATTGAGCCTGACTGGATGGCTTCATACGTTGGAAAAATTGTTCGATGTCTTGCATGGCGATACCAGCATCTAGAGCTTCAAGTATTAAATCAATCCATTCTTGATCCAGTGCGTCTGTCTTATCTTTGTACAAATGTAATTCCTCCCTAATTATCGGTCATAATTGCTGCTACAGAATACATGATAATGCAATCGGACTTTGTGTTTTATATAGTGAATTATCAAATACTTTGTAGATGAAACAAAGATAAAATCCCCATTAAACTCCCTCTATGGAAATTATAAATTGTTCGATAAAAACTTTCAATATTTTCAGAAAACATTGTTGAATTGTGATATATCCGTATGCTAACTATGAAATTTTTACAAATATATTAAAAACATTACATAATATGACTAAATATTGAAAAAATATTGAATTTTTAATAAAATTTAATTTGTAATACATATTATTTATTAGGGGAGGAAATAAGGGATGAACAAGAAACCGTTCAAAGTTTTGTCATCAATCGCTTTGACAGCTGTATTAGGCCTTTCATTCGGAGCTGGCACTCAATCGGCATATGCTGAAACACCTGTGAATAAAACAGCTACGAGCCCAGTGGATGATCATTTAATTCCAGAAGAGCGTTTAGCAGATGCACTGAAAAAACGTGGGGTAATTGATTCTTCAGCTTCAGAGAAAGAAACAAAGAAAGCTGTTGAAAAGTATGTAGAGGACAAAAAGGGTGAAAATCCTGGGAAAGAAGCAACAAATGGGGATCAACTTACGAAAGAAGCATCTGACTTTTTAAAGAAAGTGAAAGATGCGAAAGCAGATACGAAAGAAAAACTAAATCAGCCAGCAACAGGGACACCTGCAGCGACAGGACCAGTTAAAGGCGGACTAAATGGTAAAGTACCAACTTCTCCAGCAAAACAAAAAGCATATAACGGCGATGTTCGTAAAGATAAGGTACTTGTTTTACTTGTAGAGTACGCTGATTTTAAACATAACAACATCGATAAAGAACCTGGTTATATGTATTCGGAAGACTTTAACAAAGAACACTATGAAAAAATGTTATTCGGTGATGAGCCATTCGCGTTAGAGGATGGAAGCAAAATCGAAACATTTAAACAATATTACGAAGAGCAATCCGGTGGTAGTTACACAGTGGACGGAACAGTTACAAAATGGTTAACAGTTCCTGGTAAAGCTGCTGATTATGGTGCAGATGCTGCTACAGGTCATGATAATAAAGGACCAAAAGGACCACGTGATCTAGTAAAAGATGCATTAAAAGCAGCTGTAGATAGCGGTCTTGATTTATCACAGTTTGATCAGTTCGATCAATACGATGTAAATGGTGATGGAAATCAAAATCAACCAGACGGTTTAATCGATCACTTAATGATTATTCATGCGGGTGTTGGACAAGAAGCTGGCGGTGGTAAATTAGGTGATGATGCAATTTGGTCACATCGCTGGACAGTTGGACCAAAACCATTCGCAATTGAAGGCACACAAGCGAAAGTTCCATATTGGGGCGGAAAGATGGCAGCATTCGACTATACAATTGAACCAGAAGATGGCGCAGTTGGTGTATTCGCGCATGAATATGGCCATGATTTAGGTTTACCAGATGAGTATGATACAGACTATACGGGTCATGGTGAGCCAATTCAAGCTTGGTCTGTTATGAGTGGCGGCAGCTGGGCTGGTAAAATCGCTGGAACAACACCAACGAGTTTCTCACCACAAAATAAAGAGTTTTTCCAAAAAACAATTGGTGGTAACTGGGCAAATATCGTAGAAGTAGATTACGAGAAATTAAATAAAGGTATCGGTCTAGCAACATATTTAGACCAAAGTGTTACGAAATCTAACCGTCCAGGTATGATTCGTGTTAACTTACCAGATAAAGATGTAAAAACAATTGCACCAGCATTTGGTAAGCAGTATTACTACAGCACAAAAGGTGATAATCTTCATACAACGTTAGAAACACCACTGTTCGATTTAACGAATGCAACGAATGCGAAATTTGATTTCAAATCGTTATATGAAATCGAAGCAGAGTATGATTTCCTTGAAGTACATGCTGTAACAGAAGATGGTCAAAAAACGTTAATTGAAAGACTTGGCGAGAAAGCAAATAGTGGAAATGCAGATTCGACAAATGGAAAATGGATTGACAAATCATATGATTTAAGTCAATTCAAAGGTAAAAAAGTAAAATTAACGTTTGAGTACATTACGGATGGTGGTTTAGCATTAAATGGTTTCCTACTTGATAATGCGTCATTAACAGTAGATGGTAAAGTTACATTCTCAGATGATGCTGAAGGTACACCACAATTAAAATTAGATGGTTTCGTTGTATCTAGCGGAACAGAGAAGAAAAAACATAACTACTACGTAGAGTGGAGAAACCATACTGGATCAGATAGCGCATTGAAATTTGCTCGCGGTCCAGAATATAACTCAGGTATGGTTGTATGGTATGCAGACTCAGCTTACGCAGATAACTGGGTTGGTTTACATCCAGGACATGGTTTCCTTGGTGTAGTTGATTCTCATCCAGAAGCAATTGTAGGAACTTTAAATGGTAAACCAACAATTGATAGTAGTACACGATTCCAAATCGCTGATGCGGCATTCTCATTCGATAAAACGCCAGCTTGGAAAGTTGTATCTCCAACGCGTGGAACGTATACGTATGATGGCTTAGCGGGTGTAGCGAAGTTTGATGATTCGAAAACGTATATTAATCAACAGATTCCAGATGCAGGACGTATTTTACCGAAGCTTGGTCTGAAGTTTGAAGTAGTAGGACAAGCTGATGATAATTCTGCAGGTGCTGTTCGTTTATATCGTTAATACTGTGAAACTACCGAGAGATTTTCTTTCGGTAGTTTTTTTGTGAGCAATGAATTTTATATAGTTGAAAAAGTCATATATAATGTAACTTTAAGAATAGAAATTTATTATATATGAAGTCTATATAAATAATGAAAGAACTGGATAAAAATAGTGGGAGAAGGTGAGTGAATGAGTATTTCCTCTATTGTAAGTAGGCAAAAGGAATATTTTTTAAAAGGGCATACGAGAAGCATCGAAATGAGAAAGAATAATTTGAAGAGGCTTTATGAAGGCATTCAGCGTTTTGAAGAAGAAATATTTCAGGCATTGAAATTAGATTTAAATAAGTCAGTTCACGAGTCGTTTACAACGGAAGTTGGATATGTATTAAAAGAAATTTCTTTTCAATTGAAACATATGTCATCGTGGAGTAAACCAAAGCGAGTTCGAACAGCACTGACTCATTTTGGATCAAAAGGAAAAGTAGTGCCAGAACCGTATGGTGTTACGCTTATTATTGCACCGTGGAACTATCCGTTCCAATTAGCAATTGCACCACTTGTAGGAGCACTGGCAGCTGGAAATACAATCGTTTTAAAGCCGTCAGAGTTAACGCCAAGCGTTTCAAAAGTGCTTAAGAGAATGTTAGGTGAGTTATTCCCAGAAGAGCTTGTAGCGGTAGTAGAAGGTGGCGTTGAAGAGAGTACATCTTTGCTGAGGGAACCGATTGATTATATTTTCTTTACTGGTAGTGTTGGCGTTGGAAAAGTTGTAATGGAAGCAGCAGCGAAACAGTTGACGCCGCTTACGTTAGAACTTGGCGGGAAAAGTCCTTGTATTGTACATAAAGATGCAAAGATAGAGATGACAGCAAGAAGAATTGTTTGGGGTAAGTTTTTAAATGCAGGGCAGACGTGTGTAGCGCCTGATTATATGTACGTGCATTCTTCCGTGAAAGAAAAGCTAATTGAGGCAATGCGACATGAAATTACAGAGCAGTATAGTAAAGAACCTTTGCAAAATGAAAATTACGTGCGTATTGTAAGTGAGCGTCATTTTGAACGATTATGTCGATTTTTACAAGATGGTCAAGTCGTAATTGGTGGAAACTATAAGAAAGATACATTACATATTGAGCCGACAGTACTAGCGGATACTACATGGCAAGATGCTGTTATGGAAGATGAAATTTTTGGCCCGATTTTACCAATCATAGAGTACGACAATATAGAAGATGTAATTGGCACAATTCAGCAACATCCGAAGCCGTTAGCGTTATATGTATTTTCTGAAGATAAAGAAGTACAAAAGAAAGTGACGAGTAATATTTCATATGGTGGAGGCTGTATTAATGATGTTGTCTATCATCTTGCCACGCCATATTTACCTTTTGGGGGTGTTGGAAGTAGTGGATTAGGGGGTTATCATGGGAAAGAAAGTTTTCGGACTTTTTCACATTATAAAAGCATTTTAGCCCAATCTACAGCATTCGACATGAAAATTCGTTACTCTTCTACAAAAAGTGCTTTAAAATTCATACGAAAGTTGTTAAAATGATGATGGTGTTTATCAGTAGGCGCAGCCGTATGATAATAGCCCCTTCGCAATGGAAGGGGTTTTTCTGTTCGACGTTATGTATCATGCGAAAATGAATCAAACATACTACATAAAGAATAGAAACGAACGCTTGCTAAATAACCATTTTTGTTTGGATCGAAACAAAAAATAGTCTATAGAACATAAATATTTATTCATGAATATAAAAATTTAAAATTTAAGGTAGATAGGACGGGAAAATGAAAAAGATTATTAAAGTTGAAGCAGTTGAAAAACATTTTGGAAATCAAGTGATTATCCCACCTCTTTCTTTAGATATTAAAGAGGGAGAGTTTTTAACAATTTTAGGGCCGAGTGGCTGCGGGAAAACGACTTTACTTCGTATGATCGCAGGATTTGAAACTCCAACTAAAGGGAATCTTTTATTAGATGATGAAAGAATTAACGATTTACCGCCATATAAGCGTCATATGAACCTAGTGTTCCAACATTACGCACTATTCCCACATATGACAGTGGAGAAGAATATTTGTTTTGGTATGAAAATGCAGAAAGTATCAGCAGCAGAGCAGAAAGAGCGTGCTGAAGAGGCAATGCGTTTAACGCAGTTACTTGAGTTCCGTAATCGTAAACCTGCGAAGCTTTCTGGTGGACAACAGCAGCGTGTTGCAATTGCAAGAGCAATTGTAAATAATCCGCGTGTATTACTATTAGATGAGCCACTTGGAGCGCTTGACTTTAAGTTACGAAAAGACTTGCAACGTGAATTGAAAAACTTACAACGTAATTTAGGAATTACGTTCATATACGTAACGCACGATCAAGAAGAAGCAATGAGCATGAGCGATCGTATCGTGGTTATGAATAAAGGACATATCGAACAAATCGGAACGCCGAAAGAAATTTATAATAAGCCGAAAACGTTGTTCGTTGCGACATTCATCGGTGAAAATAATATTGTGAAAAACGGGGAAGGCTATGTAGCAATTCGCCCTGAAAATGTAAAAGTACGTTCGGTTGAAGAACCAATTTTAAAAGAATACCATCTTGGACATATTGAAGATATAGAGTTTGTCGGAAATATGGAGAAGCTTTATGTACGTGATGAGAAAACATCAGAATTACTAATGGCATATCAAACTGCTGAAGAGGCAGCGCAGTGGAGCATTGGAGATAATGTATATGTAGGCTGGGAGCAAGAGGACGAGGTGACCTTAAATTGAAAAAAGGGAAATTACTCGCACTACCTACAGTCGCGTGGTTATTAATTTTCTTCCTAATCCCGCTCGTATTCGTATTAGGATTCGCCTTCATGCAGCGCGGAGCTTACGGGACAGTAGAAATGCAATTTACGCTGGAGAATATATCCCGTGTGTTTGATCCATTGTACTTAGGGACATTATGGGAAACTGTTAAAATCGCAGTTATTACTACAGTAATATGTTTATTAATTGGTTATCCATTTGCGTATACAATTACAATTGTTGACCGCAAATATCGTTCTATTCTTTTATTATTGGCAACGATCCCGTTTTGGATTAACTTTCTTGTTCGTTCATACGCATGGATTGTTATTTTACGTTCACAAGGCCTTGTGAATACGTTGTTATTAAAGCTTGGTATTATTAGTGAACCGTTAAATTTATTATATAATACTCCTTCTGTAATACTCGGAATGGTCTATTCTTTATTACCATTTATGATCTTACCAGTGTATGCAGCAATTGAGCAGCTAGATAAGCGTAAGCTAGAAGCGGCTTATGATTTAGGAGCAACACCAATAAAGGCATTTTGGAATATAACAGTGCCGATGACAATGTCAGGAATTGCGACTGGTTCTATTTTAGTATTCGTTTCTTCTATCGGAATGTTTG
Source organism: Bacillus sp. D48C (assembly GCF_053345735.1). Lineage (NCBI taxonomy): Bacteria > Bacillati > Bacillota > Bacilli > Caryophanales > Bacillaceae > Bacillus > Bacillus sp. D48C. The sequence goes on from NZ_JBKFAQ010000005.1 coordinate 111,628, forward strand.
TTGTATCAGACGTGATGGGCGGATCGAAAGTAGCATTAATCGGAAACGTTATTCAAAACCAATTCTTAGGTGCACGTGACTGGCCGTTTGGATCTGCGTTATCGATTATCGTTGTTCTATTCTCTGTTCTGTTAATTTACTTATATTATCGTGCAACGAAAGTATATAAATATAATGAGAACGGAGGGGAATAGGCAAAGATGAAGAAGTTTTTAGTTTCTTATTCTTGGTTAATTTTGTTATTCTTGTATTTTCCAATGATGGTTTTAATGGTCTATTCTTTCAACGACTCTCGCATTAATGCGGAGTGGGAAGGTTTTACATTCCATTGGTATACAGATTTATTTCAAAAACAAGATGTTATTGATGCATTTGTAAATAGTATTACGATTGCAGTTATAACAACGATTGTGACAACGGTACTTGGCGTATTCTTTGCGATTGCTTTACATCGTTATAAATATCGTTTCGAAGGGGCTATTAATGGCCTTGTATATTTACCAATTTTAATTCCTGATATTTTAATGGGATTATCTTTACTAATTCTTTTCAGTCAGTTAGGAATGGAACTTGGACAAACAACGATTATTATTGCACATATTACATTTAGTATTTCGTTTGTTGTTGTTATTTTAGCTGCGCGTCTTTCAAGTATGGGACGTGACTTAGAAGAAGCTGCAAATGATTTAGGAGCAACGCCTTGGCAAACGTTTCGTTATGTAACGTTCCCAGCAATTGCACCGGGAGTTATTTCGGCAGCATTATTAACATTCACATTATCAATTGATGATTTTGTAATTAGTTTCTTCGTATCAGGACCAGGATCAACAACATTGCCATTATACATTTACAGTATGGTTAAGCGCGGAGTATCACCAGAAATTAATGCTCTTTCTACAATTTTAATTGTTGCTATCGTAGGATTAATGGTTCTATCTGAAATCTTCCGTAACAAAGGTGCAGATGGTGAAGAAAACTCTGGAGGACACCTTCCTTTATAATACGAATGATATAGAAAGTACGAGGGGGTAATAAACCGATGAAATTAATGAAAAGAATAGCTGGCGCAGCAATTAGCTTTAGCCTTGTTGCTGGTGTACTTGCTGGTTGTGGTGAAAAAAAAGAAGAATTAAATATTTATAGCTGGGCTGACAATTTTGATGAGCAAGTGCTAAGAGATTTTGAAAAGAAATATAATGTGAAAATTAACTATGATAAGTACGCAAGTAACGAAGAAATGCTTGCGAAATTACAAGCTGGTGGCGCAAAGTATGATTTAATTCAGCCATCTGATTACATGGTTAAAACAATGGCGAAAATGGATTTATTAGCGCCGTTAGATAAAAAGAATATCCCAAATATCGAAAACATGGTTTCTAATTTCAAAACACCGGCGTTTGATCCAGAGAATAAATATTCTTTAGTGTACACTTGGGGTGTAACAGGGATTGCATACAATAAAAAGTATGTGAAAGAAGCACCTACAAGCTGGGCTGACTTATGGAATGAGAAATATAAAGGACATGTAACGTTACTAAACGATTCTCGTGAAGTATTAGGAATGGGTCTTAAGAAGCACGGTTTCTCAAACAGTACGAAAGAAGATGCAGAGTTAAAGACAGCAGCAGATGATTTAAAGAAGCTGCTTCCAAACTTATTAGCATTTGATACAGACAACATTAAACAAAAATTCATTACAGAAGATGCTTGGATCGGAACAGTTTGGTCTGGAGATGCAGCATTTATCGCAAAAGATAATAAAGATGTAGAATACGTTGTACCAAAAGAAGGCGGAACAATTTGGGCTGATACGTTAGCAATTCCAAAAGGTGCAAAACATAAAGAGCTTGCTGAGAAATTTATGAACTACTTACTAGATGAAAAAGTAAGTGTGAAAAACTACGAGTCAATTGGTTACAGTAATCCAAATGAAAAAGCTCATCCTCTTCATAGTAAAGAATACCGTGATAATCACATGATTTTCTTAACGAAAGAAGAGTTAGATCGTACAGAATGGCTTGTTGATGTAGATGATAAGTTAAAAGACTATGATCGTTACTGGACGGAGCTAAAAACAAAAGGTAAATAAGTAAGGAAATGCGGTTTCTAAAGTAGAAATCGCATTTTTTCATAGTAGGAGGAAATCGTTTGAAGAAGAAGTTACATCAATATGAGATAATGTGTATTGCTTTATTATTTGCTGTATTTGGTATTGTTGCTTGGCGCGTACATGCAGGTGGCGTTACCGTGATGGATACATATGTCCGTGGATTAGTAAAAGGGCTACAAACGGAGAGTTCCCTTACATTTTTCTCGTACTTTACAAAATTGGGATCAGCAATTGGGATAGTCGCTACGCTCGTTATAAGTTTGCTTGTTTTTTGGAAGAAGCGTTATTATGCTACGATGATTGTGTATCCACTGGGAATTTTAATAACACATCTTGTGAATAAAGGGATAAAAGAGATTGTACAGAGAGAACGTCCGTCATTAAATGAAGCGCTAGATGCACTTGGATATAGTTTTCCTAGTGGACATGCAATGCTATCAATTATGACATTTGGATTTCTTGCTTATATCATTGCTGCTAATTTGAAAAGCATAGCTGGGAAATGTGTCACAACGATTTTGATGGGCACAGTAATTCTATCGATTGGATTAAGTAGAGTCATTTTAAATGTACATTACCCAACTGATATTTTAGCTGGTTACTGCGTAGGTGGTATTTTGTTAGTTATCGCTATTTACTATCATCGTTTACTTACTGAGAGATTGGGGTTTAATAAAGAGAGATAGAAAAAACGCCTGGAAAAACTATCATTATAGTGTTCCTAGGCGTTTTTTGTTTGTATAAAGATATGATACAGTATAAGTGACAATTGAATTATTTAAAGTAGGTGAAAATGTGTGAAGACAAATGTTCATAAAGTTGATAAGTGGGGCAAGTTAGGAGCTTTTTTGTATCAATTTCGTTATACAGTAATTGTAGCGTTACTGTTGCTCGCAATCGCACTTGGGATTTTTGCTCCAAAGCTACCGGGAGTATTAGGTGGTGACGGTTTCCAAACGGAAGGCGACTATCAAAAAACAAAAGAAATTTTAGATAAAGATTTTAAGAGGTCTCAAGATACGCTTCTGCTCGTTTTTGAGAAAAATAAAGATGCTTCGCATGAGGAATTTAAAAAACGAATAGATGAAATTGTAAAGAATGTTCAAGAGAAAGAGAACTATGAATCTTTCCATCACCCAATCCAAAATAAAGAAATGCTACAAGGTGATATCGGTTATGCGACAATTTTATTTTCCGGGAAAACAAATAAAGAAAGAATGGAAAAGACATTACAATTTGCTGATGAGATTGAGAAAGAAAGTAATGTAGCATTAAAAGTAACACCTACAGGATTTCCGAAAATTAATCAAGAGATTAATGAAAGAACGCAAAATGATTTAAAAGTAGCAGAAATGATTGGATTACCAATTGCGTTTCTTGTATTACTATTTTCGTTTGGTAGCCTTTTGGCATCAATTTTACCGATTTTGAATGGGGCGCTTAGTGTTATTAGCACGATGGGTATATTGTATTTTATCGGTGTGGATAAAGAACTTTCTATTTTCGTGTTAAACGTTGCACCGATGATTGGACTTGCACTATCTATTGATTTTGCGCTATTATTTGTGAACCGTTTTCGAGAGGAAGTTGCTAAACGAACGGTAAAAGAAGCGATAGCAATTACATATCAGACGGCAGGACGTGCAATTGTATTTTCAGGATTATGCGTATTTGTTGGGTTGTCAGGTTTGTTTTTCTTTAAGATAGATTATATTCAATCTGTCGCGATTAGCGGAATGATTGTTGTGATTATGAGTATTTTATTCTCACTCACACTTCTTCCAGCGCTATTATCGTTAATAGGTAAAAGAATATTAAAAAAGAATCAAGTAGCACATACGCCGGCAAAAGCATGGCGTAAATTTGCACAATTTGTAATGAAACATCCAATCGCAATGATTATTGTTGTTACAACATTTATTGTTATTTGCTTATTGCCGTTACGTACAGCTAATTTGCAGTTCCCTGGTGTTGAAGCTTTACCTGAAAAGAGTGATACAAGGATTGCATATGAAAAGTATGAAGAAGCATTTAATGAAACTGTCAAAACACACGCTGATGTTATGTTAGTTGTAGAGACGAAAGAAGATATGAAAGAAAAAGAAAGTCTACAAAAGATAGAAGAAGTCGTTCAAAAGTTAAAAGATGATAAGAAAGTACATGAAGTAAGAAGTTTATACGACGGGTTAACTGGAATGAAAGCAGATCAAGTTGTTGGAATATTGCAGTCGCCAGAGTCAGCGAAACTAACTCCTGTATTTGAAGCATACACGAAAGGGAATAAGACGACGATAGAAGTCTTTTTGAAAACAAAACCACGTACAGAGACTGCAAAACAGTGGGTGCGTGACTTTAAAAAGAACTATAAAGAAACGGATGTTACGTATTATCTAGGCGGAATGACGACGTTTCAACAAGAATTAGAAGATGAAATTAAAGATAAAGTTGTAATTGGTATGTCTGTTATATTTGGATCGACCTTTGTTATATTATTATTTGCATTCCGATCTATACTCATTCCAATTAAGGCAATTATTATGAATATACTTAGTTTAAGTGCAACCATTGGAATTGTTGTTTGGTTATTTGAAGGTGGTCATTTCGGTTTAGAAGCGAGTCCGGTTCTGTTTGTCTTACCAATCTTCATTTTTGGCCTCGTATTTGGGCTTAGTATGGATTATGAAGTATTTCTTATTTCACGCATTCATGAGCTCTATGAAGAAACAGGAGATAACGATCAAGCAACGTTAGAAGGGCTCGTTTCAACAAGTAGAATCATTACATCAGCTGCTTTAATAATGATTGTTGTAACGGGTGCATTCGCATTTACTGATATTTTACCAGTAAAGCAGATGGGGCTTGGCGTCGCATTAGCAATATTTCTTGATGCAACAATTATTCGTCTTATGCTCGTACCAAGCTTAATGAAGTTATTTGGAGACTGGAACTGGTGGTTGCCATTTCGAAAAAAACGAGAAAAATCATCATAAAAAAATGCTCATCATATTGATGAGCATTTTTTTATGAATAGCAAGACCTACATTTTGCAAATAGTATGTGATAAGAACATTACATACAAGTAGGTGAAGGCAATGTTTCGTTATTTTAAGTTTAAGTTAAATGATACAGTACAGTTTGCAGAAAACGATGGGCATATGTATCGCATTGTCGGTTATCGGTTAGAAAAGGGATTTTATCCAAAAGATGAATGGACTCATATCATTTATGAACTACTTAGAGAATTTGACGGGTATACGATGGATGCAGAGGAGGAAGAACTTGTAAAGGTCGTTCAAGTAGAGGATGAGTATTACAAAATACAAGAAGTATCAGGTTATCGTTATCCAGTAAAAATGAAACAAAAACAACAAGTGATGAAAATAGAAAGGATGGACGATTTATTAGATGCTTACAATGATTATAAAAGGTTGGCAGATTTCTTTAAAGATTTATCGTATGAACAAAAAGCTGAAGAAGTATTGTTAGAAATGAAAAGGCTTAGAGCTTGAGGGGCAGTCTATTATAAGACTGTCCTCTATTTTTGACGGTGCATCAAAGTGTGTTTTCCGTTACAATGAGAGAATCAATAGAAATAAGGTGATAAATAGTATGGAAACAAAGAAAAAGGGCGAATGGTGTGAAATTACCGTTCCAGCTAAATGGAATGGTATAAGTATTGAATCGGTATTAAAAGTAGAATGGGAAATACCGAAAAAGCTATTACATCAGCTTCGTATGGAAAAAGGTGTTACGGTTAACGGGGAACAAAGAAGATGGAATGAGCTTTTAAAAGAGAACGATAAGTTACAAGTTCATATGTTTGCGGAGGAAGAGTACGGTGTAGATCCAGAATATGGTGAATTACATGTAGTATACGAAGATGATCACGTACTCATCGTAAATAAACTAGAGCAAATGGACACACATCCTGCTGAAAAAGGTGGAAACGGGACGCTTGCAAATCTTGTTGCTTTTCATTTTCAAATGCAAGGTTTAGAGACGAAGGTTCGTCATATTCATCGTTTAGATAAAGATACGACAGGTGGTGTCGTGTTTGCTAAGCATAGAATTGCTGGTGCAATTATGGATCGTTTATTAATGGAACGAAAAATTAAAAGAACGTACGCAGCGCTCGTTGAAGGGAAAGTAAAGAAGAAACAAGGAACGATTGATGCTGCTATCGGAAGGGATCGCCATCATGCTACAAGGCGTCGTATTTCTCCAAAAGGTGACCAAGCTATCACATATTATAAAGTAGAAAAGTATTTTAAGAAGCAAAACACGACTTTCGTAACGTTACAATTAGAAACGGGTAGAACGCATCAAATTCGTGTTCATATGAGTCATAATGGTAATCCACTAGTTGGGGATGTATTATATGGTGGGCAAACAAAATATATGTCCAGTCAAGCATTACATGCGATGAAGATAAATTTCTTGCATCCAATTACGAAAGAAGCGATTGAAGTTGATGTGCCGTTTCCTACAAAATTAAATAATAAAATAAAAGAATTTCAAAAAGAAAATGCGTAAAGTATAAGTTTTAATTTGAAAAAAGTAGATTTTTGCAGGGATTTCTCTAAAAGAAGCGAAGCCGTTAAGAGAAAAGAGAGGTGAGAATTACTTGATCAAATATAAGTATGTACTTGGAATATTTTTCGCTTGTCTTTTAGTTACTCTATGTCTTTACCCCTATTTACCAAATCGTATGGCAGTACATTGGAACGTAAATGGTGAGCCAAACGAGTTTATGAGTAAACAAGTTGTTGTAGCATTTATTCCTTGTTTTATTATTTTTTCATATGGATTTTTGTATATTATTTCACATAATATATTTAAGTTTAATCAAAGAGAGCATTGTATTATAGGTGGATTTATAAAGAAAATTACATTATTTATGTTGTTTATTCATATGCTTATTCTCTTGATTAATTTTGGAGATTTTATATTCTTTCAAACAGGATTAACGATTGGGATTAGTATGTTTCTTTTTATGCTGAGTAAAGAATTTAAGAAAATAAAAGGCAAAGAAAAAGATCCAATTAAATTACAAAAAATTCGTTTAGTAAGTAGACGGATTTTTCAAGTGATGGCATGTGGCATATTGTTTTCATTGTTTTTGAACTTAGAGTGGGGATTTTATATATTGCTTAGTGTAATAAGCTGTGGATCTATGTTGTTTATGTTCTATATTTTCTATTCATACATAATAGAAAGCTATGAAACTTGAAAAAGAGTCTTCTCATTATGAGAAGACTCTTTTAATCTATTTACTTTGTAATAAATTGTTGTGTCCAGTAGTTGCCGCTTTCTACATAACCAACACCGATGTGAGTGAAGCCGTTATTTAAGATGTTTGCACGGTGTCCAGCGCTGTTCATCCAAGCTTGTACTACTTCTTCAGGTGTACGTTGGCCTTGAGCGATGTTTTCACCTGCAGATGTATAAGAAATACCAAATTTCTTCATCATGTCAAACGGAGACCCGTATGTAGGGCTGTTATGATCAAAGTAGTTGTTTTTTTGCATGTCTTCAGACTTAATACGTGCTACTTTGCTTAATTCAGTATCGATTTTTAGTGCTGGTAAGCCTTGCTTTGTACGCTCAGCGTTTGTTAATTCAACAACACGTTGTTCGAACTCGCTTAAAGATTTTGCTTCTTCAGCAGGCTTTTGCTCAGCAGGTTTTTGCTCAGCAGGTTTTTGAGTATTGTTGTTTTCAGCAGGCTTTTGAGCTTCTGGTTTTTGAACTTCTTCAGCAGGCTTTTGCTCGGCAGGCTTTTGAGTTTCTGGCTTAGCTGTTGGTTGCTCAGTTACAACATTTTCAGTAGGTTGTTGACCAGGAATAATGCAATTTGGTTGGAAGTTTCCTTGTTGCCATTGCGCTAATGACTCAACGCCCATAGATTGTAAGAATGCTTGTAATTCTTGTTGGTTCATTTGTTTCATCATTACTTTTGAATGCTGAATATTTTGAACCTTAATGTTAGATGGTTGTACTGTTGCAGCTTGTGCATCTAGAGAAGATACTCCTAAAGTAAGAGCTGTTGCAGCAGCTACAGATAATAAAACACGCTTTTTCATGATGTGTGTCCCCCTATATAAAGTTTTAATTTGTTTTCACACGATTTGTTTTTGACAGCCTGTCTGACTGACAAATTCATCGTAGCATACAATTTGCGAGAAAAAAGATGGAAAAAAATTCATAGACTTTAAAATTACCTAATTTATCCTAAGAGAAGAAGTGAGCAAAAATAAGAGAAATATAGAGTATAAAAGGAATTTATAGTGTTTTTATACTTGATTTTAAGAGGGGTTTTTGGATAAATTTACCTAAAGAGAAAATAAAGAATCCTATTGTATCAATGGTTTGAGCGATTTTTTGAGGAATATAATGGATTGATTTTTACAAAACTGTAATGTTTCTGTTGTTCTTTTTTATAATAAAGTAACATATTTTTAATGTTGTAGCAGACAAAAAAGCGGCTATCTCTTTACATAGACGAAGGAGATAGCCGTTTTCCTATTATTACGTATGTTACGAGTTAGTTTCAATTGCTTCTAATAATAAATCTACAATGTGAATTCCTCTCATTTTATGAGAAAGCCCTTCTCGCTCAATTCCTAATTTCATTTGTAATAAACAACCTGGATTTGCAGTAACAATGGTTGCTGCGTCTGTTTCATGCACACGGTCCATTTTGTAATCTAGAAATTCCATTGATAACTCTGAATGAACAATATTGTAAATACCAGCAGAGCCACAGCAGCGGTCCGCATCTTTCATTTCACGATATGTTGCACCTTGGATAGCCTCTAGTAACATACGAGGTTCAGAAGCTGTGCGCATAACATTGCGTAAATGACAAGAGTCTTGATACGTAATAATTTGCTGCGTGAGTCGTAAATCAGTTCGCTTATGGAAGTCTAGTTCTACTAGTATAGCAGTAATATCTTTAATCTTAGAAACAAACTGCTTAGCACGTTCAGCCCACTCTGGATCATCCTTTAAAAGATAATCATAGTCTACGAGGTAAGCTCCGCAACCACCTGCATTCGTAATAATATAGTCGATGTTTAAATCTTCGAATGCCTTTATATTTCGCTTTGCTAATTCTTTTGCTCCACTCTTTTCACCAGCATGTCCATGCAATGCACCGCAGCAACTTTGTGTTTTCGGAATAACGATATCACAACCAGCTAATTGAAGAAGTTTCATCGTTGCGTTATTTGTTTCTAAAAACATAGTATCCATTAAGCAGCCTGTGAAGAATGCAACTTGTTTTTTCTTTGTACTTTCTGCAGGTAAAAATGAAGGACGATCTTTCATTGCTTTCATTTTTGGCACTTTTGGCAAAATGAGATCCATCGTTGCAAGTGTTTCAGGGAATAACTTCATAATACCTGTTTTATGTGTTAGTGTTTGTAAACCAGAACGTTGATAAAATCCAATTAGTCCTGTTAATGTTCTCATTCGATTTTGATGGGGGAACAATCCTTCAAAAACGACTTTTCGAACAGCTTTCACTGGCATTGAGAATTTTTTATTTTGATTAATAATATCACGAGCTTCTTCTAATAAATGTCCATAATTTACACCAGATGGACAAACAGGCTCACAAGCACGGCAACCAAGACAAACGTTTAATGTATTTTCAACATCTTCATCTGGTTCGATTAAACCATCAACGATAGCTTTCATTAATGCGATACGTCCGCGCGGTGAATGTGACTCTTTATATCCGGATTGAATGTAGGTAGGACAAGTAGGTAAACAAAAACCGCATCGCATACAGTTTAGTAATTCATCTTCACTTAATCGTTCTTTAAATTCTTTTTGAATATTTTCTTTATTTAATGTGGTCATCGCTCAACCACCACTCTTTTTCGAGTGTCTTTCGCGAACATTTTTCCAGGATTCATAATGTTATTTGGATCGAAAGCTTGCTTTATTCCTTGCATAGCTGCAATACCTTCTTTACCTAATTTCATTTCTAAATATGGAGCTTTCATCGCACCAACACCATGTTCACCAGTAATTGTGCCACCAAGTTCAATTGCTTTCGTAAATATTTCAGCAAAAGCTTGTTCAGCTCGGTGCATTTCTTCTGCATTACGAGCGTCTGTCATACAAGTTGGATGTAAGTTACCGTCACCAGCGTGTCCAAACGTACAAATAGGAATATTATATTTTTTTGCAATGGCATTAATAGCTTCAACCATCGGAGCGATTTGTGAACGTGGTACAGTTGCATCTTCTAATATTGTAGTAGGTTTTAATCGTGCGAGCGCTGATAGTGCACTACGGCGAGCGGTACGAAGTGCATCTGCTTCCGTTTCATCTTTTGCAATGCGAACATCAACTGCATTCATAGAGCGGCAAACGTTAGCCATGTTTTCAATATCTCGATTGACTACTTCGGGCGGGCCGTCTTGTTCGATTAATAAAATTGCTTTTACATCTGTAGGTAAACCGATTTGTGCAAACTCTTCTACTACTTCAATTGTCGGTTGGTCTAAAAATTCCAGAGTTGCTGGAATAATTTTATTTGCAATAATAGAAGAAACAGCACGTGCAGCTTCATTAATATCTTCATAGAGTGCAAGCATTGTTTTCTTTGTTTCAGGCATAGGAACAAGTTTTAATATCGCTTCTGTTACCACGCCAAGTGTTCCTTCAGAGCCGATAAATAAACGAGTTAAATCGTAACCAGCTACATCTTTTGCTAATTTGCCGCCAGTACGAATAATATCACCATTTGGTAAGACAAGTTCAAGCCCCATTACATAATCACGTGTTACGCCATATTTCAAGCCGCGTAACCCACCTGAATTTTCATTAATATTGCCGCCGATTGTAGAAATCTTCATCGAACTTGGATCTGGCGGATAAAATAAACCTTTTTCTTCTACTGCTTTAATAATATCAAGTGTAATGACACCAGCTTGTACAGTAATTGTTAAGTTTTCTTCATCAATTTCTAAAATATTGTTCATATGGCGGAAAATAAGGACGATACCGCCTTCAAGTGGACATGTTCCTGCGCAAAGATTTGTTCCAGACCCACGAACATACACAGGAATTTTGTGAGTGTTACATACCTTTAACACTTCAGCTACTTCATTTGTATTACGTGGAGCAATGACTGCATCAGGCATTGCTTGGAAGTTTGGAGTGGCATCATAACTATAAGTTAAACGCCCCATATTGGATGTATCTACATTATCTTCGCCAACAATAGATACGAATGAATGAATAATTTGCTTTTCTAACATTGGAAATCCCCCTCAAACTGTTAACGTGTTTAGTTATAATAAACAACGTGGTAACAGTGCTTTCATTATAATGATAAAAAAGTAAAGGGATTCTTTCTATGTGTAATCATCTAAAGATTAATCTGTTTTATCGTTCTTTTTTGTATGATTATCTAATAGGAGGAGTGCGAAGTATAAAACGTTTAAGTCTTTGAATTGTTTTGGATCAAGTCCTGTATGCTCTTCAATCTTTTTTAGCCTGTAATGTAATGTGTTAATGTGTATATGTAATTGTTTAGCTGTCTGTTTATAAGATTGGTTATAATCGATAAATAAGCGTAAGGTGTGCATAAGCTCAGGAGATGATAGTAAGTTTTCGATGGTACGCTCTAGAAATTGTTCACGCGTTTCGGCAGAAATATCTTGTAAACACATTTCTAAACGTAAATCTTCATTAAATACAATTTGTTTCGTTTCCAATGATACAGAAAGAGCACGTAATGCTTGTTCGTAAGATATGTTCATATTGTTTGGGGTAACTGTTTGTCCAATCCCGATATATAAAGGAATAGAAAATAAAGCTTCGCAGTCTTGTTTTAATCGTTTTAAAAATTGGTATGTTTGCTCGTTGGAGCTCATCGCTGTAAATAAAATAAAACGATCATTTCCCCACCGAACAAATAGATGCTCTTTTGTTAATATATTGCGTATATGTTGCCATATTTTACGCTGGAGCATCGTGTCATTTTTTCCAATAGAAAACAAAATAAGTTGTTTCTTCTTATATAAATCAATGCCAAGTGTTTTGGCGCGATCGAGAAAACTTGGAGACCATGCTGTATTTTGAAGCCAATCAAAGACGAAAGCTTCATAAGAACGGTGCTCAAGTTCTAGTTGCTCTAAAAAGTAGTTTTCATGAATTAATAACTCGGTCATCTTACGCAATATTTCTCCATAGCGTGAAATATTTTCAGGTTCTCCTGTAATTCCAATAACACCAATTACTTCGTCATGAAATAATAAAGGAAGATTCATTCCAGCCTTTACACCTTGCAACTGCCTTTCATCTTCTGTTGTAATGATGACAGTTTTCTTTTGGTTAGCGCAGCGGAGTGCACCTTCATGAAATTGACCAATTCTTTCTGTATCTGTACTTGCAATAATAACGCCTTGTATATTAATAATAATAATATTCTCTGTAATTAGTCTGCGTACTTCTTGTACAATTTTATTCGCTAAATCAGGAAATAGCATAATTGACACACCTCAAATTCTATTTGTTGTACATTATATATGTAAATTGAGTAAGAAAGGAAAATTTCACACTTTCCACACATTTATTTGTTATTTTACAATTATAACGAAATCATCCGAAGATGGAGGGAATCTTTTGAGAAAGTATGTTTTTCTTCTCTGTTTTTTATTTCTATTAGTAGGGTGTCAAGGAAGTTCATATACACCAATTGCTAAAGATAAAAATGTTATTATAACAACGAATATAAAAGAAGGAAGCATTAGTTTTATTGATAAAAAAAATAAAAAGTTAATCACGACATGGGAACTAAATGAGCCAATGGCCGGAATCACACTGCTTCCAAACGGTGAGGAAATCCTTGTATACGGTAAGCAATTAGAATATATGTATGTATATTCATTGGCGGAAGGAAGGCAAGTGGAAAAATATAAAACTGGAAAGGGCATTGTAAATGTGATCGTATCAGAAGATAAAAAGCAATTATTTGCTGCCGATCAAAATGTTCAAAAGGTAAGGTTCTTTACGATAAATGGGAAAGAGACAGGAAATGTTTCAACAGGAAAAGGTCCTATAACGATGGTAGAGTATCATAATCGGTTATCTGTACTAAACTTTTATGATACGAAACTAACGACAATTGATACGAAGAAAAAAGAAGTTGTTCAATCCTTTATGATTCCGCCAGCATCAACCGGAGCAACGATTAGTCCTGATGGGAAAGAAATATGGATTGGCGGACATGGTGATGGAAATCAAGTAAATGAGAAAGTGTTAGTGTATTCTTTACAGGGGGGAGAAATGGTGCGCTCTTTACACGCTCCATTTATGCCTGTGAATATAACGAAGGATAGTAAGTACGTATATGCACTAAGTCATGGTTCGAACACACTTAGAAAGTTTGATATTAGCACATATAAAGAAATAGCTTCTGTAGAAGTAGGATCGAATCCATTTGCATTTTTGGAGAGCGGAGCAGAAGGATATGTAGCAAGTTATGATAGTGATGAAGTGTGCGTTATGGATATGAAGAATTTGAAAATAAAACAAACAATTAAAGTCGGAAAAGGACCGTTTCAACTCATAGAGAGGGAAGGGAAGGATAATGAATAAATATAGAGTGCTAGTTGTAGATGATGAAAGTGATATGAGGCAGCTTGTTGGAATGTATTTGGACAACTTCGGATATGAGTGGGGAGAAGCTGAAAATGGAAAAGAGGCTCTTAAAAAACTAGAAACAGATCATTATGATTTCGTTGTATTAGATATTATGATGCCAGAAATGGATGGACTTTCAGTTTGTAAAGAAATTAGAAAAACGTCAGATGTGCCGATTATATTTTTAACCGCAAAAGGTGAAGAGTGGAATAGGGTGAACGGCTTACGTATGGGAGCGGATGATTATATTGTAAAACCGTTTAGTCCTGGTGAATTGGTTGCCCGTATGGAAGCTGTGTTAAGAAGATATACAAAGCAAGAACAGCAAGAAGAGATTCAATTTGGACCAATTCTTATCAATGAAAAAAGTAGACGAATAGAGGCGGATGGTGAGCCGATTTCTCTTACAGTAAAAGAGTTTGATTTACTATATTTTCTTTGTCAGCATACAGGACAAGTATTTAGCCGGGAACAATTACTTGAAAAGGTATGGGGATATGATTATGCGGGAAGTACAAGAACAGTAGATACGCACGTGAAAACGATGCGCTTGAAGCTTGGAGAAAGTGGAAACTACATTCAAACTGTTTGGGGTGTAGGCTATAAATTCGAGGTGTAACGTATGTTTACGATGGTACAAAAACTTTGGCTTACAGTAGTGTGTGCAGTATGTGTAACAGTGTCCTTTCTTTATTTCGTATCTTTATACTCATATGAAAAACTATACGTTGATAATTTAAAAGGTTCATTAGTAATGGAAGGGAAAAATCTTGCTGCTCAGTATGATAAGCGCGAAGGAATATCAATTTTTGAAGAGAAAGTAAGATCATTTGATCAAATATCTAGTTCAGACGTTCTTTTCGTGTCTAATCCGCGTGATTTAAGTGCATGTTTACCTTTTGATGTGCATCATCATTCTCTTATAAGTGAAGGAGATAGGCAAACGCTATTAGATGGGAAAACTGTGACAAAGATAGGATATGAAGAACATTTTGAACGTAATATTATGGGGGTTGTCATCCCTGTATTGGAAAATAAAAAATTAGTCGGAATTGTATATTCTTATATTCCTTTAAAAAGTATAAAAGACTTAATATATGATATGGGTCTTATTTTAGCACCACTAGCAATTGCGATGATTTTAATTACGATATGGGTTGGAAGAAAAATTATAATTGCAATAACGAAGCCGCTTTCGCAAATGGAGCGGGTTGCAAACCATTTGGCTACGGGAGATTTCTCGGAGCGGATTACCGTTTCTTCAGAGGATGAAATTGGACGACTAGGAAAAGCATTTAATAAAATGGCAAATTCATTGGAAACAGAAGATGTAAAGCGTAAGGAATTTTTAGCAAATGTTTCGCATGAACTTAGAACACCACTTAGTTATATAAAAGGGTATAGCGAGGCTATTTTAGATGGCGTTGCAAAGGGACCACAGCAGGAAAAAGTAACGCAGCTAATTCATAAAGAAGCAGGTCGTATGCAGCGTCTCGTTCATGACTTGTTAGACTTAGCGCAATTAGAAGGTGAGCACTTTCCGTTAAAGAAGCAACCTATCGTTTTTTCACAGCTGATTGAAGACGTATTAGATACGTATGAGATTAAGTTTATAGAAAAGGAAATTCATATTTCAACCAATTTAAATCCAGAGGTCATTGTCATGATTGATGAGGATCGTATGCAACAGGTGCTTCATAATGTGTTAGATAATGCGATACGGTATACAAATCAAAATGGAAATATCGTTATAACTTTAGAGCAAATCGATGATTACTGTGAATTAAAAATAAAAGATACAGGAATTGGCATTGATATAGAGCATTTAGAAAATCTTGGCGAGCGCTTTTACCGAGTTGATAAAGCGAGAAGTCGTCAACATGGTGGAACAGGTTTAGGCCTTGCTATTGTGAGACAAATTGTTCATATACATGGTGGACAGTGGAAAATTAAAAGTGAAAAAGATAAGGGAACAACGGTTATTATTAAACTGAATGTACAGGATGAGGTGGGCATGTTCTAATTTTTAGGACATGTTCTTTATATTGAAGGGAATATTTATCTCGCTATTTGCCGGGCAGTAAGCCCCCCACCTCAAAATTCAGCGGAAGCAAAGAATTTAGGTGGGGGGATGAAAAAAAAAACTACTGATTAAAGTTTCACTTTATACGTAAAAATATAAATTAATATGTAATAAATATCGGAAATTTGACTATTTTATGAACAAAACATTTGTACTTCTTATCAATTCGGTCTAAAATAGTTATGATGCAAAGTTCTTATAAATCGTTTCAATTGTTGTTTGGAAGATACTGAGGTGATTTAACTGGAGTACAAATCTATTAAACCGAAAAAAATTTACGAAGAAGTATCTGAAGCTATTTTAACAATGATTAAAAATGGTACGTTAAAACCTGGTGACAAACTACTCCCTGTGCATCAATTAGCTGAGCAGTTTCAAGTTGGCAGATCTGCTGTTCGTGAAGCGCTAAGTGCGCTAAGAGCGATGGGCTTAATTGAGATGAAACAAGGAGAAGGTACATATGTGAAGAACTTCGATTCTTCTTCATTAACAAAATCATTAAACAATAGATTATTAATGAAGAAAGAAGATATTTTGAATTTATTAGAAGTACGAAAGGTGCTTGAAGTGGGGGCAGTTCGAGTAGCGGCGGCAAAACGTACGGAAGATAATTTACAAAATATGAAACATTGGTTAGATGAAATGGCAAAGAGCATTGGAGATGAAAAGGCTGGCGAAAAAGCTGATTTTCAATTTCATATGGGAATTGCAGAGTCTTCGCATAATAACATTTTGCTTGAACTCATGAATCATGTTTCAGAGATGATTGCTGAAACAATTGGTGAATCAAGACGCATTATTTTATATGGTGAACAAACGACATCAGAACGACTTATAGAAGAGCATCAAGTTATATATGATGCGGTGTTAAAACAAGATGTAGAATTAGCGCAGAAAGCAATGCTAGATCATTTAACAAATGTAGAACATATTGTCACAGGTAAAAACGATATAAATTCGTAATTTAATCTTTTAAAAATTTAATTTTCTGATAAAATAGAGAAAGATTAAGTAAGCGTTTTCTTTAGGAGAGGGAGAGGATAGGCCATGGTTGAGCCTATTTCTTCTCTACTCAGTCATCTGATGACCATATGTTTGTTGGCGAAGTTGTAAAAAGGGGGAGTAATAGTTATGAAAGTTACTTTATTTGTTACTTGTTTAGTCGATATGTTTGAAACAAATGTCGGTAAAGCAACAGTTGAAGTGTTGGAGCGTTTAGGTTGTGAAATTGAATTTCCAGAAGCACAAGTTTGTTGTGGTCAGCCTGCTTATAATAGCGGCCATGTAGAAGCAGCAAAAGAAGCGATGAAACATATGATTGAAACTTTTGAAGATGCAGAATATATTGTTACACCATCTGGCTCGTGTGCGACAATGTTTCATGAGTATCCGCATGTTTTCAAAGATGATCCAAAGTGGGCTAAACGTGCACAAAAAGTTGCTGATAAAACTTATGAATTTACACAGTTTATTGTAGATGTTTTAAAAGTTACAGATGTTGGTGCAAGTTTATCAGGGATAGCTACTATTCATAAATCATGTCATATGACACGTATGCTCGGAGTAAAAGAAGCACCAGGGATTTTATTATCAAATGTAAAAGGATTAACTGTGAGAGATTTGCCAAACGTGCAAAATTGTTGTGGGTTTGGGGGAACGTTTTCAGTTAAGATGACTCCAATCTCTGAGCAAATGGTAGATGAAAAAGTAGATAGTGTAATGGAAACAGGTGCAGATTATTTAATCGGTGCAGATTGTGGGTGTTTGTTAAACATTGGCGGACGTATTGAGCGTTTAGGAAAAGAAGTAAAAGTAATGCATATTGCTGAGGTACTGAATAGTCGCTCATGAAGGGGGAACATAAGCTATGTCTATGAAAATCAGTGAGAAAAAATTTAATGATCGCGTTGGTGATGGAATTCAAGATTCGTTTATGCGCGGAGCAGTATCTTCGGCACAAACGCGCTTATATACGAATCGCTTAAAAGCCGCAGATGAATTAGGAAACTGGGAAGAGTGGCGTGAACTAGGTGAACAAATCCGTCAACATACGTTAGAAAATCTTGATTATTACTTAATGCAGTTAAGTGAAAATGTATCAAAAAGAGGCGGACACGTGTACTTTGCGAAGACGAAAGAGGAAGCAGCAAAGTATATTCAAGACGTCGCCAAAAAGAAACAAGCGAAAAAAGTAGTAAAATCAAAGTCGATGGTAACAGAAGAAATCAGTATGAACCATGCGCTTGAAGAGATTGGCTGTGAAGTGTTAGAGAGTGATTTAGGAGAGTATATCTTGCAAGTAGATAACGATCCACCTTCACATATTATTGCACCTGCACTTCATAAAAATAGAACGCAAATTCGCGATGTATTTAAAGAAAAGCTAGGCTATGAAAATTCTGATGACCCGTATGAAATGACAAAGTTTGTTCGTAAACAACTTCGTGAGAAATTTATGGATGCAGAAATTGGTGTAACTGGTTGTAACTTTGCTGTTGCAAATACGGGCTCCCTTTGTTTAGTAACGAATGAAGGTAATGCAGATCTTGTTATGTCAATTCCGAAAACACAAATTGCAGTAATGGGTATGGAACGTATGGTTCCGACAATGGAAGAATTAGATGTTTTAGTTGGTTTACTATGTCGTAGTGCAGTAGGTCAAAAATTAACAAGTTATGTAACAGTAGCAGGACCAATTCAAGAAGAGGAAGTTGATGGACCTGAAGAATTCCATTTAGTTGTTGTTGATAATGGTCGCTCTCAAATTCTTGGATCTGAATTCCGTTCAGTATTACAATGTATTCGTTGCGCTGCTTGTGTTAACGTATGTCCTGTATATCGTCACGTTGGTGGACATTCATATGGATCGATTTATTCAGGACCAATCGGCGCGGTATTAACACCGCTTCTAGGTGGATATGATGATTATAAAGAGCTTCCTTATGCATCTAGTTTATGCGGAGCATGTACAGAAGCTTGTCCAGTAAAAATTCCATTGCATGATTTATTATTAAAACATCGTCAAGTCATCGTTGAGCAAGAAGGTCGTGCACCACTTGCAGAAAAACTAGCGATGAAAATGTTTAGTATGGGTGCTTCTTCAGCTGCTTTATATAAAATGGGTTCAAAAATGGCACCAGCGGCAATGAGTCCATTTACATCTGGTAATCGTGTATCAAAAGGTATTGGGCCACTTAAAAACTGGACGGATATTCGTGAATTCCCAGCTCCAAGAAAAGAACGATTCCGTGATTGGTATAAAGATCATAAGAAAGGCGGGGATAAATAATGACAGGATTAATTCAAAACCGTGATGCCTTTCTAGATAACATTGCAAAAGAACTTGGGCGCGCGCGTAAAACAGAAGGTGTAGAGCGTCCAGTATGGAAAAGTAATGTGAATATAGAAACGTTAAAAGATTATTCACAAGAAGAATTACTAGAAGTGTTTAAAAATCAATGTACAAACATTCATACAACTGTAGTAGAAACGACAAATGAACGTTTACGTGAAGACCTTCAACAAGTAATCATGGAAAACGGCGGAGGACCTATTTTATTATCAGCGGATGAGCGTTTTGATGCATATGGTTTAACATCTTTATTTAAAGAAGAACTTCCAAAGCGAGACGTTGAAGTAAACGTATGGGATCCAGAGAGAAAAGACGGAAATATGCGTTTAGCTGAAAAAGCGAATATTGGTATTGCATTTAGTGATTATACATTAGCTGAATCTGGTACAATTGTTGTACAAAGTCATAAAGGACAAGGACGTTCTTTACATTTTTTACCAACTGTATATTTAGCTATTATTCCACGTGAAACACTTGTGCCTCGTATTACACAAGCAGTTCAGGATATGAACTCACGTGTAGAAGATGGCGAGACAGCGGCATCTTGTATTAACTTTATTACAGGACCAAGTAACTCGGCTGACATTGAGATGAATCTTGTTGTCGGAGTACATGGACCATTAAAAGCAATATATTTCATCGTATAAAAGAGGGGAAAGCAGGCCAGAAAATGGCCTGCTTTTTTAGTAGAATAATGGATAATATGAAGTAGAAGTTCTCTCCTTTTTTTGCTATGTTTTTTGGGAAAGGAGAGGAAGGGATGTTCACTTATTTATATGCACTGTTAGCAGGGATGGTGTTTGGTTCATTTTTTATGTTAGTTGCGATGAGGGTTCCATTAGGGGAGTCTATCATTACCCCGCGTTCACATTGTCATTATTGTAAATATGTGCTAAGGCCAAAAGAACTAATCCCCATCATTTCATTTTATATACAAAGAGGCTGTTGTACGAATTGTAAGAGGCAAATTCCGATTATGTATGTAGCATTTGAATGTATAACAGGAAGTATATTTCTTCTTACCGTGTATATGATTGGAATAGAACGAGAGCTTATTATCATTTTATCCCTTTTTTCGCTACTTCTTATTATTTCACTTACAGATTACTTATATATGTTAATTCCTGATTGTATTTTAATTTCATTTGCCGTTTTACTCATTCTCGAAAGTGTTTTTGTACAATTAGTTACTTGGACAGATAGTATAGTTGGTAGTGGTGTTATATTCATTTTGTTATATTGCATGCAAAAGATATATCCAGAAGGGCTTGGCGGTGGAGATATAAAACTACTTTCGTTGCTTGGGTTTATAGTAGGAGTGAAGGGAGTTTTTATCATTTTATTTTTAGCATCTTGTTTTAGTCTTTGTTTTTTCGGGATTGGGATCGTATTAAAGCGTATAGAAGTACGAAAGCCCATTCCATTTGGTCCTTTTATTAGCCTTGGGGCAATATGTTATGTATTGGTCGCATATTCAAAGTAGAGAGGGAATAGAAAATGAACGTATATATGGATGATCAAAGAAGTTGTCCGTTCGGGTATGTGCCGGCAACTACAGTAGAATGTACCTTACAAATGGTTCGGGATTATGGTGTGAATATTCTTTCCCTTGATTTTAATATGGGATGGGGAGAAAAAAGTGGACTAGATTTTGTAGAAGCCTTTTGTACAGAAGGGTTATATGTAAATGAAATTCACCTTCATACGAATGATATCATCGGTATGCATAAGATGAAACAAAGATTGGATAAGGGAAAGGAAGAAGGAGAAATTAATCCTTACCTTGTTGTTAAATATGTGGGAAGCTAAAAACTCCAAAGTAAAACTTTGGAGTTTTTAATGTTTCATATGTGCTTGTAAAGGAATAATCTCTTCTTGTTGAGCTGCTGCGATTTCAGTTTCTTCCTGTTGAACGTCAGGTGTTTTCTTAGTTAAGTAGTGGTATACCATACCGACAAATACTGATCCGCCAATAATGTTACCGATTGTAACAGGAATTAAGTTATGAATAGCACCTGAAAAAGAAATTGTCTCAGGATGCGGTGAAACTAAAGATAAAGCAAAGAGTGATAAGTTTGCAATACTATGTTCGTAACCAGATAAGAAGAATGTGAAAACAAGTAGCATCATGACCATTATTTTTGCTGTGTCACCTTTGACCTGAGAAGGTAAGAAGCAAGCAAGACATACGAGCCAGTTACATAAAATGGCTTTAAAGAATAACTGCATTGTAGGTGTGTTCATCTTTCCTTCAACGACTTTACTCATTAAGTGACCGTGATCAATTGCTTCAAAAATTCCAGTTGCGTAAAATAGTAAGGCAAAGAATAACGCGCCACCTAAGTTACCTGCGTAACAAGCAACCCAGTTACGCAGTGTATCAGAAATCGTTGTTTCCTTTCTTAAAGTTGCTACAGTAAAGTACATTGTGTTTCCAGTAAACAATTCAGCACCGCCATATATAATAAGTACGAGAGCAATCCCGAAAAACATAGAAGCAGCTAAATAAGTTGCTGGTGAATCCGCAATGTGAAAAAAATTACCTAATTTAAAACATAGTACAATAATAAAACCGATATAAATACCCGCAAGTGCAGCACGAATGAAATATTGCATTGGGTTTGTATCTAGCATTTTCTTTTTGCTTTTAGCCAGTTTGACAACATAATCTAGTCCTTGTTCTAGCATGAGTAATACGCTCCTTTAGTAAATCTTCTATAAATACTCCTTATATGAATAAAGTACATGGAATTGTTCTCACTTTCAATAAGTTTGTGCAATGTTTCACAAAAAGGACATACATATATTTAGAAAACGTTTACAAAAGATAGTATAATGGAATTTTTTCTGGATATTGAGAGGAAGAAAGCAAAAAGAAAAAGCGCTGTAATTACAGCGCTTTTTCGTCTAAATTCTTTTCTACTTTTACTTCTACTTCTTTTGAGAAGAACCAACCACCAACTGCGATTCCGACTAATACAATCCAGAATGTAAGCTTCCACGGAGTGGATTCTGGGAATGAATGTGGAATTACATTTAATGCAGGGTGTGCTAATGTATAAACTGCTAGCTTTACACCAACCCAACCTACAATTAAGAATGCTGCAGTTTCAAGTCCTGGTTTACGTTTTAAGATTTGTACGAAAGCAGTTGCTGCAAATCGCATAATGATTAATCCGATAAGTCCACCCACAAAGATAACAACGAATTGCCCAGTATCAAGACTACCAATTGTACCTAATCCTGTTTTTGGTAAAGTCATTGCTAGTGCAACAGCAGCTAAAATTGAATCAACTGCGAAGGCGATATCAGCAACCTCAACTTTAAATACAGTCCACCAAAAGTTCTCTTGTTTTTTCTTTGCTTCTTTTTCTTCAGTTTCTTCATCCGTATTCTTTTTAACATACGTTTTAAATAAGTGATTACCAGCGATAAACATAAGGTAGATGGCACCGATTGCTTGCACTTGCCATACATCGACTAAGAACGAAATCATAAATAACGATCCGAATCGGAAAACAAATGCCCCCGCTAATCCATAAAATAGTGCTTTCTTTCGTTTTTCTTCTGGTAAATGTTTTACCATAATTGCAAGAACAAGAGCGTTATCAGCCGCTAAAATTCCTTCAAGTGCAATTAGGATGAGTAATACCCAACCATACTCCAATAATAATGATACATCCATGTACATTCTCCTCTCATTTCTATAAGTTCTAAATAAGTGAAGAATTTCCCCACTATTTAGTTTCCCCATACTCCTGCCTATTAACTTTGGAAGAATCTGGAAATGAATACAAAAAAGACCTCTGCCGTTAATAGGCAAAGGTCTTGCTAGACATATGTAATGAAAATGCCAACAAAGCCGGAAGAACTAAGTTCTACGTAATGACGACTTTGTTTCCAAGAAATTTTCTTGGACGCTACTCCCCTTTGGAGATATGCTATTGTATTCTCATTATATGGATAATTTCTACGGTTGTCAACCTGTTAAAATATCTTCATTCGGATATTTTATTTTCCGGTTCTTTTTACGAGCAAATGAAAAAGCCAATGTTAAAGGACCCATTTTCCCAAAAAACATCATAAAGATAATAATAGCTTTTCCGATTATAGTTAAGTGGGGTGTTAAGTTCATACTGAGGCCAACAGTCCCAAATGCTGAAAATACTTCGAAAGCACTCATCAATAGAGGAACTCGCTCAGTAATACTCAAAATTAAAATAGCAAAAAAGATAAATGAAATGGAAATGATAGTAATAGTTAATGATTTGACAATGAGAGTATCTTTAATGGATTTTTTAAATACGACAATATCCTCTTGTTCTTGTAGAAATTTAAATACGCCAAAAAATATGATTAAAAATGTTGTTAACTTAATCCCACCACCCGTTGAAGCGCTACCAGCACCAATAAACATAAGGAGCATCATTAATAGGAGGGAAGGTTTTGACAATGTAGAAATATCAACTGTATTAAACCCGGCAGTTCGCGTCGAAATTGCTTGAAAATAAGAGGCTATTCCTTCTTCAAATGGGGTAAAACCTCTCATAGAAAGGGAGTTATGGAACTCGAATATAAAAATAAAAAGGGTAGCAATAATGTTGACGATTAGAGTAGAAGAAAGCATAAGTTTTGAATGTAGTGTAAGGTTTTTAAAGTTTTTCTTTCTTTTTATGTCTACGATTACTGTAAAACCTATTCCACCTAAAATG
Organism: Bacillus sp. D48C; assembly: GCF_053345735.1. NCBI lineage: Bacteria > Bacillati > Bacillota > Bacilli > Caryophanales > Bacillaceae > Bacillus > Bacillus sp. D48C. Next base: position 135,549 of record NZ_JBKFAQ010000005.1, read on the forward strand.
ATGAGAGAGGAAATGACGAAATTGACAAGAATGCTATGAGAATGGGACATTAAATTATCGCTCCACACAGAAAAACCAGCATTGTTAAAGGCTGAGATTGAATGGAAAAAACTATAATAGATCCCTTTGGTAACCCCATATTTTGGTACCCACTCAAAAGAAAGAATTAAAGTAGCGATACATTCGACTGTAAAAGAGAATAAAAATAACGATTTGGCAAGACGGATGACGCCGCCGATATTCGTTTGATTTAATGCTTGTTGTAATAAAATACGGTTTTGAAGACCGATTTTTCTTCCGAGCATAATCGCAATTAAGACAGCAAAGCTCATAATGCCAAGCCCGCCAACTTGTATAAGCGCTAAAATGACACATTGTCCAAATAAAGTAAACATTTTTCCGGTATCTACAACACCAAGCCCAGTAACAGTACAAGCGGAAACGGTTGTAAATAAGGCATCGAGCCATGAAATGGACGTTGTCGTAGCAATGGGCAGTTTTAATAAGCATGTGCCGACAACTGATAATAGAAGAAAAGATAAAGTAAGAACGCGTGGAGGGCTCATGCTAATATTAATCCGTTTCATTTCACATATCGCTCCTTTCATTTTGCTTTGATTAGTATGTGAAAAAGCACTATTATGTATGTTGAAAATAGAAAGAGGCAGAGAATATCTGCCTCTAAGCCATATGTTATATTATTATCCACGTAATTGTTGTTGTGCTAAAGCAACAAGACGTTTTGTTACTTCACCGCCAACTGAACCGTTAGAACGAGATGCTGTATTAGACCCTAAGCTTACACCAAATTCTTGTGCAATCTCATATTTAAATTGTTCAAGCGCTTGCTCTGCACCTGGAACTAATAATTTGTTTGTTTTTACCATGTTGATACACATCCTTATGAGTAGTCCAGTTCAGCTAAGTTCTTATCTAAACTGGTAACGTTATTTTATGTGGAAATGACGTAGTCATACGCGGAAGTAATCGGTGCGATTAGAAGTTCTTGGATAGAAAAAAGAGTAGCAAATTTGCTACTCTTTTTTTAGTATTGTCGCCGTTCCTTCCACGACAATATCATCTGATTGATTATATATGTTTGTTTGCAACGTAATGATTTTTTTATCGTCACGCTTCTTAATAACCTCTGCCACAACACGAAGTGTATCACCGATTTTGACAGGGGCACGGAATGAAACATTTTGGGATAAATAAATCGTATTTTTGCCTGGGAGTTTCGTTCCAAGGATGGTAGAAATAAAACTCGAAACGAGCATACCGTGAGCAATACGTTCTTTAAACATTGTTGTTTTTGCAAAAGAATCTAAAATATGAATAGGATTCACATCTCCAGTCAATTTTGCAAAATTGATAACATCTTCATCCGTAATTGTTTTTGTAAGGGATGCTTGATCACCGACTTGAATCTCATCATAACGAAGCTCCGGAACAGTTTGTGCTTCTTGAAATGGATTCATTTTGTCCTCCTTCTTTTCCATATCGAAAAATGCTAGCCATCTTGATGTAGTAGGAGGAAGAAAGAGTTTTGTTTGTGCTGCAGTTAGCTCCCACATTTTTCTTACTTGATGGAAGTAAATAGATTTTTTGAATTTTCCTCGAACTTTTTTGCGAGTTCCAACTGTTTTGACTTGAACTCTTCCAAAAAACCCTCTAACTGTTTTTGAGCCTCTTCACGTTGTAATTGTTGTTGCTCAATAAATTGTTTTGTTGTTTCTTCAAATTGACCGCTTGTTTGTGTAAGGATTGACAAAGATGTTTTTGTAGGAGAAACAGTAAGTTGCTGCATATGAGCAGAAAGTTCCTTCCACTTGTCTTGCCACTCGTTAATTTGATCATTTAAGGAGTTTCCAGTTAATTGTTTCACGTAATCTGTATATTGGTTATTGAACTGAGCAGTGAGTTGTTGTAGTTCTTTTTCTAGTTCATCTACTCCTGATGTTAATTTATGCAAAGCGTCTTGTTGTTGTTTTAATGTTTCTAAAGTAAGTTGCTCTAATTGTTTCCCAGCTGAAGAGAAAAGGGAAAGTGATTGAGACCAGTTTTTCCAAAATGCATCGACTAATTCGTATGGTTTAGTTTCCATTGTTTGACCCCCAAATGTTTTTTTGCATATTGTGAACGCAGATTACTCTGCTGTACCACCAGGTGAAGATGAAGAATCCTTTTCATCCTTTTCTGGAGAAGTAGAAAATGGAAAGAATGCATTGGTGTATAACGTGAAAAACGTTCGCAACATATTTTGATAATGTTCAAAAGAAGTCGCACATGTTGTTAAATATTGCTCTCCATATTCAGTTAAAGAATAAATTCTTTTTGCCGGCCCTCCATCGCTTGTATCCCAAGTAGAAGAAATAAGGTTTTCTTTTTCTAATTTGCGTAGTGTTCTATAAACATTACCTTGGTCAACAGAAGAAAAGCCGATATCCATTAGCATTTGAATAAGTTTGTAACCATGAAGACTCCAGTCTTTTAGACAGAGAAGTAAGAAGGGAACTAAGAAGTTTTTTGGCATGGAGTTTGGTTGTTTCGCTTGGTTGTTCTCCAAACTTTCGCGTTGTTCTGGTTCATTTTGTAGCATGATTGTGCATCACCTCATGAATCAGTTAGATGGAATTTTTTGCTTATAAGTGCAATTTACACCTATCTGTTTTTAAAGTCAACACATTTGTTAGAAAATAGAAAAAAATAAAATATAGACTTGAAGTTTTATTCAGAATATTAGAAAATAGTGAATAGGTTGAATTGTTTCAAAAACGAAAAAGGGAGTGTAGGTAAAGTGATTGATCAAAAATTCGATCCACTACAAGCATGGAAAAATGCTTATGAACAAACCGAAACATTTTGGGGAAAAGCGCTCAATGAAACAATTAAAACAGAAGAATATTCTGCTTGGATGGGCAGCGTTCTAGATTTGAATTTGTTTTATCAAAAAGCATTAAATGATACGACAAAAAACTATTTAGAACAAGTAAATGTGCCGACGAAAGAGGATATCGCAAGAGTGGCTACGCTTGTTATTAACTTAGAAAATAAAGTAGATAACATTGAGGAGTTTCTAGAGGAGAAAGTAGATTCTTTAGGACAAGCTCCTACATTAAAGCGTGATGTGACGAAAGTGAAACAAGATATTCGTACGCTTGAAACAAAAGTAGATCAAATTTTAGAATTGCTAGAAAAGCAAAATGCAGTACTAGCTAAACTACAAGTACCTGTAAAAGAAGAGATAAAGCCTGCGAATAAGCCGGAAAATAAAAAATGATAAAAGCGCTTGTTTATAACAGGTAAAAGAGAGAGGGAGAATCTCTTTCACGTGTAAACGGCGAAACATAATTATATAGGGACTCTACAGTATGAGTACCAAAATGATTCATAACAATCGTTCACAAATTCATTTAAGGGGGAAAAGAAATGGTTCAATTAAATGGCAAAGTAGCAATCGTAACAGGTGGAGCAAAAGGGATTGGAAAAGCAATTACAGTAGCATTAGCACAAGAGGGAGCGAAAGTAGTTATTAACTATAATAGCAGTAAAGAAGCAGCTGAAAATTTAGTAAATGAACTAGGAAAAGATGGACATGACGTTTATGCAGTGCAAGCGGATGTTTCTAAAGTAGAAGATGCAAACCGACTTGTAGAAGAAGCTGTGAATCATTTTGGTAAAGTTGATATTCTTGTTAATAATGCTGGTATTACAAGAGATCGTACATTCAAAAAGTTAAATCGTGAAGATTGGGAGCGCGTAATTGACGTGAATTTAAGTAGCGTATTTAATACGACAAGCGCGGTTCTTCCATATATAACGGAAGCGGAAGAAGGAAGAATTATTAGCATTTCTTCTATTATTGGCCAAGCAGGTGGATTTGGCCAAACAAACTACTCAGCAGCAAAAGCGGGTATGTTAGGATTTACAAAATCATTAGCATTAGAACTTGCAAAAACAAATGTCACTGTAAATGCAATTTGCCCTGGATTTATTGATACTGAAATGGTAGCAGAAGTACCAGAAGAAGTACGTCAAAAAATCGTTGCAAAAATCCCGAAAAAACGTTTTGGTCAAGCTGATGAAATTGCAAAAGGTGTAGTATACCTATGCCGTGACGGTGCGTATATCACAGGTCAGCAATTAAACATTAACGGCGGATTATATATGTAATGAAGTAAGAAAAAAGTGCATATCCATAGCAGGAATGCACTTCTTTTTTTAGAAGGAAATCGACCAAAAAGGAGATAGGAAAATGACTACATTCGCAACAGAATGGGAAAAGCAATTAGAGCTATACCCAGAAGAGTACCGAAAAGCATACCGCCGAGTGAAAAGGGCGAGTGAAATTTTATTACGTGAACCAGAGCCGCAAGTAGGATTAACGCCGAAAGAGGTTATTTGGACGAAGAATAAGACGAAGCTTTATCGCTACATTCCAAAACAAGAAAAAACACAAAGAGTTCCAATTCTGTTAATATATGCTCTTATTAATAAACCATATATTATGGATTTAACTCCTGGAAATAGTTTAGTGGAATATCTAGTGGATCGTGGTTTTGATGTGTATATGCTTGATTGGGGCACATTTGGTTTAGAAGATAGTCATTTGAAATTTGATGATTTCGTGTTTGATTATATTGCAAAAGCAGTAAAAAAAGTAATGCGAACTGCAAAAGCGGACGAGATTTCTTTACTTGGTTATTGCATGGGTGGAACGCTAACTTCCATTTATGCAGCACTTCATCCGCACATGCCAATTCGTAATTTAATTTTCATGACAAGTCCTTTTGATTTCTCTGAAACAGGATTGTATGGTCCTTTATTAGATGAGAAATACTTCAATTTAGATAAAGCGGTTGATACATTTGGAAATATTCCGCCAGAAATGATTGATTTCGGAAACAAAATGTTAAAACCAATTACGAACTTTGTTGGTCCATATGTTGCTTTAGTAGATCGTTCAGAGAATGAGCGCTTCGTCGAAAGCTGGAGATTGGTTCAAAAGTGGGTTGGTGATGGTATTCCGTTCCCAGGTGAATCATACAGACAGTGGATTCGTGATTTTTATCAAAATAATAAACTGGTTAAGGGTGAACTTGTTATTCGCGGACAAAAGGTAGACCTTGCAAATATTAAGGCGAATGTCTTAAATATTTCCGGGAAACGTGATCATATCGCTTTGCCATGTCAAGTAGAAGCGTTACTAGACCATATTTCTAGCACAGATAAACAATATGTATGTTTACCGACAGGGCATATGTCTATTGTTTACGGTGGAACAGCTGTAAAACAAACATATCCGACGATTGGAAATTGGCTTGAAGAGCGTTCTAATTAAAAATAAAAAAATCCAACTAGCCTATGTTAGTTGGATTTTTTTATGGAAAATAACAAAACATAGAAAGGAGAAATTTATATTTTAGGAGTATGATTATGAAACTTATGACCGGTAAGTTGTTTTGGAATACAGGAGTTTCTGTACCTTGTTATCCACCGTTAGAAAGTGATATGATATGTGATGTACTTGTAGTCGGAAGTGGCGAAGCAGGTGCTCATATAGCGCATTCGTTAGCGAAAATTGGTATGAGTGTTACACTTATTGAAAAAAGAGCAATTGCGTGTGGTAGCACAGCTGCTAATACAGGTTTACTACAATTTCTTCATGATAAATCGTTAACTTCTCTTATTCATACATTTGGTAAAGAAAAAGGGGTACGAGCATATAAGCTTTGTTATGAAGCGCTAAGAACAATGGAAGAGGTTATACCGACTCTTGATATTGATCCCCATTTTATTCCGCGAAATAGTTTATATTATGCAAGTAAAAGTGAGGATGTCTCATTTTTACAAGAGGAATATAATACGTTACAGAATTATGGATTTCCAGTTGAATATTTTACAGAAGCTGATATTAAGAAACGTTATTCTTTTGCAAAACAAGCAGCGTTATATATGCAAGGTGATGCTGAGGTGAATCCGTATTTACTAGCGCATAGTTTTTTGCATAAAGCAAACCAAATGGGAGCTAATATATATGAACATACAGAGGCAATACATATAAAAAAACACCAAAATGATTTAATTTGTTACACGAAAACAGGAAATCAAATTGTAGCAAAGAATATTATTATGGCGACAGGTTATGAAGCGCTTTTTGGAAAGAAAGAAAAGAATACAACAGTAGAAACTTCTTATGCAATTGTAACAAATGAAATAAATCAGTTTGAAGGCTGGCATGAGCGATCGTTAATTTGGGAAACGGCACGGCCCTACTTATATTTTCGAACGTATCGAAACCGCATTATTGTAGGCGGATTAGATGAAGCGATACAAATTCAAACAATCGGTGATACGAAATTATTGCATAAGCGTGATATCCTTATTAATATTGTAAAAGAACTGTTCCCGCAGTATAAAAATATACAGGCAGACTACTATTGGGCAGCCGCATTTGGTGGTACTCATGATGGTCTCCCCATTTTAAAAGAAGACGAAAAGATACATAATTTGTTTTACGCATTGCCGTATGGAGGTAATGGAACTGTATATGGAATGGTCTTTGCCAAATTATTTGAGCAGTTATTTACAAATAAAGAAAGTAAAGATTTTTCTTTATTTAATCGATAGAAAAAAGGTAGCGAAGTGATGGAATGAGAGATATAAAAAAGTTTTTACAAAAATTACGTCCTGTACAACTCATCGTTTTGTTTTATTTATTAGCGGTAGTTGTATCGGTAATATTGCTTAGTTTCCCGTTTGTTACGAAGGCTGGTGTGAAATGGACATTTATAGATGCCCTCTTTACATCTGTTAGTGCGGTAAGTGTTACGGGACTGTCTGTTGTTACGATTTCAGATACATTTACTACGGCAGGAATTATTATGTTAGCCCTTATTTTACAATTAGGCGGCTTAGGGATTATGGCACTTGGTACGTTTGTTTGGATTATAACGGGGAAAAAAATCGGTTTGCAGAGAAGAAGACTCATTATGGCAGATCATAATCAAGGGAATTTATCAGGCCTTGTAGAATTGATGCGTTCTATTTTAATTGTAATTATTTCGATAGAACTTATTGGAGCAATACTATTAGGTACAAGATTTCTACTTTATTTTCCAACTTGGCAAGAAGCTTATTTCCACGGTTTCTTTGCCGCTGTTAGTGCAACTACGAACGGAGGATTTGATTTAACTGGACAATCACTAATTCCGTACAAAAAAGATTATATTGTGCAAATGATTCATATGTTGCTTATTATTTTAGGAGCGATTGGCTTCCCGGTGTTAATGGAAGTAAAACAATTCTTTAGTAAAAGGCGACAGCAACTATTCCGCTTTTCGTTATTTACAAAATTGACGACAACGACATTTTTTGCACTCGTTATCGTTGGAACAATTATGATTTTTCTACTAGAACGAAATCAGTTTTTAGCAGGAAAGTCATGGCATGAAACAGTTTTCTATACATTATTCCAATCTGTGACGACGCGAAGTGGTGGACTGGCTACAATGGATATACGTGAATTGTCACAACCGACGCTTTTATTTATGAGTATATTAATGTTTATAGGGGCATCTCCAAGTTCGGTTGGGGGCGGAATACGTACAACAACATTTGCTGTTAGTATATTGTCACTATACACCTTTGCAAGGGGCGGTAGAACAGTTAGAGTCTTCAAACGTCAGTTACATGAAGAGGATGTACTGAAAGCATCTGTCGTTATGACGATGGGGATTTTGTTATGTGCTACTGCGCTATTCGTTTTATCTATTACGGAAAATGTACCGCTTATGAGCTTAATTGTTGAGGTTTGTTCTGCTTTCGGAACGACAGGACTATCAACAGGTGTTACGCCTGATTTAACAACTATTGGGAAGCTTGTACTCATTGTGCTTATGTTTATCGGACGCGTTGGTATTTTAACATTTATTTTAGCTAGTGGTGGAAGGGAACAACCACCTCGCTATAAATACCCGAAAGAACGGATTATTATTGGATAGTATGAAACCATTCTACCTATGTTAGGTAGAATGGTTTTTTAGTCGTTAATGCCAAATTGTGGATGCATAAAAGCTTCATTTTTATTATCTGATTCGTTTTTTAGCAACTCTTGATTTTCTTCTGAAATCCACCCAATATCATTTGTAGGATGGATCCACTCATCACCAGCCATAATGGCAGGATCTACTTCATCACTCCAATTGTTAAGTGGACTGTTCTCGGAATTATATTTACTGTCTCCAATTACAACATCATATGGATTCACAAAAGGTTGTTGCATCGTTTTTCCTGTTCCTTTAAAAGATGGAAAATTCATTTGATGCGGGAGCGTTTCGTCTAAAATTGGTGATTGAATCTTTTCTTTTTTCTTCAAAATCATCGCTCCTTTTTATAATGATTTCTTCATACGTAGTATTTCCATCGAACGCCTCTTATGTACTTGTTAACACTTGCCAGTAATAATTATTTTAAATTGTTTCAAACTAGAGTAGAAAGTGATTTCTTGAGAGCAGGTGAATGTATTGGTAAAAAGAAAAGTAAAACAAAATGCGGCAATCAATAATAATAAAACTCCGAAAGAAAGCTTACCAGATGCAGAATTTGCATTAGAGTATGAAGGAGAAAATAGCGCAAAGTATGCTAATCGTAATTCAAAAAAAGGGAAACAAAAATGAGGCGTTTTTACAAACGCCTCATTTTTTTGTGGGATTATAAAGGTTTTTTTAATTATTTGTAAATTTAGTGTTTTCTATTAGCAGAAAAATGCGAAAAAACATAGAAGTAGCAACGTATTACACAAAAACAAACAACAAACAAAAGATTAATGTTGGTTTAATACTGCTTTTACACTAGTTGTTTATATTTGAGTTGTACATAAGATTTGTAAAAGGAGAGAGAAACAGTGAAAAAAACAATCTTTAAAGCTGTAGCGACTGGAATGGTATTTTCGTTATTAATGGGGTGTGGTGCAAAGAAGGAAGAAAGTGCTGGAGCGAAAGTGAAAGATGAAAAATTATCTGGATCATTAACTGTTTACACAGCAATTGAAGAAGAGCTTGTACCAATTTATCTTGATTCCTTTAAAAAGAAATATCCTGATGTGAAATTAAACATTGTACGTGATTCAACAGGAGTTATTACTGCGAAATTGCTAGCTGAAGGGAAAAATACACAAGCAGATGTTGTATGGGGAACTGCGGCATCAAGTCTATTAGCTTTAGATAAAAAAGATATGTTAAAAGGATACTCTCCAAAAGGAACAGATCGTGTTCTTCCGCAATTTAAAGATGATAAGCAACCTGAAAAATGGGTAGGAAATACTGCATTTATGACGGGGATTGCTGTAAATAAAGAAGAATTAAAGAAGAAAAATTTACCGATGCCAGAATCATATGAAGATTTAACGAAACCAGAGTATAAAGGAACACTTGTTATGCCACATCCAGCATCATCTGGAACAGGGTTTTTAACAGTTTCTGCATGGCTACAAATCATGGGTGAAGATAAAGGCTGGGATTACATGAAGAAACTTCATGATAATATGGCAAGTTATACGCATTCAGGATCAAAACCAGCAAAATTAGCAGGAGCAGGTGAATATCCAGTCGGTGTATCAATGGTTTATAGTGCTTTAAAAGAAAAACAAAAAGGTGCCCCAGTTGAAGTTGTACTGCCGAAAGAAGGATTAGGATGGGAAGTAGAAGCGAACGCACTTATTAAGAAAGATAATGCGAAAAATGATAAATTAGCGCAAGCATTTTTAGATTGGGCAATTACTGATGATGTAATGAAGTTATACTTTGAGAAAAATGGATTTGCGACAATTAAAAATGACTATAAACTTCCAGAGGGATTCCCGAAAGATGTTACTGAAAAATTATATAAAAAGAATGACTTTAAATGGGCAGCAGAAAATCGTGACAAAATTTTAGAAAAATGGGAAAAAGAGTTTGGCCAAAAAGCAGAACCGAAAAAGTAAGTGAGTGGGAGAGAGAAAAATGAGCGAATATTTATCAATTCAACACATTCAAAAACAGTTTGATGCATTTACAGCGTTAAAAGATATTTCTTTTACTGTGAACAAAAATGAGTTTGTTTGTTTATTAGGCCCAAGTGGTTGTGGGAAAACGACGTTGCTTCGCATTTTAGCGGGACTAGAGGAACCAACGACTGGCAGTATAGCTGTGAATGGAAAAGATATTACAGCATTGCCTCCTGGAAAGAGAAACTTCGGAATGGTTTTCCAATCGTATGCTTTATTTCCGAATTTAACAGCACTTGAAAATATTGAATACGGCTTAAAGACAAAAAAATATGGGAAAGCAGAAGTGAAAGAGAAAGCGCTAGATGCGTTAAAACTTGTAGATTTGCTGAATGTAAAAGATAAATATCCTGCTCAAATGTCTGGTGGACAACAGCAGCGAGTAGCACTTGCACGTGCGCTCGCTCTGTCTCCAGATATTTTGTTACTCGATGAGCCGTTATCAGCTTTAGATGCAAAAGTGCGTGAAAAATTACGTAGAGAAATGCGTGATTTGCAAGAGGAAATAGGAATAACGACGATTATGGTAACGCATGATCAAGAAGAGGCATTAACGATGGCTGATAAAATTGTTGTAATGAATCATGCGGAAATTATGCAGATTGGAACACCAGAGGAGATTTATCAAAGACCAGCCAATCCGTTTGTGGCAGATTTTATTGGTTCTATTAATTTCTTTTCGAAAAATAACGAAGAACATGCAATTCGTCCTGAACATGTAACAATTGTACAAAAGGAAGGTATTAAAACAGTTGTGGAAAGTATGGAATTTCGCGGATCCGTATATCGGACGGAAGTGCGAGTCATAGAAGAAAACACACACCTTTATAATGAGAAAATTGTAGTGGATATATTAGCATCAGAAGTAGAAGCAACCGCTATTAGAAAAGGAAAGCCGATTCAAATCTCTTTCTCAGAAAATCATATGTTGTCATATGGAAAGAAGGTCATTGTATAGATGGAGATGTTAGAAAACTATAAGGTAGAAAGTACGAAAAAAAAGATTAAGAGAAGTATTGGGAAAGAGGAATGGATCCAAAGGCTCGTAATTATCGGTATGATCCTTTCCTTCCTTATCATACTTGTATTGCCGCTATTACAAATATTTACACAAGCTTTTTATAATAAAGATGGAGTTTTCATTGGTTTAGCGAATTTCAGTAAATATTTCACAACACCAACTTTAGTTCAGTCTTTACAAAATACAGTATGGATTTCGGGCGCAACAACAATTATTTCAGTTGCAATCGCATTCGTTTACGCATATGCAATTGCCCGTACGAATGTTTTTGGAAAGCGTGTATTTCAGTATGTAGCGTTATTACCATTGTTCGCACCAACGATGATGCACGGTATAGCACTTACATATTTATTTGGTAATCAAGGGCTAGTAACGAAAGGGATGTTTGGGTTATTTGAAGGTATACAAATCCCTTTATATGGACCAGTAGGAATTGTAATAGCTGAAGTTATGTATACATTTCCGCAAGCATTTCTTATATTGCTAATTGCCTTTCAAGGATCTGATTATCGATTATATGAAGCTTCTAATATGTTAGGGGCGAGTAAAACAAAGCAATTTTTCACGGTTACTTTACCTAGTGTAAAGTACGGATTAATTAGTGCAATGTTTGTTGTGTTTACACTTAGTTTTACTGATTTTGGGGCACCAAAAATTGTTGGTGGGCAATATAATGTGCTTGCTACTGACGTATACAAACAAGTAATTGGACAGCAAAATATGCCGATGGGTGCAACTGTCGGAATGATTTTATTAATCCCAGCTATATTCGCATTTGTAGTTGATCGTATTACGCAAAGAAAGCAGGCGAATTTCTTATCTTCAAAAGCAGTACCATACAGAATAATAGCTAATAAGAAAAGAGATGTAATCTCATTCATATATTGTAGTGTAATTACACTTATGATCATTCTATTATTTGTTGCAGTTGGTATTGCTGCAAGTGTGAAAGTATGGCCATATAATATGAGTTTTACATTTGAGCATTTTAATTTTTCAAGTTTAACAGGAGATGGACTTGAAGCATTTAAAAATAGCGTAATTGTTTCAGCAGTTACAGCAGTTATTGGGGCGATTTTAACATTTGTATTCGCATATGCAATTGAGAAAATAGACCAGCTACAATTTTTTAGAAAAACAGGTTACTTTTTCTCTATAGTGCCGTTAGCGATACCAGGTTTAGTACTCGGATTAGGATATGTCTTTTTCTTTAGTCAACCAACGATTCAAATTCTGGGACTATCAGTAACGAATCCGTTTCATTCTTTATACGGAACAATCGCTGTGTTAGTACTAGTAAATATCATTCATTTTTATTCTGTAACATTTGTCACGGCAACGACTGCCTTAAAGAAATTAGACCGAGAGTTTGAGCTTGTTTCGCAGTCAATGGGTATTCCGTTTTATAAAACATTCTTTAGAGTAACAGTACCAATGTGTTTACCAGCAATTTTAGAAATGGTGATGTACTACTTCGTAAATTCGATGGTAACTGTGTCAGCAGTTGTATTCTTATATGCAGCTGATTTTAAACTAGCTGCCGTATCAATCGTAAATATGGATGATGCAGGAAATGTAGCGCCAGCAGCTGCAATGAGTGTACTTATTGTTATTACAAATATTGTAGTGAGAGTTGTATATGAATGGGGAACGAAAGCACTTCGTAACCGAACTTCGCAATGGCAAAAAAGATAAATAAGAAGGGTGATGGACAGAATGAAAATTGAAGCAGTTATTTTTGATTGGGCAGGTACGACAGTTGATTACGGATGTTTTGCACCACTAGAAGTATTCATGAAGATTTTTCATAAACGCGGCGTTGAAATTACAGTAGAAGAAGCACGTAAGCCAATGGGATTATTAAAAATAGATCATGTAAGGGCACTAACAGAAATGCCTCGTATTGCGGATGAGTGGAAGCGTGTCTTCGGTCAATTACCAACAGAAGTAGACATTCATGAGATGTATGAAGAGTTTGAAGAAATTCTCTTTTCTATTTTGCCAAGTTATGCTACGCCGATTGAGGGGGTAAAAGAAGTAATCGCTTCTTTACGTGAGAGAGGCATTAAAATCGGTTCAACAACTGGTTATACGAGAGAAATGATGGATATTGTTGCAAAGGAAGCAGCGTTACAAGGATATAAACCTGATTTTCTTGTTACGCCAGATGATGTTCCAGCAGGCCGTCCATATCCATGGATGTGCTATAAAAATGCAATGGAACTTGATGTGTATCCGATGAATCATATGATAAAAGTAGGGGACACAGTATCAGATATGAAAGAAGGTAGAAATGCTGGAATGTGGACAGTTGGCGTAATTCTTGGAAGTAGTGAGCTCGGTTTAACGGAAGAGGAAGTGGAGAGTATGGATTCGGTAGAGCTTCGTGAAAAAATAGAAGTAGTTCGTAATCGGTTTGTTGAAAATGGGGCTCATTTTACGATTGAAACGATGCAGGAGCTCGAAAATATAATAGAACATATCGAGAAACAAGAACTAATTATTTCATAAAAGGGGCACTGGATCATGAATGAAAATCACTATTTATTATTAACACCAGGACCATTAACGACAACAAAATCAGTAAAAGAAGTTATGCTATACGATTGGTGTACGTGGGATGTTGAATATAATACGATGGTGCAAGAAGTAAGAGCTAAACTTGTATCATTAGCGACGAAGGAAGAAGAGAAATATACAACAGTGTTAATGCAAGGAAGCGGTACGTTTTCAGTTGAAGCAGTAATTGGTTCTGTTATTCCGGCAAATGGGAAGCTTCTCGTTTGTACAAATGGTGCGTACGGTAAGCGCATCGTGCAAATGGCAGAGATGTTACAGATTGATGTAGTGGTCAGTCAAACAGAAGAGTGGGAACCTACTAATATTGTAGAAGTAGAAAAGTTATTGCAAGAAGATAAAGAGATTACGCATATTGCAGTTGTTCATTGTGAAACAACGACAGGTATTATAAATCCAATTGTAGATGTATGTAAATTAGGAAAGCAGTATGGAAAGGTTACAATTGTTGATGCGATGAGTAGTTTCGGCGGGATTGAAATAGACATTGCTGATTTACAAATTGATTTTTTAATTAGTAGTGCAAATAAGTGTATTCAAGGGGTTCCTGGATTCGGATTTGTAATCGCAAAACGTGATGAATTATTGAAGTGTAAAGGAAAAGGACGTTCTTTATCTCTTGATTTATATGATCAATGGGAAACGATGGAAAAACAAAATGGGAAATGGCGTTTTACTTCACCTACACATGTTGTACATGCTTTTTATCAAGCACTACTTGAACTAGAAAAAGAGGGGGGAGTGAGAGCGCGTTACAATCGATATTACAACAATCAAAAACTACTAGTGAATAGAATGGGAGAAATCGGATTTAAGCCACTAGTAGATGAGAAATATCAATCTCCTATTATTACATCTTTCATTTATCCAAAAGAGGGGTTCGAGTTTCAACAGTTATATAACGAATTAAAGCGTTATGGATTTGTTATTTACCCTGGAAAAATTTCGAAAGTAGATACGTTTCGCATTGGAAATATCGGTGATGTACATGAAGAAGATATTAATCGCTTAGTTGATAGTATTGCTAAAGGAGCTGTTATTGGATGAAAGTATTTTGCTTAGGTGGAGCAGGTAAAATTTGTCGTGAAGCTATTTTGGATTTAGTTCAATTTTCATCTTTTGAGACGATTACAGTAGCTGATTTTAACGAGGAAGAGGGCCGTAAAGTAGTAGAATGGCTCAACGATCCTCGTGTTGATTTTGTAAAAGTAGATGTAACGAATCACGAGGATACGGTTGCAAAAATGATTGGTTATGACATTGTAATGGACGGTACGACGATAAAGCTAAACGGATTGTCGACCCGCTGTATTGCAGAAGCAGGGTGTCACGGTGTGAACTTAAATGGATTTGGCGAAGAAAATGAATCGCATGCTATATTTGTTCAAAACGAAAAAACATGTTTACCTGGATTTGGCATGACGCCAGGTGTAACGCAAATGATGGCAATGCATGCAGCAAATCAACTGGATACTGTAGATACGATCCGCGTAAGTCACGGTTCGTATCGTCCGATTGCTTTTTCTGCATCAATTACAGAGACAACGACATATGAATATGATCCACATTTACCATCGCGTACAGTGTATGAAGATGGTGAATTTAAGCAAGTACTTCCGTTTGCGCGTCCAAGAGAAATAGAATTGCCAGCGCCTTATGGTAAGACAACGCAGTATATAATCCCGCATTCTGAAACAATTACGTTAGCAAAGGCACTAGAAAATAAAGGTATCAAACTGATAGAGACGAGAGGAACTTGGCCAAAGCAAAATATGCAACTTGTACATGCTTTATATGATTACGGCATATTGCGTAATGATCAGATTGAAATAAATGGGAAAGAAATTGGTATTATGGATTGTATTTCGCAGTATTTATTACAATCGAAAGAAGGACAAGAAACAGAGGTTTATGGTTATGCACTTCATGTAGAAGTAATAGGTATGAAAAATAATGAGAAGCAAAGACATGTATTATATCATACACATCCGTTATCTGATGGCTCTGTTGTAGGATGGGAAAAATTAAGAGCTTATACGAGAAACGTAGGTATTCCATTTGGGATTGCTGCAGAGTTAATTGCAAATGGAAATGTAAATAGGGTGGGTGTTGTTACGCCTGAAGAAGCTTTTGAAAATCCACAATTGATTTTTGATGAGCTAGCAAAGCGCGGTATTCATATTCATGAAAAAGTTTCTGCTTATAAAGAAAATTACAACCTTGTATAAATAAGGAAGTTTATGAGGGAGATATAAATGAGGTGAAGCTATGTCTGTAGTAGGAGAAGAAAGAAAGCGAACCATTCTTGAAAAGGTAGAATTTAAAGGGAAAGTAAAGGTTTCAGAATTAGCTAGAGAATTTGCTGTATCAACAGAAACGATTCGTCGATATTTAGAAGAATTAGATCGTGAAAAGAAGTTGAAAAAAGTGTATGGTGGAGCTGTTCAACTTCCAGGCGCTGGGGTAGAGGCACCAATGTTAGAAAGAGAAATGCTACATATAGAAGAGAAGAAAAGAATTGGTTATAAAGCAGCGACATTTGTAGAAGATGGTGATGTCATTGCAATTGATGATGGAAGTACACCGCTTCAAATGGTTCCATACCTTGTTCATCGTAAAAACTTAACGATTGTAACAAGTTCATTTCCAGTCGCAACACAATTAATTTCTTCTATTAATAAAAAGATGTTTCACGGTGAAGTTTTATTTATAGGTGGAAAAGTATCTCCAAAGCATTCGCGTGTATCAGGGTCTATTTCTCAGCAAGTAATACAGCAATTCCATTTTCATAAAGCGTTCGTTTCGATTGATGGGCTATTACCTAGTTTTGGAGTTTCCAGCTTTGAATTAGAGAAAGCGAAATTGTCAGAGGCGATGATGAAATTAGCTGAGAAAACATATATTTTATGTGATCATACGAAGGTAGGCGTGAAAGGGAATTATCGTATAGCAGCATTTTCACGTATTCAACATGTAATTTGTGATAAAAAAATGCCATATAGTTTTGAAGAAGAACTTATGAAGCATAATATTCAGTGGACAGTTTGTTAAATACAGTGAAAGTACCTAAACTCCCGCCTAATTTTTAGGAGGGAGTTTTATTGTCTGTAAATCGTAAAATAAAAGATTTGCATTTATGCAAAAAGTGGACACATTTTCTCATCTCTTTCATATAATTTACCAATACAAAAAAAGTTGGTTGAAGGAAAGAAGGGAGAACATGTCAGAACGAATATATAATAAACTTGTATTGTACGCGAATATTTTGCGAAAAATCGGTGTCATCAATGAGAAGGAAAAAAGTGAAATTCTTCATACGATAGGTAAAAAAGCCCTTTGAATAAAGGGCTTTTTATTATTTATCTTTAAAAATATAAATTTAATGTAATATTCTCATTGACAATGATAATGAGATTCATTATCATTTATTTGTGGATAATTGA
This sequence comes from Bacillus sp. D48C, assembly GCF_053345735.1. NCBI lineage: Bacteria > Bacillati > Bacillota > Bacilli > Caryophanales > Bacillaceae > Bacillus > Bacillus sp. D48C. The sequence continues at coordinate 152,635 of NZ_JBKFAQ010000005.1, forward strand.
TAAGTATTATCAATTATAAAAATTATATATGATAGGGGATATTATTTTGAAAAAAAATTATATGAAGGCGCTAGTAGTAGCGACAACATTAGCAATTCCATTTGCTACGTACTCTACTCCAGCATTAGCAGCACTAAAAGTTGAAGCAAATCAATCGGTAGCAGCAGCGAGTGATCGCACGTATGATACTGAGATTAAAATATATAAGGATCAAAAAGACGAGCCATCTATGGTTTCTCAATATATAAAAGATCCTAAAGTAACAATTGCAGCTGGCAAAAAAATTGTCACTGTAACAATGCAAGATAGCGATTATTTTCAATATCTTAGAATAGAAGATAGAAACCAGCCTGGTGTATTTCATGATGTGAAAGTTTTGTCAGAAGATAAGAGGAAGAATGGAACGAAAGTAGTTCAATTTGAAATTGGCGAGTTTGAGAAGAAGCACAATATGCAAATGCATATACTTATTCCAGCTATTGGATATGATCACAAATATCAAGTTCAATTTGAAATTAAAGATCCAACTGTAGGTAACAAAGAAACAGAGAAACCAGATGATAACTCTAATTCAGGCAATACGGAAACGGATAATCCAGTTGATAATCAAAACATGATAACAGATAACAAATTAAGAGAACTTGTTAATAAAAAAGTATTTAATAGAAAAGATTTAAATACACCAATTACGAAAGAAGAGTTATTACAAGTAAAGGATTTGTTTTTAAATACAAACGAGATACTTGATTATAGTGCATTAAAATATATGCCAAATTTAAAATCTTTAACAGTTGCGAATGCAAAGATAAAAGATCCGTCGTTCTTTGCGAACCTAAAGCAATTAAATCATTTAGCTTTGCGTGGTAATGAGTTTTCAGATGTAACGCCACTTGTTAAGATGAATAATTTAGAGTCTCTTGATTTAAGTAATAATAAAATTACAAATGTTGCACCACTAACTGAAATGAAAAATGTAAAAACTTTATATCTATCAGGCAACCAAATAGAAGATGTAACAGCATTAGCGAAAATGGAACAACTAGATTACTTGAATTTAGCAAATAATAAAATTAAGAACGTTGCTCCATTAAGTGCTTTAAAAAATGTAACATACTTAACTTTAGCAGGTAATCAAATTGAAGATATTAAACCGTTATATTCATTACCTTTAAAAGATTTAGTATTAACGCGTAATAATGTTAAAGATTTATCGGGTATTGATCAAATGAATCAATTAAATAAATTATTTGTCGGGAAAAATCAAATTAAAGATGTGACACCACTTGCTAAAATGACTCAGCTTACAGAATTAGATTTACCCAATAATGAATTAAAAGATATTACTCCATTATCAAGTCTAGTAAACTTACAAAAGCTTGATTTAGAAGCGAATTATATTACAGACTTATCACCAGTGAGCAATTTGAAAAAATTAGTATTTCTAAGTTTTGTTGCAAATGAAATCCGTGATGTCCGACCAGTTATAGAACTAAGTAAGACGGCTTATATCAATGTCCAAAACCAAAAAGTATTTTTAGAGGAAACAGAAGTAAATAAAGAAGTAAAAGTACCTATATATGAAAAAGATGGTGAGATTTCTACGAAAATTCGTCTGAAGAGCGATAACGGTACGTATAGTAATGGTGTAGTGAAATGGAGTACACCAGGTGAGAAAGTATATGAATTTGGTGTGAAAGATCCATTTGCGGATACAGGAATCTTCTTTACAGGGTCTGTTATTCAAAATGTAGTAGAAAGTAAAGACGGTAATACATCTAAAGAAGATGAGAAAACAGAAGTGGTAGAATTTAAAGATGTACCAAAGGGACATTGGTCAGAAGAAGCAATTAATTACTTAGCGAAAGAAAAGTTATTTATAGGCTATGGAAATGGTGAATTTGGATTTGGTGATAACATTACTCGTGGACAAGTAGCTCTTCTAATACAAAGGTATTTAAAATTAGAAAATAATCTAGAACCAAAAACGGCATTTACAGATACGAAAGGAAATATGTATGAAACGGCTATTGATGCAGTGGTTCAAGCTGGTATTATGACAGGGTATGGAAATGATATATTCCGTCCAGATGGAGTATTAACTCGATATGAAATGTCAGTAGTACTACAAAGAGTATTTCAGTTAAAAGAAAATGAAAATAGTGCAGAGAATTTCAAAGATATACCAAATGGCCATTGGGCGAAAGGATATGTGAAAGCTCTAGTAGATAATAAAATATCAAAAGGTGACGGGGAAGGGAATTTTTTAGGAGATAATTTCGTAACACGTGAACAATATGCACAGTTTTTGTATAATGCAATAAAGAAATAAAGTGAAACTTTAATCAGTGGGGGTTTTGTTTATCCCCCACTGATTATTAGCCCTCACCAATCGGGCTTTTACGGGCAGAGCCCGATCCCCGCCTAACTTCTTTGCTTTCGCTGCATTTTGAGGTGGGGGTCTTACTGCCTAGCAAATAGCGGGATAAAAAGTGAGGAAAATGCACTATTCTTTAATTAAAGAATAGTGCATTTTTTTATGTACAAAATGAAATAGGCAATAGATAGGAGTATAGACATATGAATAGCCTATTTTAAAGAAGAACCGCGAAACTATATTGACAAAAAAGCATTCTCATGTGATAATTCAATTAAATTTTTAGAATAATCAAAAAATATTCCTTTTACATAGAAAGGATTCGAACCTTATATGAATATTATGCCGGGGGTGACGAAATGTTATTTTTTCTGAAGAAATGGAATGAATTAAAAGATGTGAAATCTGAATTGGCACTTCGTGATTGGTTTTATGGTACCAAAATTAGTTTGTCGCTATGTACGTCAAAAGAGCCGTTAACATTTTTAGTAAATGTTGAGGGAAGAGATAAAGGGCTATTTTCGGAAGAAGATTTTATTGTCGTAAATTGCATGTGCGAGTCAGTATTTGAAAATGAAGAAAAACCAGCTGCAGAGTCATTTATGCATGCGGATATTTATAAAAAAAGTAGTGCAGGATGTATTTTACAAGTGCAGACTGTAGATAGTCATTTAATATCAGAGTTATATGGAGAAGAAGGAGAAGTAACGTTCGATAAACGCAGTGTGGAACGTGTTTTCGGAAAAGAAGGTATAACAGAAATGACCATTCCAATTGTAGAAGATGAAAAAAAATTCGCTGATTTATTAGAAAGCAATGTTCCGAATTTCATTGAAGGTGGAGGAGTAGTTCTTGTTCATAATTACGGCATGATTGTGTGGGGAAAAACGCCAGAAGAAGCGAAAAAATGGCTAGAGGGTATAGAATATTTAATGAACTATCATGTGAAATTATTAATGATTAAGGGCGCAAGAAGCTCTGTTATATAAAAATGAATGTGATATGGCCACAAGTTAATAAATAAATGAAAGCGTTTTAAAAATAATTTCACTCATAAAATATAGGTCTCCTTATTATATATAGATTACATGTTGACATGTAAGGAGGAACATATTTTGCGAGTTAAATATCATTTTCTGCCAAAGCAGCAAGTAACATTTTGCAAAATAAATGATTCTGGTGAAGAGGCACTGCAAACGATGAACAAAACGGGATTTCGAGCCATCCCGGTATTAGCAGAAGATGAGAAGAAATTCACGGGGATTATTTATAAAGTAGATTTATTAGAAAAAAAATGCAATAGCGGATTAGAGCATGTAAGTGCAGGAGATATACTTGACAATTCCAATGCATTTATTTTTGAAAAGGATTCCTTCTTCAGAGCCTTTTATGTGATTCGTCGGCTTCCGTTTTTAGCCGTGCTAAATGATTATAATGAATTTGTCGGTATGTTAACGCATTCGAATATATTTGATGTTATTGAAGATTCATTTGGTATGCGGACAGGTGGTTATATATTAACAATTGCAACACAAGATTGTAAAGGAACGATTAAAGAGCTTGGGACATTGTTAAAAGCATATAATATCGGTGGGTTGTTTACACTCGATAACGGTGATCAATATATCCGCCGCGTTATTGTAAATATATCAGATGAGTTAGATGAAACAAGATTAAAGCAATTAATCGGAAAAATAGAGAAAAAAGGATTCAGAGTGAGTCATGTAGATTATATTTAAGTTAAAAAGAAAAGTACCTATCTGTTATATATAGATAGGTACTTTTCTTTGTGAGTAATAAACTTTATTTTGAAACAGGAGGCGGGGATAATGCTAGATCAGATAAAAAAATAAAGTCTGCATGCTCACGAATTTTAGGGATAGAAGTTTCAATAACGCGTGATGTAATTTCACCTGGGGGGCCCACATGCCCGATAGCTACCATAATAGGTTTTTCTTGAATTTTTTTGATGAGTAATTGGGCTTGTTTTGAAATATGTCCTGCTGTATACACATCATCAAAAAATAGTTGGTTTTCAATAATAGGAACTCCTAATTCTTTTCCGATTTTTGGGACGACACTATTAGGATTAGTTTTACTATCTAAGTAAAATAAACCGTGTTTTTTACAAGCAGCAAGTATAAGGCGAACAATTCTTTCATCCGCTGTTACTTTTGACCCCATATGATTGTTCATTCCAATTGCATGCGGAACTTCTTGAATCGCTTGTTCAAGTCGGTTGTTTATTTCTTCATCGCTTAAATCGGTTGTAATTGCTTTCGGTCCAAGCCATTCTTTTTTACCTTTAATAGGTTCCATTGGCATATGTATAATAACTTCATGGCCTTTTTTATGGGCGGCTACTGCATCTTCTTTTGTGGAAGGAAGAAAAGGCATAACAGCAACAGTGAGCGGAATGGGAAGTGATAACATTTGATTAGTCCCCTTCATATTATTGCCGAAATCATCAATGACAATAGCAACTTTATTCGTATGAGCATTTGCTTGAATAGGAAATAAGAAGGACGGTAAAAACAAAACAATGATGAACAATGTAATCGTATATTTTCGCATATAAATATTTCCTTTCTATTGTTATCCCGCTATTTGTGGGTAGTAAGACTCCCACCTCAACATTGGGCTGGATAGGTGGGAGATTCACTGCCTATAAACGCACGATTGGTGAATGCTAATAATCAGTGGGGCTGAACAAAAAACACTGATTAAAGTTTCACTTTATCAATCATCATTATGTTTTGCTTTTTTATATAAATTAAACAAAAAATGTCGAAGAAAAGTAGGTGGAAAATTAAGAATCCCCGGTTTACGTAGAATTTGTAAAAAAAGAAGATGAAAAAAATGTCTATTATTGCGAATGTATTTACAAAGATAGAATAATTTGTAATAATTCTCAAAGTGAGGGTAAAGATTTGTAAATTACAGGGAGAAAATGTTAAAATTTCTGATTCTTCAAATTTGTATATGATTAAGTAGTTAAAAAGGTCAATGGAGAAGTGAAGTTGAGAGCATGGAAGTATAATAAGGGGGATATGGATGTTTACTGTAAAAAGGAAGTACACATTAGAAAAGCTTTCACGTGATATTCATATGAAACGTGAAGAAATGATTCAACTAGGATTAACAAGTGGGCTAAATAGTAGGGAGACAATTCAAGTTAGTCAAGAATTGGACAAGCTTATTTTACAATATCAGTGTTATAAAGAAAAACAAACACCGAAATGGTTTTCAATTATAAAAATACCAATTTTCCAAATCGGGTATGAAGGAAAATCAAATAATTTTTGGCGAATGCTTGTCGCTGGTTTTATGAAATAAGTATAATTACCCTTATAGGATAAGGATAATTATACTATGTGTAACGGAATTTCGATATGAACTGTCGTTCCTTCGTTTTCTGTACTGTCAATAAAAATATGCCCATTATACATCTCTACAATTCGTTTACATATGACAAGTCCAAGACCTGTTCCAGTATCTTTATTAGTAAAGAACGGATGAAAGAGGTGTTTTTGAATATGTTGCGGAATCCCTTTTCCAGTATCTGTAATCTGTAATTGTGCGTGTGTTTCATTGTTTTTTACTACAATGGTTAGTGTATCACTAGAAGTCATGGCCTCAATTGCATTTTTTGTAATGTTTAAAACCACTTGTTTCATATGGTCTTTCGAACAACGGATATGAACAGGATGGTCTGGCAAATGTAAATGGAATACAATGTTATGTAAATTCGCCTCAGATTGAATAATTAATGCTACCTCATTTAGAATTGTTCTTACGTCATATGTTTGTTCGATGATGGCGGTTGGCTTGCCGAGAATAAGAAATTCACTTACAATTTCATTGATTCGCTCTATTTCTTGTTCAATTACGGAAAAGTAGAACTGATCTTGTTCATCTTTATATTTCTCTTTTAATAGAGCGACGAGTCCTTTAATTCCAGTAAGAGGATTACGGATTTCGTGTGCTGTACTTGCTGCAAAAGTTCCAACTAATTCAATTTTCTGTAGTTCATTTTGTTGTCTTTCAAGTTTTGTTTGACGTTTTAACAACATATATTGAGCAAGTAAAAATAAAATAGACATTAAAAATAAAGTAGCGATACACTCTATTGCAACCCACTGGTATAAGTTTTTTTGATGAATAGGTAATGGTGAAACAGAGACCTTCCAATTTAATCTTTGGAGTGGAGTAGTAAGCATATTAGAATGCGTATCACTTGTGTCATTATTATCATCGGTTAGAAAAACTACATCATGTTTATCAGTTACCTCAAAATGGTATTGTGGTTTAATGGCATTTAAAGAAGATGAAATGTAATCAAAGCGTAAACTAGCTAATAATAATCCTGAGAGCTCCTTCTGTTTATTGAATATGGGGGCAGCAATCATAATAGCTTTATGTCCAAGAACGCGATCAGTAATGACTGATGATACAGTGGTTTTTTTAGTTTGTAGCACGTCTTGAATATATTTACGGTCTGAAACATCTACGGGCTTTGATTCATCTTCAGATGCGATTGTAATGACCCCTTTTGGTGTAGCGTAATATAGACCAGAAAAGCGTGCATCGTTTCCATCTGTATCATGTACAATTTGTTTAATGCCATTTATATTACCAGTCTCGGTGCCTACAACTTTTGCAAGCATGTCTAAAGCAGAAATTGCTTCACCAAGATGATGATCTAAATAATCTCTATATAAAAAGAGAACTGTATGAGCGGATAATTTGTTTTCCTGTTTCATTTTATATGTATGATACGAATAAAATGTAGCACCAATCCCTATTGTCGGTAGGATAACAAGCAATATATATATAATTATGCTTTGGAATTTGACTTTCAAATGTGGTACTCCTTCTTTTTTTATTATCATTATATATAAACTATGTTAAAATTGTCATGTTTTTATTCAAGAATGATTCTTAATATATTAGGGGAGAGGAAATGGATGAGTGAATGCTCATTCGGAATTCACATGAAGTATGAAGTGGCATTTTCTTTTTATTGCTGAGAATTTAAGTGAAGGGTTGAAAGTTGTATGACATCAAATAATGAACGAGAAGATATTTCTCAATCTTTAAAAGTATTTATTGCATTATCTCGTGTACATCGTTCTGTTATGGATACTACAAATAAATCTATACAAAGTAACGGGTTAAATCCAACGGAATTTGCTGTATTAGAACTGCTATATCATAAAGGCGGTCAACCACTCCAGCAAATTGGTGAGCGCATTTTAATAGCCAGTGGCAGCATTACATATGTTGTAGATAAGCTGGAGAAAAAGGGATTAGTAAAGAGAATCCCATGCCCGAATGACAGACGTGTTATTTACGCGCAATTAACTGAGTCTGGCGAGAACTTTATTGCTTCTATTTTTCCGGGGCATGAGAAAGTTATACATCAGTCTTTTGAAATGTTAACGAAAGATGAAAAAGATGAATTACTTGATCTATTAAAAAAAATTGGGAAGTATGAAAAATAATAATATGTTCCAAAGGAGCTTTGGATAAATAAATCCAAGGCTTTTTTATTTGCAATGAACTCAGGGTAGTAACTGCCGAATTTTGTTGAAAATTAAGAGGGAATTCGGGAATACGTATTGAATTATAGTAAAGGTATGTAATGGAGAGGAGGCTCGTTCATGTCATTTAAAGACTATGAATATAAACGCCCAAATATTGAAGAGTTAAAAGAGAAATTTACTGTTGCTTTAGAGAAGTTTGATAACGCAAAAACTGTAGAAGAACAAAAACAAGTCATTAATTCAATTAATGAAATTCGCAACGATTTTGGTACAATGGGAAACCTTTGTTACATTCGCCATTCTGTTGATACGACGGATACTTTTTATAAGGAGGAGCAGGATTTCTTTGATGAATTCTCTCCAGTTGTACAAGGATATGGTACAAAATATTATAAGGCACTCATTAATTCTCCATTTCGTGAAGAATTAGAGGCGTATTATGAAAAACAATTATTTGCTCTAGCAGAATGTGATTTAAAAACATATTCAGATGAAGTCGTGAAAGATTTACAATTAGAAAATAAATTATCGTCGCAATATACACAGTTATTAGCATCTGCAAAAATTGACTTTGCTGGAGAAGAAAGAACGTTATCGCAACTGATTCCGTTTATGCAAGGAAAAGAAAGAAGCGAACGTAAAGCAGCAAGTGAAGCATACTACGGATTTTTAGCTGGAAATGAGGAAGAACTAGATCGTATTTATGATGAGCTTGTTAAAGTGAGAACGAAAATCGCAAAATCTTTAGGTTTCAAAAACTTTGTTGAACTTGGATATGCAAGAATGTACCGTACAGATTATAATGCGGAGATGGTGGCTAATTACCGTCAGCAAGTGCTGGATTATATCGTTCCCGTTACAACGGAATTAAGAAAGCGACAACAAGCACGTATTGGTGTAGAGAAGTTAGCTTATTACGACGAAAACTTTGAGTTTGCTACAGGGAACCCAACTCCAAAAGGAGATGCGGATTGGATTGTTGATCATGGAAAGACGATGTATAAAGAGTTATCGGCTGAGACAGATGAATTTTTCAATTTCATGCTAGATAATGATTTATTAGATTTAGTTGCGAAAAAAGGAAAAGCTGGTGGCGGATATTGTACATATATTGAGAATTATAAAGCGCCATTTATTTTCTCAAACTTCAATGGAACATCTGGTGACATTGATGTATTAACACATGAAGCAGGTCATGCTTTCCAAGTATATGAAAGTCGTAAATTTGAAATTCCAGAATATAATTGGCCAACATATGAAGCGTGTGAAATCCACTCTATGAGTATGGAATTTTTTACATGGCCATGGATGAAGCTATTCTTTGAAGAAGATGCAGATAAATATTACTTCTCTCACTTAAGTTCAGCACTTCTGTTTTTACCTTATGGCGTATCAGTTGATGAATATCAACATTATGTATATGAAAATCCTGAAGCATCACCTGAAGAGCGTAAGACAGCATGGCGTAACATAGAGAAGAAATACTTACCGCATCGTGATTATGAGGATAATGATTATTTAGAGCGCGGTGGTTTTTGGCAACGTCAAGGGCATATTTATAGTTCACCTTTCTATTATATTGATTACACGCTTGCTCAAATTTGTGCGCTACAATTTTGGAAACGTGCAAGAGATAATAGACAAGAGGCGTGGGAAGATTATGTGAATCTGTGCCAACAAGGTGGAAGTAAATCGTTCTTAGAATTAGTAGAAGTTGCAAATTTAACATCACCATTTGCTGAAGGCTGTGTGAAAAGTGTTATTACAGAAATTGAAGCATGGTTACATGCGATTGACGACACAAAATTGTAAAAAACATGCGCTTTTTTTCACATGTTTAACATCGACATAATGGGAAAATGATGAGATAATAAAAGAAAATTCAGAATACTAAAGAGGTGTTTCTAATAAGGAGCACCTCTTTTCACCAACAAAAGGGGGGAACAAGTATGCTTCAATCTAATATGGATGTGAGTTTAGAAAGTTTAGTAAACTCATTACAGTCTACCCGAAGCACGCTATTATCAGAAATTGAAATGTTAAATGATACAGAAGTGAATGTAAAGCCACGCCGTGATAAATGGAGTATTACTCAAATTTTACACCACTTGCATTTAGTTGAACAATCTGTCACGTCTGCCCTTGTATATGCTTTACAAAAAAACGAAAGAAACATGACTCCATTTAAAGACCTCCAACTTACGCTTGATCGCACACATAAACGAGAAGCTCCTCAGCAAATGCAACCAACAGAAACTTTAATGAAAAAACAGCAAGGAATTCAATTACTAGAACATTCACGACAAGAACTATTACACGCGCTTCATAGTGTTATAGATGAAAAAGATCTATTTGAAAATGGATTAAAGCATCCTGTTTTTAATGATCTGAATTTGTATCAATGGGTTCAATTTCTTGATTTGCATGAACAAAGACATCTTACGCAGTTAAAAGAGGCGAAACATGCAATTTTGCAACGCTAAAGTGGAAGAAGTGGGAAACCACTTCTTTTTTGATATGTGCATAGTTTTCTTTCTTATTTTGGAATACTACATGGAGAAAGAAAAGAAGGAGTTGAAAAAATATGTCTAAGAAGAAGCGAGAAGAGGAGCGCGCCTGGAAAGCGCGTAAAGAAAATCAACAACCGCACGGAAAAGTGAAAGCTTTTGCTGAATTAGTTGAAGGAACAGAAAAAACGTGATGATTATTTCATCACGTTTTTTGTATGAGTGGAAAAGTTAATAAAAAGGTTGTACCGATTCCTTTTTCACTTATAATATCAATTTTTCCGTTCATAGCTTGAACAACACTGAATACGACCATCATTCCAAGTCCAGTGCCTTTTTCTTTCGTTGAATAGAAAGGCGAACCAAGACGTTTTACTTGTTCTGAATCCATACCGATTCCTGTATCTTTTATATATAACTGAATATGCTTATGATCAGGAACTAATGTGAAATAAAGATCACCGCCTTTTGGCATAGCCTCAATGCAATTTTTTAAAATATTTAATAAACATTGATTTAGTTTTTGTTTTTCTCCAGCGATAAAAAAAGAAGTGCTTTGCTTTATATAATGAGTACGTACATTTGTTAAATTAGCAAGCGGTGTAATTAACGACAATGCATGTAGTAATTCTTCTTCTAACTGTAATGTTTGTTCTTTTTCAATGCTTGGTTTGGCAAAAGTTAAATAATCTGTAAGAACATGATTTGCTTGTTCGATGCCGTTAATGGCAATGTCGATATATAATTTTCGTTCCTGCTCAGTGCATGTATCTGATTGTAACAGTTGTAAAAACCCTTTCGTTGAAGTTAATGGATTGCGAATTTCATGAGAGATAGACGCTGCCATTTCACCAATTAAATGAAACTTTTCAGCATTTATAAGTTCGTTTTGGAGACGAACTTGAGTTTGTAATATGTGTAGTAAATATAAAATTAGGATCGTACCAAGCATTGAACATAACTCATATACAATAATATGCGGTATATAATCAGTCTTATTTGTAACCTTTGAAAGAAAGAAAGGTATCCAACTAAATCCGTATGTGAGACTGTAGATAATAGCAAGTGTTATTTTTATACGATTAGAAGTTCGATTGAAAAATTTATATGTTAATAGTAGAACAATAAATAGAAGAACAGAACCGATAAGAGATGGGAAAACACCTACCCCACCTAATAGTAAGCGATATATGTTTAATACAACTAAGATAGAACCACCAGCAATAGGCCCTCCCGTTAATGTACCGACAATTAATACAATATGGCGCATATCAAATTGAAAACCATTATTTGTTTTTGCTGCAAATGTAATACAGAGTACGGTAGCGAGGCAACACAATACAATAAATATAGCTGAATTTAATTTAGGAGAGCGTTTCCCTTTTTGATTCCAAAATAAATGATATACGAGCATTGTAATAAGGATGAATAATATATTTAAAAAGAGATAAATAATAAAGGATTTCAGTGGGATGCCTCCTCTCTTCTTATATTAAATTAATCATACTATAAAATGAAAGAAATGAAATAATAAATAGCGGAAAAATCAGAAATTTTTACGCTAGTATACAATATGTTACAATAAGCTGTGTCAATGAAAGAAGAAATTCCGTGCACCGCGCGGGAGAGGTTCGCGAACTCCCTCTATAAAAAACTATGGAAACAACAATATCCTTAGGTATTGTTTTGTTTTTTTATTGTGACAGTTCAAGAACGTTCTTTCTTCTTATTTATAGTAGAGAAGGAGAATGAGTGAAATGAAAAAAGAAAAAGCAGTTGTTGTTTTTAGTGGAGGACAAGATAGTACAACATGTTTATTTTGGGCAATAGAGCAGTTTGCAGAGGTAGAAGCTGTAACTTTTAATTACAATCAACGTCATAAGCTAGAAATTGATTGTGCAGCGAAAATTGCAAAAGAGCTAGGAATAAAGCATACGGTACTAGATATGAGTCTATTAAATCAACTTGCTCCAAATGCGTTAACGAGAACGGATATGGAGATTACACATGAAGAAGGTGAATTGCCATCGACATTTGTAGATGGACGAAATTTACTCTTCTTATCATTTGCTGCTGTATTAGCAAAACAAGTTGGAGCACGTCATATTGTAACGGGTGTATGTGAAACTGATTTCAGTGGTTATCCAGATTGCCGTGATGTGTTTGTGAAATCGTTAAACGTTACTTTAAATTTATCCATGGATTACCCGTTTGTCATTCACACGCCACTTATGTGGATTGATAAAGCTGAAACATGGAAATTATCAGATGAACTTGGAGCATTTGAGTTTGTTCGAGAAAAAACATTAACATGTTATAACGGAATCATTGGTGATGGTTGCGGTGAATGTCCAGCGTGCCAACTTCGTAAAGCAGGATTAGATACGTACCTACAAGAACGCGAAGGAGCGAACAACTAATGGATAATTTCTTTGGATTTCGCATCGTAGAAAATTTGCAAAAAATGGACAAGGATATTCAGCGTAAACAGCTCAAATACCATAATAAAAGAGTAATGGTCAGCAAGGAATTTACATTTGATGCAGCACACCATTTACACTGTTATGAAGGGAAATGTAAAAACTTACATGGTCACACATATAAAGTTGTATTTGGAATTAGTGGATATGTAAATGAAATAGGACTTGCAATTGACTTTGGTGATATAAAAGAGATTTGGAAGAATGAAATCGAAATTTATTTAGATCATCGTTATTTAAACGAAACGTTACCTGCAATGAATACGACTGCTGAAAATATGGTCGTTTGGATTTATGAAAAGATGGCAGAGGCACTAACTAAAGAGAATCGAGTGAACGAATATAAAGGAGCTCGCGTAGAATTTGTTCGTCTATTTGAGACGCCGACTAGTTATGCGGAAGTAAGACGGGAGTGGATGCTCGATGAGTAAAATCCCTGTCTTAGAAATATTTGGTCCGACTATTCAAGGTGAAGGAATGGTTGTAGGGCAAAAGACAATGTTTATCCGTACGGCTGGTTGTGATTATAGCTGCGCTTGGTGTGATTCTGCTTTTACATGGGATGGATCAGCTAAAAATCAAATTAGACAGATGACAGCAGAAGATATTTGGGATGAGCTTGTTGCAATTGGAGGAGAAAAATTTTCTCATGTTACGATTTCAGGCGGGAATCCGGCATTGCTGAAAAATATTGAGTTTCTTCTTTCTATATTAAAAGAAAATGGAATGCGGACGGCAATTGAAACTCAAGGGAGTAAATGGCAAGATTGGTTACTTCAAATTGATGAAGTAACAATTTCTCCAAAACCACCAAGTTCGACGATGAAAACAGATTTTCAGAAGTTAGATGCTATTATTCAGAAACTAGCAGGAAAAGATATTAGTTTAAAAGTAGTAGTATTCGATGATCATGATTTTGAATATGCAGTTAAGATGCACGAACGTTATCCAGATGTACCATTTTTCTTGCAAGTAGGAAACGATGATACAAAAACAGTGGATGATGCGATGCTTATTAAAAAATTATTAGATAAGTATGAGTGGCTGATTGATAAAGCTGTAAATTGTAAAGAGATGAATGATGCAAAAGTATTGCCCCAGCTTCATGCGTTAGTATGGGGAAATAAACGCGGCGTATAATGAGAAGGGATGTTTAAAATGACAGGAAGATTAGATGAAGATTTAAAAGATGTAACATTACTAGGAAATCAAAATACAAAATATTTATTTGAATATAGCCCAGAAATATTAGAGGTATTTGATAATAATCATCCAAACCGTGATTATTTTGTAAAATTCAATTGTCCTGAATTTACAAGTTTATGTCCGAAAACAGGACAACCAGATTTTGCAACAATTTATATTAGCTATATTCCAGAGCAAAAAATGGTAGAGAGTAAATCTTTAAAGTTGTATTTATTTAGTTTCCGCAATCATGGTGATTTCCACGAAGATTGCATGAACGTTATTATGAACGATTTAATTAAATTAATGGATCCACGTTACATTGAGGTATGGGGGAAATTCACACCACGTGGTGGCATTTCAATTGATCCATACTGCAACTACGGTCGCCCGGGGACGAAGTATGAACAAATGGCTGACTACCGCATGATGAACCACGATCTATATCCGGAAACAATTGATAATCGTTAATAGAAAGAAAGGGCCTGTATACTATACAGGCCCTTTCTTTCTATTATATTATGCATTTTGATTAATGACAGTATAGTTTTTATGACTTACAACTGTAAGAGGTTCCATATCTAGTTCTCTAAAATTCTTCATAATTGTTATATCAACAATAACAGAGTTTTGATTTACTTTTTGAACACGGCCTTGCATTCCACCTTTAAATTCGATGATATCTCCAGTTTCTGCGATCTGCATAAGCAACTCTCCTTGTTACAGTTTTCCCAAAAAAAGAATAAATTTGGGTTTTTTTATTTCCTCCTATTTTGAACCATATTTCCTACTTTGTAAATGTTTCCAAAGTAAAAATTCGAAAAAAATTCACTTTTTGTAAGAAAATATGTAGAAAATCCATGTTATTTGAAAAAATAGCAAAAATGCGAAAATCTTTATATCGAGGTATAATGAAAAAGTAGAATAACCTGCTGAAGTGGGAGAAATTAGAGGCGGTAAAATGATGTTTGAATTTGTGGGGAGTGTTATAGCTTTAATTTTATTTTTATTTTCTTATATGCATTTAAAAAAGATTCGTCAATATGATACGAATACATATTTTGATGGGATGGATGGTACCCATGCTTCGATAACACATGATAGTGGTGGGGAGATGTAAAGGTATATAACTTTCTTTTCTTGCGTGGTATGATATTTAGAACTAGTGCATAATAGAGTTCGTAAGTGATGAATGGAGAGTGAAAAGAATGAAGATTTCTTTTATTCGTCATGGTTGTTTAGGTCGTATAAGAGAACCGATGACAATTAATTCATTTCACGAATGGATGAAACAGTATGATTCCGAATCAATGATACAAAAAGCTAAAATGCCGATAGAAACAATAGAGGCAATTGAAGCAGCGAAATTTGTCTTAACAAGTGATCAAAGGCGTGCTGTACAATCAGCAGCTGAATTGACAGATTCTTTATCTTTTATGCAAAATTCTCTTTTTAGAGAAGCTGAAGTTCCTTCATGCTTTTTTGCTCCGAAGTGGTTGAAATGCACAATTAAGGTATGGATGTTCATTGGACGAACATTATGGATACTTGGCTACCATAAAGATGTTGAGTCTTATAAGGAAGTAAGAGAGAGGGCAAGGCAAGCGGCTTACCTGTTACATCGTTATGCTCTCGTACATGGAAGTATTGCTCTTGTAGGTCATAAGTATTTTAATTCGATGATTGGAACGGAGCTGAGGGCAATGGGATGGTCTGGTTCTCCTATTTTGCATAGAAAGCCATGGGGATGTACAACATATACGTTTCACGAGGCGATGGATGGAAATATATTAAATACGAATTTAACATAAAAGCACACGATTTATATAAATCGTGTGCTTTCTTTTTAAGGTATAGAAATTTTGACGTTTAATGTTTTTACGAGATGAGCATAAGGTTCGCCTACTAGCATAACAATTTCATCTTTTTTATAACCTAACTTTTCGTATAGTGAATAGGCGCGTGTGTTTTCTAAATTAACAAGTAAAGCGATTTTTTCATGCCCTTTTTCAGTTGCATAGATTTCGGCAGCTTCAATTAATTTAGAACCTATACCTTTTCCGCCGTGTGCACTTGAAACTGATAATGTATCAATGTAATACTCATCAAGCTCAGCTTCTTTTTCTAACGTAATTGATTCATCTTTATGTAATTCTCTTAAGTGATGTACAATTGGTGCGTCAAGCTGTGTTGCTTCACTACCGTGATAAGCGACAATAATTCCAACTGCACTCTCGTCTTGTTCATAGACAAAACAGTTTTCGTAGCTCAGACGGTTATTTTCTTTTGAGAACCATGTCTCAAGTCCTAGTAATACTTCTGCTTTAACTGTGCTACCTGTGATTTTTTCAGCAATTTCATGCAGAGCATTATACAATAAAGGAGCTATTGCCAGTGCATCTGTCTTTTTTGCTTTCCGAATCATAGTATCCCTCCTAGTTCTATTTATATATTGTAGCATAGTGGTATGGAACTTTGCATAATTGAATGCCGAAATGTTTGATATAGAGAAGTAGCTATGTTAGTATATGATATTTAGTGGACATATAGTAAAACGATATTGTTTGCGAAATAACGAAAATAAAATCATGGCATAACAACGAGATAAAATGAAACGTTAATCAGTAAGACTTTTGTTCATTCCACGACTGATTAGTAGCCAACACCAATCGGACCGCCTGCAAATAGCGGGATAATTTTACAGTTGTTGACCTATAGAATATACGATAAAATAAAATATTGCAGAGAGGTGAAATACATGGATAAAGAATTAGCAAATACAATTTTAGATCAGCTGAAAAATGGTGAAATAACGGAGTATGTTGTTACGAAAGATGTATTTTATACGTTCAGAGAAGTTGTTGTAAATAGAGAAGACTTTAAGCATTTCATTGGTAACGCACAACGAGGCGGGCAAGTGATTTATACATATTCAGAAACGCCACGTTCATAAAGGGGAATTTTAATCAGCAGGGCATCCCTCACTGATTAGTAGCCGACACCAATCGAACGTTTAATGCGGGATAAATAAAAGATAAAGGAGAGGGGAATTATGGGCGATTTTAAACAAGGCATTTTACCACATTGGGATTATATGTGGAAAGATAGAGCCGGCAATAGATTTATGGGAATGGTTATGTATCCAGAGAAACGAAAATGTTCAGCAAAAATGCTTCAGAAAATAAAAAGAGCATATGAAGAAGCGATAGAAATTAAAGTAACTGTACAAGTTCAACATACATATCAGTACGTAGAAGGAATGATTGTATACTTTGATGAAGAGGCTCCTGTATGTACAATGCTTGATAAAGATGAAAATCCACATCACATATTTGTAAAAGATATTTTGCGTATTGAGCACTCTGAATAAACTTTTCATAAATAAATTGAAGTTCCATAATAATAATCTTTTTCTATAATAGTTATCTTTTAGTATGTAACGAAAAACGAAAGTATATGTATAATATATTTAATAAGGTAAATTTGATAAATGTAATCGTTTTTTAGAGCAGATTATAGTTTCATATCTGTTCTTTTTTGCGTGATGCTGGAGAAATATATTTCTTCAGCATCTACCGTTTTATGACAAAATATATTGTTAACTTTTTTTAAAATAAGATTAAATTCGTTGACAACTTTTTTGAAAAGCACTTTATTGACATGAGTTTTAGAATGTTGTTTCATAGTCATTGTATTGAAAAAAAACGGCTATCATGTCGAAAAGTAAAAGTTAAAAAAAGAAAGAATTTATACATATATCTTGTGTCTTATTTTGAAACGTAATACAATATATAGAGAAATCAAGAACAACATATAGAGAATATAGATTTGAGAGGGAGGGTCGGAAATGTTAGTTGCATATGATTCTATGACAGGAAACGTGAAGCGTTTCATTCACAAATTAAATATGCCGGCCGTTCAAATTGATGAAGATCTAGTAATAGATGAAGACTTTATTCTTATTACGTATACAACAGGTTTTGGCAATGTACCAGAACGTGTTTTAGACTTTTTAGAGCGCAATAATGAAAAATTAAAAGGCGTATCTGCAAGCGGCAATCGTAACTGGGGAGACATGTTCGGTGCAAGTGCTGACAAGATTTCTACTAAATATGAAGTGCCTATTGTATCAAAATTTGAGTTATCTGGAACAAATAACGATGTAGAATATTTTAAGGAAAGGGTGCGGGAGATTGCGACACATTGAACTGAATAATGAAATCACGCAAATGCAGGACGGTTTTTATCAGCTTCATAAAGATAAAGAGGCATTAGAAGTCTTTATGGAAGAAGCTAGAGAGAATACCGTTCCTTTTAATAGCGTGGCAGAGCGAATGGAGTATATGAAAGAACATGATTACTATTACAACGTTCTGGACGAGTATAGCTTGGAGGAAGTAGAGGGAGTATATAACATCGCTTATGGTGAAAACTTCGAGTTCCAATCTTATATGGCAGCATCTAAGTTCTACAAAGATTATGCGTTAAAAACGAATGATCAAAAACAATACTTAGAAAGCTATGAAGATCGTGTAGCAATTGTGTCATTATACTTAGGACGCGGTGATGTTTCGAAGGCAAAACAATTCGCAAGCATGATTGTAAAACAAAACTACCAACCAGCGACACCAACCTTTTTAAATGCGGGAAGAAGCAGAAGAGGAGAAATGGTGTCTTGTTTCTTGTTAGAGATGGACGATAGCTTAAATTCAATTGGCTTTAACATTAATACTGCGATGCAATTATCGAAAATCGGCGGGGGAGTAGCCTTAAACTTATCTAAGCTACGCGCACGTGGTGAGCAAATTAAAGGTATCGACAACGCTGCAAGTGGTGTAGTGCCTGTTATGAAATTGCTTGAAGATTCGTTTTCATATGCGAATCAGCTTGGCCAACGAAAAGGTGCCGGCGCAGTATATTTAAACATTTTCCATTGGGATATTATTGAATTCCTTGATACAAAAAAAATAAATGCCGATGAGAAGAGCCGTATTCAGTCTCTATCAATCGGAATTATCGTTCCAAGTA
The DNA here is from genome assembly GCF_053345735.1 of Bacillus sp. D48C. Lineage (NCBI taxonomy): Bacteria > Bacillati > Bacillota > Bacilli > Caryophanales > Bacillaceae > Bacillus > Bacillus sp. D48C. The sequence goes on from NZ_JBKFAQ010000005.1 coordinate 171,755, forward strand.
AGTTCTTTGAGCTTGCTGAGAAAAACGAACCTTTCCATGTTTTCGCGCCTTATACGGTTTATAAAGAATATGGCAAGCATTTAGATGATATTGACATTGATGAAATGTACGATGAATTAATGAGCAATCCGAAAGTGAAGAAGAAGCCACTAGATATTAGTGCACGTGATATGCTTATTAAAATCGCTATGATTCAGCTTGAGTCTGGTTACCCATACTTAATGTTTAAATCAAATGCAAATAATCAACATCCATTGAAGGATATTGGAACTGTGAAGATGTCGAACTTATGTACAGAAATCTTCCAGCTTCAAGAAACTTCAGAAATAAATGATTACGGTACAGATGACATTATCCGTCGTGATATTAACTGTAACTTAGGATCGTTAAATATCGTAAACGTAATGGAAAATAAAGAAATTCGTGAAGCAGTTCATGCGGGAATGGAAGCTTTAACAGCTGTTTCTGATATGACGATTATTCCGAATGCACCAACTGTGAAAAAAGCAAATGACGAGCTTCATTCAGTTGGACTTGGAGCAATGAACTTACACGGATATTTAGCAAAAAATAAAATCGCTTATGAAAGTGCAGAAGCGAAAGAATTCGCTCGTACATTCTTTATGATGTTAAATTACTATTCTATTGAGAAAAGTATGGAAATCGCTACAGAAAAAGGCGAGACATTTAAAGACTTCGATAAATCTGATTATGCGAATGGCACATACTTCGAAAAGTATGAAACGACAGATTACAGCCCAGTAACTGAAAAAGTTCAGCAACTATTTGAAGGAATTCATATTCCGACAAAAGAAGATTGGACAAGTTTAAAAGAGCAAGTGCAAAAGAATGGTTTATACAACTCATATCGTCTTGCCATTGCTCCAACACAATCAATCAGTTACGTTCAAAATGCAACTTCAAGCGTAATGCCGATCGTAAGTCAAATCGAATCAAGAACATATGCGAACGCGACAACATATTATCCAATGCCGTATTTATCAAAAGATACGTTCTGGTACTATAAATCTTCTTACGATATGAATCAGTTTAAATTAATTGATTTAATCGCAGAAATTCAAGAACATATTGATCAAGGAATTAGTACAATTCTTTACGTTAATAGTGATATTTCAACACGTGAATTAGCACGTTACTACATCTATGCACATAAAAAAGGCTTAAAGAGTCTGTATTATACGAGAACACGTAAATTAAGCGTGGAAGAGTGTGTGGCTTGTACCGTTTAATATAAAAAGTGAGACATGATGAGCAGGGTTTTCTGAACCCTGCTCATGCTTAGTTATCATATTTAGAGAAGGGGCGATTTAATGCGTGCGGTAAACTGGAACAAAAAAGAAGATGATTTTAGTTTAATGTTTTGGAAGCAAAACATCGCTCAGTTTTGGACAGAAGAAGAAATTGCGGTTTCGTCTGACAAAAATACTTGGGTGCAATTATCGAAAGAAGAGCAAATTGCTTATAAGCGTGTATTAGGTGGTTTAACACTTTTAGATACGAAACAAGGTGGCGAAGGAATGCCACTTGTACTTGTTCATCTTGAAAATTTACAAGCTAAAAGTGTATTAGCTTTCATGGGAGCTATGGAAGAAGTACATGCGAAGAGTTACAGTCATATCTTTACAACGTTAGCTACTGAAGAAGAAATTGATGATATTTTTGACTGGGTAGACAATCATCCATTACTTGAGAAAAAGGCCGGTATTATTACTGGTTACTATCGTCGTTTGTTAAAGCCTGAGGTAACGAAAAAAGAGCTATATATGGCAATGGTAGCAAGTGTGTTCTTAGAAAGTTATTTATTCTATAGTGGATTCTTCTATCCGCTTTACTTAGCTGGTCAAGGAAAACTAACAGCAAGTGGTGAGATTATTAACTTGATAATTCGTGATGAGTCAATTCACGGCGTATTCGTCGGTATTTTAGCACAACAAATCTTCGCAGAACTTTCTGCAGAAGAGCAACAAGAAGTGCAAAAAGAAACACAAGAGTTATTAATGGAACTATATGAAATTGAAATGGCTTATACAGAAGAAATTTACACTTCTATCGGTCTTGTAGAAGATGTAAATCGTTTCGTTCGTTACAATGCGAATAAAGGGCTTATGAACTTAGGACTTGAGCCGAAGTTTGAAGAAGAAGAAATTAACCCAATCGTTTTAAATGGTTTACGTACAGATACGAAAAACCATGATTTCTTCTCTGTAAAAGGAAATGGTTACGTAAAAGCAACGAACGTTGAAAAGTTAGCTGACGATGACTTCGTGTTTAACTTTTAATATAGGATTATAAAGAAAAGCTGTCTTATTCATTGATAAGACAGCTTTTCTTTATAATTTTGTTTACATAACACTATTATTTCTATATAGCGATTTATGTTTGGGAAGTTCTATTCGGTTAACGGATAGAACTTTTTGTAATTAAATGGGTATTTACAAACTTTTTGTATCAGTGTATTATTTAACTAGTACACCGATACAAAAGGAGGGAAGAAATGAAAATAGAGTTTTCTCCAAATATACCAATTTACATTCAGGTAATGGAATACATAAAAAAAGAGATCGTAACAGGACAGTTATTGCCTGGTGATAAAATTCCCTCTGTCCGTGAATTAGCGAGTGAATTACAAGTGAATCCAAATACGATTCAGCGTACATTTCAAGAGCTAGAACGGGATGGAGTTGTTGTAACACGTAGAGGAATGGGACGGTATGTAACGAATGAAGGGGAGAAAATAATGGAGCTGCGAAAAGAGATGGCGAAAGAATTACTTCATTCTTTTATAGATGGAATGGAAAATTTAGGTTTTTCAGAAGAAGAAATTCTTACAATTCTTCGTTCTTCATTGCATGATAAGAGGGAGGAGAGCCAATGACAGAGCTATTAAAAATAGAAAACTTATGGAAGAGATACGGATTAAAAGCAGTGATCCGTGAATTAAACATAGAGATTACGGAAGGGAAAATCGTTGGGCTTGTTGGAGATAACGGGAGCGGGAAAACGACGTTATTGAAAATGATTGCAGGCTTGCAACACCCTTCTGAAGGCAGTATCACAATAGACGGTAAAAAGGTAGGATTACAGACGAAAGAAATCGTTTCATTTATGTCCGATAAGCCAATCTTTGATGATTGGATGACTGTAAAAGACGCTTTATTTTTCTACCGGGATTTTTATAAAGACTTCGATATTCAAAAAGCGGTAGATACGATTGCAGAATTTAAAATACCGCTAGAAGAAAAAATTACAGCATTGTCAAAAGGTATGGTTGAGAAGCTGCAGATTATTTTAACGTTTTCTCGAAAAGCGAAGCTATATGTACTAGATGAGCCATTGGGCGGGATAGATCCTCTTTCTAGAGAACATGTATTGGATCTAATTCTACAGTTCTATAGGGAAGATTGTACGATATTAATTTCCACTCACTTAATAAATGAAATTGAAAATATTTTTGATGAAGTGATCTTTTTAAAAGATGGAGAAATGGTTCTATATGAAAATGTAGAAGAAATTCGTTTTCAGAGAGGAAAAGCAGTTCATGAATTGTTTAAGGAGGTGTTTAGTAAGTGAAGTCAGTACTTTCCTATTTATGGAATGTAAATAAGAAAAGATATATTGTTACTTTTTTATTCTTTGTGCTAATTGAAGCTGTGTTATTTTCACAAATGATTGTAAGAAAAAGTGATGCGGCTATCAGTAGACAAGAGGGTATATTTGGAATCATTATGATTATATTTTTCTTTTATATTGTTTATATGTTTATACAAACAATGAAATCATATTCACGCTTACTAACTAATCCAATGTTACGACTTACAGCAATATCTGGGAAACAATATGTAATTTCTATGCTTATTTTCTCATTTATCGCAATGGCTATATGGTATGGGATATGTGGAATTCTTTTCTACGTAAGTTATGTATTAGCTTTTCCTACGACTTCTGTATATGTAGAAGCAAAAGAGATTATGCAAGTAGGCATAATTAATAATTTAATATATACGATAAGCGATTTATTTGAGTTTTTGTTTAGTGTTTTACAAATCATATTGGTAATTACTCTAGTAAAGTTACTTACGAAAAAGAAAAAGGCGCAAAATATACTAATCGTTATTATTTTCCTAGTAATAAATATAGCGATTACTTTAGCGACAACCTTGCTAGGAAAATTAGCTCCAGCTTTCCAAGTATTACGAAGAGTAGAATATCATAGTGAAAGCAAGAGTCTGTTTATTAATATGTTTCAAGAAAATGGATTTAACATTTTTAATATAAGTTTCATGGTAATGGTTAGTGCTCTAATAATATATGTAATTGCTTACATAGTCGATAAAAAACTAGAAGTCTAAAGGAGGAATCAGCATTGGGAAACGTAGTAGTAAAGTTAGAGAATGTTCGAAAAAGGATTGGTGGAACGGAAATTATTCGTGGTTTATCATTTGAGGTTCGTGAAGGAGAAGTATACGGATTCCTTGGGCCGAACGGTAGCGGTAAGACGACGACGATCCGTATGATGACAGGTCTTATTTCAATGACAGAGGGCGATATTACAATTTGTGGACATAGTATTCGCTCGGAGCGTGAAAAGGCACTAGAGCAAATTGGAGCGATTGTAGAAAATCCTGAACTATATGATTATATGACAGGAATGCAAAACTTAAAGCATTTTGCGAACATGGCCATCACTCCAATTAGTAAAGAGCGCATTGCTGAGATTGTAAAGCTTGTTGAATTAGAGCATGCGATTCATAAAAAGGTGAAAACATATTCACTTGGTATGAAACAACGTTTAGGAATTGCACAAGCATTACTTCATCAGCCGAAAATCTTAATTTTAGATGAGCCGACAAATGGATTAGATCCAGCTGGTATTCGCCAAATTCGTGATTATTTACAACGTTTAGCGAAAGAAGAGAATATTGCTGTAATCGTATCAAGTCACTTATTGAGTGAAATTGAATTAATGTGTGATCGCGTTGTTATTATTAAACAAGGTGAGTTTGTACAAGAGTACAACTTACATGAAAAAGTGAAGCATGATGAGGCAGTCGTTGTAGCGTTTGAAGTAGATGAAGTTCAGAAAGCGAATGAAATTATTAAAGGTAAAGCAAAAGGGAATGTGATTGTAGCATCTGTAACAAAAGAAAACATTCCGCAACTTGTCAAAAAACTTGTTCATGCTGATGTGCTTGTATACGGAGTTACTGTTCAAAATAAAACGTTAGAGGATGAGTTCTTAGCGATTACTGGGGGAGTGAAAGCGTAATGTTTAAATTAATTCAAAATGAATTTTTAAAATTACATGCGAAAAAAGGTATGTATATTTTAATTGGTGTCATTGCTTTATTGGAGATTTTAGGAGCTGTAGTACTGGCGAAATGGGGTGAAGCTGGTAGTTTAAGTGGATCTTACTTAGATTTTGTAAGTTCAGATATCGGCTTAATTATGATATTCACAACGATTTTTGGAATTACAACAGCTTCTCGTACAATTACAGATGAATTCCAAAAAGGAACGATTAAACAATTATTAATTCGTCCAAGAAAACGAATGACAGTTTTATTTTCTAAATATATTACAGTGTTATTAACGATGTTATTTATTGTATTTGCTAGTACGTTAATTGCCATGATTATTGGATTAATTGTAATGGACGGTAGTAAAACTGAATTAACATTAGGAATTGTTTTGAAAACAATATTATATCAGTTGCTATCGCCATTTTTCTTTGCAACACTTGCATTTTTCTTAGCAAACGTATTTAGAAAGTCTGTATTATCATTAATTATTACGATGTTCCTATTATTCTTACAAGGAGCAATTAATATGGCACTAATGATGTTTGCAAAAGGTGTAGCGAAGTTTGTAGTATTCTTCCATTTGGATTTAAGAGCTTACGACAGTAATAAATTAATTAGTGGTGGAGTAGAACCAACATTTACAGAATTTACGTTTACAACTTCATTATTACTTGTAGCTGCATACTTTGTTGTGTTACTTGTAGCATCAAGTGCATTATTCCAAAAACGTGACGTATTATAATAAAAGAAATCCCCGCTTGTAAAAACGGGGATTTTTATTACATAAATTTCACTTGGATTGCAACTTGAAGAACAGCGATATGGTATTTTAAGAGCCATGCTGTTTGAAATGATTTGAGAAAAATAGGAAGGATTTCAACTAGATTCATATTGTAATTTAGTTATCCAATTATTTATAAGGAAAGGACGCCTATAAAATATTGATTCAAGTTTTACTTTATTTTTTACTATCTTTGGGGGTGTTTCATGTGCACTATGCATTTTCACGTATAAGGCTACGTAGCTTTTTTGGATGGATGATTATAGGGGTGTTCCTTATAATGATACCATTAGGTCTAGCAAATGTTTCTGAGAATACGATGGAGGTTATTTCACAAATAACTGTATTTTTTGTATTTCCGTTACTTTGGCTATACGTAAAAACAAATAAAAATAATGTTGTATTTAACAGTTTTTTTGATAAGCCAGGACGTTTATCTTGGGGATTAATTGTATTAGCAACGATAATGGGGATGATTTTTTCAGTTGGCATATCTCAGATTCAATTTTACATATTAGCACATACGTTACCGAATTTCTTAGTTACTATGCTAGAAGACGGAAATGTTATTAATACGAGTAACGTATATATGACGATATTTACTTTCATTTCAGCATGTGTGTTAGCACCTATTATGGAAGAGGTTATTTTTAGGGGATTTTTCTTACAGCGAATGGCTCATAAATGGGGAATTAAAAAAGCTGTAATTATATCTTCAATTATTTTTGGCCTAGGACATTTTGATGTTATTGGTGCGTTCATGTTTGGTGTCGTTATGTGCCTTTTATACATAAAGACAAAAAATATATGGACGAATATAGCTGTGCACGCTCTAAATAATTTGATTGCAACAAGTATGCAATTTTTCGGTGGAGAAGAAAGTGGTACAATCTCAATTACTGAATTACAAGCGCAAAGTAATTTATGGATTGGTATCGGTCTTACAGTTGTTGGATTACTATGGTTAATTCCGTATGTTTGGAAACAATGGCGTACAGTAAAAGAAGTTGGCGTGCCACCAGTACGTTTTATAAATGAGCAAAAAGTAGTGAATTCATCACAAGAAAATGAAGTGTATAGTCAAGTGATCGTAACCGATAGATTGATGGCCATAGAGTTACCAGATGAGGTTGTAAATAAGCTTCGGTTAGAAGAAAGTGATTATGTAACAGTATCAGTAGAAGAAGATAAAATCGTTATAAAGAAAGCACATAATAGATAATTAAAAAGTAGCTCCTTAGGAGCTACTTTTTAATTTGTAATAATTTCTATACGAAAATTATTACCGTTCTTTACATATTTAATATCTGTAACAGTACGGACTGTCTTTAAAATCTCCACTTTTTCACCAATTCGCGGGATGGTCGGAACATTGTCCCAAATACCAAGCAAGTCATCTAATTGTGCCGTTTTTTCATAAAACCAGATTTTCAATGTAAAGCCCCTTTCTCGAACTTTATGTATTTTAATACATAATATATTATTTTTATTCTTATTGTAAGGGGTTTTTTTATATTTTATGAATAAAAATAAATTAATCTTCTGGGAAGATATGTTCAATATCAGGAGTAAGAGATACTTCTGATAATACGATATGAGAAACTGTCGTTGCATATGAAGAAACATCATTGATAAATTCTTCAAGTTCAACGAGTGAAGGAACAGAAATTTTTACAATGTAGCATAAGCTTCCTGTTACTCGGTAACAAAAACTTGCAGATGGATAAGACTGAATAAACTGTTGCATACGTGTTGTATCACCATTTTTTAAAGTGATTTCTAAAATACAATCTAAAACTAGTCCTGCTTTTTTATAGTCGATATCGATTGTATATTTTTGAATAACGCCTTCACTTTCAAGTTTACGAACACGTTCTGCAGTAGACGGAGCAGATAAGTTTACTCGTTTCGCCAATTCACGCATAGAAAGGCGACTATCATTATATAATTCATTTAAAATTTTTCGATCAACACGGTCTAGTTGCATTTGTAAATATACCTCCAGTAAAATAATGATTTTTGTAAAGGGAAAATATAAATTAAGATTCATATGAAATGTAAAGTGAACGTTATTTATTTTACAATAAAACAGAAGGAAATAGGAGGGGAAATGATGGAGAGAATTTCATTATCAAATGTAGGAGATACAAAGTTTCAAAAGTTATTAGGGCATAATTCGGATATATTACATTCGTGGAGTACGTTAGAGGATACACTGTACAATAAAGGAATTCTTTCAGCAGAGTTGAAGGAGCAAGTGAGAAGAACATTAGCGTATGGGAATGAATGTCCGTACTGTATGGCAAAGGGAAGACCTGATGATGTGCAAAAGGCAGAGGAGATTGGTGTAGCCGTTACTTTTGCGCATACATTTGTTCATGACCGAAAAGCGATAGATGATACTATGTTTCACGCATTAAAACAATATTGGACAAAAAAAGAAATTGTAGAGCTTTGCGCCTATGTTTGCTTTATTACTGCGTCACAACAACTTGGTTTTCTATTTCAATTACAGCCAAATTAAGGAGGAAATGATGACAAATCAAATAGCACTTATCATAATCGATGTACAAAAGGCATTTCAATTACAAGATTGGGGCGAGAGAAATAATATTTTTGCTGAAGAAAACATGAGAATTTTGTTAGCAGAATGGAGGAAAAGGAAACGACCAGTTTTTCATATTCAACATGTAAATAAAGAAGATGCTCGGTCAATGTTTTATGAGAGAGGGGAAACGGTAAACTTTAAAGAAGAAGTGCAACCACTACCTGGTGAAGTGGTTATTCAAAAATTCGTTAACAGCGCGTTCATTGGGACGAATTTAGAAGAGCAATTAAGAGAGGACAAATGTAATGCAGTAGTAGTTGTAGGATTAACGACAAATCATTGCGTGGAAACTACGATACGAATGGCAGGGAATTTAGGATTTACAACGTATTTAGTGAGTGATGCAACGGCTACTTTTAACCGTAAAGGTTTAGATGGTAAAGAGTATAGTGCAGAAGATATTCACAATATGACACTTGTAAATTTACATGAAGAGTTTGCTACGATTGTGACGACAAAAGAAGCATTAAAATTATTTTGAAAAAATAATTGCGAATTATGTAGAAAAAAATAAGAATATTTCGTATAATCTAAGTACAATCATTTTGAAATAGGGGTGGCATCATATGGAGCAAATTTCAGTAAAGAAATTAGAAGAGGTACTTGTTGTAGCAGGGGATGATAAACAGAAGCAAAAGGAATTTTATGAATTGCTCTTATCTACTGAGTTTTATGTTGCTGGTTCACTAGAAGCAGAGGACGGGGCAACAGAAGGAATACTTCGTTTGCGTCATTTCCAAGGAGAAGGTAGATGGATCGTTCCGTTCTTTACACAAATGGAATTTGTAAAAGATGTGTTGCCAGAAGGAACGCCCCTTATTACGATACGTGGGAAAGAGTTATTTGGTAGCATTGAGAAAGATGCTACAGCTGTATTAAATGTTGGCACTGATATAAGTAAAACATTTATTCCAGAAGAAATTGCAGATATCGCATCTGGACGAATTTTTAATTATTATAAGTAAAAGGAAAAGCGTAATCGCTTTTCCTTTTTAATTTGAACATGGAGTGGCTATACCAGAAGAAATAGAGACTGTTTTATTATTTGTGTTTATTGTCGCTGTAGCTCCAAGTGGAATACCGATGTTTGGACTTATATGTCCAATTGGTAAACCGAATAGGACAGGTATATGATATGGCGCGAAATATTCATATAATATTGTTTGCAATGATTGAGATGGCTTTGAAGGAGTGCAGTCGTGACAACTTGTGAAAATAACGCCCCTGCATTCATTAAACTTTCCAGATAAAAGTAGCTGATTTAACATACGGTCAATGCGGTACGGTTCTTCACCAATGTCTTCAAGTAATAAAAGTGTATTGTCCGTATTTATCTCGTAGGGCGAGCCAATTATACTTGTTAACACAGCTAAATTTCCTCCAACTAACGTACTTGTAACTGTACTGTGAGAGCTAGGTACGATACATTCTGATGCAGATAAAATGGTTGAATACGGATGGAATAGCTGATTAAAAGAGGATAAAGATAGGGAATCAATACCTTTTCCTAGTTCTTCAATCATCGGGCCATGAAATGTTATAAGCTTTGCATAACGTGAAACAGCAGTATGTAAAGCTGTAATATCGCTATATCCCCAAAAGATTTTTGGATTCTGCCTAATAACTTCATATTGAATGTGAGGAAGAAGACGAGCACTTCCATAACCACCTCGTGCACAAAAAATTGCCTTCACTTCATTATTTGTAAATGCTTCATGTATATCGTCAAGCCGAACTTGATCACTTCCGGCTAAAAATCCATATTTCTCGTAAACACTCTTCCCGATTATTACGGATAACCCCATCTCTTGTAATACATTCACACCTTTTAATACATTTTCGATTGTAGGTGGACCAGATGGTGCAATAATCATTACTGTATCACCTTGTTTTAATGCATTTGGATAAATCATTAAGCTCAGCCTCCTTATCTTTCAATATATTCGCTTCATATGAAGTTCAACCCTTGCAAAAGCAGGGGAAAGCTTATCAAATAAAGAAGATATAAGGGAAATAGGAGGGAAAATGATGTTTACAAGTCGAGTAACAGACATATTAAAAATTGAGTATCCCGTTGTTCAAGCCGGTATGGCAGGCGCGATTACGACGCCAGAACTCGTTGCAGCAGTAAGTAATAGCGGAGGATTAGGGACGCTTGGAGCGGGCTATATGAGCCCAGAACAAATTTGTGAAGCGATTTATAGAATAAGAGAACTAACAGATAAGCCTTTCGGTGTTAATTTACTTGTAACGAAAGAGATACAAATAGAAGAAGAGAAGGTAAATGAGGCGAAAGTATTACTAAGCGGAGTGAATAGAGAATTAGGTATAGAAGTAGAAGGAACGTTAAAGCTTCCAAAAAGCTATAAGGAACAATTACAAGTGCTATTAGATGAAAAAGTACCGGTCGTTAGTTTTGCATTTCAAACGTTAGAAAAAGAAGAAATAAATGATTTAAAAAGAAGTGGAATAAAAGTTATCGGAACAGCTACCCATGTGAAGGAAGCGAAAGTACTTGCCGAGCTAGGAGTAGATATTATTATCGGACAAGGTAGCGAAGCAGGAGGGCATAGAGGAACGTTTATTGGGAAAGAACGAGATGCTATGATTGGTACTTTTGCGTTAGTACCTCAGTTAGTAGAAGCTGTTCCGCATATCCCAATTGTTGCAGCAGGTGGTGTAATGAACGGACAAGGGCTTGTTGCGGCATTGGCACTAGGAGCAGAAGGTGTTCAAATGGGATCGGCCTTTTTAACAAGTGAAGAGAGTATTACGCACGATGTGTATAAAGAAGCGGTTTTACATAGTACAGATACGAGCACAACGGTAACTCGTGCGTTTTCCGGGAAATATGCACGGGGTATCCGGAATGAATTTATAGAGAGACATGAAGGAAAAGAAGAAGGGCTTCCGATGTATCCAGTGCAAAACGTATTAACTTCTAAAATACGCCAAGAGGCAGCGAAGCAAAATAAGGAAGAATATATGTCACTTTGGGCAGGACAGGCAGCATCGTTGGCACGAATCGAATCAGCTCAGCATGTAGTGGAGCGAGTTATGAAAGAAGCGGAGAATGCAATCGAGCAATTACAAAATATATACAAAAAGACCACTTGAGTAATTCAAGCGGTCTTTTCATTAGTTTGCTTTATAAAATTGTTGGATGGCTTCGTCGATGTAAACCCAGCCTTTCCAACCTAAGTGCATATGATCTTTTAAGAAGTATTTATCGTATTCATGATTTGAGAAGTCGGCAATTGGATAACCAGCTTTTTCGATTTGCTCATGAACTTTCTTATAGTATGCTTCACGGCGTTCTTTCGGGAAGCCAGCGTAGTCGTACCAAGGACCTTTGACAGGAACAGAAATGAAGAGCGGTTTTGCACCAGATTGTTTTAATAAATCAAGTACAATTTGTAAATCTTCATATTCTGGCGATTGGTCATAAGCATCATTTTTTAAGTAACCTTCACGTTGTTTTAATTTTTTCTTAATTTTGCTATTGAAATAATCATCTTCAATACCGTATTCATTAGATCCAGATTCTACTGCACCTGTTTGATCCGCATGTTTACGAGCCTCTTCCCAGTTCATTTGTTTTAATGAAGGATCAAGCTTTTCTTTGTGCGGTTTAATATTAAACATAGCTGTAAATAAATCTTTACGATCTAAAATGTTACGATAAATATAAGCGAAAGGTTTAGCAGCAAGTGCTTTTACTTTATACTTCGTATCATCATAAGCAATGCCTTCAAGCGAAATTTTTAATAAAGTTTCTTTTTTTACAATCTCAAAGTTTAATAAACGCTTTGCAATTTGTTTTTTCATTTCAGGTTTTAAATCATTGTTGAAAATGAAATGGTAACCTTGTTGCTTTGAAAAGTTAGGTGCAAAGTGCGTTTCATCAATACCTTGTGGTACAAACCATTGCGGAGAAAGAACGAATACCATTTTCTTATCTTTCAATTGATCCATTGTAGATGCGAAGTTTAACACATGTACAAGGTCTTGTGTTCCGCCGCGTCCAAGAAGGAATGGTGTGAACCCTTCAGGCTTTACTTTAAAATAATTAGATGGATGGAAAGCATCCATACGTGCGAATTCCGATGAACCGTACATCGGAAGATATTTTGGATTTGCTAACATCTTTTGCTGTAAAATCATACTTTGAATTTTTTCTTCTTTTAAAGAAGTAGCAGCTTGTTCTACTTTTTCATCACTTAAAAGTGGAAGTAGGAAGCGCGTTGGAATAAGTAAGAATACAGCAAAAAGGGCCAATGCTAAAAGCATCGGACCAAATTTTGCTTTGTTCATCGGATTTCTTCCAATTTTTTAATAACCATGTTTGGTGTAGCCCACTCGTCACGGTCAAAATCAGAAATAGAAACTTCAATATCTAAACGCTCTTGGAATTCAACTAATAAAGATACTACAGCGAAAGAATCAAGGATACCTTCTTCAAATAATTGAACATCTAAGTTTTCTTTCACAATATCGTTTTCACATACTTCTTCTAAAATATCTAATACTTGCTCTTTGAATTCTGCCATTTTTAAAATCTCCTTTATATCCGAAATATATTATATGTGCAACTTCTTAATGGAATAAGAAGGGTGCATTAAAAGTATCTGTTAAGGTGTCCAGAGAAGATTAGGAAACCGAAACATACAACGTGGAACGTAATTACAATCGCAAGGATGCGTGTAAATTTAGTGTTTGGCCAAAACTTATGCTTCTTGTTTTTTCGTTCGAAAATATCGAATAAAATAAACAGTGCGGCATGATATAGACCATAAATAATATACTGCGCAACAGCGCTTCCTTGGATATGCCAAATTCCCATAATGAAAAAGTTTAAAAATGCACCGATATATGAAATTGTGTAACGGTTCTTAATTAACTTTTTCTTCGTTGCAAAAAAGACGAAACGCATGTAAATAAAATCACGGAACCAGAATGATAAACTCATGTGCCAGCGGTTCCAGAAGTCTTTAATATTACGACTAAGGAATGGCTTATTAAAGTTTTCTGGCGTTTTAATTCCCATCATATAACTTACACCAATTACAAAAGAGCTATAACCAGCAAAATCAAAGAATAGATATAAGCTATAGCTATACATGTAAATCATATTTGAAAAGATTGTATCGTGTTGAGCGAATGCTGGATCCATACAATATTGCTTTATTAAGTAAGCAATAATAAATTTATACAAGAAACCTTGGAAAATACGATTTAGTCCTGTATATAGTAAATTTTGATATTCTTCAGCGCTAGGTGGCTTTTGAATATCTTTTTGGAATCTTCTGTAACGATCGATAGGTCCTGTTGAAATTGCAGGGAAGAATAAAACGAATTCCCAGAAGTTAAAGAAAGAAAGCTCTTTAATTAAACCATCACGAACTTCAAATACCATTTGAACTGCTCTGAATGTTACGTAAGATATACCTAGAAAAACAACAAGTTTTAACTCAGGTAATAACGATGCAAATGGTGCGATTTTTGCCAAAATAAGAGGCAAAATCGATAAAATAACAGCTATGCAAAATGTGAATGTACTATTATTTTGTTTTCTTAAAATTAAATAGCCTTTAATAAGGGCATATTGCCAAATAATAAATGCAGCTAACATCATTGCTTGCTTTGGTTTATCTGAGAAGATAATAGCAAGCATGACTAATGTTAAAACGGCATTATATTTACGCAACATTTTACCTTTTAATCCAGCTATGATAGTAGGTATTAATAAAATGCCCACTATAGCGAAAAAATAAAATGATCCATATGCGGTCATGCTGTAACCTCACTCAATAATTTTTTGCGATCTACCTTTCCATTTGGTGTCATTGGAATAGAAGATTGATACATGAATTTACGTGGAATCATGTAGTTTGGTAATCGCTCATTGAGTTCTTTTTTGATTGCAGATGTTAATTTGAATTCTTTTTCAAACGAATGCTCTCCAGGAACAACAACCGCTAATAAATAATCGTATTTCTCACCTTTTTTAATTGGAACGATAACTGCTCCCTCAACGTAAGAACACGCACGAAGGTGATGCTCAATTTCTTCTAATTCCATTCGATAACCATGCAGCTTAATTTGGAAATCAAGACGACCATTATAGAATAGAAGACCATTTTCTACATAGCCAGCATCGCCTGTTTTATAGGCACGCTCACCGTCAATCATAGTAAATGCTTTTTCTGTTAATTCAGGGCTTCCTAAGTATCCAACGCTTACGCTTGGACCGACAATTACGATTTCACCTTTTTCACCATCAGGTGCAATCGTGCCATCTTCTTTCATAATAAGAAGGCGACAGTCTGATTTACAATAGCCAACTGGAAGTGATTTGTATTGATCAAGTACTTCTTCTGTAACGTGAATACCTGTTACAGCGACAGTAGCTTCTGTTGGACCGTACGTATTCATAATTGTTGCATTTGGGAAACGCTCAATTAATTTTCTAGCTACTTCATTTGGTAATACTTCACCACAGAATAAGAATGTTTTCATGTTCGGTAGCATACTCTCAGAGAAGGATGCTTCCATTAAACACATTTCAGCGAAAGAAGGTGTGGAAGTCCATACTTGTATATCCGATTGCTCTAAAGAAGCAAACAAGTCTTTTGGACGCGCAATCATATCTTTATCGATTGCCCAAAGTGTACCACCTGTTACTAATGATGGGTAAATATCCATGACAGATAAATCGAATGAGAAAGGTGCTTGGTTTAAGAATACTTGCCCTGTTTGTAAGTTAAAATCTTCTACAGCCCATTTTGTAAAGCTAACAAGGCAGTTATAAGTAATCTGAACCCCTTTCGGATTACCTGTGCTTCCTGATGTGTAAATAATGTAGAAGTTCTCATCACCTTTTACCGCATGTTCAGGATTTGGAGTGTTCCCTTTATGAGTAAAGAAAATATCTTTTAAGTTGTCTTCACTTACGATGCGAACTGGTAAATCAGTTACAGTTACTGCTGCTGCCGATAAAAGTAATTTCGCACCAGAATTTTCAGCGATACGTTGTACACGATCAGCTGGGATAGATAAATCTACAGGAATATAAGCATGTCCAGCTTTTACACATCCTAAAAAGTTAATAATCATTTCAGGTTGCATATGGCCATACACCATAATTGGTGAACGATCATCTGGATACGCAGAAGAAATCCAATGTGCTAACGCATCAGAATCTTCCTTTAATTGTTTGTACGTAATTTTCGCATCTCGCCAAACAAAAGCAGTTTGATCAGGCGTTTCAATAGCCCACTTTTCAATTAGTTCTAATAACTTCATAACGTTCCCACCCTAGAATTCATTGTAAATAAATGTACTTGTGTTTGTATCATGGAATCCATACAACCAAAGTAATGCAAATAAAATTGCAAGATAATAAACCGTCTTTGCAACCCATTGTGTGAGTGGTCGAGACCATATCTCTTTTAATCTTTCCATGTCTTTCCCTCTCTTAATGAAATAATAGCTCTTTGTAGGTATCATGTCCTACATTATTGTGAAAAAAACAAAATCCCACATTTTAGGTAAAAATAAGTCAAAAGGCTCTTTTCTGATATTAGCACTAAATACTAAAAAAGAAAATCCCTAACTTAGCAATTATATTACATTCAGCATGAATTTGTAATGGGTTTGATATGTAAATAGAAAGTGGATTGTGTGAATACATAAAAGTGGACTATAAGAATACGTAAAAATGCAGTATTTGCTTTTATTAATCATTTAAGACGGAGTAAAATTTAAAATTTCTAGTTCTTTTGAAAAGGAGGAAATTATCATGAATAGAGTGTGGAAGAGTCTAATTTCGGAAGAAAATATCGTGAAATGGAGAAGGCATTTTCATAAGTATCCGGAATTATCATTTCATGAAAAAGAAACTTCGCAATTTATATATGATACATTATGCTCGTTTTCTTCTTTTGAAGTAACGAGACCGACGAAGTATAGTGTACTAGCAATTAAAAGAGGCGTGAAGCAAGGGAAAGTGATTGCGATTCGAGCTGATATAGATGCTTTACCAATCCAAGAGGAGACAAGGAAATCTTATACGTCTGTAAATAAAGGAGTGATGCATGCATGTGGGCACGATGCTCATGCAGCTATTTTATTAAGTACAGCAGAGATGTTATCAAATATGAAGGAAGAGTTTGTAGGGGAAGTTCGTCTATTCTTTCAGCATGCAGAAGAAGCATACCCTGGTGGTGGACAAGAAATGGTCGAGGCGGGCGTTATGGACGGTGTTGATTATGTAATAGGTTTACATGTTATGTCTGGATTGGAGAGCGGAAAGATAGGTATTGCGTATGGGCCAATGATGGCAGCTCCAGACGTATTTACAGTTGAGATTCAAGGCAAAGGAGGACATGCAGCACGTCCAGAAGAAACGATTGACCCTATTGCTATCGGAGCACAGATTATTACAAATTTACAACATATCGTATCAAGAAATACAAGTGCTTTCATGCAAAGAGTCGTTTCAGTTACGCAGTTCCATGGGGGAATGGCTGATAATATTATTCCAAGTACAGCAACTTTAATGGGAACTGTACGTTCTTTTAATCAAACATTAAGAATAGAAGCAGAAGGGAAAATCGAAAAAATTGTGAAAGGAATTACAGAAGCACATGGAGGATCGTATACATATACGTATCGATATGGATATGATCCGGTTATTAATGATGAATATATTACGAAAATAGTAGAAGAAAGTGCACTACATTTGTTTGGGAATGAGCGTGTTGTTAAGCTTGAACCTTCTATGGGTGGGGAAGATTTTTCAGCATATTTAAGAAAAGCACCCGGTTGTTTCATTAAATTAGGAACAGGTAATGAAAATATATATACTTGTTATCCACATCATCATCCGAAATTTGACGTGGATGAATCAGCATTAATTTGTGGAGTGGAGCTATTCTTAGAGACTACTATAAGATTACTAAAATCATAGAAAAACAAAAAAAGGCAACTGCGCTCTATCGCAGTTGCTTTTATTTCTTTCCGTCAGAGAGGGCTGAGAAAGAACTATGCTCATTTATAGTATATGAATAGCTAACGGACAAGCTTGTACATTTTAATCATTTTTTTAAAAATAGTTGTTGACATTGATAATCAATGTCAATTAATCTAAATATAGTTGAAATTGATAATTATTATCAATAGGATGGATGCGACATGTTAATGAGAAAAAAATTTCACCTTCTACGGAGGGGATTAAAAGATAAAAATAAAGATGTTGATCAGCATATGGAATGGCAACGAAATGTAATTCGGTCTGAATATGTAGATGAGAAGAAGAGCATTCAAACAGAAAAAGAGATACAAAGTAAAGGGAGAGGTTCAGTTGAGTAAGTTAGTAATGATTTTTGCAAGTATGAGTGGAAATACAGAGGAAATGGCTGACCATATTGCCGGCGTAATTCGTGAAACAGAAAATGAAATTGAAGTTATTGATATTATGGATTCACCAGAAGCTTCTATATTGGAACAGTATGATGGAATTATTTTAGGTGCATACACATGGGGAGATGGTGATCTTCCTGATGATTTCTTAGATTTTTATGATGCAATGGATTCTATTGATTTAACTGGGAAAAAAGCGGCCGTATTCGGATCATGTGATTCGGCTTATCCGAAATACGGAGTGGCGGTTGACATTTTAATAGAAAAGCTACAAGAGCGCGGAGCAGCAGTTGTGTTAGAAGGACTAAAAGTAGAATTAACGCCAGAAGATGAAGATGTAGAAAAATGTTTACAGTTTGGAGCTAAATTTGTAAAACACCTTTCTTAATGGCAGAAGGGAGCTGAAGAGCAAGTGCATGAGAAAATCTCAATCAAAACGATGACAGATTATCATTTGTATGATTTTATGCGGTGTCCGCATAAATTTTATTTTCGTCATATAAAAAGAAGAGAACCTTCTTCATTTGAATGGCAACAAATAGCGCAAATGATTGTGAATCAAATTATTAACGAGTATTACACGCTACCTGCGGGTCAACAAACGAAAATTGTACTTTTAATATTAATAGAAAAGTATTGGAAAAAAGTAAGGATTAATATGTTTGCTTCGAAGACGGAGTACTATATTGTATTAGCGAAGCTAACGGATCACTTATTACAGTTTGTTGAAAGGGATGATAGTCAGACACCACCATTGTTTTTATACGAGAAGTTTCAAACATATATGGAAGAGTTAGGTGTCCACATGTCATTGACATTTGAAGTTGGTGAGTGGAATGCTGAGTCGTTTGTAATTAAAAAGTATGTTGTCGATGCGGATGAGGAAATGCTTGCTCTTTGTCAGAAGCTAATGACAGTATTCAGTTATAAAGCTTTCGGCGTTCTTCCAGGAAAAATTGAAGTTATTAATTTAATAGAAGGAACTAAGTATGAGTACATTCCGAAACAAGAAGATATTATAACTGGAATGGCTGATTTATCTAGAATGAAAGAAATGTTACAGCAACCTGAGCATTATACTGAGCGTCATTTTCGTTCTGAGTGTATAAGTTGTGCGTTTCGTAGTGAATGCCAAAGGGAAGAAGTAAAGAAAGAAGCGAAACAGAAGAAAAATATAGTTCATTAAAGGATGCAACTTTGCATCCTTTTTTGTTATTGACATGAAAAGCTTTTCATCATTTACGGTATATTTGTAGCAGATTTTAATAAAGTGAAATTTTAATTAGTGGGGTTTTGTTCATCACCCACTGATTATTAGCCTTAACCAATCGGGCTTTAACGGGCAGCCCGACCCCCACCTAACTTCTTTGCTTCCGCTGAATTTTGAGGTGGGGGTCTTACTGCCCGCAAATAGCGGGATAAAGGGAGGAATAATCAATGAAAGATGAAACGAAAGTATTTCAATGGTTAAAAGAACAAAATGCTCCTTTTGAAATTCAACTGCAAATCTTACAGGCATTTCAATTGTATAAAGTTATTGTTGAAATGGATAAAAAGTTAATGATGTATGAGGAAAGAGTATACAGGGAGAGAATGTAATCTCATCCCTGTAATATCGTTTTTAGCTGTTCTGTACTTGTAATGAATTCGAGTTCATTCTCTGACTCAAAGTTATAAATAATATTATGTAGTAAAGGACTGTATTGATAAAAGGTAGTAATGCGGTGAATGAGTAATGGATCATGATGAGAAATAAGTGTACTGTACTGTTCATATACAGATGTAGTAAACTCATGTCCGAAATCATAATATAGTCCTGCAAAATCAAAAGCAGGATCGCCAATTTGCGCATCACCAAAATCGATAACACCTGAAATGCTTTTGTTCTGCTTGTTAAATAAAATGTGATGATGTGTAAAATCAGCGTGAATGATTGTGTTTTGAAAAGTGGATGTAGCTAAACATGCAAAGAAATTTTCAAATAAGCGATTTAAGGCTAGTTTCTGTAATGAAGTAAGGTTAGTAGTGAGATATTGGTTTAATTTTGTTTGTAGCTCTTTCCAGTAGGTACATGTTTTTCTAATAGGGAAACATAGCGTTGTAACTTGGTTTAAAGGAATACTATGTAGTACCGCAAGGAAAGTAGCTAATTTTGTAATAATTGCTTTCAGCTCTGTATCCTCCAGCGTGGCAATTGTTTCTGTTTTTAATGGTTCACCATGAATGAGAGTATAGTAACTACAAAGAGGAACCTCATCAGATTCATTTTTATAAATTAGGTGATATTGTGGAACTTTGATTTCTTGTAGTGATTGAGTGAGAATTGTGCATAGTTCTTTTTCTAACGGAATTCGCATTGCATATTCCTGTTTTCGCGGGAAACGAAACAGTAGCTCATCATTTACTATAACTGCTACATTATCCCATCCTCCTTTATTTTGTTTATATGAACGTATAGAAAGATTAGGCAAAGCTTCTTTTATATAATGTTTGTAAGAGTCCATAATTGTTCCTCGTTTCTGAGTTAAGTTATTCTACTTTATGATATCAGAATTTTCTTTCTATATGTTAAAATATAGCTATCATTATGAAGAAGGGCGGGAGTATTACGAAAAAAAGATTGTTAATCATTTCTCTATGTATCGCTTTTGTATTGTTTTGGTCATATAAAGAGAAGGTTTTTGCTACCTTTAAACCGATTGATCAGTACGAGTTAAATAAGGAATTAAAGAACAAAAGTATAGAAAATTTAACTCATAATGAAATGAAAAAGGTAGGAGAGCATTTTGTGACCGAGCAACTATCAGTGTTTGAGTTTACTAATAAAGAAGATGTGAAACGAAAAGGTGAAGAACTATTTTTAAATAGAGGGTATGAACAATTAATGGGAAATTATTATCCAAATCGTTTTCAAGATTTAGAGTATAAATTTACAAACGAGGAGATACGTGAAGAGACCGATGAGAGTTTTCTTTATCAAGCTGTAGCGTACGTTGCGGGTACTGAAAATGGTAAGAGAAGCAAAATGAAATTGAATTATGAAGTGAAAATTGTAAAGGTTAATAATATATTTATGGTGCTAGAACAAAAGCAGCGCGTACAATAAAGGAAATTCATTGCTCAATAGAACATTTGGGGGTGTACTACTTAATGCGGAATAAAAAGGCCCTCAAGGAATCAAGGGCCTTTAAAGATTTTCATTTTGTTGACCAAGTTCTTTTTGAGCAATATATAAATTTCCTTGCTCGACTTGTTTAAGTGTATGAACAGAATCTCCTGCATATCCTTTTTGTGTTTTAACAGTTCTTTTTGAACGATTGGAATTTTGTTTCTTCATATAATAGGCACCTTTCATCAAAAATAAACGAAAATGATAAGTATGAGTAATACAGCAGCGAAAATGGTAATGCCCATTAAAAACGAAGTGTTTTTATATTTAGGTGGCTTATGTACATCTTGCCGATATCCAGGTGAAATTTCAGGGGCAAATTCTTCATCGAATGATTGCTTTTTTTCTTTGTCGTCCATATGTACCCACCTTTCTTTTTCATTATATTACACGTTACAAGAAAAAATATGCATAAAGAAAACAGCCGCTTTATTATTAGCGGCTGTTTTGTGTTGCATATTTTCGTTGTACTTGAAAGAGACGGATAAGTAGGAAGGCAGCGCCAAATGCTAGACCGATAATAAGACCGATCCAATAGCCTTTTGCGGCCCATTCTGTATACGTTGCTAGTATGTAACCTAGTGGTAGACCTATTATCCAATAAGCAATTAAAGTCATAATTAGAGCAACATTTACATCTTTATAACCACGCAGAGCTCCTTGTACAGGGGTTGCAATTGCATCTGAAATTTGAAATAAAATCGCAAAGATAAGAAATTCTTTTGCTAAATGATGAACTTTTGCATCTGTCGTATAAATAGAAGCAATTTGATTATCAAAGAAGTAGAGAAGAATCGAATATAATAAAGCAAAGGCAAGGGCTAATCCAATTCCAATCAGTCCGTATTGTTTTGCATTATCGTAACGTTTTGCTCCGACTTCGAATCCGACTGCAATAGTCATTGCCATTGCTAAACTTAGCGGAGTCATATATAACAAGGAAGCAAAGTTCATAGCTGCTTGGTGAGCTGCAATAGTTGTCGTACTAAAATTACTCATCATAAGCGTTACCGCAGCGAAAATACTTGTTTCAAAAAAGATAGCAAATCCGATAGGGACGCCAAGCTTTAAGAATGCTGTCCAACTCGAAAGAGAAGGACGATATAATTGTTTGAAAATGTTAAAAGAGGCAAAAGGCTCTTTCGTCTGAATAATAATGACTGTAATAATTAAAATGCACCAATATGTTGCAGTGGAAGCAATTGCTGCTCCGACACCACCAAGCTTTGGGAAACCGAAGTTACCAAAAATTAATAGGTAATTTAATATTACGTTAATTGGTAATGATAGTAATGTAATAATCATCGTTGTTCGAGTTTTTCCTAATGCATCAATAAATCCACGTAAAACAGTGTACGTGAATAAAGGTATAATTCCTATTGCGATAATACTTAAAAATTGAGCTGCAATTCGTTCCACAGGTTCTTCTAAGCGCATGCCGTTTAAAATAGGTGAAACGACGAAGAAACCGATGAGGATAACAACGAAGCTAGCACAAATTGCTAAATAAACTGCTTGTATGACAACGTGGGGAACGTCCTCTTTTTTCTTGGATCCAACGAGCTGTGCAACAATGGGAGTAGTAGCCATTAAAATTCCTGTTAATCCCGTACTAACTGGAAGCCATATACTTGTTCCAATTGCAACACCTGCTAAATCAGTTGGACTTGCATGTCCTGACATTGTTGTATCAAAAAAACTCATCGCAAATAATGACATTTGCGTTACGAAAATCGGAAAAAATAGTAATACAAATTGCTTTAACTTTTGTGAGAATGAAGTAGTTTCTTTCATAAAATCCCCTTTCCGTATAAAAAAACAAACTCTTACTATCATACAATTTAATCAAAGATTAGAAAAGAAATACGCGCCTACAACATATGAAACCAATAAAAAAAGGATGCACTTTGAAAAGGGATAAGGTATTATGATAAGGTGTGAAAAAATTACATATTATTTGTTATTAAGGAGGCACTACTTGTGGCTGATTGGTTAATTGGTTTAATCATGGGTGCTGTTGAAGGGTTAACAGAGTTTCTACCAGTATCATCAACAGGACATATGATTTTAACAGGACATTTAATTGGATTTGAAGATGAGAGAGCGAAAGTTTTCGAAGTTGTTATCCAATTGGGATCGATTTTAGCAGTTGTTGTTATATTCTGGAAGCGTCTATGGTCGTTAGTTGGAATAGGAAAAGTAACAGACGGACCATCGTTAAATTTATTACATATTATTATCGGGATGATTCCTGCCGGGGTACTTGGCGTATTATTCCATAGCACTATTAAAGAGGTTTTATTTGGTCCAGGACCAGTTGTTATTAGCTTAGTAGCCGGTGGTATTTTAATGATTGTTGCTGAGAAGTTTTCAAAACCAAGTACAGCAAGAACGTTAGATGAAATCACATATAAACAGGCATTTACAATTGGAATGTTCCAATGTTTAGCTCTTTGGCCAGGGTTTTCTCGTTCTGGTTCTACAATCAGTGGTGGTTTATTAGCTCGCGTGTCGCATACAGCGGCAGCTGAATATACGTTCATTTTAGCGGTACCGATGATGGTAGCTGCAAGTGGGTTAGATTTAATTAAAAGCTGGGATGTATTAAGCTCAGCAGATATAACGCTATTTGTAACAGGATTTGTAACTGCATTCGTTGTTGCGATGCTTGCAATTGTTTCATTCTTGAAATTATTATCTCGTGTAAAACTAACACCGTTCGCTTACTATCGTTTCATTTTAGCTGCGGTATTCTATTTCTTCATTATGTAATAAAAAAAACTGCCGAGCTCGGCAGTTTTTTTATTTTACTATTTTTTCCACCATATTTTCCATTACATGCTCCCAAAGAGAAGTATCATCAGCTAATGTAGCACGGAAATTAGCATACATTTCTTTTTGTTTTTCTTCGAATGTTGGATCTTCTTTTTCAGGTAATGTAGCGCGCATTGAAGTTACTAATTCTTGTACTTTTGGAGCGCGTGGTCCAAAGACGGCTTGTTCATTTCCATCTTTATCAATGAAAATAAAGATTGGAATCGCACGTGCTGTTCCATTTGTTAAATATTGATCCATTAATTCTAAGTTTTCATCGCGAATTAATAAACTCATATCAATATTTGCAACTTCAGAAATTCGTTTCATAACAGGTACGCATAAAAGAGCATCGCCACACCAATCAGCAGTTAATACGATAACACGCCAGCCGTCATTTTGACGTTCTTCTAATACAGGAAGTAATTCATTTGGAATTAAAAAGTTATTGTAAATGTGTAGTAGCTCGTATTGGTTTACTTGCATTTCATTCACATATGTATCAAAGGACATACCTTTATCAGCCCATTGTTGTAAGTTCATAATTAACACCTCTTTAGTAAGATTTGCTTTCATTGTACCAATTTTTATATAGAAAAGCTTGTATTCTTACTCTTTCTCGTCACTTAATAATTTATTTAAGAGGAAAAAGAATAGTACGACACATAATTCAGCTGTGTTGGACATTTGTACGCTTTCTATCCAATTATCAGCAGTATGAATGACGAACCAATCTAGTGTAATTTCAATGAACGAGAAAAGAGTAATAGAAATCCAATTTGGCATGTTTTGTGTCAGTGGATATAGCAGCGCTTTGAAGAAACTGAAGATGAAAAATGTAATACTGTCTAAGAAAGTGATTAATAAAAAAAGAGAAGTAACGCAGTACGTGAACTATACTCTATACCTGTAATTTGAAAGATTCCTACATATACAAAAAATATAAATGCAAAAACGATAATGAGAAAAAGAGCAATAATACTAGTGATAATCGTTTTATCTTTTAGGCTGAGATTTGAGAATTTCTCCTCCTCATGCATTAAAATACCCCCTTTTTCTGGAAGTTAACTTCATTTTATCATGAAATACCTATTAAAAAACTACGAATTATGGGAAAATAAGGTGACAAAAAGTAAGATTTCATGTAAAATTATTAATAAGGTTTTTATTTAACTAAATGAAATAAAAGGAGCTGTCAAAGTTGTCTCAAAATCGAGAGCAATTAATGGAAGAACTATCGACAAATGTGTTTGCTATGTTTCGCACATTGCGTAATGATATCGGAAAAATATTCGGTGGTTACATACCGTGGAATGAATTCATCGTCCTGAGAATATTAAATCGTACGAATAAAGAAATGGTATCGCGTGTAGCAAATGAATTAAATGTGTCGAATAGTCATATTACAGCTGTTACAGAAAAATTAATTAATAAAGGTTTTGTAACTCGTTCACGTTCTACATCGGATCGCCGAGTTGTGTATTTAGAGATTACAGAACAAGGGAAAGATTTAGTTGCGAAAATGGAAGATGCGAAAAAACAATATTTACAAGAAAGATTCTCTGCACTTTCAGAAGATGAAATGAGTGTAATGATTTCGATTTCCAAAAAACTTATTTAAGTGATTATAAACAAGAAAACGCTTACGTGATGAAAAAGAAGATCTTCCTTATATATGGAAGGTCTTCTTTCGTGTGTAGTAGATGTTAAAAAATAAAATGTGTATGAAAAAAGATAGAGCGCCATACTACTAATACAAGGAAGGGAGGGAGAAATATGACGAATCGTAACGGTAGTAAAGGGAGCGGTAATCAAGGATCACCAAAGTCCGGCCAGTTTAATCAGGAATTTAGCACTGAATTTGAAACTGGTAATGATAATAAAGGGAAAGAATATCGTTCGAAAAAAGGAAGTAAATCAAAAAAGGAGTGAATATATTCACTCCTTTTTTGATTTAAGATGCTGCCGATTGATCAGTATTATATTTTTCTTCTGATTTTGCGACAATCATTGCACAAATTGCATCACCAGAAATGTTTACAGCTGTTCTTGACATATCTAGAATACGGTCAATACCAATAATTAAAGCGATACCTTCTACTGGTAGATTTACTTGATTTAAAACCATTGTAAGCATTACAAGTCCAACACCTGGTACACCAGCAGTACCAATACTAGCTAGTACAGCAGTTAATACGACCATAGCTAATTGCGGTAATGTAAGTTCAACTCCGTATACTTGAGCGATAAATACAGTTGCTACCCCTTGCATAATAGCGGTACCATCCATATTAATCGTTGCACCGAGTGGTTGTACAAATGAGCTGATTGCTTTTGGAACTCCAAGCTTCTCTTGTGCGGTTTTCATTGCAAATGGAAGAGATGCATTAGAGCTAGATGTGCTAAATCCAATTGCCATTACCGGTCCGAAATGCTTAAAGAACCGGACGATACTTTCTTTTGCTAAAACCTTTAATAGGCCGCCATATACAAAGACCCCGTGAATAATGAGTACTAACATAACGACAATCATATACTTGAACATCGCAGCGACGCCTGCAAGACCCATTTTACCAACGGATGAAGCGAGCAAACCGAATGTTCCAATTGGGGCTAATTTCATAACGAGATTAACAAGATACATCATTAATTCGTTGCCCTGTTCAAGTAATGAATGGATACCTTGAACTCGTTTTCCTAAAATAGCTATACCGAGTCCAATCAATACGGCAAAGGCAATGATTTGTAACATGTTTCCGTCAGCCATTGCTTTTGCTGGGTTATCTGGTACGATATTTAGCAATGTTTCGACGAAAGATGTTTCAGTTTTTGCACCTTCATACTTAAGACCTTCTGTTTTAAAATTACCGCCAGCTCCTGGTTTTATAATAAGTGCAAATGTAACCGCTATAGAGATGGCAACCGCAGTTGTTACGAGAAAGAATGAAATTGATTTTAAACCGATTCTTCCAAGTTGTTTCGGATCTCCAAGGCCGGCAGCACCAAGTACGATAGAAATGAATACAACAGGAACAACTAGCATTTTAATAAGGCGAATAAACAATTGACCAATTGGGTTGAACACATATTGATTTAGTGGCTCAAAGATAGATGGAGCGGCTAAATTTAGAGTGAGTCCAACAACTAGACCTAGAAATAATGCGATTAAGATTGCTTTTGTTTGTTTCAATAAAATCCCCCCTTTTGTTTGTGCGAAAGTTCTTTCTAAAGTAATTATACCGAAAAAATACCTAATTTAACAATATTTTCTGAATTTTTTGTTTTTATTTAAGTGTAGATAGACTGATTTTGTGTTTGGAAAATAAAATAGACCATCACATAGGATGGTCTAGGGAAGGGGACAATTTATGTCAATTTAATTAGGGATGGAAGCTGCTTTAAGACACTGGGGAATGTCTTAAAAATTAGGGAGGAACAACTTCGATACATATACTATAAAAGGTAGGTGTGACTCTCATGTGAACATAGGGTGAAAGAGAGAGGGAGTTTTAAAGAAAAGATAGAAAGACAAAAAAATAAGACCATCATTTATAAGATGGTCAAGGAAGGGGACAATTTATGTCAATTTAATTAGGGATGGAAGTTGTTCAAAGACACTGGGGAATGTCTTAAAAATTAGGGAGGAACAACTTCGATATATATACTATAAAAGGTAGGTGTGACTCTCATGTGAACATAGGGTGAAAGAGAGAGGGAGTTTTAAAGAAAAGATAGAAAGACAAAAAAATAAGACCATCATTTATAAGATGGTCAAGGAAGGGGACAATTTATGTCAATTTAATTAGGGATGGAAGCTATTCAAAGACACTGGGGAATGTCTTAAAAATTAGGGAGGAACAGCTTCGATACATATACTATAAAAGGTGGATGTGACCTCTGTGTGAACATAGAGTGAAAGAGAGAGGGAGTTTTAAAGAAAAGATAGAAAGACAAAAAAATAAGACCATCATTTATAAGATGGTCAAGGAAGGGGACAATTTATGTCAATTTAATTAGGGATGGAAGCTATTCAAAGACACTGGGGAATGTCTTAAAAATTAGGGAGGAACAGCTTCGATACATATACTATAAAAGGTGGATGTGACCTCTATGTGAACATAGAGTGAAAGATATGGGGATTTGAAAAATAGTACATATGAAATTGTTATTGCTAGCAATATTGAGCTAGGATATATAGTTTTCCAGCATAAAACAAAAAGGAATCTGAATATAAATAAAAGTTGTAATCTATGAAAAAAAGGATTATGCTCAACTATATTATAAGAATATAAGGTTTGTCCCAATTGTTTAAGGGCTTTTTAAAAGCTTTTTATTTATGAGGGGAAAGCTTCACTTTAATAAGGGAGTTAGTGATATGGAAGTAACAAAAAAACAAGGGCTGTATAATCGTCTTATACGATTAAACCCACCACAAATATTAGCATTAGGTTTTTTCTGCTTAATTGTGGTTGGCGGTTTGTTATTAAAGTTACCATTCGCAACGAAAGCACATATTAGTTGGGTAGATGCTTTCTTTACAGCAACGTCAGCAGCGACCGTAACTGGTTTGGGAGTAGTGGATACAGCAAGTACATTTACGATGTTTGGCGAAATTGTTATTATGTTTTTAATTCAAACAGGTGGTCTAGGTCTTATGACAATTGCCATTTTAATTGTTTGGGTATTAGGCAAAAAAATCGGATTACGCCATCGTTTATTAATTGGAGAAGCATTTAATCAAACAAATATAGGTGGTCTTGTAAAATTAGTAAAGCGTGTCTTTATATTTTCGATTTGTATTGAGCTTATTGGGGTCATCTTTTTATCGTTTCGCTTTATTCCAGAGTTTGGTTTTGGAAAAGGTTTATACTATAGTATTTTTCATGTAATTGCATCTTATAATAATGCAGGATTTGCTTTATGGCCAGATAATTTAACAAGATATGTAGGGGATCCCATTATTAATATTGGGATTTGCTCTTTAATTGTAATAGGTGGACTCGGTTTTACCGTATTAATTGATATATGGTATAGTCGCAGTTTTCGAAAATTATCACTTCACTCAAAAATAATGATTATTGGAACAGTAGTGTTAAATGTTATAGCAATGATTGTAATTTTTGTATTGGAATATAATAATGTGAAGACGTTAGGGAATTTATCTTTAAATGAAAAACTATGGGCTTCCTTCTTTCAAGGTATTACCCCGCGGACAGCTGGATTTAATACGATTGACTATGGAGGTATGGAAGAATCATCTATATTATTTACGATGATTTTAATGTTTATTGGTGCAGGAAGTGTATCAACAGGTGGAGGAATTAAATTAACAACGTTTGTTATCTTAATTACATCTGTCCTTTCTTTCTTTAGAAAAAAGGAAGAAATTGTTTTATTTCAGCGTACAATTAAAATGTCGACAGTAACGAGGG
Organism: Bacillus sp. D48C; assembly: GCF_053345735.1. Taxonomy (NCBI): domain Bacteria; kingdom Bacillati; phylum Bacillota; class Bacilli; order Caryophanales; family Bacillaceae; genus Bacillus; species Bacillus sp. D48C. The sequence goes on from NZ_JBKFAQ010000005.1 coordinate 201,303, forward strand.
CCTTAGCGATTGCTGTTGCTAGTCAAATACTTATTTTTACAGCGGTATTTATATTAATGCTTACAGAAAACTTCAGCTTTATTCAATTATTATTTGAGACAATATCAGCGTTTGGCACAGTCGGATTAACGATGGGAATTACTGCAAAGCTATCGGCATTCGGAAAATGTATTATTATGTTTGTTATGTTTTGCGGATTAATTGGACCGTTAACACTTGTGTTTTCTTTAGCGCGACCAGCAAAACAAAAAATAAAATATCCATCGGAAGATGTGTTTACAGGATAAGGTATCCCGCGTTAAGCGAGATACCTTTTTCTTTTTTAGAACAGGGAGAACAATAAACCAATAAGTGCTACTCGGAATAAAATTGCGATAAGTGCAGCAATCCCACCGACAACTGCAGCGATACCGCCAGTTACAGTAGCTCCGCGATTATAAGCGTAAATACCGAGTAAAACAGAAACAAGACCAAATAGTGTTGGGAATGTAAATAGCGATAAGATAGATAGCGCAAGAGCGATAAAACCAGCAGTTGATCCAGCGGCGGATGATTTTACAACATCTTTATCGTCTTTATCATCGTAATCATAATCAATGCGTTGTGGTGCAACCTCAGCGGCGTACTCTTCTTTATAGTCACTATAATCACTATCTATTCTATCTCTTCTTTTATAATCATCAAATTTCTCAGTCAAAGTCATGACTCCTTTCATAACAAGGTTCAATAGTAGTATGTATCTCTTTTTCTTTTTTATCCTGCTATTTGTGGGAGTCGAGCTACGTACACATCCTACTGATTAAAGTTTCACTATACCGGAGCATGTACAGGGAGTAGTATCTTTTAAAAGGAGGAAAATGTTTTCTTGAAATAGGAAAAGTTAGTATGACTTCCTCTATTTTGGAAAGTATAAAAAGGAATAAAGAGGAAAGGGTGCAATACATAATGGAACATCCAATTGAAAATTTAATGAAAACGGCAATGACAAATTTAAAAGAGATGGTAGATGTAAATACAATTGTTGGGAGCCCGGTCTCAACAGCTGACGGAAATGTAGTATTAACAGTATCTCAGGTGGCTTTTGGTTTTGGAGCTGGTGGAAGTGATTTTAAAGGGGATTTCATTACTGAAAAACATAACGGTGGGCAAAATCAGCATAAAGAGAAAAAGCAAGGGCATCCATTTGGAGGAGGAAGCGGGGCTGGGGTTTCTATTAGCCCAGTTGCTTTTTTAGTAGTCGGTTCTAACGGTGTGCAAGTATTACACCTCAATAGTAGTACACATTTAATTGAAAAGGCTTTAAATACGGTACCAAGCACTGTAGATAAATTTGTAAATGGTCGCCAAAAGTGAACTTGCATTTTTTAGGAATTATGATATATTAGAAAAAGTGCGCTTTAGGATGATCGGAATAATTGAACTGTAAATATATATGATGTGTGGAATAAGGGAGAGGAATTTATGATTAATATCAAAAACTTAGTAGTTGGTTTATGTATGTTAGTAAGCGGTTTTGTTGTATATGTAATAAAAGAAAAAGCTCCATTCTAAAACAGACAAACCGTTACTGTCTGTTTTTAATTTACAAAAAATGTTGACAAGTTATTTTATTGATGTTAAAATTTTAATTCGTGTCTCGGTTACAGCTAGTATAAAGTAAATAAATCTTATAAATGTAATACGAAAAGTTTGCGAAAGATCGGGTAGTCTTACCAACAACTTTTGTGAACAAACCCTATAAATTATAAGTGTAAGCTTTATAGGTATACTAGTGAATCAAGGAGCGGTCAGTGGAACCGTAATGATGAGAGAGAGGTAGGGCTTTCATCCAGTATATGTTACTTTCCCGTTAGGTGAATATAAAAAAGAGGACTCCTTTTCAAAAGGAGTCCTCTTTCTTTTTTTAAGTGCGAATTTCAACTTGTTGACAAATTTCATCCGTTGTTAAACCGTGAGCTGTAATGACTGATCCTTTAATTGATGCATCTGCAATGCCCATCACATTAGAATCTTGCCCAGTTACAATGCAACAATCACACCCTTGTGCATCCTGTTCTGAGTTAAGTGTAACAACTTCATGACCTTGTTGCTGAAGAGCTTGTTGAACGTCTGTTAATGAGTTTTCAACGCCAATTCTAGCCATAATTCTCACCTCCTACCATCTAATTGCTAGTATGCTCAAGTTCACTGCATATATTTATGAAAAGACGGTAGGAAGTAAATCTTTGTTTAGTCGTTATATACGCCAGTAAGCATTTGACTAACGAATTGATCGTTTAATGTATCTTGTGCAGAAGAAGTATTTGAATGGATGTCGATTGAAGCAATAAAATGATTATGTTCTTGCGTGTTTGGTTCTACCTCTACGTAATTATCGAATTTACAAAAACCTTTCGTGTCCATTAGATCAAATAATTGCAACATTTCTACTACCTCTTGTCTCGTTCCTTTAATTTGTACACATGCCATATTTATTTCCTCCTTCATTTTGACAAATTGTTTTTTAAAAATAGGATTATGATTACGAAATGAAAAATATGAATGTTATTTTTAGACAGCGCTATTTTTGTTATTTTCCCCCTTTTTCAGCAAAAGTCGTTATATATTCCCGGATTTATAAAATCGGACGTCCGTTTATTGAATACAATAGATTCGTATTAATTGATGAAAATCCTTCTTTTAAACAAATATTTTTTTAGTGAAAATTGGCGAAAAAAATTTTCGGACTTTTTGTAAACGTTAACAATGTTGTTAAATCAATATAATTGAAGATGTACGTACGATTAAAAATTATAAATTTTCTAAAAATTTACTTGATTTATTTAAAAAGGAGAGTAAACTAGGAAACAATAAAAAATTCATAGAACATAGGAGGCACTTCCAGTGAATGAGCAATGGATTTTCTTAAATGGAGAATTTGTTCCGAAAGATGAAGCAAAAGTTTCGGTATATGATCATGGCTATTTATATGGCGATGGAGTATTTGAAGGAATTAGAGTTTATAGCGGTAATGTTTTCCGTTTGAGAGAGCATCTTGTCCGGTTGTATGAATCAGCAAAATCAATCCTTTTAGAAATTCCATATTCATTAGATGAAGTAACGAATATTGTTGTTGAGACGATTCGACAAAATAAATTATCTAATGGATACATTCGCCTTGTTGTATCAAGAGGAGCAGGAAATCTTGGATTGGATCCCGATTCATGTAAGAAGCCGAATGTAGTAGTAATTGCAGAACAATTATCTTTATTCTCACAAGAATATTATGAGAAAGGGATTCCAGTTGTAACAGTTGCAACGCGCCGAAATCGTCCCGATGTTTTATCCCCTCAAGTAAAATCTTTAAATTACTTAAACAATATTTTAGTTCGTATTGAAGCGAAATTAGCTGGAGTACAAGAAGCACTTATGTTAAATGATCAAGGATATGTAGCTGAAGGATCAGGAGATAACGTGTTTATTGTTAAAGGAAATAAATTAATTACACCACCAAGTTCTGCTGGAGCGTTAGAAGGTATTACACGAAACGCCATTTTAGAAATCGGCGAAAAACTTGGATATGACGTAAGAGAAGAGTTATTTACAAGACATGATGTATATGTAGCTGATGAAGTGTTTTTAACAGGAACAGCTGCTGAAGTTATTGCTGTTACGACAGTAGATGGTAGAACGATTGGTTTAGGGCAAACGGGTCCACATACGAATCGTTTATTGGAAGAATTCCGAAAGTTAGTTATAGAAGATGGAGAGAAAATTTACGAAGAAAATAAAGTTGGATAACAACTTTTTATAACATAAGAAAGCGTTGAGAGGGAGGAGTAGTTGATTGTGAAGCCTCACAGAGAGTCGGTGGTTGCTGAAAACCGATGGTTCACGTCGACGAACATCGCCCTTGAGTGCTAAGCTGAAGCATTTGTCTAGGCTTAGACGGTAGCTCCGTTATTAGCTAGATCCATTTATGGGTCACTGAGGCAAGAGTATTCTTGCAAAGAAGGGTGGTACCGCGAAATCTTTCGTCCCTTCAGCACATAGCTGGAGTGTGGACGTAGGATTTTTTTTATTGATAAAGGTTTTCAAAAAGGGGGCTTATAAGAACAATGTCTTCAAAAACGGAAGAGAAACTGGCAACTGGTGCACAGCTATTGTTAGAAGCGCTAGAAAAGGAAGGAGTAGAAGTGATTTTCGGTTATCCTGGTGGTGCTGTTTTACCTCTCTATGATGCACTGTATGATTGTGAAATTCCTCATATTTTAACAAGGCATGAGCAAGGAGCAATTCACGCTGCTGAAGGGTATGCCAGAATTACTGGTAATCCAGGGGTTGTCATTGCAACGAGTGGTCCAGGTGCTACAAATGTGATTACTGGTCTAGCAGATGCGATGATTGATTCATTACCACTTGTTGTATTTACAGGGCAAGTAGCAACAACGTTAATTGGAAGTGATGCTTTCCAAGAAGCGGATATTATGGGGCTTACAATGCCGGTGACAAAACATAACTATCAAGTGCGAAAGGCTTCAGATTTACCTCGAATTATTAAAGAAGCATTTCATATTGCTAAAACAGGAAGACCAGGCCCAGTCGTGATCGATCTTCCGAAAGATATGGTAGTAGAGCAAGGAGAACGATGTAATAATGTGCAAATGGATTTACCAGGATACAACCCAAATTATGAACCGAATTTACTCCAAATAAACAAATTATTACAAGCAATTAGTGCTGCAAACAAGCCGTTAATTTTAGCTGGAGCAGGTGTATTGCATGCGAAAGCATCAAAAGAGTTAACAAGTTTTGCGCGTAAATATGAAATTCCTGTTGTGCATACATTACTTGGTCTTGGTGGCTTTCCGCCAGATGATGAACTTTTTCTAGGGATGGGGGGAATGCATGGTTCTTACACAGCCAATATGGCGTTATATGAATGCGACTTACTCATTAATGTAGGCGCGAGATTTGATGATCGGCTTACTGGAAATTTAGCTTATTTTGCTAAAGGAGCGACTGTCGCGCATATCGATATCGATCCAGCAGAAATCGGAAAAAATGTGCCGACTGAAATTCCTATTGTTGCAAGTGCTAAGCGGGCATTGGAAGTATTACTTCAACCAGAAGGAAGGAAAGGAAATCATCATGAATGGATCTCTTTATTAAAGAGTAGAAAAGAACAGTATCCATTCTCTTATAAACGAAACTCTGAAAGTATTAAACCTCAATACGCAATTGATATGCTATATGAAATCACGAAAGGAGAAGCGATTGTAACAACAGACGTTGGGCAACATCAAATGTGGGCAGCGCAATATTATCCGCTGAAAAATCCAGATAAATGGGTAACTTCTGGCGGATTGGGAACGATGGGATTCGGATTTCCAGCAGCAATTGGTGCGCAAATCGCAAAGCCTGAAGAACTAGTCATTGCAATTGTTGGTGACGCTGGGTTTCAAATGACTCTACAAGAATTAAGTGTATTAAAAGAACATTCTTTACCTGTTAAAGTATTTATTTTAAATAATGAAGCTTTAGGAATGGTAAGGCAATGGCAAGACGAATTTTATAATCAAAGATATTCACATTCCTTATTGTCGTGTCAACCAGATTTCGTCGCTCTTGCGAATGCGTATGGTATAAAAGCTGTTCGTATTGATGATCCACTTCTTGCAAAGAAGCAGTTGAAGCATGCGATTGAATTAAAAGAACCAGTCTTAATTGATTGCCGTGTACTTCAATCTGAGAAAGTTATGCCGATGGTTGCGCCCGGGAAAGGCGTTCACCAAATGGAAGGAGTGGAAAAAAGGTGAAGAGAATTGTTACAGCGACAGTTCGAAATCAAAGTGGTGTGTTAAACCGAATTACAGGGGTTATGACACGAAGACATTTTAATATTGAAAGTATTTCAGTAGGTCATACGGAATCATCAGATATATCGCGAATGACGATAGTTGTGCATGTGGAAAGTGAACAGCAAGTTGAGCAGTTAATTAAACAACTTCATAAGCAAATCGATGTTCTGAAAGTATCAGATATTACAGAAGAAGCGATGATTGCTAGAGAGCTTGCTCTTATTAAAGTAGCAACTTCTGTAGCAAGGGCGGAATTATATAGTTTAATTGAACCGTTTCGAGCCGCTGTAATAGATGTTGGGAAGGATTCCATAGTTGTGCAAGTAACAGGTACGCAAGATAAAGTGGAAGCGTTAATTGAATTACTTAGACCATACGGTTTGAAAGAAATTGCGAGAACAGGTGTAACAGCATTTACACGTAGTATGAAAAAACAAGATAAGCAAGTTATGTTAATTCAATAATCATTTAAATATAGGGGGAAATGAAAATGGCAAAAGTTTATTATGAGAAAGATGTAACAGTAAATGTATTAAAGGAAAAGAAAGTAGCAATCATCGGATATGGCTCGCAAGGTCATGCGCATGCGCAAAATTTACGTGATAACGGATTTGATGTAGTAGTAGGTTTAAGAAAAGGTAAGTCTTGGGATAAAGCGAATGAAGATGGATTTTCTGTATATACAGTAGCAGAAGCAGCGGAAAAAGCTGATGTAGTAATGATTCTACTGCCTGATGAATTACAACCAGAAGTATATAAAGCTGAAATTGAACCAAATTTACAAGCCGGAAATTCTCTCGTGTTCGCACATGGATTTAATGTTCACTTTGATCAAGTAAAACCACCAGCTAATGTAGATGTATTTCTAGTAGCGCCAAAAGGACCGGGGCATCTCGTACGCCGTACGTTCGCCGAGGGCGGGGCTGTTCCTGCACTATTTGCCGTATATCAAGATGCAACAGGAGTTGCGACTGAAAAAGCACTTTCTTATGCTGACGGAATTGGAGCAACGAGAGCTGGTGTATTAGAAACGACGTTTAAAGAAGAAACAGAAACAGATTTATTTGGAGAGCAAGCTGTACTCTGCGGCGGAGTGACTGCACTTGTAAAAGCAGGGTTTGAAACGTTAGTTGATGCGGGATACCAGCCTGAACTTGCATATTTTGAATGTTTACATGAACTGAAGCTAATCGTTGACCTTATGTATGAAGGTGGACTTGAAAATATGAGATATTCAGTTTCAGATACAGCGCAGTGGGGAGACTTCGTATCAGGACCACGCGTTGTTACTGAAGATACGAAGAAAGCGATGGGGGCAGTATTAGCAGAAATTCAAGATGGTACATTTGCAAGAGGCTGGATTGCAGAGCATAAAGCAGGAAGACCAAATTTCCACGCGACAAATGAGAAAGAGAATGAACATGAAATTGAAGTAGTTGGACGTAAATTACGTGAAATGATGCCTTTCGTACAGCCGCGAGTAAAGGTAGGGATTAAATAATATGAAGCAGATTTTGTTCATGGATACAACGCTTCGTGATGGCGAACAATCACCAGGAGTAAATTTAAATGAACAAGAGAAATTACAAATTGCTAGGCAATTAGAGAGGCTTGGTATTCATGTAATGGAAGCTGGATTCGCGGCAGCTTCCGAAGGTGACTTCCAATCAGTAAAACGCATCGCGAATACAATTCAAAATGCTACGGTTATGAGTTTAGCTAGAGCGAAAGAAAGTGACATTCGAAGAGCATATGAAGCAGTGAAAGGTGCTGTATCTCCTCGTCTACACGTATTTCTAGCTACGAGTGATATTCATATGAAATATAAACTTTGTATGTCAAAAGAAGACGTGTTAAATAGTATTCATCGTTCGGTTACGCTTGGAAAATCATTATTTCCGACAGTACAATTTTCTGCAGAAGATGCGACAAGAACATCGAGAGCATTTTTAGCTGAAGCAGTAGAAACTGCGATTCGCGCAGGAGCGAATGTAATTAATATTCCGGATACAGTTGGATATACGAATCCAGAAGAATATTATTCTCTTTTCAAATACTTACAAGAATCCGTTCCATCATATGAAAAAGCGATTTTTTCTTGTCACTGTCACGATGATCTTGGTATGGCAGTAGCAAATTCGTTAGCTGCGGTTGAAGGCGGAGCATTGCAAGTAGAAGGAACGATTAATGGCATTGGAGAAAGAGCAGGGAATGCAGCGTTAGAAGAAGTTGCGGTTGCTCTTCATATTAGAAAAGATTTTTATAAAGCAGAACCTTCTATGACTTTAAAAGAGATTAAGGCGACGAGTACATTAGTAAGCAGGTTAACGGGTATGGTTGTACCGAAAAATAAAGCAATCGTTGGAGCGAATGCATTTGCTCATGAATCAGGCATCCACCAAGATGGGGTTCTAAAAGAAGTAACAACTTATGAAATTATCGAACCAGCGCTTATAGGAGAATCTCAAAATCTCTTTGTACTTGGGAAACATTCTGGCCGTCATGCGTTTACGGAAAAAATGAAAGAGCTTGGTTATGAATTTACAAATGAAGAGCGAGATGCGGTATTCGAAGCGTTTAAAAAATTGGCTGATCGTAAAAAGGAAATTACTGAGGAAGATTTACGCGCACTTATGCTTGGTGAAGCAGCATTTGCAGCCCAGCAATATAACATTACGCAATTACAAGTGCATTTCGTATCAAATAGTACACAATGCGCAACAGTTGTGCTGAAGGATGAGGAAGGAAATGTATATGAAGATGCAGCCACTGGTTCTGGTAGTATTGAAGCGATATACAATGCGATTCAAAGAATTTTAGGACTAGAATGTGAATTGGCAGATTATCGCATACAATCTATTACACAAGGTCAAGATGCACTTGCTCACGTTCATGTTGAATTAAAAGAAGGTAGTCACCAAATATCAGGTTTCGGAGTTGCGCAAGACGTATTGGAAGCGTCGGCGAGAGCTTATGTCCATGCAGCAGGGAAATTAAAATCTCTTATAGCGCTTGTGAAATAAATATTTGATAGGTGAGAGAAGTTTTCCTCACCTATCAAATTAAAGTTCTGAAAATTCAGTTAAAAGGAGTGTTAAAAATGGAAAAACGTATCGTTTGTTTAGCTGGTGATGGTGTCGGTCCAGAAGTTATGGAAAGTGCGAAGGAAGTATTGCATATGGTAGAAAGGCTATATGGACATCATTTTCATTTGCAAGATGAGTACTTTGGTGGTGTTGCTATCGATTTAACTGGGCAACCATTACCACAGCGAACACTTGCCGCCTGTTTAGCGAGTGATGCGGTTTTACTTGGAGCAGTAGGTGGACCAAGGTGGGATAGTGCGAAAGAAAGGCCTGAGAAAGGATTATTAGCATTAAGAAAAGGACTCGGTGTATTTGCGAATGTTCGCCCTGTAACGGTAGAAAGTGCAACTGCACATTTATCACCATTAAAAAATGTGGATGAAATTGATTTCGTTGTCGTTCGTGAATTAACAGGCGGAATTTATTTTTCTTATCCGAAAGAGCGAACGGAAGAAGTGGCGACAGATACACTTACGTATCATCGCCATGAAATTGAACGTATCGTTTCGTATGCTTTTCAATTAGCGAATAAGCGGAAGAAAAAAGTAACATCTATTGATAAAGCGAATGTTTTAGAGTCTAGTAAACTATGGAGAACTGTGACAGAAGAAGTAGCACTTCGCTACCCAAATGTGGAAGTAGAACACATTTTAGTAGATGCAGCGGCTATGGAATTAATTCGAAATCCAGGAAGATTTGACGTTATTGTAACGGAAAATTTATTTGGTGATATTTTAAGTGATGAGGCTTCAGTATTAGCTGGATCATTAGGAATGCTTCCATCAGCAAGTCACGCTGAAAAGGGGCCTTCATTATACGAGCCTATTCACGGATCAGCGCCGGATATTGCGGGGAAAAATAAGGCGAATCCAATTGCGATGATGCGTTCTGTTGCAATGATGCTTGGGCAATCGTTCGGATTAACGAGGGAAGGATATGCAATTGAAGAAGCAGTTTCTGCAGTCCTTAAATCAGGAAAATGTACAGCAGATATCGGGGGGACTGAAACGACAATTTCATTTACAAAGGCAGTTATTCAAGAAATGGAAGAGCAAGCGTTAGTAGGGAGAGGAAAATAATGGGGAAAAGGTTACTAGATAAGCTTTGGGAAAGACATGTAGTTGCGACTAATGAAAATGGATTGGATTTATTATATATCGATCTACATCTTGTTCATGAAGTAACGTCACCGCAAGCCTTTGAAGGCTTGCGGCTTACAAATCGAAGAGTCCGCAGACCAGATTTAACATTTGCAACGATGGATCATAATATTCCAACGAAAGATGTTTGGAATATTACCGATCGTATTGCGAAGCAGCAACTAGATACACTTCGGGAAAATTGTAAACAATTTCAGGTGCCATTAGCGGATATCGGAGATGAAGAGCAAGGGATCGTTCATGTTATAGGACCAGAACTTGGACTCACACAGCCAGGAAAAACGATTGTTTGTGGTGATAGTCATACAGCAACACACGGTGCTTTTGGTGCACTAGCGTTTGGTATTGGTACGAGTGAAGTGGAACATGTATTGGCAACGCAAACGTTATGGCAACGAAAGCCGAAAGCGATGGGCATTGAGTTAAAAGGAAAGTTACCGCAAGGTGTTTATGCGAAAGATATTATTTTACATCTCCTTTCAAAGTACGGAGTAGCAGTTGGAACAGGTTACGTAATGGAGTTTTACGGAGAGACCATTCATGCTATGGATATGGAAGAGAGGATGACGCTTTGCAATATGGCAATTGAAGGGGGAGCAAAGGCTGGTATTATTGCACCAGATGAAAAAACGGTTGCTTACGTAAAAGGGCGTAAATATGCGCCGAAAGACTATGAATCTATTAAGAAAAAATGGTCAGAACTTTATACAGATTTAGATGCAGTTTATGATTTACATATTTCAGTAGATGTTACGGATTTAGCGCCGTACGTTACGTGGGGAACAAATCCTAGTATGGGTGTTCGGATTGATGAGAAATTGCCAGAAAAGTATGATGTAAATGACGAAAGAGCGTTTTCTTATATGGGATTGAGTCCCGGACAAAGTACGTATGACATTCCAGTTCAACATGTTTTCATTGGATCTTGTACAAATTCTAGGCTTTCTGACTTAGAAATTGCTGCATCTGTCGTGAAAGGTAAGAAAGTAAAAGAAGGTGTGCGAGCACTTGTTGTACCCGGATCTCAAAGGGTAAGAGAAGCAGCGATGCATAAAGGATTACATCGCATATTTGAAGAAGCTGGATTTGAATGGAGAGAGCCCGGATGCTCAATGTGTCTAGGTATGAATCCAGATCAAGTGCCTGAAGGAGAACATTGTGCCTCTACGTCAAATCGCAATTTTGAAGGAAGACAAGGAAAGGGAGCACGAACGCATTTAGTTAGCCCGGCAATGGCGGCTGCGGCTGCGTTATATGGTCATTTTGTTGATATTAGAAAGGAGAGTTATGATGGAGCCATTTCGTATTCATAAAGGTACTGCCGCAGTACTGATGAATGATAACATTGATACAGATCAAATTATTCCGAAGCAATATTTAAAGAGAATTGAAAGAACTGGGTTTGGGAAGTTTTTATTTGATGAGTGGCGATATGATAATAATCGCCAAGAAAACCCTAATTTTCCTCTTAATGCACAAGAAAGAAAAGGAGCCAGCATATTAATTACAGGTGATAATTTTGGATGTGGCTCGTCAAGAGAACATGCTCCATGGGCGCTTGCTGATTATGGTTTCCGCGTTATTATCGCTGGAGGATTTGCCGATATCTTTTATATGAATTGTATGAAGAATGGCATGTTACCGATTGTAATGGATAAAGATATGCGTGAACAACTTGCTAAAACAGATGCGAGGGAACAAATCACAGTTGATTTAGAAAATGAAGTAATTACAACGAATACGCATAGATTCCATTTTACAATCGAGAAAATGTGGAAAGAGAAGTTATTAAATGGTTTAGATGAAATTAGTATTACAATGCAATATGAACAAGAAATAAAAGAGTATGAAAGAAAAGTGGCTTTATATTAAAAAAGTGACGGAATATTAAAAATGTATTTACATTCAAAATTAACTGTTATATACTATGTGAAAATCAGAGGAGAAAGGGAGTAAGTATTATGAATATCGTGCGATCTATTACAATGCTTACACAACTACATCATCATACATGAAACCCTTGAACCTAGCGTGAAAACGTGTAGGTACAAGGGGTATTCCCGTTGTACCTACACTCTATTGAAGAGCCTTGTAGGTATTTTGTCTACAAGGCTCTTTTTATTTTCGGCTTAGGTGAATGAAATCGGCATACATTAGAAGGGGAAAGGTGTGAAAATTTAGATGACAAAATGGAAGCGGGCAAACCCGAATGGAACGAGAGATTATTTATTCGAAGAATGTACATTAATTGAAGAAGTGGAGCAAAAATTAAGGCTTACTTTTTTAGAGAGAGGTTATGAGGAAATAAGAACACCTACAATTGAATTTTATGATGTTTTTGCATTTCAAAATAGACCGATAGATGAAGAGAAGATGTATAAATTTTTTGATGAAAAGGGAAGGATTATCGTTTTACGTCCAGATATGACAATTCCTTTAGCGAGAGTTATTGGAACACAGAGATGGGATACGCCACTTAAAGTGACGTATAGCGGGAATGTATTTCGAGCAAATGAATCCCATTCTGGAAAATATAATGAAATCGTACAAAGTGGTATTGAAGTTATCGGGATTGATAATGTAAGAGCTGAAATTGAATGCGTAATAAGTGTCATTCAAGCACTTCAAAAGTTGAATGTGCAATCTTTTACAATTGAGATTGGGCAAGTACAGTTATATAAATGTATTGTAAAAAAGCTCTCCATCCATGATGAAGAAGAAAGGGTACTTAGAACGTATATAGAAAGTAAAAATTATGCTGCCCTCTCAAATTTCATCGGAGAAAAGAAATTAGATCGATGCGATGAGACAGTAAGATTACTTGAGAAATTACCGAGGCTATTTGGAAATTTAGAAGTTATTGAGGAAGCAGAAAAGCTTGCTTCAAGTAATGAAATGAAAATGGCAATTGCAAGAGTAAAAGAAATGTATGAAACAATGGAAACGTTAGGATATGGTTCTTACATATCAATTGATTTAGGCATGATTCAACACTTAGATTACTATACGGGTGTTATTTTCAAAGGATATATATATGAAATTGGAGAAGAAATCGTTAGTGGCGGAAGATATGATGAGCTAATTGGGAATTTTGGAGAAACGCTGCCGGCTGTTGGACTCGCGGTGCAAGTAAATCAAATTGTGAAGGCGCTACAAGAGCAGCAAGAACCATATGAACGAAATCAAATTGATATTGTGATTCATTATGAGTTAAATAGATTAGCAGAAGCAGAAAGGTTACGAAATTTACTTCGAAAGGACGGGAAAAATGCCTGGTTATCTCTATTCTCTAATTTAAGCGATACCTTTCAATTTGCAAGAAAAAATAAAATAGGAACGGTCGTTGAGGCAAAGAATGAATACTTAGTGGAATATGTGTGGAATGAGAAATGGGTAGTCCAGAAAGAAGGAGAGACTTCATGCGTAACATTCAAATTGCGTTAACGAAAGGAAGATTAGAAAAACATGTAATTCCACTCTTTGAGCAGATTGGAATTGATTGTTCGGAACTCAAAAATAAAGGTCGGAAGCTTGTATTTCAAAGTAAAAATACAAATGTTTCATTTATTTTAGTAAAAGCGGTTGATGTTGCTACTTATGTAGAACATGGGGTAGCTGATATTGGGATCGTTGGAAAAGATATTTTAATGGAAAACGAGAAAGATATTTATGAAATGCTGGATTTAGGAGTAGGGATTTGTAAGTTTTGTGTTGCTTCTATTCCTACGTATAATCCGAAAAGTTACCGGAAGAAAAGAATTGCTACGAAATACCCACATATTACTTCTACTTATTTTCATGATAAGGGAGAGGACGTAGAAATTATTAAAATAGAAGGTTCTGTAGAAATCGCTCCTCTTCTTGGATTGGCAGATGCAATTGTAGATATTGTTGAAACAGGAAAAACATTACAAGAGAATGGACTTATTGTATTTGAGGAAATGCACTCTATATCGGCTCGGATGATTGTAAATAAGGCGGCCTTAAAAACTAAAAAAGACGAAATATTCAGTATTGTAAATATGATGGAGCAAGAAATCTTATCAGGGAAATAGGAGGACTTAAAATGGAAATCATTTATGAAGACTTTAAGGAGGCATTATCTAAAATAAAAGTGCTAAGAGAAAACGCTAATATAATAGAAGAAACTGTTCAAAGAAGTGTAAGAGAAATCATTAGAAATGTAAGGGAAGGGAAAGATGAGGCTTTATCTTTCTATACAAAAAAGTTTGATGGTGTAGAGATGAAAGATTTTTGTGTAAGTGAAGAAGAAATACAGCAAGCGAGTATGCTTGTAGAGAATTCATTTTTAGAAGCTTTAAAAGAGGCGAAGAAAAACATTGTTTCGTATCACGAAAAGCAAAAGAAGTACTCAATATTCGATTGTGAAAGTAAAGGCATAATTAGAGGACAGCTCATTCGGCCATTAGAAAATATAGGTGTATATGTACCGGGTGGGACAGCCTCATATCCTTCTTCAGTATTAATGAATGTATTGCCGGCGAAACTCGCAGGTGTGAAAAAGATTGTAATGGTAACACCGCCGAGGAAAGAAGGAATTGATCCTCATATATTAGCTGCTGCAAATCTTGCGGGGGTAGATGAAATTTATACGATAGGTGGCGCGCAAGCAATTGCGGCTTTAGCATACGGGACGGAATCGATTCCGAAAGTGGATAAAATAGTTGGACCGGGAAATTTGTACGTCGCTCTAGCGAAACGAGAAGTATACGGAATAGTAAATATCGATATGATTGCTGGTCCATCAGAAATTGTAGTTGTCGCGGATGAAACAGGTAATGCAAAATATATCGCAGCGGATTTATTATCGCAAGCAGAGCATGATGAGAGAGCAACGGCAATTTGTATTACAACGAATATGGAACTAGCTAAAGAAGTAGAAAAAGAGGTAGAAAGACAGTTAGAAATGTTACCAAGAAGTGAAATTGCACGTGAATCAATAAATAGAAATGGAGCCATCTTTATCGTTCCTTCTTTAGAGGAGGCACTAAAGTTATCAAATGAAATTGCTCCAGAACATTTAGAGTTACATATAAAAGAACCGATGAATGCTCTAGATTATGTGAAACATGCAGGCTCTATTTTCCTTGGGCCATATGCACCTGAACCGCTCGGGGATTATTTGGCGGGACCGAATCATGTATTACCAACGAGCGGAACGGCAAGATTTTTTTCTCCGTTATCAGTCGATGATTTCGTGAAAAAATCAAGTTTTATTTCTTATACGGAGGAAGCATTAAAAAATGTACAGCATCATATTGTAGAGCTTGCAAATAAAGAAGGGTTACATGCACATGCGAGAGCAATCCAAATAAGGTTAGAGGAGGAAAAATAATGCGTCAGTCCAGTCAAGTACGTCAGACGACAGAAACAAAAATTAAATTAAGTTTGCAGCTTGATGAAAGTACGAATGTATCTATTCAAACGGGGATTGGTTTTTTCGATCATATGCTGACTTTATTTGCTAGACATGGAAGATTTGGATTGCAAGTTGAGGCAGAAGGTGATGTATTTGTCGATGCACATCACACCGTTGAAGATGTTGGAATTGTACTCGGAAATTGCTTGAAAGAAGCATTGCAAAATAAAGAGAGAATTAATCGTTACGGTTCAGCGTATGTACCGATGGATGAATCTTTAGGATTTGTCGCAATTGATATAAGTGGACGCTCATATTGTGTATTTCAAGGGGAATTAACAAATCCGAAGCTCGGGGATTTTGATACAGAATTGACGGAAGAATTTTTTAGAGCAGTTGCACATGCTGCCAATATTACATTACATGCGCGCGTTCTATATGGAAGTAATACACATCACAAAATTGAAGCATTATTTAAAGCTTTTGGTAGAGCGCTTAGAGAAGCGGTCGAAAAAAATGCCAACATTACTGGTGTAAATTCAACGAAAGGGATGTTGTAATTGATTGCCATTATAGATTATGGAATGGGGAATATTCGTAGTGTAGAGCAAGCATTAAAATATATTGGGGCAGAGCACATTGTAACGAGTGATAAAGAAGAGATATTGAGAAGCGATGGCGTGATTTTACCGGGAGTAGGTGCATTTCCGAAAGCGATGGAAGTATTAGAAGAAAGAGATTTAGTGTGTGTACTAAAAGAAGTTTGTGATATAGGAAAACCACTCCTCGGTATATGTTTGGGCATGCAGCTTTTATTTGAACGAAGTGAGGAACTAAAAGGTTGTAGTGGGTTAGGTTTACTACCAGGGGAAATTCGTAAGTTAAAAGTTTCGTATAAAATTCCTCATATGGGATGGAATGAATTAAGGAAGGAAAGAGAATTTCCGCTTTGGAATGGATTAGTAGATGGTTCTTTCGTGTATTATGTTCATTCATATTACGCGGATTGTCCAGATGAAATTGTATGCGGAGTAAGTGATTATGGAATGCAAGTACCAGGGTTTGTAGCGAAAGGAAATGTATTTGGTGCACAGTTTCATCCAGAAAAAAGTGGTGAAATTGGCATGCAAATATTAAAAAATTTTCAAGGGGTGGTAGAAGCATGGAAATCTTCCCGGCTATCGATTTAAAGGAAGGGCGATGCGTTAGACTTTATCAAGGAGAGTTTAGTAAAGAAACGGTGATGAATGAAGATCCGGTAGCGCAGGCGATCATATTTGAAAAGCTTGGAGCGGAAATACTACACATTGTTGATTTAGACGGTGCAATTGCTGGCGAGTCGCTAAATTTTCTCGTCATTGAAAAAATCTGCAAGGCGGTACGTATTCCTGTGCAAGTGGGAGGAGGAATTCGTTCACTTAAAGCGGTGGAGAAGTTATTGTCAGTAGGTGTAGAAAAAGTGATTTTAGGAACAGCGGCTCTTTATGATAAGTCATTTTTAGAGGGAGCAGTTCATCTATATAAAGAGAAAATCATTGTTGGAATTGATGCGAAAAATGGTTTCGTAGCAACGAGAGGTTGGCTTGATTTGTCTGAAATTTCTTATATTAGTTTAGCGAAACAAATGGAAAGTTTAGGTGTTCAAACGATTGTGTTTACAGACATTTCGAAAGACGGGACGCTTGCAGGGCCAAATTTTGAACAATTGACGTTACTTCAAAAAAGTGTGGGCATTCGTCTCATTGCCTCTGGAGGAGTGGCATCTATTCAAGATGTGAAAAAGTTAAATGATATGAATATATATGGTGTCATAATTGGAAAGGCGCTTTACGAGAAAAAGATTGATTTAGAAGAAGTATTACAGGTAACAAAGTTATGTTAGCGAAACGAATTATTCCATGTCTAGATGTGAAAGAAGGGCGAGTCGTAAAGGGTGTAAATTTTATAGGATTACAAGATGTCGGTGATCCGGTTGAAATAGCTGAAGCATATAACGAGGCAGGGGCAGATGAAATCGTATTTTTAGATATTACGGCGACCCATGAAGGAAGAAAAACGATTATAGATGTTGTAGAAAAAACAGCAGCAAAAGTATTTATTCCTCTTACGGTTGGCGGGGGGATTTCAAGTGTGAAAGATATGTACAATTTACTAAGAGCTGGAGCAGACAAAGTTTCAATAAACTCAGCGGCAGTGCGAAACCCGAAGCTAATCGAAGAAGGGGCAGAACACTTTGGATCACAATGTATTGTCGTCGCAATTGACGCTAGAAAAGTAGCGGAAGATAAATGGAACGTATACGTCAACGGTGGAAGAGTTGACACAGAAATGGATGCTATAGAATGGGCGAAGCGTGTTGTTAAGCTCGGGGCGGGTGAAATTTTGTTAACGAGTATGGATGCAGATGGAACGAAAAGTGGATATGATCTTCGTTTAACAGAAGAGATTTCAAAAAGTGTTTCCATTCCAGTCATCGCATCAGGGGGCTGTGGTCATACGGATCACATTATAGAAGTTTTTCAAAAGACAACGGTTGATGCAGCGTTAGCGGCATCCATATTTCATTATGGTGAGGCGACAGTGCAGAGTGTAAAGCGAAAATTAAGAGATGCAAATGTTGAGGTGCGGTTATGAAACCTAATTTTTCAAAAGGATTAATACCAGCAATTGTCATCGAAGAAGGTACGAAAGAAGTTTTAATGCTAGCTTATATGAATGAAGACGCATATGAAAAAACGTTAGAGACGAAAAGAACATGGTTTTATTCTCGTTCGAGGCAGTCGTTATGGAATAAGGGAGAAACATCAGGGAATGTTCAATATGTGCAATCTCTATACTTAGATTGTGATCAAGATTCAATTGTTGTGAATGTGAAACAAGTAGGGCCTGCTTGTCATACGGGGGAGAAGACATGCTTTCACTATCAAATTATATAGGGGGGATACATATGGAAAATGCCTTTAAGTTGCTGTATAAAACAATTGAAGAACGAAAGGAAAGCCCACTTCCTGAATCGTATACAAATTATTTATTTTCAAAAGGAGAAGATAAAATTTTAAAGAAAATTGGTGAAGAGTGCGCTGAAGTAATTATCGCATGTAAAAATAATGATAAAGAAGAAGTAGTGAAAGAAATGGTTGATGTATTTTATCACTGTTTCGTTTTATTGGCTGAAAAAAATATTGCATTGGAAGATGTCATGCGAGAGGTGAAAGAACGAAATGGAAAGCTTTCGAGAGTTGGGGATAGAAGGGAAATAGATACATTATAAGGGGGAATGTATATGAAAGTAGATTATCATCTTCACTTAGAAGAAGGACCGTATTCAATAAGATGGCTTGCTAAAATAAATGAAGCGTTGGAATGTTATGAACCGCTTCAAGAAAGGCATTCTATTGATTGGCTTATGAAAACACAAGAGCGTTTGCAAAAGCGTGTGAAGGAAGGGCCATTTACAAAAGAATGGATGGATCTCTATTTAGAAGAAGCTGTGCGAAAAGGAATAAAAGAAGTGGGAATTGTTGATCATCTATATCGTTTTCATGAAGCGAAAGGATATTATGAAAAATATGTAGATATTAGTGATTCTAAGCTTGGTCGTATACAGAAGGAATGGTTAGATCAAGTAAGGGTAGTTTCACTGTATGATTTTACAAAGGCAATTGAAGAAGCGAAAGAACGATGGAGTAAAAGAGGTGTCACACTTAAACTTGGAATTGAAGCGGATTATTTTCTTGATTGTGAAGGAGAGTTAAAAGAATTATTAGCGCTAGGAGACTTTGATTATGTAATTGGTTCCGTTCATTTTCTAAATGGCTGGGGATTTGATAATCCGGATACGAAAGAATATTTTGAGGTGCATGACCTACGCACATTATACGATACGTTTTTTAAAACAGTTGAGAGTGCGATTCATACAGAGTTATTTGATATTATCGCTCATCTTGATAATATAAAAGTATTTAATTATCGATTGGATGAGAATGAACAGCTTTCTTATTATAAGGAAATTGCCTGTGCGTTAGTAGAAACGAATACGGCAACAGAAATAAATGCAGGACTGTACTATCGTTACCCTGTTCGTGAGATGTGCCCAAGTCCACTATATTTACAAGTATTAGCTAAGTATGGTGTTCCAATTACGATTTCTTCGGATGCCCATTATCCAAATGATTTAGGGAATTATGTACAAGAAAATGTACAAACATTACGAGCTCACGGTGTTACTCAGGTCGCAACATTTACGAAGCGAGCAAGAGTAATGAGGTTGCTTGAAGAAGAAGTAACAAATTTAAAATGAAACGCGATTTTTTGATGAAAACCGTCCTTTTTGTTCAAAATAAGAAAGAATGAAAAGGAGGGTAAGAAATGGCGAAACAACAAAATAAACAAAATGTACAAGTTGCACAGCAACAAGCTTATACGTCTGAAACGAATGCTGCATCTCAATCGGTTATTGAGGAGCAAATTAGCGATACGGTTGCAGAAGGAACTATTGATGTGAAGCTCGGAAAAGAATCGCAGGAAAAAGCGTAAGAAGAGGGGAGAGTTGTATCTCCTCTTTTTTTATGGAAAAGTGTCGATTTTCAAAACTATAATCAAATTCCTTGGTTTTTATATATGGATTTCTTACAATGAAATATAAGAGATATCTTATTTTCTATAGAAGAGGTGTTAGTAGTGGCAAAAATATTAGTAGCGGGAAAAATTCCAGAAATTGGATTAGAACTATTAAAAGATCATGATGTAGAAATGTACGATAAAGAGGAGTTAATTTCTATAGATGAATTAACAGAGCGTGTAAAAGATAAAGATGCATTGTTAAGTTTACTTTCAACAAAGGTGCCAAAAGAAGTTATTGATGCAGCGCCTCATTTAAAGATTGTTGCAAACTATGGTGCTGGTTACGACAATATTGATTACACGTATGCTGGGGAAAAAGGAATTGCAGTAACGAATACACCGAAAGTATCAACGGAAGCGACTGCAGAATTAACATTTGCACTTCTTTTAGCAGCGGCGCGTAGAATTCCTGAAGGGGATACGTTATGTCGTACGACTGGATTTAACGGATGGGCACCGTTATTTTTCTTAGGACGAGAAGTCCACGGTAAGACAATTGGAATTATTGGTCTTGGAGAAATCGGGAAGGCTGTTGCAAAACGTGCGAGAGCATTTGGAATGGGTGTTTTATATACAGGGCCAAATCGTAAGCTTGAAGCTGAAAGTGAACTGGGAGCAACGTATGTGACGTTGGAAGAATTATTACAAACAGCAGATTTTATTACAATTAACTGTGCTTATAATCCAAAATTACATCATATGATTGATGAAGAGCAGTTTAAAATGATGAAGAAAACAGCGTATATTGTAAATGCTTCACGTGGACCAATTATGAATGAAGCGGCACTTGCTCATGCATTAAAAACGAATGAAATTGAAGGGGCAGCTCTTGATGTGTTTGAATTTGAACCGAAAATTACAGAAGAGCTAAAAGAATTAAAGAATGTAGTGCTTGCTCCACACGTAGGGAATGCAACGTTTGAAACTCGTGATGCGATGGCTGAAATGGCTGTCAGAAATATTTTAGCTGTATTAAACGGCGAAGAGCCAGTAACACCTGTAAATCAAAAGGTATTAGTCACAAAATAAAAAGAAACCTTCCGGACTCGGAAGGTTTCTTATTTTTCTTTATTCGCTTTTTTAGACGGTCTTTGTCTAATGAATTGAGATAACATGTACAAAATATATAGTGGAATGGCAATGAATAAGAAAACAGAAAAATTGCCAAATCCTGTTTGATACATTGTAATAATGATTCCAACTAAAAATAGTGTAATAATGATGCTATATCGTGGAATTGGTACATCTTTTAAACTTGGGATACGAATGCGGCTCACCATTAAAAATGCGAACGTTACAAATACGGTAATAAGAACGATTTTTGGAATGGTATGTGAAAATAATGTTAAGAAAGCAACAAGCCCTCCCGCTGCTGTAATCGGTACTCCAGTGAAATATTTCATTGAAGTAGAAGATGGTGTTACATTAAATCGTGCTAAACGATATGCCCCGAAAAGAGGGAATAATCCCGCTATGTATAATCCGATGATTCCGTAGTTTGAGAAAGATGTGTAATACATTAAAACAGCAGGTGCTGCACCAAATGTTACGACATCTGCAAGCGAGTCGAGCTCTTTTCCCATTTGTGAATCAACACGTAATAAACGAGCAACACGACCATCAAGACTATCTAACATCATCCCGATAAGTACTAAAATAGCAGCTGATTTATAATATCCTAAAGATGCATAGCCGATTGATAAAAATCCGCTATATAAATTTCCGAGCGTAAATAAGTTTGGAATAGCTGCTCTATACAAAATCTGATCCCTTGCTTTCTGTAATAAATTCTTAATTAGTGTATGAAAGTTTACTTATTTTATCATACCATAAATTTATTCCTCATACGAAAGAAATTACCAATTTGTGAAAGATTTCATAGAAGGATGAGGAATAAATTAAGTGAAAATAAAAAGAGGAAGCAACTTGTATAAAGTTGCTTCCTTTACTATTCAAATTTCGTTGTCATCGTTCCGGTTTTATATCGATTATTAGGATCGAAACGTAATAAATCTCCATAAATTAATTTATCGGAGAGTTTTAATTCTGTTTTTGCTTTTTCAACATACGGCTGACATAGCGTCATGTCAGCTTCTTCACCCGTACTTCTTTTGTAGCACATATTTTTTGTATAAACATACTCTTCAGAAACAAAGCTACCATCACGCATTACCATAAGCGGGTCTTTTTCTTTAATAAATAAGTCAGTTCCAAATTCAACGGATTTATTTGTTTTAATACCAAGTAAATGAAGGAGCGTTGGTTTAATATCAATTTGACCAGATACTTTAGAAACAACTTTTCCTTCTTGACCAGGCACATGAATAATAAGAGGAACGCGTTGTAATTGCATAGAATCGAATGGTGTAATAGTATCTTTTCCTAGGAACTGTGCCATAGCTGCGTTATGGTTTTCGGAAATACCATAATGATCACCATAAATGACAATAACGGAATTATCATACAGTCCTTCTTCTTTTAATTGTTTAATAAATAATTTAAGAGCTTCATCTGTGTAACGAACAGTTGGGAAGTAGCGGTTTACAACACCACTTTCTGAGTTGAATTCATCAACATATTGGTCTTCCGGATTTAGAAGAAACGGAAAATGATTTGTTAATGTAATAAATTTTGTATAGAACGGTTGCGGTAAAGATTTTAACTTTGGAATAGATTGTTCAAAGAACTCTTTATCTTTTAATCCCCAACCGACAGACATTTGTTCCGTTCCTACGTAATCATTTAAATTAAAGTAACGATCATATCCAAGTGTAGGATACATTACATCCCGATTCCAAAACGTTTTATCGTTTGAATGGAAGACGGCAGAAGAATATCCGTATTTCTTTAATTGTTCTGGTGTAGCTGTGTATTCATTTGTTGCATGAGTAAAGAATACAGAACCACGATCTAGTGGGTAAAGTGAGTTTTCAACGATAAATTCAGCATCAGAAGTTTTACCTTGTCCAGTTTGATGATAGAAGTTATCGAAATAGAAGCTATCCTTAATAAATTCATTTAAAAATGGTGTAATTTCTTTTCCATTTATTTTTTTATTAATAACAAAGCTTTGTGTAGATTCCATTGAAATTAAAATTACATTTTTACCTTTTGCAGCTCCAAATAAGTTTTTATCAACTTGCTTGTCTTTTGAGTCTGTATAGTTCTTAATTTCAGAAAATCCATCGCCACTTGCAAATACACGCTCAGCTGAAGACTTGGATTGAAGTGTAATATCAAATAGATGATATGTGTATAAACCTAAATTTTTCACAACAGTTTGACGGTCAAATGAGCGTGAGAACATTTGTGGTTTATAAATAACTGATACAACAATTTGTAGTGCTAATAAAGCTGTTACACCGCTAAAGAAAGTTCGCTTCTCTGAGCGGGAAAGTGGTGTTTTGTCGCCAAATGATGGGAATTTACGCGAAATAAACATTAAAATAATTGCATCTGCAAATAAAAGTAATGTTTTGTACGTAAAGAGTTCTTTTATACTTGTCCCTAAATCAGCCATATTGTTTGTTTGGAATAAAACCGGGAAAGTAACGAAATCGTTATAGAACCCATAAAACATTGCGTTTCCAAATAAAATAAATGACAGTATAAAACTGATTCCAATTATAATTCGGTTTCGGTGCTTAGATGCAAGTAAAGCTAAGCCGAAAAATAAAAGTAACGCAGCTAGTGGATTAATAAAAAGCATGAATTCTTCAAAGAAATTATCAATTTTAATATCAAATGCTAGCTTGTACACAATATATGTTTTAATCCATAGTAAAACGACTGCAACGAGTGCAAATCGCAGTTTTGGAAACAGATGTTGTAGCATAATATACTCCTCTCCTAAAAAGCATGACAGTTCTTGTGAGTCAGTTTGCTTAACGACTCCTTTTATATATACGAACAGTCCTTTGTTATTATGATTATTATACTATGAGTATCATTATACGAAAATAAAAGGGGGTTGTGGGCTTTTTTATAATAATCGAGTAGAAAAAGATTGGTGGGAGACAATAAAACAGAATTTCTATGTATGATAATTATCGTACGTAGAAAGAATCGCGTGATATACGGAGGTTATAATGCGAAAATTATTATATTTTATAGCATGCAGTAGTGTTATACTTTTTACTTCACCGAGTGTGTCGGTAGCTCAATATGATGCACCTCTTATGGAAGATGCACTTTATTCTGTTTTATTTCCAAAAATAAATAAAGCAATTGAAAAACAATATGGAAGTTTGAAACCTTATCAATGTCCTAAAATTATTAGTTTAAAAAAAGTGTATAGCGGTACATATTTATTTCAAGCAAGTATTGAAGTGACAAAGTATGAACGTGTTGCTGGGAAAATTGCTCCACCATTTGAGAAGGTAACGATTACATTTAATAACGAAGAAGGCGAATGGGAAGTGACAAAGATTTCAGTAAAGCGCTTACCAAACGATACAAAATTAAACTGTAAAAAAACAATATAAAAAATTGTTTGACAAATAAAATGGTCCTTTGGTATTGTTAATAGCAACAATTAGATGTTTGAAAATTAAATAGACTTACCTCATCTACTCTCAAAGGTAGAGGCCGCGATAGGAAAGAGTAAGCTATGGGAGATTTAATGGAATCTGTGATCATAGGTTGAAAGGGACTATTGCCGAAATATAAGAATAACCATCTTATTCATATATTGGGACTACATTGAATAAATGTAGTACTGTCATAAGATTTATTTTATGGAGAGCTATTTGGAGATGTTGATGCGGTTTCTTATTTTGAGGAGATAACAACTCGTTTATTTTTTCAATATATATTTTTCCTAATAAGAAACGCGTGTGAACATTGTTCCGCGCGTTTTTTGTCTATCTAAAAGCGTGCTGCAATGAATAGAAGATTGGGGTTATGAGTTTTAGAGGAAATAAGGGAGGAATTTAAATGTATTTACACGGCACAAGCCGAATTAATGGGCAAGGACACTTAGAAATTGGAGGGTGCGATACGACGCAGCTAGCAAAGCAATACGGAACACCACTTTATGTATACGATGAAGAGTCTATTCGAGGAAAATGCCGAGCGTTTCATCGTGCTTTTAAAGAAAGTGGTTTCTCTTATCAAGTAGCATATGCAAGCAAGGCGTTCTTGTGCATGGAGATGTGCCGAGTAGCTCGTGAAGAGAATATGTCATTAGACGTTGTTTCTGGGGGAGAATTATATACTGCGCTCCAAGCTGGATTTCCAGCATCACGTATTCATTTTCATGGAAATAATAAAACAGAAGAAGAGATAGTGATGGCTCTTCAGGCGAATATTGGTTGTTTTGTCGTAGATAATTTCTTTGAATTAGAAATTTTACACGATTTAGCGATGCAACATGGAAAATTTGTGAACATATTAATTCGTGTAACACCTGGAGTAGAGGCGCACACACATGAATATATTACAACAGGCCAAGATGATTCGAAATTTGGATTTGGCGTTTCAAACGGTCAAGCGATGCAGGCAATTGGATTTGCTTTACAAAAATCAAATTATAATGTGCTAGGGATTCATTCACATATCGGATCGCAAATATTTGAAACAGCTGGTTTTGTTCGAGCAATTGAAGTTCTTCGCCAATTTTTAGAAGAAGTGAGAGAGCAAACAAACTATGTAGTAAAAGTGTTAAATGTAGGCGGGGGATTTGGAATACGCTACACAGAGTCGGATACACCATTAACTCTTGAGACATATGTGCGAGCTGTAACAAGTGCAGTGAGAGAACAATTTACTGTATGTGAATATCCATTGCCAGAAATATGGATTGAACCAGGCCGTAGCATTGTAGGTGATGCTGGGACAACAATTTATACAGTTGGATCTGTGAAAGATATTCCTGGTATTCGGAAATATGTATCAGTCGATGGTGGAATGACAGATAATTTAAGACCTGCTTTATATAGTGCGCGTTATGAAGCAATGTTAGCGAATCGAGGGAATGATGAGAATGAGGAACTCGTTTCGATTGCTGGGAAATGCTGTGAGAGTGGAGATATGTTGATTTGGGATATTCATTTACCAAAAGTCGCTTCTGCTGATTTACTAGCAGTTTCCTGTACAGGAGCCTACGGGTATTCGATGGCGAATAATTACAATCGGATTCGAAGACCAGCCGTGGTCTTTGCAAAAGGCGGAACATCGCAAGTAGTTGTGGAACGCGAAACATATGAAAATATTATTGGGAACGATCGCATACGTATTAAAGAGCTTGTCTAAATAGAAAAGGAGTTGTTCGGATGGGCAATTCCTTTTTTGTAAAATAAAATAATTAAAATATATCGGAAAACTAGGATTGAAAAAAATCAGAATTGTGATAAAATACAAATACAAAGCTTATCAAGAGAAGCGGAGGGAACTGGCCCGAAGAAGCTCGGCAACCTGCTTATAGAAAGCAAGGTGCTAAATCCAGCAAAATGGAATCCATTTTGAAAGATAAGGTAAAATATATTACCGAACAGTCTTTTCGAAATGGGAAAGATTTTTTTTATGAATAAAAAGGGGGGCTGTTCGCGTGAGTGTACGGGAACATTTTGATGAAGTATCCGAGAAGATTGAAGCGATGCTTGCTGATATGAAATATGGTTCAATTACAATTGTTGTGCAAGATGGAAAAGTAATTCAGTTAGAGAAAAGTGAAAAAGTACGTTTAAAGTGAAAAGCGCTGACTAGAAAAACTAGAGGCGGTTTTAACCTATTTTCATTAGGTTAAAACCGTCTTTTTGCTTTTACAGGGGGAAAAAACATGTTGACGTATGAAACGTGGGAAGAAAATGTTGTTTCATTTTCGGAAGAAGATGAAACAAAAGGCGCGTTATCAGTATTAAATTGGGCTTATGAAGAGTATAAAGATGAAATCGTCTATGCATGTAGCTTTGGGGTGGAAGGTATGGTATTGCTGCACCTTATAAACCAAGTAAATCCATCTGCTAAAGTTGTATTTTTAGATACAAATGTTCATTTTCAAGAAACGTATGAATTAATTCAAAGAGTGAGGGAACGATTTCCTTCATTGAATATTATAGAAAAACAGCCAGAACTTACACTTGATGAACAGGCGAAGTTGCATGGTGAAAAACTGTGGGAGAGCAATCCGAATCTTTGTTGTAAGATTAGAAAAATTTTACCTTTAGAAAAATCATTAGTCGTGGAAAAAGCATGGATATCGGGCTTAAGAAGGGAACAATCAGAAACACGTAAGCATACAAAGTTTATAAATCAAGATCATCGTTTTCAATCTATTAAAGTTTGTCCACTCATTCATTGGACGTGGAAAGAAGTTTGGCGATATGTATACAAACATAGCTTGCCGTATAACCCGTTGCATGATGTTGGCTATCCAAGTATTGGGTGTGAGAAATGTACTTTACCTGTAGGGGATGGTGGCGATTCAAGAGATGGTAGATGGGCTGGGAAAATGAAAACCGAATGTGGTCTTCATTATCAATAAGATGAATCTTGAAATAAAGCTAAGAGGGGATATAGAAAATGAGCACAGTAAACGAATTAGTAAACCGTATAGATGAGACATATGAGGTATCACAAATTGAAAAAGAAATTAAATTAGACAATATTGCTTTAAGTGATTTAGAACTATTGGCGACAGGTGGATATAGCCCGCTTACTGGTTTTTTAGGGAAGGAAGATTATGATTCAGTCGTAGAAACGCTTCGTTTAGCAAATGGTAGTGTGTGGAGTATACCGATTACATTACCGGTAACAGAAGAAGTCGCAGAAAGCCTGAAGACTGGAGAGGAAGTAAAGCTTGTCAACAATGGAAATATATATGGTGTTATTCAAATAGAAGATATTTTCGTACCAGATAAAGAAAAAGAAGCGTTACTTGTATATAAAACAACGGATGAGGTTCATCCAGGAGTGAAAAAGTTATATGAACGGCCAAACGTTTACGTTGGAGGAACTATTATTCTAACAAAACGCTTTGAAAATAATCAATTTCCTTCTTATCGTTTAGACCCAATTGAAACGAGAGAAGAATTTAAAAAACGTGGGTGGAAAACAGTAGTCGGATTTCAAACGAGAAACCCGGTACATCGTGCCCATGAGTATATTCAAAAATCTGCTCTTGAAATTGTAGATGGTCTCTTTTTAAATCCACTCGTTGGAGAAACGAAATCGGATGATATTCCTGCTGATGTAAGAATGGAAAGCTATGAAGTACTCCTTCAAAACTATTATCCGAAAAATCGTGTCTTTTTAAGTGTATTTCCTGCTGCAATGCGTTACGCAGGACCAAGGGAAGCTATATTTCATGCGTTAGTAAGAAAGAATTTTGGATGTACACACTTTATTGTAGGGCGTGATCATGCCGGAGTAGGAGATTATTACGGAACATACGAAGCGCAAGAAATCTTCACGAATTTTACGATAGAAGAGTTAGGCATTACACCACTATTCTTTGAACATAGTTTTTACTGCACGAAATGTGAAGCGATGGCTTCAACGAAAACATGTCCGCACGGAAAAGAAGATCATGTTATTTTATCGGGTACGAAAGTAAGAGAATTATTAAGAAACGGTGAGATTCCGCCAAGTACATTTAGTCGTAAAGAAGTAGTAGAAGTGCTAATTAAAGGTTTAAAAAAAGAAGTAGTAACAGAATAGGGAGAGAACGAGATGGATACGAATATTACTTGGCATATAGCTTCGGTTTCAAAAGATGATAGAAGAGTGAAGAATGGACATCACAGTTTTGTAATTTGGTTTACTGGTTTATCAGCTTCGGGTAAATCTACAGTAGCGAATGCGGTCGCTCGTAAACTGTTTGAAAAGAATATTGGAAATTATGTGCTGGATGGGGATAACATTCGCCACGGTTTAAATAAAGACTTAGGATTTTCTGAAAGTGATCGCATGGAAAATATAAGACGTATTGGCGAAGTGGCAAAGTTATTTGTAGATCAAGGAACAGTTGTCCTTACAGCATTTATTTCACCATTTCGAGTAGATCGCAAACAAGTTAGGGATCTATTAGCGGCAGATGAGTTTATAGAAGTGTTTGTAAAATGTCCAATTGAAGAGTGTGAAAAACGTGATCCAAAAGGGTTATACAAAAAAGCGAGACAAGGTGATATTAAAGATTTTACAGGTATTGATTCACCGTATGAGGAACCAGATCGAGCGGAATTAATTGTAGAAACGCACAAGTATTCTATTGAAGAATGTGCAGAACAAATCGTGAAGTACTTACAAGAGCGTAGTTTTGTCCCGTTGTTTGCTGGGAAGTAAAACGCCCACCTCAAAATTCGGCTGGAGCAGGCTGTAAATGCCCGATTGGTGAGGGTTGATTAAAGTTTCACTTTATATAGGGGGATTTAAAAATGAGTTATGAAAAAGTATGGGCTAATAATGAAAAATTAAATCAGACTGAGAAAAATAAATTAGCAAAAGATGGTTTGGAAATTTTTAATGATATTCCTTACTATGCGGAAAATGGATTCGAATCTATTCCGAAAGAAGAGTGGGACGCATTTAAATGGGCAGGATTGTATTTGCAAAGACCGAAAGAAGCTGGCTATTTTATGATGCGTGTAAATATTCCTTCAGGGATTATTACAAATGCGCAGGCGGAAGTGCTTGCTTCTATCGCTGAGGATTATGGACGTGATGTAATAGATATTACGACAAGACAGGCGATTCAGTTTCACTGGTTAGAAATTCAGCAAATGCCAGATATTTTTAAAAGATTAGCAAGAGTTGGGTTATCTTCAGCAGGGGCGTGTGGTGATATAACACGTAATATTACAGGTAATCCACTTGCAGGAATTGATGCGAATGAACTGTTTGATACAACGCATATTGTGAAGGAGGTATATGACTATTTCCAACATAATGAAGAGTTTTCTAACTTACCACGTAAATTTAAAATGTCTATTAGTTCTAACGTTTATAACTCGGCAAACGCAGAGATTAACTGTGTTGCATTTACACCTGCTACGAAAGAAATAGATGGTGAGAAAAAAGTTGGTTTTCATATAAAAGTAGGCGGTGGATTATCAGCCCGTCCATATTTAGCTGATGAATTAGATGTGTTCGTTTTACCAGAAGAAGTGAAGGCGGTAGCAATTGGGATTGCTACTATATTCCGTGATTTTGGATATCGCGAGAAACGTCATTTAGCTCGTTTGAAATTTCTTGTTGCAGACTGGGGAGCAGAGAAATTTAAAGAGAAACTAATAGAGTATACAGGACCATTGCAAAGTAAAGGAGAAAGTGCACTTAAAGGATGGAATGCAGGCTATTTTTATGGTGTTCAAGATCAAAAACAAGATGGATTAAAATATGTCGGTTTTAATGTGCCGGTAGGTCGTTTACATGCAAAAGAAATGTTTGAGATTGCAAGAATTGCAAAGCAGTATGGAAATGGACAAATTCGTACGTGTAACTCACAAAACTTCATCATTCCGAATGTTCCACCAGAAAATGTAACGGGTTTATTAAGTGAACCGTTGTTTGAAGCGATATCTGCAAGTCCGAAATCATTTATTGGTCATGCGGTTTCATGTACTGGTATTGAATATTGCAATCTTGCTCTAGTAGAAACGAAAGAAAGATTACGGAAAATTGCAGAATACTTAGATACAGAAATTGCACTTGATGTTCCAGTTCGAATTCATATGGTAGGATGCCCAAATTCATGTGGTCAACGTCAAATTGCTGACATCGGATTACAAGGGGTAAAAATGAAAACGAAGGAAAAAGGGATTGTTGAAGCATTTGAAATATATGTAGGTGGAACGTTGTTAGATGGCGGTGCCTATAATCAAAAGTTAAAAGGGAAAATAGATGGCGAGGATTTACCGGATGTACTCGCATCATTTATAAGTTATTTTAAAGAGAATAAGTTACCTGCCGAAACATTTTATGATTTTGTCGGACGTATCGGTGTAGATACATTGCAAATAGCTTTAAATAACGTGTTAGAAGAAGTAATAGCGTCTTAGGAGGGGCAATATGGAATTATATCGATTTGAAGCTGTATTAGCGAATAATATCGTTCCGATTGTTGTTGTTGCTCAAAGTGAAGAGCAGGCATTTAAGCTTGCGGAGATTGAGCTTGAAAAGCATTTTTTACCGTTGCCAGAAGTAAAGGAAATCTCCTTATTTGAAAAAAAGAAGATTCGAAAAGGTGCGGCATTTGTTATTCATGAGTAGAGATCAGTAATACGAAAAAATAAAAACTTCCATTCTTATATACGAATGGAAGTTTCATTTTAATAGAAGAAATGAGGAGAGATGATGGGGAAGGTGTATATAGTTGGAGCGGGTCCTGGCGATCCGGATTTAATTACTGTTAAAGGATTGAAATGTATTGAGAAGGCAGATGTTATTTTATATGACCGTCTCGTGAATAAAGAATTGCTTTCATATGCAAAGCCTGAAGCGGATTTAATTTATTGCGGGAAACTCCCGAATTATCACACGATGAAGCAAGAGACAATTAACACATTTCTTATTAAATATGCGAAAAAAGGAAAAGTTGTAACGAGGCTTAAGGGCGGTGATCCATTTGTATTTGGTAGAGGAGGAGAAGAAGCGGAAGCATTAGCAAAGCAAGGTGTACCATTTGAAATCGTCCCAGGCATTTCGTCTGGAATAGCTGTACCTGCTTATGCTGGTATTCCAGTGACGCACCGTGATGCAAGTGCAAGTTTTGCTATTGTGACTGGGCATAGGAAAGAAGGTGCTAAAGAAGAAGTGAAATGGGAAAATTTAGCGAAAGGTGTAGAGACGTTAGCTGTATATATGGGGGTTAGTAATTTACCCTACATATGCGAACAACTGATGAAGCATGGAAAAGATAAAAGTACGCCAGTTGCTATTATTGAGCAGGGGACGACGTCTATGCAGCGCACAGTTGTTGGAACGTTAGGGACAATTGTAGATGTTGCGAAAAAAGAGCAAATTCAAAATCCGAGCATGATTGTAATTGGAGAAGTTGTCCGTTTTAGAGAAAAAATCCATTGGTTTGAGAAGCAAACGGAAAATGCTTATCAAGTAAGTGGAGTGTTGTAAAATGAAAGCCGTCTTATATATATGTCATGGAAGTCGTTTGAGGGCAGCGAAAGAAGAGGCAATTCAATTTATTACGACATGTATGAGCCGTATAGAAGCGGCTATTCAAGAAGTTTGTTTTTTAGAGCTGGCGAATCCTTCTATTGAAGAAGGATTTCGTACATGTGCGAAGCGTGGTGCGACAGAGATTATTGCTATTCCTGTTTTCTTATTAGCAGCAGGCCATGTGAAGAATGATATTCCTTTTGAATTAGAAAAGTTAAATAATCAATACCCTAATATTAAGGTGACGTATGGTAATCCGTTTGGTGTATCAGAGACGCTTATAAAGTCGGTATATAACGGAAGTGGTATTAAAGAATATAAAGATGAAGTAACACTTTTACTCGTTGCAAGGGGTAGTAGCGATCCTGAAACTTTACAAGATATAAATCGGATCGCTACTTTATTTCAAGCAGAAGAAAAAATTGCTAAAGTAGAAGTTTGTTTTTTAGCAGCTGCGGAGCCGAAATTTGAGAAGAAATTAAAGGAAGTTGTAGAACGAAAAGAAAAGAACATCGTTGTACTGCCCTACTTGTTATTTACAGGTTTACTTATGAAACATATTGAGAAAGAAGTGCGCCAATATGAATTGGAAGAGATAAAAATCAGTCCATATTTAGGGAAGAATGAAGCGTTTCAAGATATGTTAATTCAGAAAACGACGGAGTTATTGAAGGGAGATCAGTATGTATCCACTTACAGTGCGAGTTAATGAGAAACGTGTTGTTGTTATTGGTGGGGGAAAAGTTGCAGGATTTAAAATTATTCCTTTACTCAAACAAGGTGCAGATATAGTTGTAATCAGTCCAGAATTAGATGCGAATTTAGTAAAACTTGTGGAAGAAAAGAAAATTCGTTGGTATCAAAGAGAATATGAAAAAAGTGATATTAAAAGTGCTTTTTTAGTTGTTGCAGCGAGTAGTGATTCAATATTAAATGAACAAGTTGCTGAAGATGCCGCGGAGAATCAATTAGTAAATGTTATTACAAATCCGGAAAGTGGTAATGTTCATTTTCCGGCAGCGATTCATCGTGGTTTGCTTAATATAGCAGTTTCTACTGGGGGAGCGAGCCCGAAGCTCGCAAAAAAAATTCGAGATGAGATTGCAAATAAATATGATGAGACATATGAATCGTATTTAGATTTTTTATATGAAGTAAGGGTGAAGTTAAAAGATTTACAGTTAGAAAAGAGGGAACGAAATATATTGCTCCAGGAAGTGTTGAAATCAGTATATATGCAAAACGAGGGGAAAAGAGAAAGTTTTTTGCGAGAATTAGAGGAAAAGGTTTTAAAATAATAAAAGATAAAGTGCGCTTTACAAATATAAAAATATAATTTATAATCACAAGTAACTTCAATAGATGAAATCGATGAGCAAGAAGAGTACGTATATTTGATGCGTTCAGAGAGCTGGGGTTAGGTGGGAGCCCGGTACGATAAATTATACAGAATGGGCTTGCGAGAGGTATGTTGAACATTGTAGTAGGCAACCCGGGTTCCGCCGTTAAAAGGATAGAGTATCGGAATTATTCCTGTACTTGAACAAGTGGGATTTATCAATCCAATTGAGGTGGTACCACGGTATTTACATTACATATATCGTCCTCTACATGCATATTTGCGTGTAGAGGACTTTTTTATTTTCTAAAGGAGGTGTGCGAGTATGAAATGAAAGTGTATAATTAACAAAAGTTTAAATATTCAGAAAAGGAGAATTTATGATGAAAGAAACACAGCAATGGACGTCGAAAATAGGCTTTGTACTCGCAGCAGCCGGAGCCGCAGTAGGTCTTGGTGCGATATGGAAATTTCCATATGTTGCAGGTAATGGCGGGGGAGGAGCATTCTTCCTTGTATTTTTACTATTAACTTTATTTATAGGTATGCCTCTTCTAATAGCGGAGTTTGTTATTGGACGTAGCACGCAAAAAGAGGCGGTTACAGCTTATAAAGTATTAGTGCCAAATAGCAAATTATATCCTTGGATTGGTCGTATGGGAGTTGTTACTTGTTTTAGTGTACTATCTTTTTATAGTGTTGTAGGTGGATGGATTTTACTTTATTTATATTATAGTGTGACAGGCAGTTTCTGGAATGGAGTAGCTGATTATGGACAATTGTTTGGTGAAACGATTTCAAATCCGTTAAGTGCGATTGGAGCACAATTTATCTTTATGCTTTGTACAATTTTTGTCGTAAGTAAAGGTGTAGAGAAAGGTATAGAAAAGGCAAGTAAGTACATGATGCCGCTATTATTTATTTTATTTATAGCGATTATTGTTCGTGCGTTAACACTCGATGGTGCTTTTGCTGGAGTAGAGTTCTTCTTAAAGCCAGATTTTTCAAAGCTTACAGCAGAT
The DNA here is from genome assembly GCF_053345735.1 of Bacillus sp. D48C. Taxonomy (NCBI): domain Bacteria; kingdom Bacillati; phylum Bacillota; class Bacilli; order Caryophanales; family Bacillaceae; genus Bacillus; species Bacillus sp. D48C. The sequence goes on from NZ_JBKFAQ010000005.1 coordinate 235,867, forward strand.
ACGATTTTATATGCGATGGGACAATCTTTCTTCTCGCTAACTGTAGGTGCCTCGGTAATGGTAACGTATAGTTCGTATTTAAAGAAAGAAGAACATTTAGCGAAATCAGCAACATCTATTGTAAGTTTAACTGTTTTTGTTACAGTACTTGCAGGATTAGCAATTTTCCCAGCGATTTTCGCATTAGGAGTTAAACCGACTGAAGGACCGGGATTACTGTTTATCGTCCTTCCAGCAGTATTTGCAAAAATACCATTTGGTCAATTTTTCTTTATTATGTTTTTAATTTTATTCTTCTTTGCGACTTTAACATCAGCAATTTCAATGCTTGAAATTGTAGTAGCATCTGTTGCGAAAGGTAATGAGAAGAAGCGTCCGTCAGCATCATTATTAATTGGTATTCTTATTTTTGCAGTCGGTATTCCATCAGCGTTATCATTTGGAATAATGAGTGACGTGAAAATATTCGGGAAAACATTTTTTGATTTAGTCGACTTTTCAGTAAGTAACGTATTGCTGCCGTTAGGAGTACTAGCTATTTCATTATTTGTACCAAATAAAATGAGTAAAGAATTGTTGATGAAAGAATTAGAAGTGACGGAAACGAAAGGGAAAACGTTATTTAACATTTGGTTCTTCTTACTTCGTTATGTCATTCCGGTAACTGTAATAATTGTATTTTTAAATGCGATAGGTATATTTAAAATGTTTGCATAAAAAAGACGGGGATCTACCGTCTTTTTTATGTTGATGAATGTAATAGCCGATTATACGCTTTATAGGCTGTGGTGACTGCGAGGAATGAACCGATTAAAAATAAAACTGAGCCGCCAAATGTAAATATCCGGCCGATATATGTCGTTCTAGCTTCTTCTATTTTTTGTTGTAATTGCGTATTCATATGGATCACCTCGTAAACTATAGGCATTTAGTTATAGTTTATGTAGAATGCCTATATTGTGTGAAGTGTAAATAAAAAACCTCGGTAGGCACCGAGGTTTTTTATAATCCGATATAAGGAGATGGGTCAACTGCGTTTGTCTTGCCGACATTCCATTCTCCAAGATGAAGTTCGAAGTGTAAATGTTGTCCGTATGATTGGCCCGTATTCCCCATAAATCCAAGCTGATCGCCTTGTTTTACAGTTTGTCCATTCGATACGGAACGGCTATTCATATGAGCATATACTGTCGTATATGTTTTTCCGTTTATACGGTGAGATAAGTACACTACGTTTCCGTAACTAGATGATAATTCTGAGCGAATAACAACGCCATCTGCAGCAGCGATAATTGGAACCGTTCCCGAAGCAGCGATGTCAATTCCTTTATGGTTATCTAAAGAACGTACACCGAATCCGGATGTTTTTGATCCAGCTGCTGGTTTGATAAAGCCACCGATATTTGTATCATGTGGTGTTGGAGCTGCTTGAGTTGCTTGAGCAGATTTAGTAGCTTGTTGTTTGCGAGCCTCTTCTGCCTGGCGAGCTTCTTCCGCTTTACGAGCTTCTTCGGCACGTTTTTCTTCTTCAATTGCTTTTTGAACAGCTTGACGTTGATTTTCTAAAATACCTTTGGATTCTTCTAATCCTTCAATCTCTGAATCTACTTTTGCTACTTTCGTATGTAGATCGTTAATAAGAGTTTGTTGCTGTTGTTGGTTATTTTGTAATTCTTGCTGTTTTTGTTCTAGTTTTTGCTCAGATTCTTTCAGTTGTTGTTCTTTTTTCTCAACAGCTTCTTTTTCTGTAGTTACAGCATTTTGATCAGATGTTTGTTTTTTTACAATATCTGTATCGTTGTTTAATATTAAACTTACGGAGTACATATTATCAACAAGATCAGCAATGTTTGTAGAGTTTGTTAATACTTCTGTAATGATATTTGTACGCGGTTTTTCTTGCATAGATTGTAATCGTTGTTTAATAACTTCCTGACGTGTATCTATGTTTGTTTGTAATTGTTCTATATGTTTCTTTTTGTCAGTAATTACTTGTTGTGTTTTGCTAATTTCTTTTTTTGTATCGTTTAATTCAGCCTCGTTTTTATTAATAGAAGTAGTTAATTCATCGATTTTCTTCTGTAATTCTTGAATTTCTTTTTCTATTTGTTCTTTCTCGACTGATTTATTTTGTAAGTCACTTTGTTTGCCTTCTAATTCAGATTGAATGTTAGTTAATTTATCTTGATTCGTTTCAGCGTATACGGGTGAAAGTAACGGGGAAGCAAAAATCGTTCCTGCTGCTAAAACACTAAACGCTGCAAATTTCTTTTTCATTGTTGTCTGACTCCTTTCCCTATGAATGTTATATATCATAAGAAGAAGGGTGTCTATCGTTGTAATCATAATGTAAAGAAAACTTTATAAAATTGCTAAGTTTTGTCGGAATTTATCATTTTTCAACTTTAATTGTCATAGTACTTACATTTTATTTATATGTGTAACAAAGGTAAATTTTTGATTTATTTGTAAAATGCAGGAGGGAAGTAAGAGTTTTTATGGGGTGAAATATTACTTAGAAAGCCAATGAAATACTAGTAAGGAATCGTTCTCATGTGAGGTTTTCTGACATGAGTTTATTTTTTGTCAAGAAAATTATTTGTGTTCGAGCAAAGTTATTTTGTTGTCAGATTTTAAATTTTGATTTATGATTTTTAACAGGGACAAAATGTAGTGAATTGTCGAATAATATGTAATACTCTTAATTTCTTAGTTTTATAGAGATAGAATGAGAGATAGAGTGACACATCGAAGAGGGGGTTACAACAAATATGAAAAGAATAGGACTTGCATGGCAAATATTAATAGGACTTGCACTTGGTATTGCAGTTGGGGCGATTTTCTTTGGCAATCCGGCTGTAGTGAGTTATTTACAACCAATTGGTGATATTTTCATCCGATTAATTAAAATGATCGTTGTACCGATTGTTGTAGCAAGTATTGTTGTTGGGGTTGCTGGTGTTGGCGATGTTAAAAAACTAGGTCGACTAGGCGGAAAAACAATTATTTACTTTGAAATTATTACAACAATTGCAATTATTGTTGGTCTATTAATAGCGAATATTTTCCAACCAGGAAAAGGCGTGAATATGGAGCAGTTAACAAAGACAGATATTTCAAAATATACACATACAACAGAGCAAGTACAAAGTCATTCATTTGCAGATACATTTGTAAATATTGTTCCAACGAACATTATGAAGTCATTAGCTGACGGAGATATGCTTGCTATTATATTCTTCTCTGTACTATTTGGTTTAGGTGTAGCAGCAATTGGTGAAAGAGGAAGACCAGTTCTTCAATTTTTCCAAGGTGTAGCTGACGCAATGTTTTATGTAACAAACCAAGTTATGAAATTTGCACCATTTGGTGTGTTTGCACTAATTGGTGTTACAGTTTCTACATTTGGTCTTGCTTCATTAATTCCATTAGGGAAATTACTAATTGTCGTATATGGAGCAATGATCTTCTTCGTCGTAGTTGTCTTAGGACTTACAGCGAAAATATTTGGAATTAACATTTTCCAATTCTTTAAGATTTTAAAAGACGAGCTGATCTTAGCGTATTCTACAGCAAGCTCAGAAACAGTTTTACCGAAAATCATGGAGAAAATGGAGAAATTCGGTTGTCCGAAAGCAATTACATCTTTCGTTATTCCGACAGGTTATTCATTTAACTTAGATGGATCAACTTTATATCAAGCAATTGCGGCGATTTTCTTGGCGCAAATGTACGGTATTGATTTATCTATTACACAACAAATTACATTATTACTTGTATTAATGGTTACCTCAAAAGGTATCGCAGGTGTACCGGGCGTATCATTCGTTGTATTATTAGCGACACTTGGTACAGTAGGTATTCCACCTGAAGGTTTAGCGTTCATTGCTGGTATTGACCGTATTTTAGATATGGCTCGTACAGCAGTTAACGTTGTAGGAAACTCTTTAGCAGCTGTAGTTATGTCTAAGTGGGAAGGTCAATATGACGCTGAAAAAGGACAAGCTTATTTAAAAGAGATTTCTGAAAAGGGTCAAGCTGCTTAATTATAATATGAACAAGCTCTCACATAATATGTGGGAGCTTTTCTGTATATAGAAGAGGAGCAGACATAATGAAACGTAAATATGGTGACGGTGCTTCGTGGAAGAGACTAATAGAAAAGAGTTATACGGTTAAGCAAGTGGAAGAGGGAATGCTCGGAATACTGGATATAAAAAAAGTGAGAGAGCCTAGTTGTAAAGAATATGATGGTAAAGAAATTTGTATTGCAAGTGATGGGTATACGTGGGTTCAATATTTCATTAATGGAAAGAACTTTGCGATTACAGCTATGTTAGATGATAGGCACAATTTAGTGCAATATTATATTGATGTGACGAAAGAATATGAAATAGACGATCGTGGTTTACCGTATTTTGATGATTTATATTTAGATGTAGTATTATTACCCAGCGGTAAGGTGTATATATTAGATGAAGAAGAGCTAGAGGATGCTTATAAAAGTGGCGATGTCACGAAGGAAGAGTATGAGTTAGCTTGGTACACTACGAAATGGATATTAGCAGCAATAAAAAATAGTGAATTTTATTGGATTTCAATATTGGAAGAAGAAATCGAAAAGTTAAAATGATTGTTGTATTCAAATTTTTGTATAATTACCAAAAAAATCTATACAAAAAATAATTGACTTTTGTTTTGTAAGCGAGTAAAGTTAGGGAAGAAATTATTATTAAAAAATAAATATGAAACCTTCTTATAAAGAGAGGCGGAGGGACTGGCCCTACGATGCCTCGGCAGCGGACTCGATTTCAGAGTGCTGTGCCAAATCCAGCAAGCGTGTGCTTGAAAGATGAGAAGAGTGTTTCTTATAGATGTATAAGACCTCTTCTCATCGGAAGAGGTCTTTTGTTATTCATTAGAAAAAGGTTGAAACTAGGGAGAGATGGTACTTTGAAAGAAACGAGAGGAAATGGTTTAGCTTTATTACCACTTGGGATATTTTTGGCGCTATTTATTGGTTCTGGAATTATTACAGGTGATTTCTATAAATTGCCGATACTTGTAGCGATTTCAATTGCTGTAGGAGTTGCTTTAGTGATGAATCGTAAAGAAAGTTTTAATGTGAAAGTAGAGCGGTTCGCTAAAGGTGCAGGAAATCCAGATATTATGATTATGGTATTAATTTTTGTGCTTGCTGGTGCATTTTCTGAAACTGCTAAAGGAATGGGCGGGGTAGATTCAACTGTTAATTTAGCGTTAACTATTTTACCGCCAGGATTTATCGTAGCTGGAATCTTTGTTATTGGTGCATTTATTTCATTAGCTATGGGGACTTCAATGGGAACAATTGCAGCGTTAGCACCAATTGCTGTAGGTATTAGTGGTCAAACTGATATCTCAATTGCGCTTACGATGGCTACTGTTGTTGGCGGAGCGATGTTTGGTGATAATTTATCATTTATTTCAGATACAACAATCGCAGCTGTTCGTTCACAAGGAACAGAAATGAAAGATAAGTTTAAAACGAACTTTTTAATTGTATTACCAGCGGCTATTATTACAATTGTACTATTAGTAATAGTTACTTCAGGAAGTGATACGCAGGTTAAAGCGCATAGCTTTGATTGGATAAAGATTTTACCGTACGCAGGAGTACTTATTACAGCTCTACTTGGCTGGAATGTACTTATCGTATTAACTGGTGGAACTGTACTATCTGGTGTTATCGGTCTTATAGATGGAAGTTACACGTTAGAAAGTTTCTTTAAAAGTGTAACGACTGGAATGGGCGGTATGATGGAGTTAGTATTACTTGCTATATTAATTGGCGGTATGGTTGAATTAATCCAATATAATGGTGGTATTCAATATTTAATGAATGTATTAACACGTAATATTCGTTCGAAAAAAGGAGCGGAATTTGGTATTGCTGGTTTAGTGAGTATGACGAATATGTGTACAGCAAATAATACGATTTCGATTATTTTTACAGGCCCGCTTGCAAAAAATATTGCGGATCAATATGAAATAGATCCTCGTAAATCAGCGAGTGTATTAGATCTTTTCTCATGTTGTGTGCAAGGGTTGATCCCGTACGGTGCCCAAATGTTAACGGCAGCAGGATTTGCAGCGTTATCTCCGGTTGAATTGTTACCATATGCATTTTATCCAATTTTAGTTGGAGTATGTGGGATTGTTTCTATTTTAATTGGGTTTCCAAGGTTTTCGAAAGTAGCTGAGAAAAAAAAGTATCATAAAACAGCTTAATCTAATATGAACGTTAGTAATTAAAAAACGTGCAGAGAATAGACTCTGCACGTTTTTTTGCGTAAAGGGCTGAATATGACTCGGTCTTAAGTCTGAGTTAAAAACGGTTCTTAAGCTCGTTATGGAAAGATGAAAAAATAGTTAAGATAAGAGTATCAAATCGAAGGGAGGCAAGCACAAGATGAAACAATTTCTAGCGTTTATCGCAGCCGGTATTTTGGCTTTAATTGCTCTTGGTAGTCTTGCTGGTATTGTAGGATTCGCAATCGGAGCAGGAGTTGTATATTGGAGCTATAAATCATTTGTGCGAGCTAAATCATTTTTTGGAAAGTTAGCTTGGGGTATTGTTGGTTTAATCGGTTTATCCATTGCACTTTCTCATTCACCAGCATTAATCGGTATCGCTGCTTTAGTGGTTTTATACTACGGATACCGTGAGTGGAAAAAAGAAAAAGATGTAGTTGTTGAATCTGCTCCAGAAAGTTCTAAACCATATAGCAACTTTGAAGATGAGTGGAACAAATTAATGAAAAACTAAAACAATAAATCAAATTATAATTAAAGTAGAAGAGAGGAAGATTTATAATGAAACAATCTTTATTCGGACGTGTACGCGATGCAATTTTAGCTGATTTTCATAACGTGTTAGATGAGAAGGAAAGAAAAAATCCAATTGCGATGTTAAACCAATATTTACGTGATAGTGAGCGTGAAATAACAAAAATTGAGAAGTTAATTGAGCGTCATAAAACATTAAAATCTAACTTCGCTCGTGAGCTTGAGCAAGCACGTTATTTCGTTAATAAAAGATCAAAGCAAGCTATCGTTGCTCAAGAAGCAGGCGAATTACAATTGCACGAACGTGCGTTAGAAGAGGTAGCTTATTATGAAGGGCAAGTAACTCGATTAGAAGAAATGTATGCAGGTGTTGTAGAGCAAATTGATGAGTTAGAGCGTCGTCTTTCTGAAATGAAAAATAAATTAAAAGAAATGCACGCAAAGCGTATGGAACTAATGGCACGTGAAAATATGGCACATGCAAATCGTCGGATGAATACTGCGATGCATAAAATGGATGAAAATAATCCGTTCTTACGATTTGAAGAAATTGAAGATCACATTCGTGACTTAGAAACTCGTATGAATGAAGGGCATGAGCGTGACACATTTGATATGAAAATTGCAAAACTTGAGCGTGAAATGAAAGAAAAGAATGATGTATCGTTAACGAAAGAGTTAACAAAATAATAGTAGTATATTATAAAACAGGCTTATGATATAGTGATAGGAGAAAAGGTGTTGGAAAGCAATGCCTTTTCTTCTATGTATATGTGACAAGAAGGGGGGGAGCTGAAGTGAAGAAACATTTTTCAAAGACACAATTAATGGGGATGCTCCTCATCATATTTGGGTTCGGTCTTTTTCTTGATATGATACTTGGACATTTTGAACCAGGTGGTCTCATTTTTGCATTTATTATGCTTATGTTTGGAAGGCATTATCGTAAAAAGAATCGTTATGTACGGGGGAATGTATTTTTATTTGTTGGTGGTATCGTATTTTTATTTTTCTTATTTTCATCAGCAGCATTTGTTCTTGTCGTATTTGCTTGTTTAGCTTTAATTGGTTATCAATTGATTCAACAAGGACATCAGCAAAAAGCAATGAAGGTTGAAATTAAAGAAAAAGGGATTATAGACGAAGAGAAGCAAATATATCGTACAGAACCATATTTGAAAAATATGTTTGTAGGCAATGTACGAATGATGGATCATATTTATGAACTTGAGGATATTAATGTTCAATATGGTGCTTGTGATGTGGAAATAGATTTAACAACTGCTATGATTCCAGAAGGAGAAACAGTAATTGTTATTCGAGGTGTCGTTGGTAATATTCGTTTATATGTGCCATATGATATTGAACTTTCTTTAAATCACTCTGTTATTGTCGGCCGTGTGCTCTTGCCAGGTCATGAAGAGACAGGGTTTAACCGCAATGTTACATTTAGAACAGAGCAGTATAAAGAGGCTCCTCGTCGTATTAAAATTATTTCTTCGCTTGTCGTAGGCGACACGGAAGTGAGGAAAGTATAATGAAGAAACAAAAAAATATTTCGTGGATGTATATTCGTTATTCTATGTTGTCCTCTGTTAGTATCGCACTCATTTGTACAATTGTATATGTTTGGAAAAGCGAGCAACAAGTGTATGATTTATTATGGAAGGAATCCATCGCTTCTGTTCCAATTGGCTTGTTTATTATGACTACAAGTTTACTTATCGGGGGAATTGTAGGATATGCAATCGGTTACTATATAGAGCAGCGTATACAAGGATTAAATACTTTTCTATTTGAAGTAGAGCGAGGGAATTTTCCGAGTGATGTTTCGTTTACTGCGGATGATGAATTTCATGAAGTGGAGCGAAAAGTAATCGTTCTGGCTCGTCGATTAGAGGAGCAAGCTGGACTCTTTCAAAAAGTAACGAATGAACGAGCTCATTGGAATGAAGAGATGAGACAAGAAGCGATTTCTCAAGAAAGGCATCGCTTAGCAAGGGAGTTGCATGATTCAGTAAGTCAGCAGCTTTTCGCAATGTCGATGATGATGTCAGCGATTAATGAACAAATAACTGAATTTCCAGATGTGACAAAAAAACAATTACAACTTGTTGAAAATATGGTTGTAAATGCTCAATCAGAAATGAGAGCATTGCTCCTTCATTTACGTCCTGTACAATTGGAAGGTAAGAAACTGACAGAAGGTATAGAGGAATTATTAACGGAATTATCGCGAAAACAACATATGAAAATTGAATGGCTTATTGAGCCAATAGAATTAAAAAAAGGTGTAGAAGATCATTTATTCCGTATTGTGCAAGAAGCGCTATCAAATACGTTGCGACACGCGAAGGCAAAGAAAACAGAAGTGCGCCTTCGAAAAATTGATCAATATGCGATTTTAAAAATCATTGATGACGGTGTTGGGTTTGAAGTAGGCGTTAATAAAGCCGGTTCCTATGGCTTAAGATCGATGCAAGAGCGTGTTCATGAAATTGGTGGGACACTCAAGGTACTGAGTTTCCCGGCCAAAGGTACACAAATAGAAGTGAAAGTACCGATTATGCTTGAGAGAGGGGGAGAAGTATGATAAAAGTATTGCTTGTCGATGATCATGAAATGGTTCGTATGGGTGTATCGGCATATTTATCTACACAACCAGATATTGAAGTGGTCGGGGAAGCTGAAAATGGAAAAAAAGGATCAGAATTAGCACTGCAATTAAGACCGGATATTATTTTAATGGACCTTGTTATGGATGAGATGGATGGTGTCGAAGCAACACGTGCTATTATTCAAGAATGGCCAGAAGCAAAAATTGTAGTTGTAACAAGCTTTTTAGATGACGAAAAATTGTATCCTGTTATTGAGGCTGGGGCGACTAGTTATTTATTAAAAACATCAAGAGCAAGTGATATAGCGGACGCTGTACGAGCTACTTATGATGGAGAAACGGTATTAGAGCCGAAAGTTACCGGGAAAATGATGTCCCGTATGCGTCAAAAGAAAGAGCAACCTTTGCATGAGGAGTTAACAGAAAGAGAGTCTGAAATTTTGTTATTAATTGCAGAGGGGAAAAGTAATCAAGAGATTGCAGATGAATTGTTTATTGCCCTCAAAACAGTAAAGACACATGTGAGTAATATATTAAATAAACTAAATGTAAGTGACCGGACACAGGCGGTTATTTATGCATTTAGACATCAATTAACGAAATGATAAAGTGCAACTTTAATCAGTGGGGGACTATCCCCATTGATTATTAGTTTGCATCAAATCTTTTTATTGACGCTAATAAATGTAAGCGTTATCATTAAGTTGTTAACAGTACATACAAAGGGGAGAATGTATATGTTAGTTCAAACTATATTCGGAATGGATAAGTCTAAAAAATTAGGGGATTATGTGAACGCATTACAAGCGCTTTGTGAACAATATAATGTTGAAACAGATAAAATTGCGATTATTGAGGCAACAGAGGAATACTATTTATTTTTAGTAAAGCAAGAAGACTGCTATGATGTTGTTAAGGTAGAAACAGTTGATACGAATATTGAATATTATACGAAAGCGTATAAAATAAGTAGTTTTAATCATACTGCTTATCAAATGTAAAAAAACTCCCTTTCGGGAGTTTTTTTAGGATGCTTTTGCGTCGGTTATTAAGGGAACTTTTTTAGCACCGTTTAGTTTAGCGATAGTAAATCCGATAAGTGCTCCGGCTAATGCTGGTAATAGCCAGCCTATTCCTTCATTATATAAAGGAATAAATTCAAAGTTGGACGTGATAAACGAGACTGGAATACCGCCTTGTTTTAATCCATCAAATACGCTCACAACTGCTGCTCCGATTAAAGCACCTACATAAACAGAGCGATATCCACCGAAGTATTTATGAAGTAACGATAGTAGTACGAGTACAATCGCAATTGGATATACAACAAGTAGAATTGGAACAGAGATTGCGATAATTTTTGTTAAACCTAAGTTGGCAACTAATAATCCTAATGCGCAAATGATACTCGCGAACGTTTTGTATGAAAATGTAGTCAATAATGTTGAAAAATATTGGCTGCACGCAGATACGAGTCCAACGCATGTCGTTAAACAAGCGAGTGTAACGATAAGAGATAATAGGAGTAAACCGTATGGGCCGAATAATTGTTGTACGATAACAGTAAGTAGCTGTCCACCATTTTTTGCATATCCGAGAGAGACACTAGTTGTCCCAAGCCAGCCGAGTGCACCATATACAAGTACGAGTCCTGTAGCGGCAATAAGCCCTGCTTTTGCTGTGGCGATGGCAATGGACTTACGATCATTCACACCTTTAGAGCGAATTGCATTTACAACGATAATTCCAAATGCAAGTGCTGAAATGGTGTCCATTGTTAAGTACCCTTCCATAAAGCCTTTGAAGATTGGAGAAGTTTGATACTCTTGCATAGCTGGTCCTGATTGTCCAAGTGGTGTAAAGACACTTTTAACAAACAATAAGAAAATTGAGAGTAATAAAATAGGTGTTAATATATTTCCAATACGATCGACAAGTTTAGATGGATTTAAACTCAGCCAAAATACGATAGTAAAGAATATGATTGTATATACAAATAGCACTAGGCTGCTAGAGCGGATTGTTTCTGGTAAGAAAGAACTAACACCCATTTCATAAGCAACATTTGCAACACGTGGGATGCCCATGGATGGACCGATGGCAATGTATACAACTACCGTAAAGAAAATTCCGAATAATGGATGAACATGACTTGCAAGTTGCTGCATTCCATTTCCTGATAGAGAAATTGCGATAACAGTAAGTAGTGGTAAGCCAACTCCTGTTAGTAAAAATCCAATCATTGCGGGCCAAAAGTTTTCACCTGCGTTTTGGCCAAGCATGGGAGGGAAAATTAAATTACCTGCCCCAAAAAATAAAGAAAATAGCATAAGACCCGTGAAAAAAATATGTTTTTTTGATACAGTGTTCATTGTTTTTCCTCCTTTTTTAAATTCATTTGTAAGAACACAAAAAACTCGTCCCTAAAGAAAGGGACGAGTTATATTTACCCGCGATACCACCCTAATTTACACATGTAGAAATAAATCTATATGTATACGGCTTTGCAACGTACAACATGATACGTGTTCCTTGTAACGGGGGACGGCCGGTAAGAACTTACTGTAACATTCGGTTCTACTTCTCGGAGATGATTTTCGGTTACGCACTGAACGTTGGCTTTCAGCAAATCGCCAACTCTCTGGGGAACAGTTCTATAACGTACTCGTTCTCGTCAATGAATTTTTATTCAAGTATTCTGACAGTATTGTTGCATGTTTTTTTTAGAAAGTCAATATGTTTTTTGAAAGATATATTTATATACGGAAATATCGAAAGTAATATTCGTTGTTGCAAAAGGAATAATGAATTGTAAAATGGGAGTAAAAATTTGTGGAGAATTGTAAAATTTATAGAGAAAGTTGATATTTATAGGAGTAAAGAAGGGATTATTTGAATTTACAGAGAATATTACAACAATCCACTTGCTGGAAAGAACAAACCAAAAGAGGTGACTGAAATGCTTGCGATGGGAGTATTATTTGGCATTATTGCTATAATTGGTTTTATGTGGTTATATTATTCGCGTTCGTTTAAACAAGCAGAAGTTTTACTCTTTCAAAAAGGTAGTTTGTTGACAAATCAGTCTAGATATTTAGTATGTCCGAAGTGTGGAAGTGCACAGGCCAGAAGTGGAGGATATCAAGAGTGTTGCAAAATTAGATTATGAAAGAAAGGAAGCCTCACATTATTTTGTGAGGCTTCCTTCCTTACAACTTCATGGCGCTCCAAATTGTCCATCGATCTCTTTCAATAATAGGAGAGACGTTTTGTAATGTGGTCTGTATATGTTGTAGAAGTTGAGAAAGTTCATCATCTGTTAACTCATATAGAATGGATCGACCTGTTCGAGGAGATAAATCTTGTAGCAATGCTTCTACAGAATCATGTATTTTTCGTACTTCCCATTGTGTTTGTGTGGGAAGCACGTGAAGAGAATGTTTTTGTAATTCTTTCTGTATCGTGTTGGTTTTTGGACGTCTTTTTGACTCTATTTCAATGAGTTTTGGAAATATAGAGAAAAAATATCCACGAATGTGTTCGGGACTTCCTGGAACTGTACAATCTTCAATCGTTCGATCTTGTAAAATAAGTACACCGTTTTTATTTAATATACGAGAAGCTTCACATAAAAATGTAGGAATGTCTTGTAAATGATGAATAACTGCGCGCGAAATAACTATGTCGAATGTTTCGTTAGGGTATGGGATATTATGTGCATCACCGTGGATGAAAGAAATATTTGGGGAATTGTTGCAATTTTCTTTTGCAGCTTGTAATATTTCTTTTGAAAAATCAAGTCCCACAACATTTTTGGCTCCCATAAGAGCGAGTTCTTTCGTATAAATCCCGCCACCGCAGCCAATATCAATTATTTGCTTGTTTTGTATGTCTGTAATGTTTTTTACCATTTCAGCCCAAGAAATATGAGCGTTTCTTGTTGCGTATGTGTATTTATTATTTGCATCATGAAAATTAATGGACATGATAAAGACCTCCTTTCAATGATTAGTATAACTTATTTAATAGGATGTCACGTTTTTGTTTTATGTATGAAGATTATAAGAATTTCTTATCGTAAAAGGAGGATTAATTTGAAAGGGAAATATGTATTGTTGTTATTTGTTATGTTACTAGCAGCTTGTGGTCAAGCTGAGCAAAAACAAGAAACAAAAAAAGTAGAAGAGACGGTGAATGAAGTGAAAGAAACAATAGGGGTAACCGTTATACAAAAAAAACATAAAGAGAAAAAGTTGCAGGAATCAGAAGCGAAGTTAGTAATAGACATTTTGGATAAAGCTGAGAAACAAGAAATAACCGGAAGCTTCGGTGAACCTGAATATGAAATACAAATTAGTAGAGAGGGGAAAAAAGAAACTTATTATGCATGGTTAAGGGGAGAAGATAGACGAGGATGGGTGCAATATAAGAAAGTTATGTATATGTTGAATGAAAAAGATACGGAAAAGCTTTTGGCTATATTTCCAAATGTTTCAGAACAAAAAGAAGAAGAGATGCAGGTAGGTCCTTTAACGGAGGTAACAAAAAAAGATTTGCAGATTACCGCGTTTCATATTAAAGCAGGCGATCAAAACGTGAATTATATGGTACGGTATACGATTTCACAATCACTATACAACAAGTTAGTGAAGGAACAAGAATATTATTTGCAACTCACTTTCCCAGAAAAAGTTCAAAAATTAATTGGAGCAAAAGAGAGTGAAATGATTTTAGGTGAAAAAGTAAAGGAAGGGTATAAGCAATATGAATTGCATGCTACTGTGCAGGTAAAAGGCGCTTCAGAATCACAATTAAAATCATTAGAAACATATTACGAAAAGTATGATTTAAAAATATTAAACAGTGAAAAAGAAAAAATAGGTGTGTTTCAAAATATAATTCAAATCGTTAAAGAGTATGGTGAAAAAATGAATTTCCAAAGATAAAGTGAGAATTTAATCGGCGGAGGCTGCTCATTTCTCATTGATTAATAGTCTTTGCCAATTCGGCGTTGACTCTCACTTAACTTCTTTGTTTCAACTGAATTTTGGGGTAAGGCCCTTATTGGCTGTAACTGAATTGTAAATTCTATATAGCCTTTCCTAGGAAATGATAATAGAGAGGGGAGAAGAACACCCTCTCTATTATTTTGCTTTTGCAGATGGCTCATTCATTGATTTTCGTGTAATAAGAAATGAAATCATAAGAGCGGAAAGAATGATAAGAGTGATAAGTAAGTGATTTGGCAACCAATCTAATAATAATACATAGCTCACTGTATAAAAAATAAGAGTTGAAGCTAAAAATGATAAAACACTTATTATGAGAGATTGTAAATTCATTCGTATATACCTCCTTTATTTATATTTTTGGCTAAAAATGGATTAAATAAACATTATTTCTAACAATAGAAAAAAATATGTCATAATAAAGAGGAGAATAATTTTTGATGAGCTTGTATGACTCGTTACAGGGGGTTAAAGGAGAGAGATGAAAAATAATAAAAAAGGATTATGGGGAATTATTGTTGCCATAGGATTATTTTTACTGTCTAAGTTAAAGTGGATATTTGCAATTTTTAAATTAGCAAAGTTTTCAATGGTATTTAGTATGTTTCTATCGCTTGGCGCATACGCAGTTCTATATGGTTGGAAATTTGGGGTGGCGCTCATTTATTTGTTGTTTGTTCATGAAATGGGCCATTTATGGGCTGCGAAAAGAAAAGGAATTCCAACATCGCCAGCAATCTTTATCCCATTTATGGGGGCTCTTATTGGAATGAAAGAGATGCCGAAAAATGCAAAAGATGAAGCTTACATTGCCTATATGGGTCCGCTTTTCGGGCTTCTGTCATATTTACCCGCGATACCGCTTTACATAATGACGAAAGAACCATTTTGGGCGCTTGTTATTTTGCTTGGAAGTATGATTAATTTCTTTAATTTAATTCCCGTTTCGCCGCTAGATGGTGGGCGAATTATTTCAGTTGTCAGCACTAAAATTTGGGGAGCAGGCCTTATTTTATTACTTGGCTATTCAATTTACCTTAAAAGTATTTTGGGAGGATTTATTGTTATTATCGGTTGTATGGAATTATATAGAGTGATAAAGAGAGATGAGCCGATTAAGGAATTAGGGCATAAAATTGATGGGATGAAAGAATATGTTGCTAGGATTGAAGAGGAATTAAAAGAAACGGGTGCTGTACATCGGACTATATACATGATGCATCATGAGATGAATGCATTAAGACAAAGAGAACGGGAAAAAGAGTTACAAATAGGTGAACTTCAAAAAATGGAAGTGTTAGAGTATCTTTTACCGAAGTTCGAACCGTTAGATTATGTTCCATATGAAGATGAAAAAGATGAGTATACAATTCACATAAGGGAAGCATTTGAAGCGTCAGAAAGAAAATTAAATAAATGGAAAATAGAAAAAGAACAACAAGAAAACTATTATAAAGTGGATGCGAAAACGAAATGGACAGTATTTGCTTGTTATATCGGATTAATGGCTATACTCGGTTACACAGCTTATGAAGGATATATTGTTTTACAAGAACATTTGCCAACGAGAAATGTATAGAAAAATATTGTCGAAATGATAGGAAGAATTTATACAGGAAGTATATTTCTACGAGAGAATGTTACAAGTATAGCCATACATTATAATATCTTTAGTAGAGAAGGAGTTCTGTATATGAAGAAATTGCTACGTGTATTCGGGATTATTATCGTAATGATCATCGCGAGTTATAGTCTTATGAAAGTGCTGTTACATTATGCGAATAAGCCTGCTGAGGTAAATACAATAGCTCAAGTAGAAGATGTGCAAGAAGAGACAAAAGTGCTAGATTTTATTCGAATGACACATGAAAGCTATAATAATTTCTTAAATTACGGTAAAGCAGAGAATTATACAGACGGGGATTGGAATCAATTTAAGCAATGGTTTCAACAACAAGAACCATCTTTAAAAAATATACATACGGAAATAAAGAATGAAAAAATAAAACGCGATGTAAATAGAAGCTATGAAATTGTAAAAAAAGGTGTGGAACTTCAAAATATTGAGTATGTAGTGTATGCCCACCGTGTATATCATGACTTGGATATTATCGTAAATAAATATAGGGGGGAAACGAATATCTGGGGGTATACAGAGTTTGGCGAGGGGAAAGATATAAAAGTAATTGAACAAGCTATACAAACAAAATAATAAGCTAGCTAGAATTCTAGTTAGCTTATTTTCTTTTGTAAGTACAATGTTCATATATTATTCACAAAAACAACGTGTTAATAGTGATTAAAATCACAATCTGCATTATAAGATTCAGTTAAACTAAAAACAGTTAAGGAAATAGAGGAGTGGGATACAATGTTAAGTGCAAAAACAATTGAAATCGTAAAGTCAACAGTACCATTATTACAAGAAAAAGGCGTTGAAATTACAACGAGATTTTATGAAATTTTATTTTCAGAACATCCGGAGTTATTGAATATTTTCAACCATACGAATCAGAAAAAGGGAAGACAACAACAAGCGTTAGCGAATGCTGTTTATGCAGCTGCAACGTACATTGATAATTTAGAAGCAATTATTCCAGTTGTAAAACAAATTGGTCATAAGCATAGAAGTTTAGGTATTAAAGCTGAGCATTATCCGATTGTAGGTACATGTTTACTACGTGCCATTAAAGAGGTCGCAGGTGCACCTGATGAAGTTTTAAATGCATGGGGAGAAGCATATGGTGTCATTGCTGATGCATTTATTAGCATTGAAGCAGAGATGTAT
This sequence comes from Bacillus sp. D48C, assembly GCF_053345735.1. NCBI lineage: Bacteria > Bacillati > Bacillota > Bacilli > Caryophanales > Bacillaceae > Bacillus > Bacillus sp. D48C. The sequence goes on from NZ_JBKFAQ010000005.1 coordinate 253,109, forward strand.
GAAGAAGCTGCACATAAAGAAGGTGGATGGAAAGACTTCCGTAACTTTGTGATTGTTAAAAAAGTGAAGGAAAGCGATGTTATTACGTCATTTTATTTGAAACCTGAAGATGGAGGGAAAGTTTCTTCATTCATCCCAGGTCAATATGTAACGGTTCAAATCAATATTGAAGGTGAGACATATACACATAATCGTCAATACAGTTTATCCGATGCACCTGGGAAAGAATATTATCGTATTAGTGTAAAGAAAGAAAAAGGTGTAGATACACCAGACGGTAAAGTGTCTAATTACTTACATGAACATGTAAAAGAAGGAGATGTTTTACCAGTAAGTGCACCAGCGGGAGATTTCGTGTTAAATATGGATTCAACATTACCAGTTGTACTAATTAGTGGTGGAGTAGGGATTACACCGATGATGAGTATGTTAAATACGTTAATTGAACAAGATTCAAAACGTAATGTATATTTTATTCATGCAGCAATAAATAGTAATACACATGCAATGAAAGAACACGTTAAGGCAGTAGAAAATGAATATGAACAAGTTAAAGCATATACTTGTTATTCTGCACCGACTGAAAAAGATTTAGAAATGAAGAACTTTGATAAAGAAGGTTTCGTTGAAAGCGAATGGTTAAAAACTATTATTCAGACAACTGAAGCAGAATTTTATTTCTGTGGTCCAGTAGCATTTATGAAGCATATAAATGCTGCACTAACTGATTTAGGTGTGAAACAAGAGCATATTCATTATGAATTTTTCGGCCCAGCAACAAGCTTACAATAAGACAGATGAGAATAAACAAAAAAACGAGGTATTTATTTTACCTCGTTTTTTATTTGTTCTCGTAATAAACGGTTAACTGTTTCACGGCGTATGCCTATCAGTTGACCAATTTCAGTTTGTGTTAATATTTCATATATAGGAATGTCACCTAAATATAATGTGAACCATTCTTGTAAACGATGAAGACGTTCTTTCGGAGAGACAGTTGTCAATTGATCAATTCGTTGTTGCATCATTCTTAATTTAGATTGCAATTGCATAGCGATGTTGGCATATGATTCGGGATTTGCTTGAAGTCTCTCGTACCATTCACTACTAGTGATCGGTTCCACTTCTGTCTTTATTAAAGCGATAGCTGTACCGTGATATTCTTTCGGTGAAATTAAAGAATGATGAGGTATCGTTTCACCTGGAACGATAATGTTGAATAAAAATGGTGTTCCGTCTTCTTCTAGCCGAACTACTTTTAATAAGCCTGTTTTTATAAAGTATAAAGGACCGTCCTCGCCTTGACGGAATAGTACATCTCCTTTGTGTAGAATCAATGTTAGCCCCCCATTAATATGTTTCTATTTCTTCTATTTTAGCGTATATGTATATAGACAATATGCTATTTCAACAGCAATTTCATTGACGAAATGTATGCTATTACAGTAGTATACTATTTAGTGTGTAATAGTACTAGCAATGAATACGCTGTAGGGGGTTTAGTATATTGTTAGATGCGATAAGAATGACGGATATGAGAATTCCGGCGAATGCTATCATTCATGTAGAAGAGATGAAAGGTGGAGTCGTTTTATCCGTTGAAGTAGACGGCCAAATTATTTATACGATGGCTTATGATGAAGAAACAGATAGTTATGCTGAATTATATGATCGAAACGATAAGAGGGCGTGCCAAGTACATGAAGACTTTATGGGATGGTCACTTCTTCACTAAAAAAGATGTCAATATGACATCTTTTTTTATTAAATCGATAGAATATACAAAGAAATGAAATATAAGGATAAAATTTGTAATAATTGATTTTGCATTGTTAGCACTCTGTAACTGCAAGTGAACTATTTTTTCGCTATCATAAAGATAACAGTCGCAGTTATAGGAGTGGTCAACTTGAAGAAAGTACATATTTCAAATTATATGTTATTAAGTGCTTGTTTAATTTTATTTGTTCTCCTCGGAGGATTTTTATATTCATGTGTATAAGAAAAACGCATTCTAAAAAGAATACGTTATAAAAGGGAAATAATGATTAATCTAGTTCCAAGAATAATTAACGTAATACGTAATAAATTAATTACGGCGTTACCACTCAGTTTTGTATTAATGTAAGCCCCGATTTTTCCGCCGATCCATGCACCAGGAATAAGGATTAATGCATAAATCCAGCTGACATTTCCAAGTGAGATGTGAGTTGCAGAACTTACAATTGCTGATAGAAATACGATGAACATTGAAGTTGCTACTGCAATATGTGCTGGGAATGCAAAAAGAAGCATCATTGCTGGAACAAGTAAGGCACCGCCACCAATTCCAAATAACCCAGATATAAACCCAACTATAAAGGCGATAAAGATAGCAAGAAACGGTGGGAATTGGTAGTGTACAGCATTTCCATCATTATCTGTAAAAGAACGCTTAATTACAGACGTATTTGAGAGGGAAAGAGGTTTTAATTTGTCTCGAAGCATAAGTAGAATTGAGACGAATATAAGGAAAATCCCAAAGTATAAAGAAAATGTGTCTTGGTTTAAAAATTTATTTGCCCATGATCCGATAATACCACCAGGACCGCTTCCGATAAATAAAATAAGTCCACTTTTATAATCCACTCGCTTATGCTTCATGTAAGTAAGGGTAGAAGATAGTCCTGTGAAAACGACTGTTACCATAGAAGTCCCTACTGCAAGTTGTGGTGATAAACTGTGTAATCCAATTAATAACGGAACAATAATAATTCCGCCTCCAAGCCCAACTAGGCTGCCGACTGTCCCGGCGATTAGTCCGATGAAAAGTAACATGATGTATTCCAAAATTGCCAACTCCTCTAAATAACTTATCCACCAATTATTATACACGCTTTTTAATGAGAAATAGGCTTGTTCACAAAAAAGTCGTCTTCCTAGAAAAATAAGGAAGACGACTTTTGATTAGAAAACAAAATGTAATAGGTAGTAAAACAGAGCAGCTAAAGAAGCTGAAATAGGAAGTGTAATAACCCATGTAATTAACATACGTTTTGCAGTTCCCCATTTTACCCCCTTCACACGGTGAGAAGCACCAACCCCTAAAATAGAAGAAGAGATAACGTGCGTCGTACTAACCGGTAAGTGAATGAATGTTGCACCGAAAATAACAAGTGATGATGATAAATCGGCAGCTACACCATTTACAGGACGAATTTTCATAATTTGTCCACCGACAGTTTTAATAATTTTCCATCCACCGACAGAAGTACCAAGTCCCATTGCGATAGCACAAGATAATTGTACCCAGAACGGGATATCGCTAGAAGTATGATAGTTATTAGCCATAAGAGCCATCGTAATGATTCCCATTGCTTTTTGTGCATCATTCGTACCGTGTGTATAGGCTTGTAATGCTGCAGTGAAAATCTGGAATATACGGAAGTTTTTATTCGTTTTCGTTAAGTTAAAGTTTTTAAAGACCACTTTAAAAATACTGTAAACGATATAACCAATAACGAAAGCGATAATTGGTGAAATGATTAAAGCTTCAAGAATTTTAATGAATCCTTTAAGGTTTAATGAGCTAATACCAGCAGCAGCAATGGCTGCACCTGCGATGGAGCCAATAATTGCATGCGAAGAACTACTTGGGATACCGTAGTACCAAGTAATTAAGTTCCATGCTATCGCCGCAAGCAAAGCAGCTAAAATTACAAGAGAACCATTTTGTAAAGCAAATGGGTCAACGATATCTTTTGTAATCGTTTTTGCTACACCTGTAAATGTCATTGCACCTAAAAAGTTCATAATAGCTGCCATAATAATTGCATGTCTAGGCTTTAGAGCTTTCGTTGAAACAGCCGTTGCAATAGCGTTTGCTGTATCGTGAAATCCATTGATAAAGTCAAAAGCTAAAGCGCAAATGACTACTAAAACGGTCAGTATCAAGAGTGTATCCATGATCAAACTCCTTACGCGTTCTTCATAATAATTGTTTCTAATACGTTTGCAACGCTTTGACAGCTATCAGCTACTTCTTCAAGCTCTTCGTAAATCTCTTTAAATTGAATAATCTTAATCGGATCTTTTTCACGAGAGAATAAGTGCTTAATCGCATGACGACGAATATCATCGCATTGTGATTCGTAATCCTTAATCTTAATCGCGTTCGTACGAATGTCGACTAACTTCTTTTTAGACAGTAGTTCAACAGAGTTTGCAATCTCAATCGCACATTGATTAATTGCTTCCACGAATTTAATCATGTATTCATCAGCTTCTGTAATAGAATACATTTCGAACAGACCAGCACTGTGATCTAATCCGTCTAATACATCATCCATACTCATTGCAAGTTGTAGGATGTCCTCACGTTCAATTGGAGTAATAAACGCTTTGTTTAGCTCCATAATGATTTCGTGAATAAATGAGTCACCTTTTGACTCATACTCTTTCATGCGCATAGAAAACTCTTTTAAATCGCTAGCATTTTTAATTTTATACTCCACGAAAAACTGCGCGCCTTCTTTTAAATTTTCGGAAACATTCATTAACATTTCAGAAAATTTATCTTTTTTTGATTTAAAGACCATTATTGTTACCCCCACAAAAGTAATATATGTAAAATATATTGGCTAATCAATTCTAACAAAAAACTGTCGTTTTTTAAAACATTTTATCGAAAAGTTTACAAAAACTTAACATAACTCTCGTTGTTCTATTAATAATATTAATATCCAATAGTGAATATCTTACTTGTAGAATGTCCTTTTCTTGCAAAAAGTATGAATGTAAAAGAAAAGCTTTACACTATAGGAATGACTACGTTATTATAGTAAATTTAAAAGGCGGTATATTCTTCCTTTTAAAAAGAAGAGTGTAAATAAATGAAGGAAGTGAACGAATGAAATTGAAGAACACTCATTTTAAAAAAATGCTTGAGTGGTTCAATAAGAGGAAGAAACTTCGTAATTCATTAATTGTATTGGGAAGTGTACTCATTACTCTATTTATTGCTATAAATATAATAATATCCATTCAAGACATATCTGAATTAAAACAAGCTGTTCCACAACCGACTTTAATTTATGATGCAAATAATGAGGTCGCAACTAAATTAGCTTCTTCGAAAACAGAAGGTGTTAAAAGAAAAGATATTCCTGATATTATGGTTCAGGCAATTGTTGCAGTAGAAGATAAGGGTTTTTTTAACCATCATGGTATTTATTATAGTGGAATTATAAGTGCAGTTTTTAAAAATATTACAGCAGGAGAAGTTGTAGCAGGGGGAAGTACAATTACACAACAGCTTGCAAAGAATGTATTTTTGACACAAGATCGTACATTTTCTCGTAAAATAAAGGAATACTTTTTAACCAAAAAAATAGAACGTACTTATACAAAAGATGAAATTATTGAAATGTATATGAATCAAATTTATTTTGGGGAAGGTGCTTGGGGAATAAAGAGGGCAGCTAAATCTTATTTTGATAAAGAGGTAAAAGATTTATCAATTTCAGAAGCTGCAACGATTGCAGGTTTAATTAAAGCGCCGTCTGCGTATTCTCCTTATAAAAACTTTAATAAATCAATTGAACGACGTAATGTCGTATTAAGTTTAATGAAGGAACAAGGATATATTTCTGAAGAGCAATACAATAAAGAAAAAGAGTCAGGCCTTGTATTAAAACGTGGGGTTGATGATAAATACAAAGGTAAATACTCCCAATATGTAGACTATATAGTTAGAGAAGCGATGGATAAGTATGAATTAACACAAAATGAAATTTTAGCAGGTGGTTATCGTATTTATACAGAGCTTGATCCGAAAAAACAACAAGCTGTAGAAGATGTTGTGAATAATGATAGTTATTTCAAAGATAGTGGCTCAGATCAACTTATGCAAACGGGTGTAGTCCTTATAAATCCAAAAACAGGCGGTGTTCCAGCTTTAGTTGGAGGTAGAGGACCATATCAGTTTTTACAATTTAATCATGCTACGCAATTAAAAAGACAGCCAGGTTCAACATTAAAGCCTCTAGCTGTATATGTACCCGCTTTAGAACAAGGGTATGAAGTATACGATATATTAAAAGATGAACCATTTCATATTAAAGAATATGAACCGAAAAATAGTGATCAGGCCTTTCATGGTAATGTGACAATGTATGAAGCGGTAGCAAAGTCGTATAATGTTTCCGCTGTGTGGCTATTAGAACAAATAGGATTAGATAAAGGATTGAAATCTTTAGAGCGATTTGGTATTCCGTTAGTACCAGAAGACCGTACGTATCCAATTGCTTTAGGTGGGATGCATGTAGGGACATCACCATTTGTAATGGCCCAAGCATATAGTACATTTGCTAATGATGGGGTTCAAGTAGAGGCTCATGCAATTAGAGAAGTTCAAAATGCTGAAGGGGAAATAATAGGGAAATGGTATAAGAAAGAGACACGAGTGACGAGTGAGAAAATTGCTCAAAAGATGACGTATTTATTAAAAGGTGTTGTAGAAAAGGGAACAGGTGGAAAAGCGAAAGTTACTAATGTTGATACAGCAGGGAAGACAGGGACTACTCAACTTGTAAATGGCCCGAGCGTAGGGGCAAAGGACTCGTGGTTTGTAGGATACACACCAGATTTAGTAGGTGCAGTTTGGGTAGGATATGACAAAACAGATAGCGAGCATTATGTTCCAGGTGGTAGTCAAATTACAACGACGATGTTCCGGGATATCATGAAAAAAGCAAATGCAAACCCAGCCCAAAAAGCGTTCCAATTGTCGTTAATATCTGAGGCGGACTATAAAAAACAATTGCAAACAATTGAAGAAGAAAAGCGAAGAAAAGAAGAAGAAAAGAAAAGGCAAGAAGAAGAAGAAAAAAGGAAAAAAGAACAGCAAGAGTGGTTTAATAAAGTGAAAGAGTGGATTCCATCGTTATGGTAAAAGAAAGAGGCGAATTTCGTTATTCGCCTCTTTCTCATGTAAAAAATGAAGTGAGCTCATAATTAGTGGGGTAAATGCTACTATTCATTAAGAGTAATGTTGGTACTGCCAAAGGATTGAGAATCGTATGTGATGATTATTGTTCCTTTACTAATCGGTTCGTATGGTAATTCTTCTTCATAACTACCATTATTTTCATTATGGATAGTCAGCGTGATTTCATCAATTCCTTTATTTGTATACTGATCTTTAATCGTTTCAGTAATTTGAAGTAGAGTTTCGTAACTAGAAGCTTTCGTAATAAGCATTCCTTTTATAACTTTTTTTTCATTATTTGTGGAATTGGAATAAAGGATGTTGTTTTGTTTCGTATACAAAAGTGTGTATGGAACTGTTTTTCTCTCTGCTTTTGAAATAGTAGAATATTTTAGAGTTAAAAAAAACCCTACACATAAAATAATGCATATCATAAGAGCAATCCAAATGCGTATCGGTGACATAACTCTCATTTTTCATCCCTCTTTCATATCTTTGACTTCATTATTTATCATACAAAATGAGGATTAAGATAGAGTAAATTTGAGGTAAAGAAACGTAAAGAAGGAGCACTTATCCTCCCAAATAAGTGCTCCTTTTTATTAAAAGAGAGATTTAATAGACAATCAAAAACACACCTATTACTTATAAATGTGTTTAGTCCTCCCAAAATATTATCGGAAATTGTGGTTAGTAAATTCGGAGTACAGATAGTGTCGCAGTTGTATCGCCCGTGTTAGGAATAGAAATAGTATTTGCTGTAGGTTGTACAGAAATCGTTGTACCAGCTTGTAAAGTAACAATTGTAGAGAAAGAAACAGCACTACCGATAACATTAGTTGAAAAATTACGAGTAGGTGGTTGGCCATTGAATGAAATACCGAATCCAAACGGTGAAGAGCCTGGGAAAGTTGTAGATGCCGAGAAACTAATATCATATACGCCTGTAAAGTATGTGTAGTGTCATTAAAGTTAATATTATTTATTTCAAAAACTTGATTTAATTGAATATTAATTCCAGTTGATATTGTTTGAGCATTGGAGTTTCCTATTGCAGCTATAGTTACCCGAATCGGAGTACCCGCTGGTCCAGTAGCGCCTCCACCTAGGAACCAGATCCATATTGAAATAAGACAGCTTGAATAGCTTGGCCGAGAGCTTGAAGAAGTCTAACAAATTATTTAAGTTCGGACTTAGAGATGTTGATATAACTACAAGCTCTTACTTCGCAACAATCATTACCATAAAATACTTTCCCTTTATTTTTGTTGTTTATCTTTGCATTCCTTTCTTTCATAGAATAATAGTCGTTACTATGTATTATAATGAAATTTAAATTAAATTCGTGATGGACAAACTACTATTTCTCAAAAAATAAGAAGTTTACCTACCTAACACGAACAATAAAGAAGTAGAGAAAAATCTATATGTTTTAAAAAACTCCCTTTAATTGTTAGAGTGTGCTTAACAATTAAAGGGAGTTAATAGAACAGCATTCTCATTTTATAAGTTAATTGCTTCACGATTTACTTTAGGTAAAATCGGAATAGAAACAGTGAAGGTTGTACCGTCTGGATCACTAGTCATTTTGAGCGTACCGTTATGATTTTGGATGATTTTTTTTGTTACTGATAAGCCTAGTCCTGTCCCCGAATCCTTCGTTGAGAAGAATGGATCAAAGATATATTCTTGAATAGCTAGAGGAATACCAATTCCATTGTCTGTGAAAGTAATCCGAACGAAGTTATCTAGGCGATAACTAGTGATTTGAATAGAAAGAGGCTTTTCGCCTTGAGCATCGACGGCATTTTGAAATAGGTTTAAAAATACTTGAACAAGTTCATGTCGATCAATATTGACTAAAATATCATCTAATTCATTAGAAAAGTTATAATCAATTGAAATGTTATGCAAGAAGACTTCACTAGCTAGTAACTGTTGAATATAGTCGCATAAAAATGTATTAATAGGAAACGGTTCTCTTGTAAATTCACGTGTTTTTGAAATGGCTAAAAATTTTGTAATAATACTATTTGCACGATCTAATTCAGGGATAAGTAAGCTTTTAAATAACTCTTTATTTGATGGAGAAACACTTTCTTGTAAAAATTGTAAGTATCCTCGTACTGTCGTAAGAGGGTTTCGTACCTCGTGTGCAATTCCGGCTGCGATTCGTCCTGCTAACGAAAACTTCTCTGCATCACGCTCTGTGTTTAAATAATGAAAGACACTAATAACCCTAAAAATCTCCCCGTTATAATCGCGAATAATTCGGTTGTTTATAATGCCATAGTTTTTGTCTAAAACTTCTTCATTATATATTTCTGTTCCCGTTCTTAATGTTTCAATCGCTTTAATTTTTTCTTCCGGCAAGTTTAGTAATTGTTGAATCGGTTTTCCGATAATATCATTTCGTATTACACCGAAATCATCTGCGGCAACTTGATTACATAAAGTAATATTCCCTTTACTATCGACAAAGGTTACATGATGTGAAAAGGCATCAAAAATATGTACAAAGTGTTTTTCAAGTTGTTCAAATAAGAATAATGAATCACAAGTAAGTTGAAAATGAGCCTCTTTATTCTCTTTTGGTATTTCTTGAATGGAATGAGTTGCTCTAGTTTTCTTTATTTGTAAACCAATATGTGGATTTTTGTATGTGAAATGATGTGGTAATTGATTTACAAGTTCTTCATAAAAACGCACTTTATTTTCTAGTTCTTCAATTCGTTTTTCATGAGATACAGTAGCATCGTTTGGAAGCATAAATAAATAACCCCTCATTTTAAAAATTCTTCCATATAGTATATCATATTTTAATAAGGATACTCTTAAAGAAAGGGCCACTTAATGAAATTGATTAGCAAAAGTGTTTGGGGAGTGAATAGAAGATAAAGTTAAAAAGGGAGGAATATATGTGCTGTTCATTGGAGTGACAGGATGGGGAGATCATGATTCTTTATACGTAGATTCCTATGAAAATAGAAATAAATTACGAACATATAGTGAGTATTTTCCTATTGTGGAAGTGGATAGTTCATTTTACGCGATGCAACCTGCACGAAATTATATAAAATGGGCAATGGAAACGCCGAAAGATTTTTCTTTTGTCGTAAAAGCGTATCAAGGAATGACAGGACATATGAAAGGGGAATTTCCTTTTTCTACGTTTGATGAGATGTTTGATGTGTATAAGCAGTCCATTCTTCCTTTAATAGAAGCTAATAAATTAAAAACAATTTTATTTCAATATCCACCATGGTTTGATTGCAAAAAGAAAAATGTAGATTTTCTTCGATATACGAAAGAAAAAATGGAAGGTTTACCATGTGCAATAGAATTTCGAAATCAAACATGGTTTTATCCAGAAATGAGAGATAAGACGTTACAGTTTCTAGAACAGGAGAAATGGGTTCATACAATTTGTGATGAACCACAGGCTGGGATAGGTTCTGTGCCACTCGTATTAGAGGTTACGAATTCAAACATGGCATTAATACGTTTTCACGGTCGAAATGTTCATGGTTGGCTTGATAAAGGGGAAAATTGGAGAGCGGTTCGTTGTTTATATCGCTACAACAATAAAGAACTGGAAGAATGGGTGGAACGACTAGAGCAATTAAAAAAGAAAACAAAGGATATATACGTACTGTTTAACAACAATTCAGGTGGGGATGCAGCAGATAATGCGAAACAGCTTATGAAAATGATGAACATTACATATGGTGAGCCGAAGCCGGAGCAATTAAATTTTTTTGAATGATAATAAACAAGAAAGGCACTGTACAAACAGGGGGAATGTACAGTGCCTTTCTATATGAAAAAGAGGGGTAACAATGTTACTGAGCGTTTGGTTGATTCATCAATTGTTGGCTTCATAATAAATGATAATGGTTATCATTATCATTGTCAATGGTTTTTCTAAAAATATATAAAAAACTTTGTATATTTTAAATAGAGATAAAAAAAGAACAGCATTAATGCTGTTCTTTTCCGTTGATGAATTGTTGTAAATCAAAAGGAGTTATCGCCTGGATAAATTCTTTTGAGATAAGTGTTTGCACGAGAGTGCTCTCAGAGATAGAAGCACCTGTTTTCTTTTCGTAAGCTTGTTTTAATAAATCAAGTTTTTCAGCCGTTTCTTTTGGTAATTCAATTGTAAGTGTGTTCATAATTTCTCCCCCTTATTATTAGAGTACCACTACAGTATAGGAGAGACAAGAAAAGAGAATATGAAATATAAAAAAGGTTACCAAATTTTCAAATGGTAACCTTTTTTATGTATAAGAGTTATTAAGCAATACCGATATACTTTAAAGTTTTTGATGGAGTACTGTGATCAAAGAAGTGTTGTAAAAATGCAATATCAACACCTGATTTGTATGCACAATAACCCCAAGTTTTTCGAAGTGTATGTGAGCTAATCCCTTCTAATCCAACTTCTTTTGCAGCTTTGTTTAAAATGTACCATGCATGTTGTCTCGTAATAGATTTTGTTCCTTTTTGAGATTTTAACAATGGTTCATTACGTTTCCAAGTTTTACGTTCTTTCATGTAGTCTTCGATTGCGTGCTGTAAGTCTTCATTTACAGCAAACCATTTATGTTTCTTCACTTTTTCATTGTAAAATAAAATGGAATGGCGAACATTTTCATTTTCATCGATTACATCACTAACTTTTAATTGTAAGATTTCACTTACTTTTAAGCCAGAATTTACAGCTAATACGAATAATAAGCCATCACGTTTCGAAGATTGTAAAAGTATATTTTTGATAGTTTCTAATTGTTTTTCATTTTGAATAGGTTGTCCTGCTTGTTTCATTTCACGCACTCTCCTCTTTTATATGTGTAAAGGAAAGGATTAACTTGTTTCTTACTATAAAGGGAGAGTGTGAATTTCATGTGAACTCCTAGTGAAATTAAGACAAATTATTTGACTTCTTTTACTTTTTGTAAATTGAAATAGAATACAACACTGTTAGTCGTATTATACACACCGTACTCGGCATGATGGAGGTCTAAAATGTTTTTTACAATAGATAATCCGAGACCGGTACCTCCGGTGTGACGGCTACGTGATGCATCTAGGCGATAGAAGCGATCCCAAATTTTTTCAAGACTTTCTTCAGGGATAGGGTTTCCTGTATTTTCGATTTCGATTTTTACGGTATCTTCTGCTTCTATAATGGAGACTTGTATTTTTTCTCCATCCGGCGTATAGCGGATTGCATTACTTAGTAAGTTCACAACTACTTGCTCAATACGGCTACGATTTGCTTTAACAAGTATAGAAGGGTCTGCATCGACGTTCACTTGTAGATGCTTTTCTTCCATGCTAAATAATAATTTTGTATAGACTTGTTGCGTTAATTCACCAATTGAGAACGTCGTCATATCTAGTTTGTAAGTACCAGATTCTAACTTTGCTAATTCTAACATTTCAACAATCAGCCTGTTCATATTTTCTGTTTCTTCTAAAATAACATCAGTATAATACGAAGTATCCTTACTAACACCATCTTTAATACCTTCTGCAAAACTTCTAATTACACTCAGTGGTGTTTTTAATTCGTGTGATACGCCAGAAATGAATTCTTTTCTTGTTTTCTCTAATTGACGTTCACGTTCAATGTCTTGTTGTAACTTTGTATTGGCAACATTTAATCGATCGATTCGATCTTTTAAATTTACAGATAATGTATTGATACTGCCGGAAAGCCCACCAATTTCATCGTCGGCTGTAACAGGTAATTTCTCGCTGAAATCAAAATTAGCCATTTTTTTTGTAACACGATTCATTTTAATTAATGGCTTAACAATGATTTTTGAGTAGTAGAAGGATAACAAAATAATAACGAGAAACACGATGATTAAGGCATAAACATAATAGTCTTTTAAAACTAGCATCGCTTCATTAACGGGTTGTAAAGACGCTATCGCAAAAGCATATTCTGTAATCTTTCCGTTTTCTATAATCGGCTTTACAAAGATACTATTTTTTATATTTTCGCCGCCATCTAATATGAAAGTGTTTAATTGGTTCGAGTTAGAAGTGCCATCTCTAATAATATCTGCAAAATATTGAACGGCTTGTAATGTTTCAATATCATTTGCAAGACGAACCTCAGCTTTTGATGGGAGCTGTAACTTAGTTATAACACCTGTAAAGCCGATACGAGTTGTAGATTTGTATCGGCTTGCAAGTCTATTCTTAGAAGGATTACCATTAATTGACTGAAAATCCGAATAGAAATGTTCGTTTTGCCATTGATTATAATTCGTTCCTAATTTTTGTGGTGTAATAATATTATTCTCTTGTACGACTCCATCAACATTAATTATTACATCTTTTTTTAAACCTAAATTTTCGAATTTATTATATTCTTCTGGTGTTAAAAGGTTATTGAGTGGAATGGAATACTGTTTATTATTGTTGGGATTAAATACATCGATATAGTAATTGTTATCACTTTTAATAATACCGTTAGAATCCAAAAACTGCATATCGGCATTTGTTTTATCATGAAATTCTTGTTTTAGTTTTCTAACTTTCTCATAACTTTTATCACTTTTGTCATAATTATCTACGAATTTTTCAAAAGCAGTTTGAACTGTTTTTACTTTTTTATTAATATAAAATTTCTCTAAAAATAGAGATTGTCCTAGGAAAAAAAGTAGGAATATTATTGTAAATAAAGTTGATGTTAATAAAAATAGTTTAAAGACGATACTTCTGTTTTTCACTGCGTCACCTCTTATGAGAAATACTGTAAATGATTTCTTTATCCCGCTCGGGCAATAAGACTTCCACTTCAAAATTCGGCGAATACAAGGGAGTTAGTAGGTGGGAGATCAACTGTCCGTAAAAGCCTGATTGGTTCAACTAATAATCAGTGGGGGATGGAAAAAAACCACTGATTAAAGTTTCACTTTATTATAACAAACGTTACAATAAAGTAGAGGGGAGAAATCTGTCTCTTTATAAAATAGTTATTTATAAAAAGTCACATAAAAAGAACTCGCCAGACGTATGACAAGTTCTTTAGTGTATTATTGTTGAATTGCTGCATCTAAAGCGATTTCAATCATTTCGTTAAATGTAGTTTGACGCTCTTCAGATGTTGTTTCTTCGCCAGTGAAGATGTGATCGCTAACTGTTAATACAGATAATGCATTTACGCCGTATTTCGCTGCTAATGTATAAAGAGCAGTTGTTTCCATTTCTACTGCTAATACACCGTAATCTCCAAGTTTTTTAACCATGTCCATGCTTTCGCGATAAAACACATCTGCTGTTAAGACGTTACCGACACGAACGTGTAATCCTTTTTCAGTTCCAGCATCGTAAGCTTTCTTTAAAAGATCAAAGTTTGCAGCTGGTGCGAAATCAAATCCTGGGAATGTTAAACGGTTCATATTAGAATCAGTACAAGCCGTCATTGCGATAATAACATCACGAACTTTTACATCTTTTTGAATTGCACCGCAAGTGCCAACGCGAATTAAATTTTTAACTCCGTAGCTTTGGATTAATTCGTTTACATAAATAGAAATAGAAGGAACACCCATACCTGTACCTTGAACAGATACACGTTTTCCTTTATAAGTTCCAGTAAAACCTAACATACCACGTACGTTATTATAGCAAGTAACATCCTCTAGAAATGTTTCAGCGATATATTTTGCACGTAATGGATCACCTGGTAATAGAATAGATTCAGCGATTTCGCCTTGTTTTGCTTCGATATGTACACTCATGAAAAGTCCTCCTTATAATGTATTGATAGAAATCAATATCATTTGCATTATACACTACGAATCCTTTCAATTAAAATCTTTTTATTATTTGTAATATGTGCAAAATAGGAGGATTTCATAAATCATAATCTAGAATATATAGCTTAAGAAGTTTTATGTGAACAGAGACAATAAAAATGGTAGGTGATGTTTTGAAAAATCTTGTCATTGGGCTTATTGCGTTAGTACTTATTGTGGCAGGAGGATTTTACATAAAAAAATATCAAGAAAACGAAGAGACTGTAGGAGATGTTCAGGAAGTAAAGTGGGATGTGTCAAATGGAAAGGGAAATGAGAAAGTAGATATTGTATTTCAGTTGTTAAACAAAAAGAATAATGAAATTCGTGGTGTAAATGATCAAATACGGGCAGTGATTGTAGATGGACAGTTAAAACACATACAACAAATTAAACCTACATTTGCAGGGAACGGGTCATATAAGTTATCTTCCAAAATAGCGAAAGATGAAGAATATACGATATTTTTATACGAAGATAAAAATAAGTCCGTAGAGTCATTCGCTAGGAAAGATTTTGGTAGAACGAAAGAGGAGAACAATAAGAAAAAAGTGAAATTTCCAATCGACAGTGTACTTACAAAAAAAATAGGGGAGTATGAAGTTTCTCTTTTATTTGGCGCATTACATCCGAATGAACCAGTTACGTTAACATTTCAGTTTCAAGCGAAAAAGGGTGAAAAATTGAAATTACATTCAGAGAGAGGAGAAGTAGAGTCACTCTATATCGTGGATGAAACGAAGGAGAACTTTTTATACGCTATGCCTGTGGATACGGATGAACAATTACAATACCGTATTACATTTCCTGCCGAGGGTACGTATAAAATGTGGGGGAATTTCTATATAAATGGTAAGAAATATGAAAAAGAATTTATTGTACAAGTTCAAAAAAGAAAAAACAGCTAAGAATTTAGCTGTTTTTTCTTTTTCCTATTAATTTTGTTACAGAGAGCATTGTAATTGGTAAAGAATGATTCTTCCTAAATGCTAAATATTTACCGCTCCATGCTGGTTTATATTTTTCTTTAAAATGTCGTAATCCGCTGAAACTATACGTATAACGAACGTTATTAAAGATTGCAGCAGCCACTCGTTCAGACCAGAAAGACTGTGTGGATAAACCAACATTTGAAAGTGGTGCCATACCAATATTAAAGGAGTGGTATTCATTTTCTTTTGCCCATTGGAATAAGTGGATGAAAATTGCGTCCATAATGCCGCTAGGCGCATCTGGATAATATCGCATTAAATCGACAGATAATGATCCGTTTTGATATACGGGCATGAATGTTGTGAATGCAATAATTTTTCCATCCGCATCAGATAATGTTGCAATGGGAGCGCGACTAATATATTCACGATCGAAGTATCCGAGTGAAAAACCTTTCTCTTTTTTTCCACCAAGCCATGCATCTGAAACTTTTCTTAACTCTTCATATAATTCGTCTGAGAAAGGTGGCTCATGAATAGAGAATGTATAGCCTTCTCTTTCAAAACGGTTGAAAGTAGCTCGCATGCCAGCGCGTTTCTTTCCTGTTATTGTAAATGTATTTAAATCAACAACAGCTTCTTCACCGAGCTTAAAGAAGTTATAACCAAAATCGTGATATAAACTCATCCATTTACTTTCAATTTGGTAGAATACACAAATGTATCCAAATCGATCAGCCTCAGCTAAAAACTCTTGCAATACAGTACGATAGGAGGAAGGGTCCCCGATTGGATCACCTAGTACAATAAGTCGTTTTCCAGTTATTGAGAAGAGAATGAGTGCTTTTCCATCACTACTGAAAAAGAACTGTTTATCTCCTAAAAAACCTAAATGACTAAGTACATTTCCACCATGTTCATCTAAGAAGTTTTGTAATCTTTTATCATTAGCTGGTTGCCCGGGAAATTCATTTCGATAACGATTTGCAATGAGTGAACCAATTAGTAAAAAAGTAGGAACAAAAAAGGCAGCTGCTAATGCACTTCGTTTCACTTGTGTAATATTACGAACGACAAAATCAGGTTGGAAAGCTTCTTTTGCACTTGCAAATAAAATACCTAAGTTTTTATATAAATATAACGTTACAAGTAGGAATATAAAAACTTTTACGATATCGGAAAGTGAGACTTCCATTTTCTCACGTACAAACCTTTTACGAAGCATATACAATACAGCGAGTACGATTAATAAAATAAAAGTTTCTTCAACATCAATTCCTTTTAGTGTATTAAAAATAGCCGCTCCAATTAAAGAAACAATCGTCATATAATAAGAACGTTTTGTTCCGTAATATATCCCTCGTGAAAGAATGAGGAGGAGAATACCGAATGTTAGCGATAAGCTAAAAGAAAATTGAATAAGATGTTTTGGAGCTAGAATATGTAAGGCGTGTGCCCGATTTATACTTGTCGGTAGAATAGTTGATAAAATAACCATTAAGCCAGCAAATACTGTTAAAGCAGCAGATGCCCAAGAACCTAACTTTCCTAGAAAGTCACGCTGCAAAGTCCATATAACACCAGTTGTCTCTAATGCAGGCGCAATAAAGGGTTTATCTTCAAACTTTTTAATGGCTACTCCTGTCATTTCAAAAGCTGCAAAAATGAGACCAAGGCAGAATGGTAAGATGTAATAGACGAGACGATATAATAACATAGCAGGAAGCAAAACACCTGTATCGATGCCGTATTGCCCAAGCCCAGTTAAGAAGACAAGATCAAATGATCCAAGACCACCAGGAACAAGACTAACGACACCAGCTAAAGCAGCAATGACATATACGCCTAAAAACTTTTGGAATTCGATTTCAATGCCAAATAATAGTAATATGACGTACATAACAATACCAGCAGATACCCATTCGACTAATGAAACTAATGAGTATAAAACAGTTGGGTTTTTCTCCTCTTCTTCTTGTCCCTCTGTTTGCATCGCTTTTCTATTTTTTAATTTAGAAAATCCGATATATATAGGGACGAAAAGAGCAAAGAAGATAAGAACAGGCCATAGCCATGGTTTTTCATGCAAAATAAATCTCGTGTCTAATATTCCGATAAGACCAAGAAATGAAAGAATGGCTAATCCATTAATAAAGGCAGTTGTCATCCAAGCGATACTTTTAATAAGTTTTCCATTTTCTTTTATGTATGGACGATAAAGCATTGTGCGTACGCCAGCTCCAACTAGACCACCAAACCCGATAAATCCATTTAAAGTATTAGCAATCCACGAGATACGGAAAATCTTTTGGACAGGGATATCAGCTTTTAAGTAACGAAGCATAACATAGTCATAAAAGAACATTGTTGATACAGCGAATGCACCAAGTGTAATTGCTAAAAAGACTCCTCCAGTTGGAATGTTTTTAATTGTATCAATCGCTTCTAAAAAAGAAATGCCCGCTAATTCTTTTTTTGCTTGAAAGAATACAATTGTTAATACAACAAATGGGAAGATAATTTTCCCGATTTGTAAGAAACGTTTCCATGAAAACGACATAAATACAACTCTCCTTGTATAAGAAAACTGAGACAATAATATTATTATGACAAACTTCAAGAAAAATAAAAAGGTAAATTCCTGTATAGGGGAGCTATTTTTTATATAGGTATATTTAAAAGAATATTTTGTTTATCAGAAAATTAAGTTAGAATAAGATGAAAGAAGGTGGAGGGGAGTATATGATTATAAAAGGTTATGTAGGATATGAGTTAGAAAAGGCGAAACCTAATACATCAGAAGATTTTTTTAACAGATCTGAAGTGACATATATATTAAATGATAAAGAGAAAACTTTTTCGGTTTTATACGTTCGATATTTTGAAGAAGTTTTACAAGAAATTACTCCTTTTGAAGGAAATCCAGTGTATAAAGTAGAAGAACAAAACATATATTTGCGCGATATTGTAGCGATATGTTGTTTAGTGAAGGATAGGGAACTTCGTGCGCAAAAACGTTTGTATTTAAATAACCTGGAAGAATTTCAACAATATTTTGATGAGGGAACGGTGTCGAAAGTACAAGAAATATTGGCTGAATTACATAAAAATAAAAGAGTAGAAATAGCGTGAAATGGCAAAGGAGAGAGAAAAAATGTCTAATTTGATGGTTGAAAATCAAACAGAACAAGTTTCTATATTTTTAGAAGATGCTATTAATTTGATAACCAATTATGTAAATTATCATACGTTGCCTTCTTTATTAGAGGAAACACCAGCAGGGAATGAGCAATATTATAAAGGGTTATTAGCATCAATGAGACGACTTCTCGTTTTTTGCGAAGAAGGACATGATGCATGTTTTGTTTTGTTGAATAGTCAGCCATTTCGAAAAACAGCAGCTGAAAAAATTTTATATAAGATTTACCATCAAGTAATTGCAGAGTTTTTTTCACCAAAGAGTGATTATTGGTATGAAAATAGTCGGTCTGCATATACAGGAAAAAATTCTATCGTTTTTCAACAAACACCACCTGCATCTTTGGGGCAAGTGATGAAGAGTTTAGAAGGTAAATTTCAATTGATGCGTGAAGAACTAGAATATTATGAGACGGATTATCAGACAAAGATGTTACACAAATATTGATTGCGGAAAAGAAGCTAAGGTGACTTAGCTTCTTTTCCTTTTGTACAGTTATATAAGGGATTTTCATTGAATATAGTTAAGTGGATAGCATTAGGGAGGTGCAACATGAATCAGCAAGGTGTATTTACAGATTACTTTCATGAAGTAGAAAATTGGTGTGAAAGTGTTCTTCACGTATTAGATAGCCGCGCAATGGAAGTGTATGATGTCCATATGCTTGCTTATAAAATTCAGGCGTTGTTAGAGCGTATGAAAGAGCATGAGTATGAAACAGATGCAGAGTTTATGTATGAAATAAGTGATGATGTAGAACATATTCAGCATCACTTGCAGGAAGTATTTATGCAAGAAGAAGAGGAATATGAATTATATGAAAGAGGGGATAGCGAACGAGCTGTTCCAATTGGAGGACATACACTCCCGCCATTACCTTATCCGTATAATGCGTTAGAACCTTATATTTCTAAAGAAATTATGATGTTACACCATGATAAACATCATCGGAGTTACGTGGAAGGATTAAATAAAGCAGAGAAGATGATGGAAGAAGCGAGAAAAACAAATCAATTTGATTTAATTAAGCATTGGGAAAGAGAAGCGGCTTTTCATGGGTCAGGTCATTACTTACACACGATATTTTGGAATAACATGAAAAAAGACGGTGGTGGGAGTCCAAGAGGTGCTTTTTCACAACAAATCGAACAAGATTTTGGGAGCTTTTTACGTTTCCAAAAACATTTTACAGAAGCGGCCTCTAAAGTAGAAGGTTCAGGCTGGGCAATTCTCGTTTGGGTGCCCCGGTCTGGAAGGTTAGAAATTTTGCAAAGTACACTTCATCAATTATTTACACAATGGGATACGATACCACTCCTTGTACTAGATGTCTGGGAACATGCGTATTATTTACAATACCAAAATCGAAAAGATGAATATATTAAAAACTGGTGGAATGTTGTAAATTGGCCTGATGTAGAAAAAAGGTTTGAAACTGCGAAACAAATTGAATGGACACCATATTAGACGCAAATTCTCTGCGTCTTTTTTAATGGAAGCAGAAGGAAGATTTCGTTCATATTTTAAAAGGCCAAGCATACACTTGTACAAAAAGTGCCAAAAGGACGTGGGGGGAAATATGAGACGAATTTGTGTAATCATTACGCTTCTTATTATGTACGCAAGCGTTATGCCGATTCCTACATATGCAAAGATGAACAGCAATGTCAGTGCTCGAAATGCTGTATTAATGGAGCAACAGTCTGGTCGTGTATTATACGGAAAAGCAGAACATGAACCTCAAAAAATTGCTAGTATAACAAAAATTATGACTGCCTTGTTAGCTGCTGAATCAGGGAAGATGAAAGAAATGGTGTCAGTTAGCAATGAAGCGGTGAGGGTGGAAGGATCAGCAATCTATTTAAAGCCTGGACAAAAAGTGAAGTTAGAAGATTTAGTATACGGACTCATGCTTAGATCTGGTAATGACGCAGCGCAAGTAATTGCTGAAAGTGTGGGTGGGAGTATAGATGGATTCGTATATTTAATGAATGAAAAGGCGAAAGAAATTGGAATGAAAGATACTCACTTCTCAAACCCTCATGGTTTAGATGGAGATGGATCACATTATTCGTCGGCTTACGATATGGCGTTATTAACGAAGTATGCAATGGGAAACGAGTCATTTAAAAAAATCTTTGGAACAAAAACGTATAAATCCGATTCTTGGGATTACCCGTGGAAAAATAAACATAAGTTGGTAACGTCTTATTATGAATTTGCAACAGGAGGAAAAACAGGCTTTACGAAGAAAGCAGGAAGAACGCTTGTTACAACGGCATCAAAAGATGGACTAGATTTAATTGTCGTAACTTTGAGTGCTTCTAGTGATTGGGATGATCATATGAATCTATTTGATAAAGGATTTGAACGTTTCAAGCAAACGAAAGTTTTAGGACAAGGAGCAATTGCTGAAATAAATGAAAAGAAGTATGCCAACCATGTTTATACGAAAAATAGTTTTTCCGTGCCGTTAACTGAAGAGGAAAGAAAGAACGTATTATTAAAAGTTGAACTGGATAAAAGTATAACGCTTGAGGATGGAGTAAAGGTTGGAAAGACAGATGTTTATGTTGGCAATGAGAAAGTTGGAGAACGGAATTTATTTTATAGTAAACGGAAGTTAGTAGCTACAACGGGACTTTACTGGAATAATGTGAAAGAAATTTTTTCTTACATGATAGGTGTTGGGAACAATGGTTAATCTCGTATGGGTAGCGATGGCTGTCATTGGGATTGT
The DNA here is from genome assembly GCF_053345735.1 of Bacillus sp. D48C. Taxonomy (NCBI): domain Bacteria; kingdom Bacillati; phylum Bacillota; class Bacilli; order Caryophanales; family Bacillaceae; genus Bacillus; species Bacillus sp. D48C. Next base: position 274,767 of record NZ_JBKFAQ010000005.1, read on the forward strand.
ATACGCCATGATAAATGGAACGATGGAAGAAGTGAATAAGGCTGTATTTGACGGAGCAAAAGATGCAGTAACGATTTGTATAGGACTTATTAGTGTTTTAGTATTTTGGCTTGGTTTAATGAAAATTGCAGAGGAAGCCGGATTGTTAAAAAAATTAGTTTCACTTTTTATGCCGATAGTAAAAAGGTTGTTTCCAGAAATACCAAAGGATCATCCGTCCATGGGATTTATTCTATCAAATATGATGGCAAACTTTTTTGGTCTAGGTAATGCAGCAACCCCTCTTGGTATTAAAGCGATGGAACAACTAAAAGAGTTAAATGGAGGAAAGGATTCGGCGAGCCGTTCTATGGTGACGTTTCTAGCATTAAATACATCAGCTATTACATTAATTCCTACGACAGTCATTTCAATTCGAATGACATATGAATCAGCCAATCCTACTGAAATTGTTGGGGTAACATTTATTGCACAAGTACTTTCTATGATTGGAGCAATTTGGATTGACCGCTATTTTTACCGAAGAAGGAGTAGAAAGGGGCGGAAAAAATGAGTATTGTAAATACAATTTCCTTATGGGTAATCCCTTGTGTAATTGGTTTTATCCTTTTATATGGCACGATAAAGAAAGTGCCGACGTATGAATCGTTCGTTGAGGGAGGAAAAGAAGGGATTCAAATTGCAATTTCCATTTTACCGTTTATGGTTGGAATGCTTGTGTCTATTTCTATATTCCGATCGTCAGGTGCGCTAGATGCAATGATATCAGTAATGAAGCCAATGCTAGATTTAATTCACGTTCCAGCAGAAATCGTTCCATTAGCACTAATACGTCCTATTTCAGGTTCTGCTGGTCTAAGTATTACGACTGATTTAATTGCTACATATGGGCCAGACTCATTCATTGGGAGATTAGCTTCTACGATGCAAGGGAGTACAGATACGACTTTTTATATTTTAACAGTATACTTCGGAGCTGTTGGTATTAGAAAAATGGGAGATGCATTAAAAGTAGGTCTTTTTGCAGATTTAATCGGAATTATTTGCTCGATTGTCTTTGTTTCCCTATTGTTTCAGTAAAGCTATTCATTTTTTATGCTATTTCGCGTATAATACGTATACGACCACTATTAAGGTGTAGCTTAATAGTGGTTTTTTTATGCAGTATTTTTGACAAAATGATGAACTTTTATTGTGAGAAATATGAAAAATATGGACAATAATAAAGGATAAAAACATGATTTGACCTTTATATGTTTAATATCATCGCTATGTTGTTTAAGGGAGATGGAGCGAATAACCGTAAAGCGTATGCGGTTGCCAAGTCTTTCTAATGTAAGGTAAGATAAATTCGAGGTGAAAAAAAGAAATGGAACGATTACAAAAAGTGATTGCGCAAGCAGGTATTGCATCGAGAAGAAAGGCTGAGGAATTAATTCAGCAAGGAAAAGTGAAAGTTAACGGAAAAATAGTGAAAGAGTTAGGAACAAAAGTAACTCCTCAAGATAAAGTAGAAGTAAATAACATCCCTCTTGAAAAAGAAGAACCTGTTTATTTTTTACTATATAAACCAACTGGTGTAATTTCAAGTGTATCAGATGATAAAGGTAGAAGTGTTGTAACAGACTTTTTCCCTGAAATTACACAACGTTTATTCCCAATCGGACGTCTAGATTATGATACGTCAGGAGTATTATTAATGACAAACGACGGGGACTTCGCAAATATATTAATGCATCCTAAATATAAAGTTGAAAAAACGTATGTTGCAAAAATAAAAGGCCCATTAACAGGTGAGAAAATTCGCATGTTAGAACGCGGTGTTGCATTAGAAGATGGTAAAACAGCACCAGCACATGTGAAAATTATTTCTTGGGACAAGCGTAAAGAGATGGCTATTGTACAATTAACAATTCATGAAGGACGTAATCGTCAAGTACGTCGTATGTTTGAAGCGTTAGACTGTAAAGTAGTGAAATTAAAACGTGAACGTTATGCTTTCTTAGAAGTAGGAAGCCTGCGACCTGGTGATGCGAGAGAATTGACACCACATGAGGTGAAACAATTACGCGCGCTTGCTTCTACAAAGCCAAGATAAGCTATAGAGTTAAAAATTCACCAGTGGAGTGCTCTGCTGGTGATTTATTCAATACAACATTTACAGAAGATAATACATAACATTTACCGAGGAGAGGAGAGGTAATATGAAGAAAAATCGCTTATTATTTCGCGTTATTATTCTACTCATTTTATGTGGTGCTGTAGGATTTACCCTTTATCAAGGATTCTTTGCTAATAAAGAGAAAATGCAAATCGGAAAAGAAGCACCTAACTTTGTTGTGACAGATTTAGAAGGGAAGAAAATTGAACTAAAAGATTTAAAGGGAAAAGGTGTATTTTTAAACTTTTGGGGTACGTGGTGTAAACCTTGTGAAAAAGAAATGCCTTATATGAATGAATTATATCCAAAGTATAAAGAAAAAGGCGTTGAAATCATAGCGTTAGATGCAGATGAAACGGATATTGCAGTAAAGAACTTTGTGAACCAATATGGTTTGAAATTCCCAGTTGCTATTGATAAAGGACAAAAGATTATAGGAACATATGGAGTAGGTCCATTACCGACAAGCTTTTTGATTGATAAAGATGGAAAAGTAGTGGAGCAAATTATAGGTGAACAAACGAAAGAACAGTTAGAAGAGTATTTAAAGAAAATTACTCCGTAATAAAGAAAGCCTTTACATAAGAGGTGCGTGTCTATAGTGCCTCTGATTTAAAAATTCTGAGTATTGCGGTAACTCGAGGTTAGAATATACAATAGTACATATAGATACAGGGGCGGTGAGAGTGTTGAAAGAAATTAAATGTGAATGTGGACATGTTAATCCGATAGGAACCGTTTTTTGTGAAGCTTGCGGGAAACCATTTGAAAGCAATGAAAATGCAAAACTATTGGATATGCGCTATGAGGGGAGTGCACGGAGATCTCTCACGCAAACAAAAACGATAGTCGATAAAATTTGGAGCTTTTTCTCTTCTGTAAAAGTCGGTGTATGGCTAATCGTAATAACTTTAGCTGCATCAGCGATAGGAACTATTTTTCCGCAAGAAATGTACATAACTCCAGGGATTGCACCAGCTGAATATTATAAGCAAGAATACGGATTTTTAGGGCAATTATACTATCAATTAGGATTTAATAATTTATACGGTTCATGGTGGTATATGATTTTGATTGCTTCTATCGGTATTTCACTTGTGATATGTAGTTTAGACCGCGTTATTCCACTTTATAAAGCTTTAAAAAAGCAAGGCGTAAAAAGACATCCTAGTTTTTTAAAGAGACAGAGATTATATGGGACTGGTACACCGCAAGATGGTGACCTGGAAAGAGTGCAAAAGAATTTAAAGAAAAGAAACTATAACGTGAAAGTGGAAGACGGAAACGTTTTAGCAGAAAAGGGACGCTTCTCGCGTTGGGGTCCATATGTAAATCATATCGGTCTTATTATCTTTTTATTCGGTGCGATGCTTCGTTTTTTACCGAGTATGTACGTAGACGAAGCACTTTGGTTACGTGATGGTGAAACGAAAGAAATACCAGGGACGGATGGACAATACTACTTAAAAAACGAGAAATTTATAAAAGAAGTTTATGATAAAAGTAAGGACAAGGAAGTTTTTGAGGAAGCGATTGATCGTGTAGGCGATAAAATGATTGCGAAAAACTTCCAAACGAATGCTGTATTATATAAAGCTGTGGGCGAAAATATAGCAGGGCAAAAACCAAAGTTGGAAAAAGTAAAAGAAGCGGAAATTCGAGTAAATGAACCACTGAAATTTGATCAATTTGCAGTGTATCAAGTGGATTATAAAGAAAGTGAATTTAAAAGTATGTCCTTCAACTTGCAAAATAAAGAAAATAATCAAAAATGGGGACCGATTAAAGTAGATTTAACGAATCCTAAGGAAAAATATGATTTAGGAAATGGTTATTCTCTAGAACTATTAAGCTATTTTCCTGATTTTTATTTTGATGAGAATGGAAAACCGAATACAAAAACGAAATTACCGAACAATCCTGCATTTGTATTTAAAATGTTTACACCTGAAACACCAGATGGTGAAGTGAGTTTTGTTGGTATTCAGCAAAATATAGAACCTGATGGAAACAACAAATATAAAATGTCGTTTGCGGGTGTTGAAATGCAAAATGCAACAGCACTTACTGTAAGAAAAGATTTAACGCTTTGGATTCTCGGTATTGGAGGATTTATATTTATGGTTGGTGTCATTCAAGGTATGTATTGGAATCATCGCCGTATTTGGATACAACGTGTTAATGATGAATGGTGGATTGCAGGGCATACGAATAAAAATTGGTTCGGTTTAAAGAAAGATATTGAAAGAGTAATAGAAGGTACAGCAATTCCACAGCCAAATGATAAAGTAATCGATAAAAAAATTAGTTAAGGTGGGGAAACGATATGGTGCAAATAAGTAGTAACTTTCTCTTTACCGCATTTATTTTATATTTAATTGCGACTCTATTTTTTGGTGGAGCCATTAAAGAAAAGGGTCATAAATGGGCAAATGTAGGAATAACAATTACAATTTTAGGGTTTATAGCACAAACAGTATATTTTGTTACAAGGTGGATTGCATCAGGGCATGCGCCAGTTAGTAACTTTTTTGAATTCGGTACATTTTTCGGCATGATGCTTGTAGGAGCATTTATTGTAATGTATTTTATGTACCGCGTAAGTATAATTGGACTATTTGCATTACCAGTTGCGCTTTTATTAATTGCCTATGCAAGTATGTTTCCGAGGGAAATATCTCCGCTTATTCCATCTTTAAAAAGTAATTGGTTACATATTCACGTGACGACTGCAGCAGCAGGACAAGCAATTTTAGCGATTAGTTTTATTACGGGCGTCATGTATTTATTAAAAAATGTAGATCAATCAACGAGAAGTAAACGGACATTTTGGCTAGAGACGGTAGTGTTTACGCTTGTTTGTACAGTTGGATTTATTGGAGTAACAACGGTATTTTCTAGTATGAAATATGAAGCGAAGTTTCAATGGGTTGATAAAAATGAACAACAACTGGAAATGAAGTACAATCTTCCAGCTTTAGTAGGACCGCATGAAGGGAAGTTACAGACAGAAAATAAATTAGAACCGGTAGTTGAAGTTCCAGCGATTGTAAATGCGAAAAAATTAAATACTGTTATTTGGTCAGTGTTAGTTGGAACATTACTTTATATTGTATTAAGGCTTGTTTTACGGAAGCGAGTATCGGCGGCACTTCAGCCGTTAGTAAAGAATACGAATAGTGATTTACTAGATGAAATCGGATATCGATCTATTGCAATTGGATTCCCAGTTTTCACATTAGGAGCGTTAATTTTTGCAATGATTTGGGCTCAAATAGCGTGGACGCGTTTTTGGGGCTGGGATCCGAAAGAGGTTTGGGCACTTATAACGTGGCTCTTTTATGCTGCAGTACTACATTTACGATTATCTAAAGGGTGGCATGGAGAGAAATCAGCTTGGCTTGCAGTAATTGGTTTTGCAATTATTATGTTTAACTTTATTGTAGTAAACTTAATTATTGCCGGTTTACATTCATATGCATAGAGAAATAAAATAGGAGAGTGCATGTCACTTTCCTATTTTATTTTTGTCAACTTTTCTTCTTTTTTGAGAAAAACATGACAAAGTAGCGGTTGATTTTGTAAAATGATGTCGAGGACATTATATACTGTTCAAAAAAAATACATAGTTTTGGAAAAAAATTGAACAAAATTTATTATTCTTGTGAAGCATAATATGGGAAGTGAAACATTTAGAAGATTGCTTAAATAAACGAGAATAGCGCAACATAATAGTAAAGAAGGGTAGGTGTGAACCGCTGAGGTGAGAGTACGCAGCGGGTAGAGATGGAAAATGAATCAAGAATTTTAATTGTAGATGATGAGGATCGTATTCGTCGTTTATTGAAAATGTACTTAGAAAGAGAACAATACACAATTGAAGAAGCAGATAATGGTGATACAGCTTTAGAAATGGCGTTGCAAAATGATTACGATTTAATCTTATTAGATCTTATGATGCCTGGTAAAGATGGCATTGAAGTATGTAAAGGGGTTCGTGAGAAGAAAGCGACACCAATTATTATGCTGACAGCAAAAGGTGAAGAAGTAAATAGAGTACAAGGATTTGAAGTTGGAACAGATGATTATATTGTAAAGCCATTTAGTCCACGTGAGGTCGTGCTACGTGTGAAAGCGGTATTACGTCGTGCTGTACCAACAACATTCTTTACACAAGATACAACGACAAAAGATGTTACTGTATTCCCGCACTTAACAATTGATAACGATGCACACCGTGTTACTGCAGATGGTAATGAAGTAAACTTAACGCCGAAAGAATATGAGTTACTATTATTTTTAGCGAAAGCTCCTGATAAAGTATTCGATCGTGAGCAATTGTTAAAAGAAGTATGGCAATATGAATTCTTCGGAGATTTACGTACAGTTGATACGCATGTAAAGCGTTTACGTGAGAAGTTAAGTAAAAAATCACCAGATGCTGCGAAGATGATTGTTACCGTTTGGGGCGTAGGTTATAAATTTGAGGTTGTGAACGACTGATGCTTTGGAGAAGTGTAGTAGGGAAGTTATGGATGACTATATTACTTCTCGTTTCGTTTGTGCTTGGATTTGTTGCGATTTTACTTTCACAGTTTTTTAGAACATATTATGTTGATATGAGTGAAGATAGGCTTCAAAAAGTTGCAACAAGTGTTTCAGAGTTAATTGAAGAAGGTGCCGATGTAAAAACGATTGAGAATATCGCGTACAAATTCTCTGATTCACTTTCAAGGATCATTATTGTAGAAGATGGTAAAGAAATATCATCTTCGCCGAAACAAGAAGGGTTAGTCACTCTTACAATGGATGATTTGAAAGAAGATAAAGAATTAGCGGCTGTTTTCACAGACAAAAAAGAAATTAAGAATAACATTAGAAAAGCCTCTAATAGTAGAAAGAATAAAAACACTGAAAATGATATTATGATTGTCGGAAAACCAGTGCAGTCAAAAAATCAAAGTGCAGTGTTCGTATACGAATCTTTACAAGTACCGATACAAGGCATGGAGAGAACGACTGATTTTATATTCTTATCAGCAGGGATTGCGATTATATTAACAACGTTCTTTGCATTCTTCTTGTCTACTCGAATTACAGCACCACTCCGTAAAATGCGTGAAGTTGCTTTTGAGGTGGCGCGTGGGAAGTTTGATGCGAAAGCTCCTATGGTGTCTCAGGACGAGATTGGTGAGCTTGCAACGGCCTTAAATCAAATGGGGAAACAGTTGAAGTTTAATATGAATGCACTGCAGCAAGAAAAAGAACAGTTAGCTAGTATTTTAAGTAGTATGGCAGATGGGGTTATTACGTTAAATCAAGAAGGTGAAGTCGTTGTAATTAATCCGCCGGCCGAACATTTCTTACAAGTTTGGCAAGAAGAAAAAGAGATAGAGCTAAGTAAAAAACTACCTTCTGAACTTGTGGAACTATTCCATCTTGTTGTAGAAAGTGAACAACAACAAGTTGTTGAAATTAATTTACAAAAAGGGAACTATGTAGTTCTTATGACGCCGCTTTACAATCAAACGAAAATTCGTGGAGCTGTAGCGGTACTGCGAGATATGACGGAAGAACGCCGTCTTGAAAAGATGCGTCAAGACTTTATTGCGAATGTATCGCATGAACTTCGTACACCAATGGTAATGCTGCAAGGGTATAGTGAAGCGATTTTAGATGATATTGTGCAAACGAAAGAAGAAATTGATGATTTTGTTCAAATCATTTATGATGAATCCGTTCGTTTAGGTAAACTTGTAAATGAATTATTAGATTTAGCACGCATGGAAAGTGGTAATGTAGAGTTACATATAGGTGAAGTTGATATTCATCCTTTCGTTGAAAAAATAGGTCGTAAATTCCAAGGGATTGCAAAGGATAAAGAGGTCGCGTTAACGGTTGATTTCAAAGATTCAATTGAACAATACCCGTTTGATGCAGATCGTATGGAGCAAGTATTGACGAATTTAATTGATAACGCAATACGTCATACAAACGCAGGCGGACATGTAACGCTTGTAATTGATTCGAAAAATAATGGCCTCATTTTTGAAGTACAAGATTCGGGTGCAGGCATTCCAGAAGAGGATATTCCATTTTTATTTGATCGTTTCTATAAAGCTGATAAAGCAAGAACACGTGGGAAAAAGGGTGGAACAGGACTCGGGCTTGCGATTGCGAAAAATATTGTTCAAGGTCATGATGGTAAAATTTCTGTTTCAAGTGTTGTTGGAGAAGGAACTACATTCTCTGTATATTTACCGAATCGTATAATTTAGATATGTGTTTTTAAAGTTGATAATGAATAAAGTTCTGCTGTTTTTTATTTTTTTGTAAACTCAATTAAATAAAGAATGGTAGAACTTTTTTCTATGTTGCTCGAATAAAGAATAACAAGAGAGGTGCTGTGAAGAAATGAAATTATATACAAAAACAGGAGATAAAGGAACGACAAGTGTAATAGGCGGTAGGGTTGATAAAGATGATATCCGTGTGGAAGCGTATGGAACAATAGACGAGGCGAATTCTCATATCGGATATGCAATGACTAAGCTTCAAGGCGGGACTTATAGAGATATTTACAATGAGCTCGAAAATATTCAACATGAGCTATTTGATTGCGGAGGAGACTTGGCAATAGTGGAACAAAAAATTCCTTATAAGGTGACAATTGAGATGGTTGAAAGCTTAGAAAGAAAGATTGATTTGTATATAGAAGAAGCACCGCCGCTAGAGCGCTTTATTTTACCAGGTGGAAGCGAGTCGGCAGCTGCTATTCATATTGCACGTACAGTTGTAAGGAGAGCAGAACGATGTATCGTGTCCTTACAAAAAGAAGGAGAAATAAATGAAGTTGTTCTAAAGTATGTAAATAGATTATCTGACTATTTATTTGCAGTAGCTAGAGTAATAAATGCCCGATTACAAGTGAAAGATGTGGAGTATAACCGTAGTGCATTAGTTTTTCGTGATAAGAAAGAGAAGGAAGTGGAGTAATTCACTTTCTTTTTTTGTATACTTTTTTCTGTAATATACCAAAATAGAGAAGGTATGGTGGTAATTAGAAAACGGAGGATGTATATGAAAGTTTTAAAATGCGGAGTCATGTTATTGAGTATACTGTTTGTATCTCAATTACATGTTTATGCAGAAGAAAATCGATGGACATGGCCTGTTGAAGGTCAGATAAGTGATTATTTTGGGACAAGGCATGGAAAACACTATGGTATTGATGTAGCTGCACCGATTGGAACGCCTGTGGCAGCTATCCAAGATGGTAAGGTAACGAAGTCTTATTATTCAAGTAGTTATGGAAATGTTGTATTTATTAAACACGGAGAATATGAGGCTGTATATGCACATTTAAATAAGAGATATGTGGGTCAAGGAGATTATATTTCAAAAGGTGAAAAAATTGGAGAAGTAGGGAACACGGGAGAATCGCGAGGTGCACACTTACATCTAGAACTTCATCAAGGAAGATGGACGATGGCGAAAAAGAATGCGATGAACCCATTGCTTGTTTTAAGTGAACAAAGAAATGAAGTTGTTTCTTCATCATTATATGTCGTACAAAAAGGGGATACTTTAGTTAGTATTGCACGGAAATTTAGTATGACACTTAAGGAAATTAAAGAAAAAAATGGATTGCAGCAAGAGCTAATTTATCCTAATCAACAATTATATGTTAAGTAAAGGTAACGTCTCAAAAATTAAACTTTGAATATTCTTAAATAAGGTTCAATGTAAATGAAATTATATGGGCGCTTCTGCTAGAAGTATTGAGTGAATTAGAGTATTTATATCTAAAAGAAAACCGTCCCAAAATTTATTTTGGGACGGCTTCTTTTACCAAAAAATAAAGACACATATAAATCCAGAAATAGCTAAATAGCTATATAAGTAAAAAACTTTTGTTCTTGTTTTCTCTTTTGTTCGAAACAGTACGATAGTCGGTTCAATTAAACCGATTGTCAAACAAAGTAGGCCAAGAAGCATACAACCAATCGAAATAGAATACAGGGCGATTTGTGGTGCTTGAAATGGAATCATCCATTTTAATAAAAATGCAATAAGTGCAGTGTAACAAATGCTACCGATGTATTTATTCAGTGGTGTATTAGAACGAAAACCAGGAAGTTTTTTTAAGAAAGAGCGGGAAACAACTTCTGTTTGTAAAGATGTATGCTCTTCAATAATTCTTTGAGCTTCTTTTCCTTTTTGAAAAAGGGATAAGATCCAATTTCGCTCACCCTGAAAAATAAATTGAGAAGTTGTCAAATAGTGATCAATCTTCACTTTACTCCAACTTTTCCACGGATGACGCTCACACAATTTTAATTTACTTTCTGTTTTTTTATCATACTGATAAATACTGATGCCATCTTCATCGAAAGTAGCATAGTATGTCTCGTTTGAGAATGTGCCTAAATCAATTGGGCAGTAGAAAAGTAATTCTTTTTTTAAGTAAAAGTATTCTTTTCTTAAGTTTTTTTTCATTGCTTCTCGAATAGAATGTCTCTTTTCTTTTTTCATGACATTTCCTCCATAACTCAGAAAATGTTCTTATCTTAACAATTCAATATCTTATCACTTTTAATTATATATGACTAGGTAATTCAAAAGAGAAATGCCGAATAATAAAAAATATGGATTGTATTGTAAAATATCTCGCAATTTATTTATTGTTACGAAAAATAAATAACTAATTTTAAATAAGTTACAATTTTTTTGTTCACAATGTTATGAGGTTGTTGTATAATGAAGGGGAAAATAGAATATCGGTCTATCTTCGGGGCAGGGTGAAAATCCCGACCGGCGGTGATGAACTATTTATGATTTTGTTCTAAGCCCGCGAGCCGTTAAGGCAGGATTTGGTGTGATTCCAAAGCCGACAGTACAGTCTGGATGGGAGAAGATGGAGGTTCAAGCGTTCAAAAAAGATATGGATTTGAACGTCTGTTTGATGTGCCTTAAATTCTCCCTTTGTGTAAAACACAAAGGGTTTTTTCGTTCTATGAAAAAATAGGCATAGCAGAACCTTTCCACTTTCCATGAGAAGATCGATGGAAAAGGAGAGAGAAAGATGAAACAAAAAAACAGTGTGGTGCAGATGGTGAGTGTAGCGATGCTAAGTAGTATTGCATATTTACTAATGATGTTAGATTTCCCGTTCCCAGGGCTTCCGCCATTTTTGAAAATTGATTTTAGTGATGTACCAGCTCTAATTGCAGCAATTATCTTTGGACCAGTAGCTGGAGTGATTGTAGAGGCAATAAAGAACATTTTACATTACGGGATTCAAGGAAGTTTAACGGGAGTACCAGTTGGAGAAATTGCAAACTTTATTGCAGGATGTTTATTTATTGGACCAGCAGCTTTCTTATTTAGAAAGTATCGTACTGTGAAGAGTTTAACGACAGGGTTAATGCTAGGGACAATTACAATGGCACTTATTATGAGTGTATTAAACTACATCATCATATTCCCGGCGTACACTTGGTTTTTAAATTCACCAGCTATGTCTAGCGAAGCTATAAGAACAACGGTTGTAACGGCAATCTTACCATTTAATTTAATTAAAGGAATTGTTGTAACAATTGTATTTGTGGCATTATTCTCACGCCTGAAAGTATGGGTGTTTGCAAAAATGAAAAATGCATAATATATATAAACCATTAGTAGTGTGGAACTACTAATGGTTTTTTATTAAGGAAAATAAAATTTAGATACAAAAAATGCCCCTCATCAATATGAGGGGCATTTTTTGAAGTTAATAAAAGACTATTCAAATTTTAAAGCGTCTCCGTCGAATGATTCGTCAGCAACTTTAATTGAGTCAGTTGGACAGCCTTCGAATGCATCCATCATATCTTCAATTAATACATCTGGAATTTCAACGATACCTTGGTTATCGTCTAATGTTACAAATGCAATACCTTCATCATCATAGTCATAAATGTCTGGTGCAGCAGCGCCACAAGCACCACATGCAATACAAGTATCTTTATCAACGATTGTATATTTTGCCATCTTTTTTCCCTCCTGATAATATGTATGTGAAAAGCTTGCCATAAAAATTATAACCTTATTGTAAAACGGTTTGTAAAACTTTTCAACATAAAATTATAATGATAATGCTTATCAATTAGAGTGTCAACTTATTTTTGAATTATGTCATAAGATTTTCAAAATACGTAAATATGATTTCGTTTGATACAATAGAATATATACAAGTATATAGTTCTTATTATGATAAGTTTAATGAGCGACAGTAGATAGTGTAATTGTACTGAAAAGAATGAAGTTAAGATTGGAAGGTGGAAGCGGTCATGCAAATACAATATACTTTGTTGCATTGTTTAAAACAATTGAATGGTGAAAGAACCGTTTCATCTATTTATTATTTACTAAAGGGCAAACGTTCTTCGCAAACTTTACAAGATGGAAATATGTTTAGAATTTCTTTTTTGTTCGGAATATATAAATCATTAAATAGAAATGACTATGATGGTGAAGTTGTAAAGTTGTTGCAAGCAGATTTTATTCAAGAAATACATGAAAATACATATGTGTTAACACCTAAGGGTAAAACGCAGTTACATAAATGGGAGGAAGTTTATGCTTTTCCAGCGCATTTGCATGGTTTACATTATGGAGAATTAGGTGAAACATTTTGGAAAAGATTGTCATTGATTATTCAAACTATATCAAATTTACAACAGAATAATACTAAGTTTATCCCGATTCAACAAGATACAGAAATAATGATGTGGGTGAAACGTTTTCTAACAGGAAGGCCATATAAGAGAAGTGAATTGGCGAGAAAACTGTGGACGGAAGTACATAATCTTTTAGAAAAAAGTAATGCGATAGAAGCGACGATTGTAACATATCGACTAACGGGTTATGAACGGATTGGTTGTACATTGCAACAATTAGCAGAAATTACGAAACAAGATATGTTCAGGGTGTATTTTTTATTTTGGGGTACAATGCATTTCTTTATACAAGAAGTTCGTGATAAAGAAAATGAATTTCCGCTATTAGCTGAAATTATATCTTATCCAAATGAGAGAGCTGAACTATTTAGTTTATCCACGAAAAAAACATATAATTTTTGGAGACAAGGGCGTTCTTTAGAAGAAATAGCAACGATTCGGAATTTGAAGGTTGCAACGATAGAAGATCATTTTGTTGAAATTGCTTTGCGAGAAAAAGATTTTTCTATTGAAATGTTTATGGAAAAAGAAAAGATAGACAAAGTAATAAAAGTAATTGAAGCATTGCAAACGCGGAAGTTACGTGTTTTGAAACAAGCGATTGGAGAAGATATCTCTTATTTTGAAGTTCGTCTTGTATTAGCGCGGATGGAGGGTGTAAATGAAACTTGAAGAATATTTATATAAGTGGTTTGGATATTCTGAATTTCGTCCAGGTCAAAAAGGAGTTATTACAGATTTATTAGAAGGAAAAGATGTGATAGCAATGCTTCCGACTGGAAGAGGAAAGTCTATGTGCTATCAGTTTCCGGGGCTTATGCGAGAAGGAACAGTGCTTGTTGTATCGCCGTTATTATCTTTAATGGAAGATCAAGTGACACAATTAAAGTATGTTGTGAAAAACCGAGTGATAGCATTTAATAGTTTTCGGACATTAAATGAAAAAAGAGAAGCGATGAAAAAATTATCTTCATATAAATTTATTTTTGTTTCACCAGAGATGTTACAGTCGGAGTTATTAATTAGGGAATTGAAGAAAATTCATATTTCATTATTTGTTGTTGATGAGGCTCATTGTATTTCTCAATGGGGTTATGATTTTAGACCGGACTATAAGAAACTAAATGTAGTTATTGAAAATATTGGTTCTCCTACAGTGTTAGCATTGACAGCCACAGCGACAAAAGGGGTACTGCAAGATATCGCAGACAGTTTAAATTTAAAGGGTGCCGCGGAACATGTATACTCTATTGACCGTCCTAATATTGCAATGGAGGTGCAATTTGTAGAGACGATAGAAGAAAAGAAAGAGGCGCTTTTGGAGCAGGTGATGTATTTACAAGGGCCGGGGATTGTATATTGTTCAAGTAGAGCGTGGACAGAAAGGTTAACGGAATACTTGAGAGGGAAAGGTGTTACTGGTGTAGCTTTTTATCATGGTGGTATGGAACATGAAGAGCGTATGTTAATTCAACAGCAGTTTATGAACGATCAATTGCAGCTTGTAATATGTACAAGTGCATTTGGTATGGGGGTAAATAAGGCGAATACGCAATATATTATTCATTTTCATTATCCAACTAATATAGCTTCTTACTTACAAGAAATCGGAAGAGCTGGAAGAGATGGCAAACCGAGTATAGCTATTTTATTGTGTAGTCCGTTGGATCATGATTTACCACTTTCAATCATTGAGGATGAATTGCCAAGTAAGTCGCAAATACAATTTTTATTTTCTTTACTACAAGAAAGAATGTTTCAAACGAAAGAATTACCAATAGAAGATGTAGAAGAAATTTGTTATAATGCAGCAAGATTTAATGAGCAATATTGGCGTTTCGTTCGTTATCATCTCGAACAGGTTGGAATTATACAACAACGAAGATTATTATTAGAGGGTTTGTCAGATGAAATTATGAACCGATTAATAGCTGAAGTAGAAATAAGGTTGCGTAATAAATATAGTGAATTAGAAAATATGAAGTCATGGATACGAGTTAAAGGATGTAGACGTGAATATGTGCTGCAACAGTTCGGTTATAGGAAAGAGAAAGAGTTAAATAATTGCTGCGATTATTGCGGTATTACAAAAGAAGATTATAAAAAAAGACGAGCGCAACAATCGGATTTCGACTATAATTGGGAAACAGAGTTACAAAAGCTTTTCGGCCTAGAAAAGATGGAGGAATGATGAACATTCAAAGGCATAATGTTGAAGATATGAGTCCGCAGGAAATAAGGCTGAATCTATATATAACACAGTTAATTATTATCGGTATTGGCTGTTTACTAGCATATATATTATTTCAAGATGTAAAAGAAGTGTTTAATTTATGGAAATGGGAACCAGTATCTATACTTATTATAGGTGGTTTGTTAGCGATTGGTATTGTGTTATTAGATTATGTTGCAATGCGAGTGTTTCCAGAGTCTTGGTTTGATGATGGTGGTATTAACGATAAGATGTTTCGAGGAATGTCGGTTCTACATTTACTCG
The DNA here is from genome assembly GCF_053345735.1 of Bacillus sp. D48C. Classification (NCBI taxonomy): domain Bacteria; kingdom Bacillati; phylum Bacillota; class Bacilli; order Caryophanales; family Bacillaceae; genus Bacillus; species Bacillus sp. D48C. Next base: position 290,146 of record NZ_JBKFAQ010000005.1, read on the forward strand.
TTATTACGTTCGTAATCGGTTTTGCAGAAGAATTTTTATTTAGAGGTGTAGTGCAGACTCATTTTGGAATTGTAATTGCGAGTTTAGTATTTGCAGTGTTACATATTCGTTATATAACAAAGCCATTTTTGTTTTGTTTCGTCTGTTTCATTAGTTTTGTCTTTGGTTATGTATTTGAATGGACAGGGAATTTGTTTATAACAATCTTTGCACACTTTCTTGTTGATTTTATAATGGGACTCCAATTAAGAAAATAAATGGAAGGTGGTGGTGAACAACATGAGGAAACGAATTCCTGATTTTGAAGAGGAATTAGAAGTTGAGCGAGTGGAAGAAAAAGAAAGTTTACCGCCGCGTAGTGAAATTCATAGAAATAAAGAGAAAAAACAAAAGTTTAAAATAAATCACATTTTCGTCCGGGTTTTAACATTTCTATTCATTCTGCTGCCAATTAGTATTTTGTGGTATACGGATAAATATATTCAGGTGAAGGGCGATAGTAATAATGCCGGGAAAAGTGCGTTTGAAGTAATCTTCTTTGATTCAGCTAAATCTGATTCACAGAAACAGTCTGAAAAAGCGATAACGCATACTGTGAAAGAGGGAGAAACTTTAGAAAGTATAGCGAAGCAATATTTTTCGGATGAAAATGGGATTGAAGTCATTAAAAAGTATAATAACTTGCAAGAAGATGAAGTGAGTGCAGGGCAAGAATTAAAAATTCCGATAAAAGATAAATCCACAAAGCAAGAGAGCTAGTGAATTAGGCGATCACAATTTGTTATAAAAGCCTAGGATTATCTTTATGAGGAGGGGAGTAAAAAATATGATATGGATTATATTATTCAGTACTCTCATAGGCATGGGGATTTTATTACTTCTTGTGATGTATAAAGAAGCAACGCGTAATACGGTGTTGGAACATACTTTAGTATTTAAAGAATTTCCGAAAAGTTTTCAAAAAGTAAATGTGTTTTTTATTTCTGATATTCATAGAAGAGTTATTTCGAATTTGTTAATTGAACAAGTAAAAGGAAAAGTAGATCTAGTAATTATCGGAGGAGATTTAGCAGAGAAAGGTGTCTCTTTATCAAAAATCTCTGCGAATATCCAAAAGTTAAGAGAGATAGCTCCTGTATATTTTGTGTGGGGAAACAATGATTATGAGATAGAATATCATGAATTAGATGCGTTATTATTAGAAAATAACGTAAAAGTTTTAGATAATACAAGAGTGGTATTTGAGTCTGAATTAGGAGAGAGAATTTGTTTGCTCGGTATAGATGATGTTGGATTGCACCGTGATCGTCTAGATTTGGCATTGGCGGATTGTAAAGAAGAAGGTTTTCGTATCTTAGTTAGTCACAACCCTGATATAATAAAAAAGATGTCTGGAAATGAGCAGATTTCACTTGTATTAAGTGGACATACGCATGGGGGACAAATCCGATTATTCCCATCTAAAAAATATTTAAAAGGTGGCGTATATAACCATTTGAATACGATTCTCTTTGTTAGTAATGGGTACGGAACAACATTGATACCACTTCGTTTCCGAGCACCTGCTCAAACACATATCATTACATTGTGCGGAGGGAAATGATGCCAACTCTTAGTGGGAAATATAATATAAAAGCTGTTTCGAATATAATTGGAGTTCAGCCGAGTACGCTTCGTGCATGGGAAAGACGATATCAAATTATTGCCCCAAAGCGGAATCAAGCTGGGCATCGTTTATATACAGAAGAACATATTCAAATTTTAAAATGGTTAATGGAAAAAGTTTCTTCCGGTATGATGATTGGACAAGCAGTTCAGTTATTAGAAGAGAATCGTTTGCAGAGTACAGTTCAAAAAGAGATACCTTTCGATAAAGAAGTTGTTTTAGTGGACGATTTGCTACAAGCTTTGTTAAAATTTGATGAAATTACAATTACTGCATTATTAAACGAAGCTTTTAGTATATATTCAACAGAGAAGGTTGTTGCCAGTATCGTTCTTCGAGTGACAGACAATTTATTAATGTCAAAAAATAATAATGAGATTTCAATGGCGCAATTCCAATATGCACTATCATTTTTACAAACGCGTCTAGGAATGGTGTATCACAATGCCTCAATGTTTTCCTCTTTACACAAAGTTATTGTGTTAGAAAAGAATGCATTGCAAGGATTTATTTTTTCAACGTATTTACGCTTAAAAGGATATGAGGCGATATATATTAGGACAAGCTTAGCTGAAGATGGTATGTTGTCAGCGGTAGAAGAAATACAGCCGAAATATGTATTTGTATCTTGTGCTGACGAACAAGAAATGAAAAAGACGATGAACTTTATAAATTTATTACAAGAAAAAAGGGAATCTCTTTCTGTTGGCTTTATCGGAAAGCTAGGCGTTCTAAACCAGTTGGACATTGAAACAACCTTAATTGGTGAGACAAAAGAAGAATGGGATGAATGGTTAAAAATGTCGGAATAGTTGTTCGAAAAGAACCATCTATTTTCTATTTCATATAATAAAAATTAGATGCATTGGTTACGTAGGGAGGGTATGAGATGAGGCTGGAACGATTAAATTACAATAAGATAAAAATTTTTCTAACATTTGATGATTTATCTGAACGAGGATTAACGAAAGAAGATTTATGGAGAAATGCGCCGAAAGTACAGCAATTATTTCGTGATATGATGCAAGAAGCAAATAAGGAATTAGGATTTGAAGCAGATGGTCCGATTGCAGTTGAAGTATTTTCTCTACAAGCACAAGGGATGGTTGTAATTGTAACGAAAGAAAATCAAGAAATGGATACAGATGATGAGTTTCGTGACGAGTTTATTGAAATGCAAGTGACTCTAGATGAAAGTGAGCATATATTATATGAGTTTGCTACGCTAGATGACATAATTAACCTGTCGAATCGCTTATATAACCTTGGTGTAACTGGCGGAAAGCTATATACGTGGGATAAGCGCTTCTATCTTTGGATGGAAGAAGAGGAACAAATTCAATTGTTAAAGGCGGATTTTATAGCTATTTTAGCGGAATACGGTAATCCGTCTACCGCAACTATTTATCGCATCATGGAGTACGGTAAAGAATTAATGGATTTTAATGCGATAGAACAAATACACAATTACTTTGTGAAAAAACAAAACCTCAGCTAATACAACATAGCTGAGGTTTTGTTTTTATTTGGATAAGGGAAGGGATGATTGTAAATACTCCAACATACTTTTTTAAAATAAAATATGCAGTTTTATGGGAGTATGTTTGAGTAAAATAAAAAATATTTAAATATTTAAGTATTTTACTTTTCTAAAAGTAATAAAAGGACTATAATAATAGTGAAAACGCTTGCAACAGAAAATAGTTTGTATATATTTGTTAGCGTTTTCTATTGCATTCCAAATTTAAGGGTGTATACTAGGCAATGAAGGTTTACTAAACAAGTGAAATTACAGGGGGTTTACTTACTATGGTAGCCGAAAAGGGAACTCAAACAAAAACACAACAACAAAGGGAACAACATTTTGAACTATTGAATTCAACACAAATTGTTATTAGTGAAGCGTTAGAAAAATTGGGTTATCCAAACGAAGTATATGAATTATTAAAAGAACCAATTCGTATGATGACAGTGAAAATACCAGTTCGTATGGATGACGGGACTGTTAAAATATTTACAGGGTATCGTGCACAACATAATGATGCTGTTGGTCCAACGAAAGGTGGAATTCGCTTCCATCCGAATGTAACAGAAAATGAAGTGAAAGCACTTTCAATCTGGATGAGTTTAAAATGTGGTATTGTTGATTTACCATATGGTGGAGGTAAGGGTGGAATTATCTGTGATCCACGTGAAATGTCATTCCGTGAGTTAGAAAGATTAAGCCGCGGTTATGTACGAGCAATTAGCCAAATCGTAGGTCCGACGAAAGATATTCCAGCTCCAGATGTATTCACAAACTCTCAAATTATGGCATGGATGATGGATGAGTATAGCCGTATTGATGAATTTAATTCACCAGGATTTATTACAGGTAAACCGCTTGTATTAGGTGGATCACATGGCCGTGAAACAGCAACAGCGAAAGGTGTAACAATTTGTATTCGTGAAGCTGCGAAAAAACGTGGCATTGATATTAAGGGTGCACGCGTTGTTGTCCAAGGGTTCGGTAATGCTGGTAGCTTCTTAGCTAAATTTATGCATGATGCAGGTGCGAAAGTTATTGCAATCTCAGATGCTTACGGTGCGTTACATGATCCAAACGGATTAGATATTGATTATTTATTAGACCGTCGTGATAGCTTCGGTACAGTAACAAAGCTATTTAACAATACAATTTCAAATAAAGAATTGTTAGAACTTGATTGCGATATTTTAGTTCCAGCTGCAATTGAGAACCAAATTACAGAAGAAAATGCTAATGATATTAAAGCGAAAATCGTTGTTGAAGCTGCAAATGGTCCAACAACATTAGAAGCGACTAAAATTTTAACAGATCGCGGAATTTTACTTGTTCCAGACGTGTTAGCAAGTGCTGGTGGTGTAACAGTATCTTACTTTGAGTGGGTACAAAATAACCAAGGATACTACTGGACTGAAGAAGAAGTAGAACAACGTTTAGAAAAAGTAATGGTAAGATCATTTGATTCTATTTATGAAACAGCACAAGTTCGTAAAGTGAACATGCGCTTAGCGGCGTACATGGTTGGTGTTCGTAAAATGGCTGAAGCAAGCCGCTTCAGAGGTTGGGTATAAAATATTATATCTTGAGAAAACGTGATTTCCTTTCGAGGGAATCACGTTTTTTTGTTGAAGTATTAAATGAGGTGTTATATATGGAAAATGAAATGCTGGAACGAGTAGAACAATTAGAAGAAAAGGTTAAGAGGTTAGAGGGAGAACTTGCAAGAACGATGAAAGCTCGAAAAGTAAGTACCGTTAGAATGTTCGGGGAAGGGCTACTGTTTTTGATATTTGGTGTGGTTGTAGTAGGGCCGATTATTGCCGTTGTAATCTCAATTTTTACTTGGCTTGCTGAAAAATAAAATAAAAATAAAAAAAGAACACTTGTTCTATACGAACAAACGTGCTATACTCTCCTTAGATAAACAAAACGGAAATGATTTTAAGGAGAGATAAATGATGAAAATGACAGTAGACCAAAGATTTATGATGCCAGCAGATGTTGTAGAGCGAGTGGAAGTATTACGAAACAAACAAAGCAAGCGTGGCACATTATTACAATCGGTAAATAAATTTTTCGGTTTAGATACGAAAGAAGATTGTGTTTGGTTTTACGGTTTTTATGGAGTGGCTGTAAGTATCTTGTTGTTTATGGTGTTCACTTCAAATATTTTCGATTTTCTCTTCGTGTAAGAAATATGCGATAAGGACGTTGCTACCGAATACATATATAAGGAAGTAAGGTAATCTTCTAGAGCGGGAGTTGGTAGCAATGGCGATGTTTCCTATAGAACGCAACTATATTGGATATGGAAGTTCACGGCCGGGGATTCCTCTGACTAAAGTGAGATTTATTGTAAGCCATGATACGGGGAATCCAGGAAGCAATGCGATAGGAAATCGAGATTACTTTAATGAATTACAACCGAAAGCTTCGGCGCATACATTTATAGATGATAAAACAATATTGGAGATTATTCCTATAAATGAAGTTGCGTATCATGTTCGATATGGTGTGCCGACGGATAATGACTTATACGGCTATGACGCGAATAAGGCGGCCATTGGAGTGGAACTTTGTTATGGCGGTGATGTTAACTTTTGGGAAGCATATAATCGTTTTACATGGTATCATGCGTATTTATGCCAAAACTTTGGCTTAAATCCGAAAAAAGATATCGTGTCACATAAAACGCTTGATCCAGCTAGAAAGATTGATCCTGAGAATGTATTAGGGAAACAAGGTATTAAATTTCAGCAGTTTTTAGCAGATGTCTATCGGATGTACGTTTCGTTTAGATGACAAATATATGAAAAATGAATACAATAAAGATAGGTACCTACTGCTGTAAGTAGGTTTTTTCTTGTTTTTATAAATAGTGTATTGGTAGAAGACTAGGAGTGGACGAGTATGCAGAAAGAAACAGTTATTATAATCGGAGGCGGTCCGTGCGGATTAGCGGCAGCGATTTCGTTGCAAAAGGTAGGGATAAATCCGTTAGTAATTGAAAAAGGAAACATTGTAAATGCCATTTATAATTATCCAACTCATCAAACATTTTTCTCTTCTAGTGAAAAATTAGAAATTGGTGATGTAGCTTTTATTACAGAAAATCGTAAGCCAGTTCGAAATCAAGCGCTCGCGTATTATCGTGAAGTAGTAAAACGTAAATCTGTACGTGTAAATGCTTTTGAGCGAGTGGAGAAAGTTCAAAAAGATGGAGGAGTTTTTCAAGTTGAGACGACAAAGTGTGACGGAAGTAAAGAAACATATATAGCGAAATATATTGTTGTAGCAACTGGATATTATGATAATCCAAATTATATGAATGTTCCAGGTGAGGGATTGAAGAAAGTAGCTCACTATTTTAAAGAGGGGCATCCTTATTTTGATCGAGACGTAGTAGTTATAGGTGGGAAAAATTCGAGTGTAGATGCCGCATTAGAACTTGTTAAAGCTGGTGCGCGTGTAACGGTACTGTATCGTGGAATTGAGTATTCGCCAAGCATAAAGCCTTGGATTTTGCCGGAATTTGAGGCGTTAGTACGAAACGGTACAATTCAAATGCATTTCGGGGCTCATGTGAAAGAAATTACTGAGCATACATTAACGTTTACAGTTGATGGTGAAGTTTATACAATCCAAAACGATTTTGTATTTGCGATGACTGGTTATCATCCTGATCATAGCTTCTTAACGAAGATGGGTGTTCAGATTGATGAAGAAACAGGACGTCCAATTTATACAGAGGATAGAATGGAAACGAATGCTGAAAATATTTTCATTGCAGGTGTCATTGCTGCTGGAAATAATGCAAATGAAATATTTATCGAGAACGGTAGATTTCATGGAGATGCGATTGCGCAAACCATTGCATCAAGAGAAAAATAAAAAGGAGTTGTCGAGAAAATCTCGACAACTCCTTTTTATTCGTGCATAAACATATTTTGAATGGATTCATGAGAATTTGTATTCTCTAATGCGACAAGTAATTTAATACGTGCTTTTTGTGCATTTAAGCCGTATGTGAATACAACGCCCATATCTTTTAAGTGTTTACCGCCACCTTCATACGAATATACGTCTTGAACGATACCGTTGAAACAGCGAGAAACTAATACGACAGGAATACCTTTATTTAATAATCGTTCTAGACTAGGAAGTGTTCTTGGAGGTAGATTACCTTGTCCGAGCGCTTCGATAACAATACCGTCTACAGGAAGATTTTCGATTGCTGCTAATAATGTATCATCCATGCCAGCATATGCTTTTAGAACAACTACATTTTTAGACACTGTGTTTATCGTATATGTTTCATGATGTACTAAAGCGTGATGGAAGACAACGCCGCGTTTTGTTACCATTCCAATTGGTCCGTATTGTGGGCTTTGGAATGTTGCGACATTACTTGTATGTGTTTTCGTTACATTTGTAGCGCAATGAATTTCGTCATTTAATACGACTAAAACACCTTTTTCTGCAGCTTCATCACAACTAGCAACCTTTACAGCTGATAAGAAGTTATATAGGCCGTCAGCACCTAATTCATTGCTAGAGCGCATTGCACCTGTCACAACGATCGGAATAGTTGCTTGTACTGTTAAATCTAAGAAATAGGCTGTTTCTTCTAATGTATCAGTACCATGCGTAATGACTACGCCATGAATGTTGTCTTGTTTTACTCTTTCATCAATGATGACTTGTAATTGTAACATTTCGCTCGGTGTCATATGGGGAGATGGTAAATGGAACACATCTTCAACGATTAAATCAACATCGCCTTCTAAATCAGGAATGAATTTTAAAAGAGGATTTTTTTCACCTGGTTGTACGACTCCAGTTTCTTTATCCTCCTCCATTGCAATTGTTCCACCTGTGTGTAAAACTAGGATTCTTTTCAATTCTTATACCCCTTTCAAGTAAAAAATACATTTAGAACATAACATGTTTTTAGTAAATTCGACAATGGAAATGTATAAAAGTATGCCTCGCAAATGACAATAAAATTAACTGCTATATGTACGATGTATAAAATTACGAAACGAGATGTGTAAATATAGTATAGGAGGGAGCAATTACGGTGGAAAAGATGGAGAGAATTTTTATTCGTATATTAATAATACAATTTATTTGTCTTTCTGTTGTGCAATTGTTATTTATACATAAGTCATCAGTGAAATATTTATCTAAAATTGTTTATTATGAAGGTGTCATGGTAAAAGACAAAGCGGAAATCTTACAGGTGAATAGGTAGTTTTCATTTTCTTCTATGAAGGATTATGCTACAATAATTGAGGAATTAATGACGTGAAGCAAATGAGAAGAAGCAGGGTGAACACCTGCTTTTCGTTTTGTTTTATAAGTGAAAAAATGAGGTGTTACAATGGATAAACGAATTTCAATTGCTATAGATGGTCCAGCAGCTGCTGGTAAAAGTACAGTGGCAAAAGTTGTTGCGAAGGAACTTTCTTACGTTTATATTGATACAGGCGCAATGTACCGTACGCTTACATATGCAGCCCTTGAACAAAAAGTAGATATTGAAAATGAAGAGCAGTTAATGGAAGTTGTAAGGAATGTAAATATTGAATTTCAGCAAGGAGAAAATACACAGCTTGTATTTTTAAATGGACAAGATGTTTCTGAAGTAATTCGTACACCTGATGTGACGAATCGAGTATCTATTGTAGCAAAGCATCGCCTTGTTCGTGAAGAAATGGTACGCCGTCAGCAAGATTTAGCGAAAAAAGGCGGCGTTGTAATGGACGGCCGTGATATTGGTACACATGTATTACCGGATGCTGAAGTGAAAATCTTTATGCTTGCTTCTGTTGAAGAAAGAGCGGAAAGAAGACATTTAGAAAATTTAAATAAAGGTTTCGATTCTAATTTAGAGCAGCTAAAAGAAGAAATTGCTCAGCGTGATAAATTAGATTCAGAACGCGAAGTTTCTCCACTAAAAAAGGCTGATGATGCATTGGAATTAGATACGACTTCTTTATCAATTGAAGAAGTTGTCCAAAAAATTATGAGTATTGTTTCAGGAGTGTTTGCGAAATAAAGAAAGGGGATGATCCCCTTTCTTTTTTGTTTAAATAGAAATGTAAAGGATACGTGAATTGTGAGTCTCTTTCCTTGACAAATGAGCTGATTTGTAAGAAGTTAGTTAAAGAGGAATAAAACTGTCAGAATATATTCGCTATTATATTTCAAAACATACTTTTTTCAAGCTGGTTTTGCTGTATACTATTTATATAGGTTTAATATATTTTCTTATGAATGGTATTGAAAAAAGTATGTGATGAGAAATTCTTAAACATGCAAATGAAAACTTTGTTTTCATTTCGTATATACATAAAAAATGCTTTGTCAATTCTGTAGGGAGGTATTTCCATGGTAGAGAAAATGAATGAAGAAGTTATGGATTCAAAAGAATTACAAGTTGGTGACGTTGTTACAGGTTCTGTAACGAAAGTTGAAGAGAAACAAGTGCTTGTAAATGTTGGATACAAAACAGATGGCGTAATTCCAATTAGTGAATTAGCTAACGTTCATATTGAAAAAGCAAGCGATGTTGTAGAATTAGATCAAACACTAGAGTTGAAAATTATTAAATTAGAAGAAGATGATCTTGTCTTGTCTAAACGTGCTGTTGATGCAGAAAAAGCATGGGTAGAATTACAAGAGAAATTTACTTCTGGTCATGTGTTTGATGTTACTGTAAAAGATATTGTGAATGGCGGATTAGTTGTGGATCTTGGGGTTCGCGGTTTTATCCCAGCTTCACTTGTAGAAGTACATTATGTAGAAGACTTTACTGACTATAAAGGTAAAACGTTAGCGGTGAAAATTGTTGAATTAGACCGTGAAAAAAATCGTGTAATCCTTTCGCATAAAGCGGTAGTAGAATTAGAACTAGATTCTAAGAAAAAAGAAGCAATTTCTTCATTAAAAGAAGGGGACGTTGTTGAAGGAACAGTGCAACGATTAACTGACTTTGGTGCTTTCGTTAACGTTGGTGGCGTGGACGGTTTAGTTCACATTTCACAAATTTCACACGAACGTGTAGAGCAACCTTCTGAAGTTTTAGAGCAAGGTCAAAAGGTTAAGGTAAAGGTGTTATCTGTTGATGCTGATACACAACGTATTTCTTTATCGATTAAAGCAGCTCAACCAGGACCTTGGGAAAACGTTGCTGGCGAAATAAAAGCTGGAGATATTCGTGAGGGCGTAGTAAAACGCCTTGTTACATTTGGTGCATTCGTTGAGATTTTACCTGGCGTTGAAGGACTTGTACACGTATCTCAAATTGCAAATCGTCACGTGAAAAATCCGAATGAAGTATTGGAAATGGGACAAGAAGTAAAAGTGAAAGTACTTGAAGTTCACGCAGCAGAGAAACGTATTTCTTTAAGTATAAAAGAAGCGCTTGAGGAAAATAATGTAATTGAAGATTATAGTCAGTATGAGCCAAATGCTGATTCTGCTACTTTCCAATTAAGTGATATTATTGGTGAACAACTGAAAAAATTAAAGAAATAATGAGGGGTACAAGTGGTAAGGGCAAAACGTAAATTAGATCATATTGAATACGCTCTTTCTACTGGTCAGTCTCGTACGCATGGCTTTCATGATATTGATTTTGTGCATCAAAGCTTGCCAAATTCAAATTATGACACAATAACATGTGAAACAAAAATCGGCGAACTTTCACTAAGTTCGCCGATTTTTATCAATGCGATGACTGGTGGTGGAGGAGAGAAAACGTTACATATCAATGAGCAATTAGCATATGTAGCGAAACAACATAACCTTGCTATGGCTGTAGGTTCGCAAATGGCGGCGTTAAAAGATGAAAGTGAGGCTGCTTCTTATAAGGTGATCAGAAAGGTAAACCCAAATGGTATTTTCTTTGCTAATTTAGGTAGTGAGGCAACTATCGAGCAGGCAGAGCGTGCCGTTGATATGATTGAAGCGAATGCATTGCAAATTCATTTAAATGTCATACAAGAGTTAACGATGCCAGAAGGAGACCGTGATTTTACTGGCGTACTTCAGCGTATTGAGAAAATTGTTTTAAATAGTAAAGTTCCTGTCATTGTAAAAGAAGTTGGATTTGGGATGAGTAAGGAAACAATGCAACAGTTAGCGAACGTAGGTGTAACGGCAATTGATATTGGTGGGCAAGGTGGTACGAATTTTGCTGCTGTTGAAAATGAAAGAAGACAGCGAATGCTTTCTTATTTTAATAACTGGGGCATACAAACAGCAACCTCGATTATTGAAGCAACCTCTACAAATAATAACCTCTCTTTTATTGCATCAGGGGGTATACAGACAGCGCTTGACGTAGCGAAAGCAATCGCATTAGGGGCGAATACAACTGCGTTTGCTGGTTACTTTTTACGTATTTTAATGCAAGATGGTATCGAGAAATTAGTGGATGAAATTGAGCTTCTACATACAGATTTGAAATTTATTATGACAGCTCTTGGTGCGAAGACGATAGAAGAGTTGCAATCTGTACCTCTTGTTGTAAAAGGTGAAACATATCATTGGTTAATGCAGCGTGGTATTGATACTGCGCATTATAGTAGGAGATAAAAAATCAACCGTTCGGTTGATTTTTTGTTTTCTTTTCTTTCTCGTAATATAAAGTGGAGAATGGAATTGGTATTTTATAAAAATTGTAATTGAAAAAAGGTTAAAAAATGAAGATGATTAGTTACTGGATTTTTGAGAGGACTTGCTTTTATAAGGGAAATAGGTGGGGGTAAAAGAAGTGATAGGAGGATATAGTACACAAAATATTATTTCAATATAAATAAAAATCATTAAAATGATTATGCAAAAGACGGTTTCGTACAACATCGAAACCGTCTTTTTGTATTAATTAGTGCTGGTTTTGTTTTCGAGCCTGCTCTGGTGTATCAAGTCCAGTTGCACCTGGATATTGTAGTGATTGATTACGATCAGATTCAACGCGGCGTGATTCTCGTAGTTTTCGTTCTTGGCGATCTTTACCCATAATAAATAACACCTCCTTGTTAAAAGTGTTGCTGTTATAAGAAAAAACTATGCGTAAATAAAGTGGATTAACTTTCATAAAAAGTTCCCATAATGGAAAACATAGGAGGTGAAGTTGATGGATGGAAGTACTTTTTATTTTGTAGCTTGGATAGGGTGGATCATCGTAACCTTTTTTATGAAAAAGGACCCTATTCGGTGGAAGTTAGGCGCTTGTATAATGATTTTTATAATTTGCTCTCCGTTACATGTAACGATTGCCTCATTCGTGGTATCAGTAAATGCTCTTCTACTTTGTATTATTTCTTTTATAGGAATTACGCTATATTCTGTTTGGAAAAAATTATATAGCTTACTTTCGGCACTTATTATTGCAATGTTATATACAAGTTTTCATTTGTTAGAAATATATGATCCGATTTGGATTGTGGTGGATAGAGTGTTTCTGCTAAGTAGTGCTCTTGTGTATGCATCGGTGTTATTGCATGGGGATCGCATATTACGATTATGTTCCCTATATGTAGGGATGTTACAAGGAGAGTTGCTAGTGACATTTATTTTTCGGAAATTGAATTTTCCATATGATTACGGTAGTTTAGCATTTTTTGATATCGTCGCCGTTTCTACATTATTCATGGCAGTATTGTTTTGGATTGCAAAAGCATCAGTATACATGGAACAGTTTAAGAGAAAAACACGTAAAAGAAAGGCGAGGGTAATGCATGACTGAATATACATCAGCCATTTTATGCGGCGTAATAGCGGGGACAGTTACAAGAGTGTTAATGCTTCGGACGGATACGCGGCAATATCCGACGAGGCTGCATGGGAAAATTATTCATATTGCAATGGGGTTAATTGCAGCTGCTTTAGGAGCGATTGCAATCCCGTCTATTTTGAAAAAAGATTTTTCTGCCATTACATTTCTTACGTTAGCGGCAACACAATTTCGTGATGTACGTAATATGGAAAGAAACACGCTTCAACAATTAGATGGATATGAGCTCGTACCGCGTGGAAATACATATATTGAAGGAATTGCATTGGTTTTTGAAAGTCGCAACTATTTGGCGATGTTAACGTCGTTTGCAACGACATTTGCGTATATAGGGTTCCGTTCATGGATTGCGGGAGTAATTATGGCTATAATCGCATTTTTTATTGCGAAAAAATTAATGTCTGGAAAAAGGCTACATGATCTTGTTGAAATTGAGCACGTGCCCCTTCGTTTTGAAGGGGCAGGACTGTATATTGATAATATTTATATTATGAATATTGGATTGCCGGCGAGGCAAGAAGAGATTATGAAATATGGCATGGGGTTTATTTTAAAACCGAAATCAATTGATGCGATGGTGACAATCTCAAATTTAGGGCAACGGCAAGCTGTTTTACACGATGTTTCGGTGGCGCTAGGGATTTATAGAGATTCTGGTACACCAGCGCTTGTACCGTTAGCAAAGCGTGATTTAGAGGATGGTAGGGTTGGAATTTTTGTCTTACCGCAAGATCAAGATGCAGAGAAAGCGATAAGTGTTATAGGAAATGTACCAACGTTAGAAAGTGCCGTCCATATGTCATCGGAAGCCCCGAAAGGAAGGGGAGATAAGAGATGATGTTAGAAAGCGTTATCCTGGCAGTTATTACAACAGCGCCAGAAAAATTTGCAGGTGGTGCTCCTTTATTTGTTTGTGAGTCGATGGAGGAACTAGAATTTGTTGCAAATAATTTAGAGGCAATTTTAGATGGTATTGCGCATCGCTTACAAGAGAATGTATATATTATTGTGAAACATTAGGAACGTGTGTTATAATGTGAGGTGTTTTGATACGTTGAGAAATATTCTGGAATGCAAATCCCTTCTTGCACAAAGAAGGGTTTTTTACATAATAAACAGAAGCAAGTTGAAAGGATGAAAGTATATGCCGAAACCAGTAATAGCAATAGTAGGCCGCCCGAACGTAGGAAAATCTACTATTTTCAATAGAATAGTTGGAGAAAGAGTTTCAATCGTAGAAGATATCCCAGGTATAACTCGAGACCGTATTTATAGTGCGGGAGAATGGTTAAATCATGAGTTTAACATTATTGATACAGGTGGAATTGATATTGGAGACGAGCCGTTCTTGACACAAATTCGTCAACAGGCGGAAGTTGCGATTGATGAAGCAGATGTTATCATTTTTATGACGAATGGTCGCGATGGTGTAACTGCAGCGGATGAAGAAGTTGCTAAAATTTTGTATCGTTCTAAAAAACCAATTGTACTTGCCGTAAATAAGGTTGATAATCCAGAAATGCGTAGTGATATTTATGATTTTTATTCATTAGGATTTGGCGAGCCATTCCCGATTTCAGGTACACACGGTTTAGGACTTGGTGATTTGTTAGATGAAGCTGCAAATCATTTTCCAAAGATTGAAGAAGAGGCGTATGACGATGAAACAATCCGTTTCTCTTTAATTGGACGTCCAAATGTAGGGAAATCATCGCTTGTAAATGCACTTCTTGGTCAAGAACGTGTAATTGTAAGTAATATCGCAGGAACGACGCGTGATGCTGTCGATACACCATATAGTAAAGATGATCAAGATTATGTAATCATTGATACAGCTGGTATGCGTAAAAAAGGAAAAGTATATGAAAGTACAGAAAAGTATAGTGTACTTCGTGCACTTAGAGCGATTGAACGTTCTGACGTTGTTTTAGTTGTTTTAGACGGAGAAGAAGGAATTATTGAGCAAGATAAAAAAATCGCTGGATATGCTCATGATTCAGGACGAGCTGTTATTATCGTTGTAAACAAATGGGATGCAGTGAAAAAAGATGAAAAAACAATGAAAGCATTTGAAGAAAATATTCGTGCTCATTTCCAATTCTTGGATTACGCACCGATTGTATTCTTATCTGCAAAAACGAAAAAACGTACACAAACGTTATTACCGGTTATCAATGAGGTAAATGAAAGCCATAGTATCCGTGTACAAACAAACGTATTAAACGATGTAATTATGGATGCGGTAGCGATGAATCCAACACCGACTCATAATGGTAGCCGTCTGAAAATCTTCTATGCGACACAGGTTGCGGTAAAACCACCGACATTTGTTGTGTTTGTAAACGATACAGAATTAATGCACTTTTCATATGAGCGCTTCTTAAAGAATCGTTTACGTGAAGCGTTCGGTTTTGTAGGAACGCCGATTCACATTATTGCTCGAGCAAGAGACTAATGGAGAGGATGTGATTTTATGACAAAAATCACAGTAGTAGGAGCAGGTAGCTGGGGAACAGCGTTAGCGATGGTATTAGCTGACAATGGACATGATGTACGTATTTGGGGAAATCGCTCAGAACTTATGGATGAAATGAATACGAAACATGAGAATAGTCGATATCTCCCAGGCATTACATTGCCAAGCACAATCGTAGCCTACTCTTCTTTAGAAGAAGCATTAGTAGATGTAAATACAGTACTGCTAGTAGTACCGACGAAAGCGTACAGAGATGTATTACAAGAGATGAAAGAAATTGTTACAGAACCGATTACTTGGATTCATGCGAGTAAAGGGATTGAACCTGGTACGTCAAAACGTATTTCGGAAGTGATCGAGGAAGAAATTCCAGAGAACTTAATTAAAGATGTTGTTGTATTGTCTGGACCGAGTCATGCTGAAGAAGTTGGTTTACGACAAGCGACAACAGTTACGTCTGCAGCAAAGCGTATGGAAGCGGCTGAGGAAGTACAAGATTTATTTATGAATAGTTATTTCCGTGTATACACAAATCCAGATATCGTTGGAGTTGAACTTGGTGGTGCGTTAAAAAATATTATCGCATTAGCTGCTGGTATAACTGATGGTCTTGGATTAGGTGATAATGCAAAAGCGGCATTGATGACACGTGGTTTAACAGAGATTGCTCGTTTAGGAAGAAAAATGGGCGGGAATCCGTTAACGTTTGCTGGTCTAACCGGTATGGGAGACTTAATTGTAACTTGTACAAGTGTTCATAGCCGAAATTGGCGCGCTGGAAATATGCTTGGAAAAGGACATTCTTTAGAAGAAGTGTTAGAAAGCATGGGTATGGTTGTGGAAGGTGTAAGAACAACGAAAGCTGCTCATGAATTGGCAGAGAAAATGGAAGTTGAAATGCCGATTACAGCTGCTTTATATGACGTGCTGTTCAATGGGAATAACGTAAAAGATGCGGTAGGCTCATTGATGGGACGTGTTCGAAAACATGAAGTGGAAGCTATACCTGACTTACTGTAAAGAAAAGCGACAGAAGTACATTTGTACTTCTGTCGCTTTTTTATTTTATGGGTCTTTTCACCATTTTTTTATTTTTGCATAGGATGAAGAGTAACTTGAGGAGAGGGTGAAAAGAATGGATAATAACATTTTTAATAATATTGAGAAGGAAGCGAAAGTAAATAAAGAGGATATTTTTAAATTAGCGTCATCCGTGCAAAATGCGAATTTACGTGATGAAACTGTACTTCGTCAATTAATTCATCAAGTGGCTCTTATGGCGGGACGTGAAGTGCCGAAAGAGCAAGAGGATCAAATTGTAAAAGCGATTATTAATAATAATATGCCAGCAGATTTTGGCTCGTTAAGCAAAATGTTTAAAAAATAAATTATGAGAAACAAAGAGTTTGTAGATTGCATATGATAGCCATGAAAGAATGGGAATAGAGCTGTTTTTGGGCATATTTGGTCAACCGAAGCGAGAGATACAATCGCTTCGGTTTTATTTTTATCTAGATTAGTGGAAAATGCTGAAAAACCTATTGATTAAAGTTACATATTCGTAATTTGTAGTAAAATGTTCTTTTTGTATTTGTTTAAAGATTTTAATTTGTTAAAATAGTATAAAAATAGATTAATAAAAAGGGGTGTGTATATGTCAGAAGGGCTTATGAAAATGTGGTTGGCTTTAGGGGCAATTGGATTTATGTTTTTTGCAGTAAGTTTTATTTTATTAAGTAGACATAAAATACAGAATAAATTATTGAAAGGGATTACAGCGTTAGTAGCGTACACCCTTATGGTTGTGTCAGGAATTGTTATTTTTCTTGTTGTATTTAGTGGACCTGTACAGCAGTAAATGGAATGGTCTCGAAAATACTACATACGGAGCAAGTTATATTAGTATGAAAAGGTGATGCTAGTGAAAAAAGTCCATATTATTTTAATATTTTGTTGTATGAGCCTTTTAACGGGGTGTCTGTATCCGAAAGAAAATATGAAGCAAAATGCGGTTCCTTATGAAGATCAGCTACAGGTTGTTCAAAAAGCTGTTGTGACATTTAAGGAGCAAAATGATGGGATATTGCCAATTAAGACGAGGGATATGAGTACACCTATTTATCAAAAGTATCCAATCGACTTTCAACAGATTGCCCCGCGTTACATACAAGAAGCACCAGGGAATGCATATGAAAGTGGAGGAGTATATCAATACGTATTAATAGACGTTGAAACAAATCCAACAGTAAAGTTAATTGATGTTAGGATGGCTGAACAAATTCAGGAACTATCTTTAAAGCTTAGGATGTATCGTGATGAACATCAATATCCACCTTTTAAAAAAGTAATTTCAGATGGTGTATATGAATTGGATTTTAAAAAACTAGGATATAAAGATGTGCCACAAGTGACAAGTCCATATTCTGGTAAAGGACTTCCTTTTGTAATTAATGAAAAAGGAGAAGTTTTTGTTGATTATAGAATCGACTTATATGACGCTTTGAAAAAAAATGAAGGGCAGTTTACGGAGGGAGAAGATATTCGAAATATACTTTCGAAAGGTTCCCCGTTTGTACCAGCTTATTCTTTACCGTACACAGTAAAGGACGGAGAACCAATTTTTTTAAAATCATAAGTCATGAACCTTTCTTTTAGTGAATAAGTTCTAGAAGAAAGGTTTTTTATGTTATACAACTTACGATGCAAACAAAAGATATTTTTTAATAGTCATATGAAATTGGACAAAATTATATGATATATTGTCCGAACTTCTAGAATACCATTATATTATATCAGATATTATAGGCAACGTTAGAGAAGGTATTAGTTGACTATAAAAGCGGAATTATTCCCAAAAATTTTGAGGGAGGGAATCACTTGGAAAAGGTAGATATTTTTAAAGATATTGCAGAACGAACAGGCGGTGATATTTATTTTGGAGTTGTAGGAGCTGTTCGAACAGGGAAATCAACATTCATTAAAAAATTTATGGAACTTGTAGTTATTCCAAATATTGAGAATGAGTCTGACCGTCAAAGAGCGCAGGATGAATTGCCTCAAAGTGCTGCTGGTCGTACAATTATGACGACGGAACCGAAGTTTGTTCCAAACCAAGCGGTTTCTATCGAAGTAGATGAAGGACTTGAAGTGAATATTCGATTAGTAGATTGTGTTGGATATACGGTTCCAGGAGCGAAGGGCTATGAGGATGAGAATGGCCCGCGCATGATTAATACCCCTTGGTATGAAGAACCTATTCCATTCCATGAAGCTGCAGAAATCGGCACGCGTAAAGTAATTCAAGAACATTCAACAATTGGTGTTGTAATTACAACAGATGGAACAATTGGTGAAATTCCAAGAAGAGATTATATAGAGGCAGAAGAACGCGTTGTAAATGAATTGAAAGAAGTAGGAAAACCTTTCATTATGATAATTAATACGGTACAGCCGTATCATCCAGATACAGAGCAATTACGCCAAAGTTTATCAGAAGAATATGATATCCCGGTTATTGCAATGAGTGTGGAGAGTTTAAGAGAAACAGATGTATATAATGTACTTCGTGAAGCGCTATTTGAATTCCCTGTATTAGAAGTGAATGTGAACCTTCCGAGCTGGGTAATGGTGCTAAATGAAGGGCATTGGTTGCGTCAAAGTTATCAAGAAGCAGTTCAAGAAACTGTGAAGGATATAAAACGTCTTCGTGATGTGGATCGGGTTGTTTGGCAGTTTAGTCAATATGAATTTATTGATCGAGCGAGCTTAGCTGGCATTGATATGGGGCAAGGTGTGGCGGAGATTGATTTATATGCGCCAGATGAATTATATGATCAGATTTTAAAAGAAGTAGTAGGGGTAGAAATTCGGGGGAAAGATCATTTATTGAAGCTTATGCTCGATTTATCTCATGCGAAAACAGAATACGACCAAGTCGCAGACGCACTGCGTATGGTTAAGCAAACAGGATATGGTGTAGCAGCGCCTGCGCTAGCAGATATGAGCTTAGATGAGCCAGAAATTATTCGTCACGGTTCAAGGTTTGGTGTGAAGTTAAAAGCGGTAGCGCCATCCATTCATATGATTAAAGTAGATGTAGAGTCAACGTTTGAACCGATCATTGGTACTGAAAAGCAAAGTGAAGAATTAGTTCGTTATTTAATGCAAGATTTTGAAGATGACCCGTTATCAATTTGGAATTCTGATATATTTGGACGTTCGCTTAGCTCAATTGTTCGAGAAGGAATTCAAGCGAAATTATCCTTAATGCCAGAAAACGCTAGATATAAATTAAAAGAAACGCTAGAAAGAATTATTAATGAAGGATCTGGCGGATTAATTGCGATTATACTATAAGAAAAATCCCTCTCATTGTAGAGGGATTTTTTGTTTTTTTTTTGATTATAAAATAGAAAAATAAACAGTCATTATCTAATACATTGTTGTAAATTGTCAAGTTTCATCAGATTTTCACATTTTCACAGTAACAATTTCCTTAAAAATATTGAATTATAAAGGAGAATCGTATAATATAGGCGTTGATAATGATTTATCTACATCTTTGTAGTATAGAATTTGTAAAAATTGCCTACAAATGAAAGTAAGACTCATTTTATGATCATTATACAGTCTTATCTTTGGGAGGAGGTGAATGGCATGAACAAGACAGATTTAATCAATGCTGTTGCAGAAGCAAGTTCCCTTTCTAAAAAGGACGCAACAAAAGCAGTAGACGCTGTTTTTGATTCTATCTTAGAAGCTTTAAAACAAGGTGATAAAGTACAACTGATCGGATTCGGTAACTTCGAAGTTCGTGAGCGTGCGGCTCGTAAAGGTCGTAACCCACAAACAGGTGAGGAGATTGAAATCGCTGCAAGTAAAGTACCTGCATTCAAACCTGGTAAAGCGTTAAAAGATGCGGTTAAATAATCCTTACATATTAACAGGGAAGAAGAGTTTCCTTTTTGGGAACTCTTCTTTTTGCTTTTAAAAACATAAATATGCTAGAATGTGTTCGTATCACTTTTAGGTTTTCGGGAGGGCTAGCGGATGGCAAAAGTTAATTTAGAACAAATTGAACATGCAGTACGCCTTATTTTAGAGGCGATTGGGGATGATCCAAATCGTGAGGGAGTACTTGATACACCAAAACGTGTTGCAAAAATGTACGCAGAAGTGTTCTCAGGTATGCATGAAGATCCGAAAGAGCATTTGCATAAAGTATTCGGAGAAGATCACGAAGAGCTTGTACTAGTAAAAGATATACCATTTTATTCGATGTGTGAGCATCATTTAGTTCCATTCTATGGAGTTGCTCACGTTGCATATATTCCGCAAGGTGGAAAGGTGACAGGGTTAAGTAAATTAGCTCGTACTGTAGATACAATTGCACGTCGTCCACAACTGCAAGAACGTATTACATCAACAGTAGCGAACTCTATTATGGAAGTATTAGAGCCTCATGGTGTAATGGTAGTAGTAGAAGCAGAACATATGTGTATGACGATGCGTGGTGTGAAAAAACCAGGTGCGAAAACAGTAACGACAGCAGTGCGTGGTGTGCTTGAAAATGATGCTGCAGCGCGCAGTGAAATTTTATCGTTTATTAAAACGAAGTAAAGAAAAGCGGGAAACTGCTTTTCTTTTTTTTTTTAGTAAATAAATGATATAGTTTTAGCTAGACAGAGTGAGATTAGAAAAATTGCTTACATGAATGGTAGGTGTAGCCAAGTTTTGGTTATAGAAAATAGAGTGTATGTGTTATAATAAGTTTTATGAATTAGAAAACAAGGGTGATTTTTTGTGTGTGACATCTACGGAGGGTATGCGGGTATAAAAGAGAAATTGATGGAGAAATTACGCCATCCTTATTTTATAAACTATATTGAAGAACCATTTATTGATGAAGAAAAGATAGCATTGTTATATGGTGCTTTAAAGAGTGCAAACTTACATATAGAACAAATTGAGCATTACGTAGTAACGATTATGCTTGTGCAAATTGCGCTTGATACGCATGAAAAGGTATCAAATAAAGCAGGCGAGGAAGCGATTGAATCGCATAAATGTCGTCAATTAACAGTACTTGCAGGCGATTACTATAGTGGACTATATTATTATTTATTGTCTATGAATCGTGATATTGTTTTAATTCGTGCACTTGCTGAAGGAATTAAAGAGATAAATGAACACAAAATTATGTTATACCAAAAAGCGCATGAAACGACGGATGACATAATGAAAAGCGTAGTAACGATTGAGTCTGCGCTCCTTCAAAAAACATGTGATCATTTTCAATTATCACATTGGAAGCCATTTATCACATACGTATTAGGTGGAAATCGTCTTCAAAAAGAAATTCAATTGTATGCTGATAAACAACATTCACCTGTTTTTCAAGCGATGCAAGATGCTTTAGGGGATAAAGCAGAAGTAGTGATTAATAGTTGGATGATGGAATTGAGAAAGAAAGAAAAACAATTTTTAGAAAATCACATAGACATTAATGAAATAAATTCTGTGTTAAGGGATAAATAGAAGACATAAGCAATTTTACATTGGAAGAAGGTACGAGCATGCAACAATCAAAAGAAGAAAGAGTACATGACGTATTTGAAAAGATTTCTGATAAATACGATGTGATGAATTCTGTAATTAGTTTTCAAAGACATAAAGCGTGGCGTAAAGAAACGATGCGAATTATGGATGTACAACCAGGTAGTCAAGCGCTTGATGTATGCTGTGGAACCGCAGATTGGACAATTGCGCTAGCTGGAGCGGTAGGTGAACAAGGAAAGGTTGTTGGCTTAGACTTCAGTGAAAATATGTTATCTGTCGGTAAGCAAAAGGTAGAGGCGTTACAATTAAAACAAGTAGAACTTCTACATGGGAATGCAATGGAACTTCCATTTGAAGATAATACGTTTGATTATGTGACGATTGGGTTTGGTTTACGTAACGTACCGGATTATATGCACGTATTAAAAGAAATGACACGTGTAGTAAAACCAGGTGGAAAAGTAATCTGTTTAGAAACATCTCAACCAACAATGATTGGTTTTCGACAAGGGTATATTTTATACTTTAAATATATCATGCCGTTATTTGGAAAGATGTTTGCGAAAAGTTATAAAGAATATTCATGGCTTCAAGAATCTGCTAGTACGTTCCCAGGGATGAAAGAACTGGCTCAAATGTTTGAGCAAGCTGGACTTGAACGTGTGCAAGTAAAACCATTTACTTTTGGGGTAGCAGCGATGCATTTAGGTATTAAACCAGAATCAAAATAGAAAAAAGAAGTTTTAGGTTAAGGTGAACAATATGAAGTTACAACTTATGTACTCTTTTTTACGATCGGATATTAATGTGATAGAAAAAGAATTAAAAAAGACAGTCGCTTCTGAACAGCCATTAGTAGAAGAGGCAGCATTACAGCTTATTGAAGCTGGTGGGAAGCGAATTCGTCCTGTATTTGTGTTGCTTGCAGGGAAATTTGGAGATTATAAGTTAGATGCAATTAAGCATGTTGCTGTTGCGTTAGAACTTATTCATATGGCTTCTCTTGTTCACGATGATGTTATTGATGCTGCATTTTTACGACGCGGCAGTGCGACTGTGAATGCAAAATGGGGAGATCGTATTGCGATGTATACAGGGGACTATCTGTTCGCTAAGTCTCTTGAATGTATAACAAATATCGAAATTCCAGAGGCACATCAAGCGTTATCGCATACTATTTTAGAAGTCTGTAAAGGTGAAATTGAACAAATTAAAGATAAATACAATTATGACCAAAATTTAAGAACGTATTTAAGAAGAATAAAGCGAAAAACAGCATTATTAATTGCCGCGAGTTGTCAATTGGGAGCGATTGCTGCTGGTGCTAATCGTGATACGGTAAATCGTCTATTTTGGTATGGGTATTTTGTAGGAATGTCTTATCAAATTATTGATGACATTTTAGACTTCGTTTCTACAGAAGAGAAACTTGGAAAACCTGCTGGTGGAGATTTACTACAAGGGAATATTACACTTCCTGCTTTATATGCGATGGAAGATCCCGTACTTCGTCAGAAAATCACATCTGTACATGAAAATTCAACAGCAAGTGAAATGCAAGAAATTATTGATGCTGTAAAAAATAGTACAGCAATTGATCAAGCATTTGCGTTTAGTGAACGTTATTTACATAAAGCTTTAGAAATAATAAAACCACTCCCACGTGGACAAGCAAAGTACGCATTACAAAATGTTGCAAAGTATATTGGAAAACGAAAATTTTAATGTTTATTCTAAAAAATAAAATAATCTCTCTATTTCAAAACTATTGCACAATTGTGATAAGGGTGATAATATGTGTGTGGGGATATACAATTACATACATAATTCAGAAGTGGAGAGATTTTTTATGGAAAAAACATTTCTAATGGTAAAACCAGACGGTGTACAACGTGCCTTCATTGGGGAAATTGTAGCTCGTTTTGAGAAAAAAGGCTTTCAATTAGTTGGTGCAAAATTAATGCAAGTCACTCCGGAAATTGCTGGACAACACTACGCTGAGCATAAGGAAAAACCTTTCTTTGGTGAGTTAGTAGACTTTATTACATCTGGACCTGTGTTCGCAATGGTATGGCAAGGTGAAGGTGTAGTAGATACAGCGCGTAACATGATGGGGAAAACAAGACCACATGAAGCAGCTCCTGGAACAATTCGTGGAGATTTCGGTGTAACTGTTGCGAAAAACATTATCCATGGTTCTGATTCTTTAGAAAGCGCAGAGCGCGAGATTGCTATTTTCTTTAAAGAAGAAGAATTAGTTGACTACTCAAAATTAATGAATGAATGGATTTACTAATTATTTTGAAATAATTTGTAAACGCTTTAATCACTGTGATAATAGTAAAAAGTGCAAGAAGAATAGGGGTATTCTTCTTGCACTTTTTTTATTTTCAATTAGTTACGAAGTTTGAGCTGTTATGATATATTGATATTTAAATTAGGCCTATCGGAAATATAGAATAAGAAAATGGTCGATATATGATATAATTTCTTTAATATTTTTAGAATGATAAAAGTTAATATAGTGAGATAAATACATATACGAAAAGAGGAATAACGTATGCGATATATTACAGCTGGTGAATCTCATGGTCCGCAACTTACAACAATTATAGAGGGTGTTCCAGCAGGATTGTCTTTAGTAGCGGATGATATAAACGAAGAGTTAGCTAGAAGGCAAAAGGGGTATGGGCGTGGTAGACGCATGCAAATTGAAACGGATCAAGTGCAAATTTTAAGTGGTGTTAGACATGGAGAAACATTAGGTTCCCCTATTGCACTCGTTGTTGAAAATCGTGATTTTGCCCATTGGATAAAAGTTATGGGTGCAGAACCTTTAACGAAACAAGAAGAAAAAGAGATGAAAAGGAAAGTGACAAAACCAAGGCCTGGGCATGCTGATTTAAATGGTGCAATTAAATATGGTCATAGAGATATGAGGAATGTACTGGAACGTTCGTCAGCGCGCGAAACGACGGTGCGTGTTGCTGCTGGTGCGGTTGCTAAAAAGGTGTTAGCAGAACTTGGTATTAAAGTGGCGGGCCATGTAATTGAAATTGGCGGTGTACAAGCTAAGGAGGTTACGTATAGTTCAATTGAAGAATTAAAGAGTATTACAGAAGCATCTCCTGTACGTTGCTTAGATGACGAAGCTGGTAACCAAATGATGAAAGCGATTGATGATGCGAAAGCAAATGGTGATTCAATTGGTGGAATCGTTGAAGTAATTGTGGAAGGAATGCCAATTGGAGTAGGTAGCTACGTGCATTATGATCGAAAACTGGATGCGAAATTAGCAGCTGCAATTATGAGTATTAATGCTTTTAAAGGTGTCGAGATTGGAATTGGTTTTGAAGCAGCGCATAGACCGGGAAGTGAAGTTCATGATGAAATTCTATGGAATGAGGAGCATGGATATACAAAAAGAACAAATAATGCAGGTGGATTGGAAGGTGGTATGACGACTGGAATGCCAATTGTTGTGCGCGGTGTGATGAAACCGATACCTACACTTTATAAACCTCTTCAAAGTGTAGATATTGATACGAAAGAGCCTTTTACAGCGAGCATTGAACGTTCAGATAGTTGTGCAGTACCAGCAGCTAGTGTCGTTGCAGAAGCGGTTGTGGCTTGGGAATTAGCAACAGCTTTAATAGAACAATTCGGATTAGATCGTATGGAACTGATTCGTGAAAATATTGAGAAACATAATGAATATGCGAGGGGATTTTAATGGGAAACATACATATTCAAACGAAATCAAAAGAATATGATGTACATGTTGGTAAAGAAGCGTTGTCACACTTAACAATGATCGTTCAAAATATGCAGCCAGCTGTATCTAACGTAATGATCATTTCAGATGAAGCTGTTGCATCACTACATTTACAGACAGTTATCGATGCATTACAAGTGGAGCAGGACGTGTTTTCGTTTGTTGTACCAAGTGGCGAAAAAGAGAAGTCTTTCGAAAATTTCTATGCGGCTCATACGTCAGCTCTTGAAAATAAATTAGATAGAAATTCTTTAATTCTTGCACTGGGAGGCGGAATGATTGGAGATTTAGCTGGTTTTGTTGCTGCATCGTTTATGCGTGGTATTCGCTTTGTGCAGGTTCCGACGACTTTATTAGCGCACGATAGCGCAGTAGGTGGGAAAGTAGCGATTAATCATCCGTTAGGTAAAAATATGATTGGTGCATTCCATCAGCCAGAAGCAGTTGTATATCATACACCGTTTTTACAGTCTCTTCCTAAAAAAGAGTGGCGTTCAGGTTATGCAGAGGTGATAAAGCATGCTCTTATTGGTGATGTGGAGCTATATCATTGGTTAAAAGAAGAAGTGCAAACATTAGCGGATCTTCGTGATGAGAAGTTAATCCATATATTAACGAAGGCGATTCCTGTAAAGGCAAATGTTGTATCACAAGATGAAACAGAGAAGGGTGTACGTGCCCATTTGAACTTTGGACATACGTTAGGACATGCTCTTGAAAAAGAGCTAGGGTATGGAAATATTACTCACGGTGACGGCGTAGCGGTTGGAATGTTATTCGCCATATTTTTAAGTGAGCAAGTGTACAAGGTTAATCTTGCTTATGAAGATATGAAGCAGTGGTTCTTGAAATACGGCTATCCAAAAATGCCAAGAGATTTGAATGTAGAGCGCCTCGTTCAATTGATGAAACAAGATAAGAAAGCAAATGCAGGAGCAATTCATATGGTGCTTATGCAGGAATATGGGGTAGTGAATGTCGTATCTATTTCAGATGAGACTGTTCATATTGCGTTAGAGGCATTTCAAAAAGATATGGTTTAAAATGATAGCGAAGTGTTGTGAAGTGCTCATTTAGAGGTATTCTCGTAATAGTGACGGTTATGATAAAAGATTACAGTAAGGGGCTATAACTGTATTGTAATCAAATTGAATGAAATGACTGGGGGAAGAAAAATGAGAGTGAAAGAGCAATTGTTAACTTTGAGAGCGTATGTACCTGGGAAAAACATTGAAGAAGTAAAAAGGGAATATGGATTATCGAAAATTGTGAAATTAGCATCGAACGAAAATCCATTCGGTTGCTCAGCGCGTGTGACAGAAGCATTAACTTCTTTAGCGAGCCAATATGCCCTTTATCCAGATGGATATGCCTTTGAACTTCGGACAAAAGTAGCGGAACATTTAGGTGTAAAAGCAGAACAACTACTATTTGGTAGTGGATTAGATGAAGTCATTCAAATGATTAGCCGAGCGTTACTACATGAAGGAACAAACGTTGTAATGGCGAATCCTACGTTTTCACAATATCATCACCATGCTGTTATTGAAGGAGCAGAAGTTCGTGAAGTATCACTTAAAGATGGTATTCACGATTTAGATGCAATGCTAGAGCAAGTAGATGATAAAACGAAAATTGTATGGATTTGTAATCCGAATAATCCGACAGGTACATATGTTGAGAAACAAAAATTACTTTCATTTTTAGAATCGGTTCCTAAGTCGGCTCTCGTTATTATGGACGAAGCATATTATGAATACGCGGAAGCAGAAGACTATCCGCAAACATTACCACTTCTTGAAAAGTATGAAAATCTTATGGTTTTACGCACGTTTTCAAAAGCATATGGTTTAGCTGCTTTTCGTATTGGATATGCGATTGGGGATGCGAAGTTAATCGGACAGCTAGAAGTAGCAAGGTTACCATTCAATACATCAACTGTAGCGCAATCTGTAGCACTCGCTGCATTAGAAGATCAAGCCTTTTTACAAAATTGTGTGAAAAAGAATGCTGAAGGTCTAAATCAGTATTATGCATTTTGTAAAGAATATAACGTATTCTATTATCCATCTCAAACAAATTTCATTTTCTTAAAAATTGGTATACCGGGTAATGAAGCTTTCGAACGATTAATGAAAAAAGGATATATCGTTCGTTCTGGTGCTGCATTTGGTATCGATGATGGTATTCGTATTACTGTCGGTTTGAAAGAAGAAAATGATGAAATTATAGAGTTGCTGAAAGAGCTTGTAAATGAGCAAGTACAGAAAGAAGAAACATATTCTTAAGAGATTGTGAAGGCTCCTATTATAGGAGCCTTTTTTATCGTATTAAAAATAAAGGTTGAAGACTGGTAATTAAGTTGTTCTGTAAATCACGGTTTGTATGGCTTGATAATTAGTGAGAGAAGTTATTTGCACGGTCATAAAAGAAAGCGGTACAATAGAAGATGATGATAAGGTATCGGTGTCATATCCGAACCTTTTGAACAATTACCTACTCTGTAAGAAGAAGTATAAGAAGAAGCATGCTCATTCTAAAGGTTGCGTTCTAACAGTGAGTTGCTTATGATAAAGTGAAACTTTAATCAGTGGGGGGATGTTTATCCCCCGCTGATTATTAGTTGAACCAATCGGGCTTTTACGGGCAGTTGATCCCCAAACTAACTTCTTTGCCTTAGCTGAATTTTGAGGTGGGGGTCTTACTGCCCGTTAATAGCGGGGTAAATGAACAGAAGAGAATATTTTTTAGAATTAAAGGAGACGTTTATGCAAAAGTTTGAACAAGTTGTTTCATATATTGAAAATGGTGAAGCGGAAAAAGGATTACAATTATTAAAAGAACAATTAAAAATTGCAAATGATGAAGAGAAGTATGATATCGCTCGTTACTATCATACACTTGGATTTACAGATGAGGCATTAGCGATTACTGAAGACTTACGTTTACTGTATCCGGAAGAAAGTGAATTCACTGTATTTTTAGCAGAATTATATATTGATCTAGATAAAGAAGATGAAGCGATTGAAGTACTTCATGATATTCCAGAAAATGACGATTTATATGTTCAATCTTTATTACTTGTTGCAGATTTATTCCAAATGCAAGGTTTTGATGATGTAGCAGAGCAAAAACTATTAAAGGCGAAAGAAATGATGCCTGATGAACCTGTTATTACGTTTGGGTTAGCAGAATTATATAGTAGTAAAGGTGAAGAACAAAAGGCAATTACTTATTATGAATCGCTATTAGCGGAACATAAAGTAATGGGTGGTGTTGTAATCGCACTTCGTCTTGCAGAAACGTTAAGTGCGATTGGAAACTGGGAAGAGGCGATTTCTTATTATGAAGCAGGCCTAGAGGAACAAAAAGATATTCACTCATTATTTGGATATGCCTTCACATTATACCAAGGTGAAGAATATCAGAGAGCAATCGGTGCTTGGCAAGAACTAAAAGAATTAGACCCTGAGTACGCATCACTGTACATGTATTTAGCGAAAAGCTATGAAAAAGAAGGAATGCTTCAAGAAAGCTATGAAACGCTTCATGAAGGAATTAAAGTAGATGAGCTTTCAGTTCCGTTTTATGTAGAGTTAGCGAACATTGCGGCGAAATTAGGAAAAATAGTAGAAGCAGAGGAAGTTCTTCAAAAAGCACTTGAGTTAGATCCAGGGCATTTAGGCGCAACATTAAAATATGCGTATATCTTAAAAGAACAAGAAAAGTACGAAGATTTAATTGCAATTGTAGAGCGTGCTATTGATAGTGGAGAACCAGATACACAACTACTTTGGGACCTTGCGTATGCAAAAAAACAATTAGAAATGTATTCGGATGCATTAAAACACTATGAAAGTGCATATACTTCTTTTAAGAATCATCCAGACTTCTTAGAAGAATACGGTTATTTCTTATTGGAAGAAGGAAAGCGAAAAGAGGCGAAAGAAGTATTTACCCAGTTATTACAACTAGACCCGACACAAATTCATATTGAAGAGTTGTTATATAATTTAGAGGATTTTTCATAAGTTGGAAGGAAACTGAATGCCGCTTCTTGAATCTAAAAAGAAAAGAGAAAGACAGAGGAGGGACTTAATTGCTATGAATACCCCTGTTTCTGTAAACGAGAAGAAGGATTTTGTAAAATGGTTTTTGAATAATTACCAACTGAAACAGCGTGAATGTGTATGGATTCTGAATTATTTAATGAGTCACGACCAATTGATGCATAAAGTCCACTTCGTAGAGCATGCAAAATATTGTCCGCGTGGCTTAGTGATGTCAGCGAATTGTGTGAAAGACACACCGTTTCACTTTTTTAAACAAAATGTTATGACAACAGATGCTGAAAAATCGTTTCATGATATTCGTTTAAATCGAGATGAGGATATTTATATTCAACTCAACTTTAAATCATCGTTTCAAAATGCGAATTATGTAGCTGTATTAGAAGAAAACCCATATCTACCAAAGCATATTGAAGTAAATGAAAAAGATCGTTTACTTGCAGAAAGGTTTTTGGAAGAAAGTGTATTTTCGTTTAGAAGAGAACGCCTTTTGAAACAAATTGATGAAGCGTTAGATAAGCAAGATAAGGAAGCGTTTCATAGATTAACGGCAGAGTTAAAAACTTTATAGAATGTATTTGGATTAATATTTTTACAAATTTCAGACTTTTATCAAGAAAAACTACCTATATTGGGTAGTTTTTCTTTTTTTACCTCTTTTAGTATGGTTTAATATATATAAAGTGAAAGTTCTGTTATTTGTAAATGAAGGGGGGAAGAAATTTGAAATGGATTGTAAAAGATGTGGAACAGTTTGAGCAAGCAAGAGAGTATGTTGATACAGGAGTAATACCGCTTTTATCAATTTCGGCAGCGAAAGAAATAAAAATGGTTGTAGAACAAGGTGAATTTATCGAATTGTTGAGTATGGAATTGGAAAGAGAGTATAAAGGAAGAGTGCTTTTACTGCCTGCTTTTACGTATTTAGTAGAAAGTCAAAAGAATGAAAAAGGTCGTTTGCAAGAATGGACAAATCATTTACGAAGAGAAGGTTTTAAGCATATTGCTTATGTTACAAGTGATTTTTCATGGAAAGAGGATATACAAGAGTTACAGGGAGATTTATTTTGGTTTCCTTCATTAGCATTAGAACAATTTAGTGATCAAGCAAAGAGAGAAGTTATTCATGCACATATAAAAAATATAATGGTGATGTTGGAAGAGAAGTGGGGAAACTCGCAATAAACAGAAAGTTCTTATTATTATGAGTAGTATGATATTGACCTGTGCATGAGCGTATTATATCATGATAGTGTCCTAGTTTTTATTTTTTATATAATTTATCACGAGGGGACAATTTCTGATAGAGGGGGGAAATTTTCGTGAGCGAGAAAGAACATCGCGTGTCAAGAAGACAATTTTTAAATTACACACTCACAGGGGTAGGAGGCTTTATGGCTGCCGGTATTTTAATGCCGATGACGCGATTTGCGCTTGATCCGGTGTTAAGAAAAGAAGCCGGAACAGATATGGTTGCTGTTGCGCAAGTAAAGGATATTACAACAGAGCCGAAGCGTTTCGATTTTAAAGTGAAGCAGGTTGATGGTTGGTACAAGTCTGAAGAACCAAAATCGGCTTGGGTTCATAAAGATGAAAGCGGAGACATTGTTGCGTTCTCTCCAGTATGTAAACATTTAGGATGTACAGTTAACTGGAATTCGGACAAAGCACATCCGAATCAATTCTTTTGCCCATGTCACGGGGGGCGTTATACAAAAGATGGGATGAACATTAAGGGTACGCCACCCCTTGCTCCGCTTGATGTGTACGAGTCTAAAGTGAAAGATGGAACGCTGTATCTAGGAAAAGCAAAGCCAAGAGGGGGTGCAAAGTAGATGTTAAATAAAATTTATGATTGGGTAGATGAAAGATTAGATATTACACCAATATGGCGTGATATCGCTGATCATGAAGTACCTGAACATGTAAACCCGGCACATCACTTTTCTGCATTCGTCTATTGCTTTGGAGGACTTACCTTTTTCGTTACTGTAATTCAAATTTTATCTGGAATGTTTTTGACGATGTATTATGTGCCTGATATTAAAAATGCTTGGGAATCCGTTTACTATTTACAAAATGAAGTTGCTTATGGGCAAATTGTTCGTGGTATGCACCACTGGGGTGCTAGTCTCGTAATTGTAATGATGTTTTTACATACACTCAGAGTTTTCTTCCAAGGTGCGTATAAAAAGCCCCGTGAGTTAAATTGGATTGTTGGTGTTCTTATTTTCTTTGTTATGTTAGGTCTTGGTTTTACTGGATATTTATTACCGTGGGATATGAAAGCTTTATTTGCTACAAAAGTAGGGATTCAAATTGCAGAGCAAACACCGCTCATTGGTCCTTATATTAAAACATTACTCGCTGGTCATTCCGAAATTGTTGGCGCTCAAACATTAACTCGCTTCTTTGCTATTCACGTCTTCTTCTTACCAGCAGCACTTCTAGGTTTAATGGCCTTCCACTTCATCATGATTCGCAAACAAGGTATTTCCGGTCCACTATAAGAGATTGCTAAATTAAAGGGGAAAGAACTAAAGGAGGGAGATTATGCATCGCGGCAAAGGGATGAAGTTTGTAGGAGATTCTCGGGTACCAGTAGCTCGGAAACCAAATATTCCAAAAGACTATTCTGAATACCCAGGGAAAACAGAAGCATTTTGGCCGAACTTCTTGTTAAAAGAATGGATGGTTGGTGCAGTTTTTTTAATCGGTTATTTATGTTTAACAGTGGCGCATCCGTCGCCACTTGAGAGAATGGCGGATCCAACAGATGCTGGATATATACCACTTCCAGATTGGTATTTCTTATTCTTGTATCAGTTATTAAAGTATTCTTATGCTTCCGGTTCATTTACTGTAATTGGAGCGTTTATTATGCCAGGGATTGCGTTTGGTGCATTACTGTTAGCTCCATTTCTTGATCGAGGTCCAGAAAGACGTCCATTGAAGCGTCCTGTAGCAACTGGATTTATGCTTTTAGCAATTGCATCGATTATCTTTTTAACTTGGGAATCTGTAGCACACCACGACTGGGAAGCTGCAAAGAAACAAGGAGCAATTGTAAAAACAGCGCCAGTTGATAAAAATGATGATGGCTATAAATTAATGCAAAAAAATACTTGTTTAACATGTCATGGTGACAACTTACAGGGCGGGGCGGCAGCACCAGCACTGCAAAACTTAACTTTAAAGCCAGAAGAAATTGCTAAAATTGCGAAAGATGGAAAAGGTTCCATGCCTAAAGGAGTATTTAAAGGTACAGATGAGGAACTGAAGAAGCTTTCGGAATTCGTTGCAAAGTATAATAAAAAATAATAAAAAGCTGACTACAAAATTTGTAGTCAGCTTTTCTATTTAGTTGGATGAAGTTTGTTATAATAGAGTAGGATTTAGTGAATGAATTACTTTGCTTGAAAGGTGTTGGACATACAGATTGGTGTACTTGTATGCAATGTTAAGACAACGCTCGGTATTATTATTTTTATTGGTTGTTAACATATTAGGTACAATTTACGGGTTTATATGGTACGGAAATCAATTGAAAGAAACGTCACCTATATTTTGGCCGTTTGTACCAGATAGTCCTATGGCGAGTCTCTTTTTTGTCTTTGTTTTAATTGCTTTTTTGACAAAGAGAAACTGGGGATTAATAGAAGCGCTAGCGATTGTTACTTTAATAAAATATGGTATTTGGGCTGTTGTTGTAAATGCGATTATGATTTACGTAAAAGGTCCTATTGGCCTTATGGGCTACATGTTAATGCTTTCGCACTTTGCGATGGCGGTGCAAGGTGTTTTATATGCTCCATTTTACCGTATAAAAAAATGGCATTTTATAGTAGCGGGTGTGTGGACGTTGCATAACGATGCAATTGATTATTTATTTTGGCAAATGCCGCGATATGGAATTATGCATTTGTTTGTAGAGGAAATTGGTTATTTTACGTTTTGGTTAAGCGTTGCTGTACTATGTATTACATATTATTGTTGCTTACGTGAGCACAGGAAACAATTTTCTTTATGATGG
Organism: Bacillus sp. D48C; assembly: GCF_053345735.1. Taxonomy (NCBI): domain Bacteria; kingdom Bacillati; phylum Bacillota; class Bacilli; order Caryophanales; family Bacillaceae; genus Bacillus; species Bacillus sp. D48C. The sequence continues at coordinate 324,054 of NZ_JBKFAQ010000005.1, forward strand.
TTAGAACATTTAGGGGGAGAACATGGAGAAAAATAAGAGTGGTACAAAAATATTGGATCGATTGATTACTTTAATTGTTTCATATAGCATAGCATTTTCTATTTTTGCACTTGCAACAACGGCAGTTGTGTATGGAAAATGGCTGTATTATTTTGAAATTGATTTTTTAAATATTCCTGATTTAGCGGATATGACGAAGGATGAAATTAAAAGAAATTACGATGTGCTTATTACATATTTATCCCCGTTTTATGACGGAGCATTACATTTGCCAACATTAGATATGTCTACAAATGGCCGTATTCATTTTGTAGATGTTAAAAATATTTTAGTAAAGATTCAATATGTGATGTATGCGACAATTATGATTGCAGTGATAGGCGGAATTTATTTATTAAAAAAGAAAAATGAAAAGTTTTTACTGCACGGATCGATTTTAACAATCATTTTTCCGATAGCGCTTATGTTACCAATCGCTATTAATTTTGAAAAGAGCTTTGTATTATTCCATAAGCTTTTATTCAGTAATGATTATTGGATGTTTGATATTGAAACGGATCCAGTTATATTAATGCTACCAGAGGAGTTCTTTATGCATGCTGCGTGTGCTATTTTATTATTCATTTTAGGTGGTAGTATACTTTGTTATAGTTTATATAGATATTTCGTAAAAAAGAAAAGGATGTCAAAGAAAAAATTCTCTGCTTAAAGAGAATTTTTTCTTTGTAAAACGATAATATATTTTTCGGTTCAGTTCTGTTCTATTCTTGTCCCAATTAACATATTTTGTACTAGTAGTTATAGGGGGGACCGGGATGAAGAGAACATTAATTGGATTGATAGCATTTCTAATTATAATGTTTCCATTACGTATATATGCTGAAGAGTGGAATGAGCTAACAGGGTTGTTAGATGACTCGTTACAGTTAGTGAAGCGTAATGAAGATGAAAAAGCAGTACAAGTATTACAACTTTTCTCAGAGCAATTTTTAATCAAGGGGAATGAAAAGAAGCAGGAAGTAACACCAGATCAAGTTAGAGTTATTTCTTTAGCTTACGACAAGGCGCAACAATCGCTCTTTGAAGAAGGTTTAGGTAAGCAAGCTAAAATGGATAATGTGCTGGCATTACAACTTGCTGTTGATGCGCAAGTATCGAAATATCAACCGCTTTGGATGGAAAGAGAAAGAAAAGTAATGGATGCCTTTTCTCAAATGGAAAAAGCGATGGAAAAAGAAGATGTTGGGCAGTTTCAACAAACGTTAAATACATTTTTAAATGAATTCAATATTATTTATCCAAGCTTAATGATTGCTTTGCCAGAAAACGAGGTACAGCGTGTAAATGCTCATTTATCTTATTTGGATGAATTTCGTAACGTTATGTTAAAAACGAAAGGCGGCCAAATGCAATTAGGGATTATTAAAGGGGATTTGCAAAAGATATTTCACACAGTAAAAAAGGATGAAATTGCACCCTCTCTCATTTGGTTTATGACAATTACTGGGGGACTTATTTTATTCACATTAACTTATGTTGGATGGAGAAAGTATAAAGGAGAGAGAGAGAAAAGAAAAAGTAATGTACATTCTAAAAATAGATAATGTAATAAGTAAAGATATGGATTGTAAGGTTTATTTATTGACAATAGTGGCAGAAGAAAATAGAATGAGAAGTACTATAATTAAAACTTCAATGGAGGTTCATGATGTTTTATTTAATTTACTTCGCGATCATAATGATCATACCGTTGTATGCACAGTCAAGAGTACGTAGTGCCTATAGCAAGTATTCACAAGTTTATTCAACATCAGGTATGACAGGAGCGGAAGTGGCTCGAAAAATTTTAGATGAAAATGGATTATACAACGTAGCTGTAGAAGAAACACCAGGTCATTTATCAGACCATTATGATCCAACCGCTAAGACGGTTCGATTATCAACAGATAACTATTATGGACATTCAGTTGCTGGTACGGCAGTTGCAGCACATGAAGTAGGACACGCAATTCAAGATGCAAAAGATTACAAATTTATGCGCGTTCGTCATTCGTTAGTGCCAGTTGCAAACTTTGGTTCGAATATGTCTTGGGTTTTCGTCCTAATCGGTATATTTGCACAAATGTCTGGTTTGTTGTTATTAGGTATCATTCTAATGGCAGCAGGTGTTGTGTTCCAGCTCGTTACATTACCAGTTGAGTTTGATGCGTCAAAGCGTGCGATGCAACAAATTGAAGCGTTAGGTATTGTATCAACAGATGAATATGGCCAAGCTCGTAAAGTATTAAATGCGGCAGCATTAACATATGTAGCAGCTGCAGCTGTAGCGGTATTTGAATTATTACGTCTCGTATTAATGTATACTGGTATGCAGCGTAGCGACGACTAAAGACTATCAATTTTGATAGTCTTTTTTTGTTGTGTGGCTTGAATTATATAATGTATTGCAAATAGAAATAATAGAAGTAATGCGGAAAGGCGGTGGGGGGAAATGAAATATCCAGACCATTTAGTAAAACAAGTGAAAGAGCGTAGTGCTCCTTATCAACTAGAAGGTTTTTTAAGTGGACAAGGCCCTGAAAATCCCAAATTTATGTTGTTAGGAGAAGCGCCTGGTGAAACAGAAATTCATAATGGGATTCCGTTTAGCGGGAGGGCGGGAAAACAATTAATGGGTTTTTTAGAGCGTATTCACGTTACAAGGGAAGAAGTATATATTACGAGCGCTGTTCGGAGTAGACCTTATAAATGGCGAGAGAAAAAAGAACGAAATGGTGAAATCATACAAAAAAAGTATAATAGAACGCCAAATCAAGGAGAAATAGTTGCCCATGCGCCTTTATTAGATTATGAATTAGAGAAAATAAATCCGAAGCTTATCGTCACGCTTGGAAATATCGGTCTTCAACGTTTAACAGGAAAAAATAAAAAAATCACAGATGTACATGGGCAATTATTAAAACAGCCCATTCAAAAATTAAAGGATATGCAAAGTGCAGAGTTTATATGGTCAGAGAATGAATATCATGTTTTTCCAACTTTTCATCCAGCTTCTATTTTTTATAATCGGAGTTTATTGGAGCTTATTTATGAGGATTTGGAGAAGCTTAAAAGACTTGTAATAAAAAACTAGAAAAGCTAAGGTGCTTTTCTAGTTACATTTAATTATGTAAAGGGTTTTTATTTTCATCTAACGTAAATCCTTCACCAACTACATCATGTACATCACTTACAGCGACAAAAGCATGAGGATCTACAGACGTAATAATATTTTTTAATTTCACGATTTCATTTTTAGCAACAACGCAATACAGTACGTTACGTTCCATTTTTGTATACGATCCAACAGCCTTTAAAAAGGTTGCTCCGCGCTCCATTTCAGATAAAATTTTGGCAGCAATTTCATCGTTTTTCTCTGAGATAATAGTCGCTCCTTTGGCGGCATAGGCTCCTTCTTGCATAAAATCAATGACTTTAGCCCCGATAAAAACAGCAACTAACGTATACATACCCTCGCGGTATGATAAATAGGTAAGAATAGAGACTACGATAACGACAGCATCAAACATAAACATTGTTTTTCCCATACTCCAGCCAACATATTTGTGAGCTAGTCGTGCGATAATATCTACACCGCCAGTAGTCCCGCCATATTTAAATATTATTCCAAGGCCGATACCTATAAATGCCCCAGCGAATAAAGCTGCGAGTGTCATATCATTTTGCAAGTTTAAATGTAAGTTTAGCACTTCGTAACGCTGGAAAATCCATAGAAATAAAGATACGTTAAAGGTGCCGATTAATGTATATAAAAATGTCGTTCTGCCAAGTAACCTCCAACCAATAAAAAATATAGGGATATTTAAAATTAAGTTTGAGTAGGAAGGATCAAACTTAAATAAAAAATACAATAATAGTGTAATACCAGTAAACCCACCCTCTGCAAGGTGGTTTTCAATATTGATATTGACAATACCGAAAGAAAATATAGCGGAACCGATTAAAATAAAAATAATATTTCGCATCTTCAATTTTGATGTCATATAGAAATCCCCCTAATTATGTAATGATTGCATTGCTCCGCTGAAACAGTAAAACATAATAATAAGTAATTTCTAGTTGCAACCCGATTGGTGTGCGCTGATTTTTTGCGAAAAGCACATAAAAGAAGTTTCACTTTACCCCGTACCAACGGCTTGTAGGAGATAAAGTTCTGAAGAAAGGCGAACCAGCCGTAGGAACCCGATTAGTTCGGGCTGATCTTTTGCAAAAATCGCAAAAGAAGTTTCACTTTATTATAGTCTATCCAAAAAAGGGTCGCAAATAGGTGTTTGGCGGGGAATAATATTTGTCAAATCGCGATGAATTGGCTAACATGAAAGAGGAAGGATTAGAGGTGAATAGTATGGAAGCAAAAACGATGAAAGATATGCAGAAAGAAGTAGATGCATATATTGGTCAGTTTAAAGAAGGTTATTTCAGTCCGCTTGCAATGATGGCTCGTTTAACGGAAGAAATGGGAGAGCTTGCGAGAGAGGTAAATCATTATTATGGTGAGAAACCGAAGAAAACAACTGAAAAAGAAAGAAGTATTGAAGAAGAGCTTGGAGATGTATTATTTGTTATGATTTGTATGGCAAATAGTTTAAATATTGATTTAGAGACAGCACATAACATTGTAATGAATAAATTTAATACACGTGATAAAGATCGCTGGACACGTATTGATGAGGGAGAGAAAGAATAATGAAAGAAATTAAAGTAATTATCGCCGGACCAAGAGGACGTATGGGACATGAAGCAGTCCTTCTTATGGAAAGAACGGAACATTTTAATTTAGTAGCAGCAGTGGATTATAAGCATGGTGGTGAGAAGATTTCTGATTTACCTGGCATGCCAGCATTACATGCACCGATTTACGCTGATTTACATACTTGTTTAGATGAAGTAGAAGCAGATGTGTTGTTAGATTTAACAACACCAGAAGTTGGGAAACAACACGTTACACTTGCAGTTGAGCGTGGACTTCGTTCTGTTATTGGTACAACTGGATTTACAGAAGAAGAATTGGCACGTTTAACAGAGAATGCAAAAGAAAAAGCAGTAGGAACAATTATTGCTCCAAACTTTGCAATTGGTGCAGTTCTTATGATGAAATTCTCACAAATGGCAGCGAAATATTTCCAAGATGTTGAGGTAATTGAATTACATCATGATCAAAAATTAGACGCACCATCTGGTACAGCTGTAAAAACGGTAGAATTAATTCGTCAAAATCGTGAATCAAAGCAGCAAGGTCATCCAAATGAAGTAGAGCAACTAGCAGGTGCACGTGGTGCAAATGTAGACGGTATTCACATTCATAGTGTACGTTTGCCAGGGCTTATTGCACACCAAGAAGTAATGTTTGGTGGAGATGGACAAATGTTAACAGTTCGTCATGATTCATTCAATCGTGCATCATTTATGTCAGGTGTAAAACTATCAATTGAGACAGTAATGAACCTTGATCATCTTGTGTACGGTTTAGAAAATATTATCGACTAAAGGGGAGACAACGGATGAAAATTGCCTTAATCGCACATGACAAAAAGAAAAATGATATGGTTTCGTTTGCATACGCATATAAACCAATTTTTGAGCAACATGAATTATTTGCAACAGGAACGACAGGGCTTCGTATTATGGAAGCGACTGGATTAGTTGTAACAAGATATCAATCTGGCCCTCTTGGTGGAGATCAAGAAATTGGTGCAATGATTGCAAAAAACGATTTAGATATGGTGATTTTCTTCCGCGATCCATTAACAGCACAGCCGCATGAACCGGATGTGAATGCATTGCTTCGTTTATGTGATGTATATGCGATTCCACTTGCAACGAATATGGCAAGTGCTGAAATGTTGATGCACGCATTAGAGCGAGGAGATTTAGATTATCGTAAGTTAAGAAAATGAGGGGAACAATTATGAGTGGATTACATATATTAGCGTTTGGTGCTCATGCCGATGATGTTGAAATCGGCATGGCTGGTACCATCGCTAAATATACAAAGCAAGGGTATGAAGTAGGTATTTGTGATTTAACAGAAGCTGATCTTTCTTCCAATGGAACGATAGAGTTGAGAAAAGAAGAAGCAGAGGTCGCAGCTCGTATAATGGGAGTAAAAACGAGGCTGAATTTAGCGATGCCAGACCGTGGTTTGTATATGAAAGAAGAGTATATACGTGAAATTGTCAAGGTGATCCGTACATATAAACCAAAACTAGTTTTTGCGCCATACTATGAAGATCGTCATCCAGATCATGCAAATTGTGCAAAGCTTGTGGAAGAGGCTATTTTTTCAGCAGGAATCCGTAAATATATGCCGGAACTTTCACCACATCGTGTGGAGTCTTTTTATAATTATATGATTAATGGTTTTCATAAACCGAATTTTTGTATAGATATAAGTGAGTACCTCTCTATAAAGGTGGAAGCATTAGAAGCATATGAAAGTCAATTTTCAACAGGAAGTGATGGTGTTAAGACACCGTTAACAGAAGGATACGTTGAAACTGTGATTGCTCGTGAGAAGATGTTTGGAAAAGAAGTTGGAGTCTTGTATGCCGAGGGATTTATGAGTAAGAAACCGGTTTTATTACATGCTGATTTATTAGGGGGATGTAAATGAAATTAAAAATAGGTATTACATGTTATCCTTCTGTAGGTGGTTCTGGAGTTGTTGGAACAGAATTAGGAAAGCAATTGGCGGAACGCGGGCATGAAATTCACTTTATTACATCGGGTTTACCATTCCGGTTAAATAAAGTATATCCAAACATATATTTTCATGAAGTGACGGTAAGCCAGTACTCTGTATTTCAATATCCACCATACGATTTAGCGTTAGCAAGTAAAATGGCAGAGGTTGCACAAAGAGAAAACTTAGACATTTTACATGTGCATTACGCAATACCACATGCAATTTGTGCATATTTAGCAAAACAAATGATCGGAGAGCGTATTAAAATTGTTACAACCTTGCATGGAACAGATATTACTGTGTTAGGTTCCGACCCTTCGTTAAATAATTTAATTCGTTTTGGTATTGAGCAATCGGATGTTGTTACTGCTGTCTCGCATTCATTAATTAACGAAACGCATGAGCTTGTAAAACCAAGTAAAGAAATTCAAACGGTATATAACTTTATAGACGAACGTGTATATTTCAAACGTAATATGTCTCAATTAAAGAAAGAATACGGTATAAGTGAGAGTGAAAAAGTACTTATTCATATTTCGAATTTCCGTAAAGTGAAACGTGTGCAGGATGTTGTTGAGGCATTTGCTAAAATTGTTAAAGAAGTAGATGCGAAGTTGCTTCTTGTTGGAGACGGACCAGAATTCTGTACGATTTTACAGATAGTGAAGAATTTACATATTGAAGATCGTGTTTTATTCCTAGGGAAGCAAGATAATGTTGCAGAACTACTTGCGATGAGTGATTTAATGTTGCTTCTATCAGAGAAGGAAAGTTTTGGTCTTGTTTTATTAGAAGCAATGGCGTGTGGTGTACCTTGTATCGGAACACGGGTTGGAGGTATTCCAGAGGTTATTCAACACGGGGAAACAGGATATTTATGTGAAGTTGGCGATACAACAGGAGTGGCAAATCAAGCTACTCAGCTATTAAAGGACGAGGAACTTCACCGTAATATGGGAGAACGAGCAAGAGAAAGTGTTTATGAGCAATTTCGCTCAGAAAAAATTGTTTCACAATATGAAACGATTTACTATGACGTACTAAGGGATGACAAAAATGGAAAGATTTAAAAAAGCTAGTTCTATTATTGAGACATTAAAACAACAAGGACATGAGGCTTACTTTGTTGGTGGGAGCGTACGAGATCTTATTATCGATAGGCCGATTGGAGATATTGATATTGCGACATCTGCTTTACCAGAAGAAGTGATGGCTATATTCCCAAGAAATGTTCCTGTTGGTCTTGAGCATGGAACTGTAATTGTTTTAGAAAATGGTGAGCCTTATGAGGTAACTACTTTTCGAACAGAAAGCGAATATGAAGATTTTCGAAGACCTAGTAGTGTTCAATTTGTTCGTTCATTAGAAGAGGATTTAAAACGTCGTGATTTCACGATGAATGCAATTGCTATGACAGAAGAAGGCGAAATGGTTGATTTATTTGCTGGACAGGAAGCCATTCAACAGAGAGAAATTGTGACAGTTGGAAATGCTGCGGATCGTTTTCAAGAAGATGCCCTGCGAATGATGCGTGGTATTCGGTTTGTAAGCACGTTAGGTTTTTCATTAGAAACGAAAACGAAGCAAGCGATTGAAACGTATGGACATTTGCTAGAACGTATAGCAATTGAGCGCATTACAGTAGAGTTTGAGAAATTGTTAACTGGTACATATTGTGTGAAAGGTCTCAAAGAATTAGTAGAGACGAAGCTATTTTCTCATTTGCCATATTTACAAATGTCAGAAGAGAGACTGTTAAAAGCTACGCAGTATAAATGGGATTCTTTCGAAACGGATATTGAGGCGTGGGCATTTTTCTTATATTGTATCGGAGAAGAACATCCATCTGTCTTTTTACGTCAATGGAAGTTTTCGAATAAAAAAATAAAAGATATTGTTGCAGTTTTATTGGCAATCCGTACTAGAAAGGAGAAGGATTGGGATACAGTCCTTCTTTATAAAACGGGAATTTATATCGCTGAAATGGCAGAGAGAGTATATGAAGCGATGATTGAAAGCTATAATCCTACATCTGTTAAACGAGTACAATCAATGTTTCATGCATTGCCAATCCAGGGTCGTCAAGAAATGAATGTGACTGGTAATGATTTATTAAACTGGGCAAACAAAAAGCCTGGTCCGTGGGTTGCTGACATGCTTCAGAAAATCGAGGAAGCAATTGTAAAAGGAAACGTAGTTAATGAGAAAGAGCGTATAAGGGAGTGGCTGCAAGGATGCAATCTACTATAAGAAAGCAGTTATTACAAGTTTTTTCTGAAGCGGATGGCGAGTTTGTATCCGGCCAAACGATTAGTGATAAACTTGGTTGTTCAAGAACTGCTGTGTGGAAACATATGGAAGATCTCCGGAGTGAGGGATATGAACTTGAAGCTGTGCGCCGATTAGGTTACCGAATTGCAAGTAAGCCAGACAAAGTGACTGCTAATGAAATTCAGTTAGGGCTACAAACGAAGCGAATTGGTAGAACAGTGTATTTTGAAGAAACTGTTGAATCAACGCAGCACATTGCAGCAAAACTTGCTTATGAAGGTGCAGAAGAAGGAACTATCGTTGTAGCAGAAGAACAAACAGCGGGAAGAGGTCGTTTAAGCAGAAAATGGCATTCACCAAAAGGAACAGGAATTTGGATGAGTATTATTTTACGCCCATCGATTCCAGTTCATCATGCACCGCAACTTACTTTGTTAGCGGCTGTTAGTGTTGCACAGGCAATTGAAAAATGTACAGGTGTAGGCGTGGGAATAAAATGGCCAAATGATATTTTAATTCAAGGTAAAAAGGCTGTAGGTATATTAACAGAAATGCAAGCGGATCCTGATAAAATTAATGCTGTCATTATGGGCATCGGTATTAATGCGAATCAAAAGCAAGAACATTTTGATGAAGAAATTCAGCACATTGCTACTTCATTAGCGATTGAATCAGGTAAGCCGATTGTTCGTGCAGAACTTATGCAACAAATCTATTTACAACTAGAAAAATTATATGAAGAGTATTTACAAAATGGTTTCTCTGTCATTAAAATTCTTTGGGAAAGTTACGCTGTGAGCATCGGGAAAGAAATTACTGCTCGAACGATGAGAGAGACGATTACGGGGTTAGCGAAAGGAATCACAGAGGATGGTGTATTACTTCTGGAGGATCATGAGGGGAAAGTACATCATATTCATTCTGCAGATATCGAAATTAAGTAAAAGAAGTTCCTCTTTTGGAACTTCTTTTTATTTCAATATTTTTGAGTTGAATTTGTAACATGATAATAAATTCTTTTCATATTTAAAGTTCACTTCAAAATATCTTCCGTCTAGTTGGCCTGGCATGTTATTTGACGATTACTTTGCCTTCCATTCCTTTAAGAAGATGGTATCGACATATTAATTCATATGTACCAGTATTTTTAGGTTTCACGGTAATATTCTTTTCTTTTCCTGACTCGACTACGACGTCAATGCCGAGTTTTTTCACTGTAAAGGTGTGCTCGTTTTTACCTTTATTTTTCAATAGTAATGTTGTAGATCCTTCAAGCGGAATCGTGATGACATTTGGATTAAAGTAATCATCATTTAGTTCAACCTCAATCACGTTCGTTAAATCGGTGGGTTGTGTTACGACATTAACTGAGGCAAATACATGAAAGGATCCTAAAGACATCCACCATACAATCATTACAAGCAAACTGCTGAATCGAAATAACCACCTGTTCATAGACATCTGCAATTCTCCTTTGTTAAGTACTTTTCCTCAATTAACCTGCATCATTAGTTTAAGAGTTATACTATACAGTTCAATTGATTATAGAAGAAATTAACTTAGATTTTTTTAACATGCGTTGAAAAAACATGTATCTTTTCAAGATTGAATTATCTATAAAAACTTTATCCCGCTATTTGTCGGGCTGATTAAATTTTCACTTTATAGCATATATACTCTCTTGTTAAATTTCATATACCGTAATAAGAATAAAAAATTATTTTTTCAAAAAAATGTAGTAATTCCTTTTTGTAGTTTGCTATAATTAGTTCGAATGTGGGCAGTATCAGAGTGAACTGCACCATGATTCGAAGTAATATGAAAAATAATAACTTGGATTCTGCCTTGATCCAATAACGGACTGGGACAGAGGGATGAATAATGCCGACTAACACACAACCCTTCTGCCCTTTTATGGCCAGAGGGGTTTTTTATATGATTTCGGCCATCTCCTCTCTCCTGCATAAAGGAGGAGTAGTTTTTGAAAACAAAAACAGATTTTTTGAAGATGAAAGAGCAAGGTGAGCCGATTACAATGCTAACGGCGTATGATTATCCATCTGCTAAATTAGCAGAAGAAGCTGAAGTTGATATGATTTTAGTTGGAGATTCTCTTGGAATGGTTGTACTCGGATACGATTCAACAGTACCTGTAACAGTAGAGGATATGATTCATCATACGAAAGCTGTACGCCGCGGAGCGAAAGAGACGTTTATTGTAACTGATATGCCATTTATGTCGTATCACGTATCATTACAAGAAACGATGATGAATGCACGCCGCATCGTTCAAGAGAGCGGGGCGCACGCATTGAAGGTAGAAGGTGCTGGAGAAGTTATATCAACGATTCAATATTTGACGAACGCAGGAATTCCTGTTGTAGCGCATTTAGGTTTAACACCTCAATCTGTAGGAGTGTTGGGTGGATATAAAGTGCAAGGAAAAGATGCGGAGAGTGCAAAAAAATTAATAGAAGATGCAAAGAAATGTGAAGAAGCTGGTGCAATAGCGCTTGTGTTAGAATGTGTACCAATGCAGTTAGCAGAACTTATTTCAGAACAACTAACAATACCAACAATCGGGATTGGTGCAGGACAAAAAGTAGATGGGCAAGTGCTTGTTTATCATGATCTTATCTCATATGGCGTAAATCGTGTTCCAAAATTTGTGAAGCAATATACTTCTGTTCAAGAGGAGATTGTGCGCGGGATTTCACAATACGTTACTGAAGTAAAGACAAGGCAATTTCCTGAAGAAAAACATTCGTTCACAATGAAAGAAGAAGACCGCTTAGCGTTATACGGGGGAAAACAATAATGAAAATCGTAACTACAGTGCAAGAGATGCAGCAAATTACAAACGAACTGCATGCAAGTGGAAAAAGTATTGGTTTTGTTCCAACGATGGGTTATTTACATGAAGGGCATGCTACCTTATTACGTAAGGCAAGAGAAGAAAATGAAATTGTAGTTTTAAGTGTATTTGTAAACCCGCTGCAATTTGGCCCAAATGAAGATTTAGATCGATATCCTCGTGATATTGATAGAGATGAAAATGTAGCAAAAGAAAACGGTGTAGATTATTTATTTTATCCGAGTGTAGAAGAAATGTATCCATCAGAACAAACAACAACAGTAGAAGTTGTGAAACGCACGGACGTATTATGCGGTAAACAAAGACCTGGTCATTTTGCTGGTGTTGCAACTGTACTAATGAAACTATTTAATATTACGCTGCCAACGCGTGCTTATTTCGGTATGAAAGATGCTCAACAAGTTGCAGTAATTGAAGGATTTGTAACTGATTTCAATATTCCAGTTACAATCGTACCAGTTGATATTGTAAGGGAAGAAGATGGATTAGCGAAAAGTTCTCGTAACGTGTACCTATCACAAGATGAACGTGAAGAGGCTCTTCATTTATACCGCAGTCTATGTATAGCGAAAGAAAGAATTGAGGCAGGTGAACGTAATCCGGAAATCATTACAAATCTTGTGAAAGAGTATATTGAGACGCATACGAAAGGCACTGTAGATTATGCGGATTTATATGCATATCCGTCATTAACAATGGTAGAGAAAGTCGAAGGACGAATCATTTTAGCTATTGCAGTTAAATTTGAAAATGTAAGATTAATTGACAATATAACATTAACGGTTAAATAAGGGGGAGCATCTATGTTTCGCACAATGATGAGAGCAAAGTTACATCGTGCAACTGTAACGGAGGCAAATTTAAATTATGTAGGTAGTATTACAATTGATGAAGATTTAATGGATGCAGTAAATATTGTAGAAAATGAAAAAGTCCAAATTGTAAATAATAATAATGGTGCTCGCTTAGAGACATACGTTATTAAAGGGGAACGCGGTAGTGGTGTTGTTTGTTTAAACGGTGCTGCGGCAAGGCTTGTACAACCAGGGGACAAAGTAATTATTATTTGTTATGGGCTAGTTACGGAAGAAGAGGTTCATAAACAAGAACCAAAAATTGCAGTACTAGACGACAATAATCAAATTATTGAAATGTTAGGTGCTGAAAAAGCGGGTACGATATTATAAGTAGAAAAGCTATCTCCATTGCGGAGATAGCTTTTTTGTGCATCTTTTCATTAAGATGAGATAAAACGTGGTATAGTAACATTATATAAATTATTGTTGTTTGAACGGTAAGAAATTGAGGTGTTACATATATGAGTAAGCGTTATGTCGTTGTTGATTTAGAGACGACAGGGAACTCCTGGAAAGATGGGAAGGATAAAATTACCCAAATTGCAGCTGTTGTAGTAGAAGATGGAGAGATATTGGAGATTTTTTCGTCTTTTGTTAACCCAAAGAGAGAGATCCCACCATTTATTACAGAATTAACAGGGATTGATGAAAGTCTTGTAAAACAAGCCCCGTTATTTCAAGATGTAGCCCCGATGATTGTTGAGCTATTACAAGGTGCGGCTTTCGTTGCGCATAATGTTCACTTTGATTGGAATTTTTTAAATGAAGAATTAAGGCAGGCTGGATATACAGAAATACATTGTCCTAAAATCGACACGGTTGAATTGGCTCAAATTCTTTTACCGACAGCTGATAGTTATAAATTACGTGATTTAGCTAAGAAGCACGAACTAGAACATGATCAACCACATCGTGCGGATAGTGATGCTCTTGCAACAGCGGAATTATTTTTACAATTTTTAAATGAAATTGAAAAGTTACCACTTGTCACGTTGCAATCGCTTTATGAATTAAGCGACGTGTTTCAAAGTGATATAGCTGATGTGCTTTCTGAAAATATTTTAAAGAAAGTAATGCATGGTAAAGAAGATATAGCGGAGTATGAAATACATCGAAATATTGCGCTGAAAAAGCGGAACTATTCCTTAAACCTTGGAACGTGTTCATCAAAGTTTGATGCTTTCTTGAATAAAACGATGGATAAATTGGAATCACATATGCCAAAGTTTGAAAGAAGAGAAAGTCAACAACTGATGATGAAAGAGATATATACGGCGTTAAGAGATTCTCGTTTTTCACTAATTGAAGCCGGTACAGGAACAGGAAAGACTCTTGCGTATTTGCTTCCTAGTCTTTATTTTGCAAAGAGAAAAGAAGAACCTGTCATTATAAGTACACAAACGGTACAACTCCAACAACAAATATTAGAAAAAGAAATTCCGTTATTACAAAAAATAATGCCATTTTCATTTGATGCAGCTCTTCTAAAAGGAAGAAAGCATTATCTTTGCTTACACAAATTTGAGTATGCTTTACAAGAGGAAGAAAAAAATTATGATATGGCACTTACGAAAGCCAAGATTTTAGTTTGGCTATTGCAAACTGAAACGGGTGATCGAGACGAATTAAATATTCCTGAGGGCGGAAAGTTACTTTGGAATCGTATTTGTAGTGATGCGTATAGTCCAGGCGGTATGCAAAGTAATTGGTTTAGTCGTTGTTTTTACCAGCGAGCGAAGAATAAAGCTTTATTTGCAGATATCGTTATTACAAATCATGCGTTATTATTTCAAGATTTTTCAAGTGAAGAACCGCTGTTTGCTTCATGCGAACATATTATTTTTGATGAAGCTCACCATATTGAAGAAGCTGCGAGTAGAACATTGGGTGAACAGTTCTCTTGTATGTATTTTCAATTGGTTATATCTCGTCTTGGGACGCTAGAAACAGAAGATGTACTCTCCAAAGTATATAAAATGATGAAAAAATCAGAGCAAGCATCTCGTTCAACTTTCCGTATGATAAGTTATAGTTTGAAGGAACTTAAGTTTGATGCGGATGAACTCTTCCAAATGTTACGTAATTTTATATTTAAACAAACAAAGCAAGAACAAGGAACAAATAATATGCCGCTCATCTATAGGTATAACGCAGAACTAGAAAAAGGTAAGTTGTGGGATAGTATCGTCGAATTAACAAATCGTTTTATATATGAATTAAGAAGGGTAGTAACTGCTCTTGAGAAGCAAGTGGATATATTGCAAAGTAAGTTAGAATGGGAGATGCATGTTGTAACAGGTGAATTTATGCATTTAATTGAGTTGCTGAGAAAGATGGCAGAATCATTACAGTTACTCGTATTAGAAAAGAATTCGTATGTAACTTGGATGGAGACTGAAACGAAAGGGACGATTCATTCAACAGTTCTATATGCACAGCCTGTTCATATTGGTGAAAGATTTGCTGATAAATTTTTAACAGAAAAAAAGAGTGTTATTTTTACATCCGCAACACTAACAGTTAACGATACGTTTGATTATATAAAAGAGGAACTTGGTTTACATGATTTCGCTCCAAATACTTTAAAGGTTCCGTCGCCATTTCGTTATGATGAACAAATGAAATTAATGGTTTCAACGGATGTACCTTTTATTAAGCAAGTAAGTAATGAGCGATATATTGAATCTGTATCGGAACATATTGCAAAGATAGCGAAAGCCACAAAAGGCAGAATGCTTGTTTTATTCACTTCGTATGAAATGTTAAAAGAAGCGTATGCGAATTTAAAAAATAATGATGAATTAGAGGGTTATTTATTACTCACACAAAGTGTGAATAATAGAAGTCGAAGCCGCTTAATTCGAAAGTTTCAAGAGTTCGACAAATCAATTTTATTAGGGACGAGTAGTTTCTGGGAAGGGATAGATATTCCAGGAGATGCCTTAAGTTGTCTTGTTATTGTCCGTCTACCATTTACGCCTCCTCATCAACCTATGATGGAAGCGAAAGGTGAGTGGCTAAAAAATCAAGGTGAGGATGTATTCGCTAAATTAGCGTTGCCACAAGCAATATTACGTTTCAAACAAGGATTCGGCCGCTTAATTCGAACGAATACAGATACAGGAACGGTAGTAGTGTTAGATCGTCGTTTGACGAGTTCTTCCTATGGAAAACGATTTCTACAATCGATCCCTAACGTACCTCTTTATGAAGGGCCATTAGAAGAATTATTAGTACAATTAGAAGAACCATTAAATGAATAAAAATGGAAGAAAAATACGCCTGAAGTACTTATAAACTTCAGGCGTAAAAAATGTGGGTAGGAGGAATTTTATTTTTCTTACTTCTTGTATACAAAATGTGTTGGTTTTCGACTTGAAACCTTTTTTTGCTGTACATGTCCTGCTATAATAGATGGGTGATGAAGCAGGGGTTGTAAAGAATGTACTCTTATTGTAACCGCATTGCGTTCTTCTATAATTAGAAATTTTTGTGTAACGGAGGAGTTTTTTCATGGAGAAGAAAATCGAAGTACTATCAACGACGCGTATTAAATATTCGTCTGATTTGTATAAAATTGTTGATAGTTTGAATCGTACGTTAAAAGAGCAGGACCTCATGTTCGGACTAGCATTAGACGAAAAAGATAAAGAAACAGCTGTATTTACGATTTACAGAACGTAGCGATACAATGAAAAAGTGGATCTTTGCAATCATTATTGTTATCGTTGCTAGCGGAATATATGGGGCGTATGTTTATAATAAAGCGATGGGAAAGAAAATTCCAAAAGAGTCGAAATTTGTAGAAATTGCTAAAGAAAAAGCAAAGCTTACAAAGGTGAAATCTGTTGATTATTACAACGGAAAATCTGCATATATAGTCGTGCAAGGTACAGATGAAAAGGGAGAACAACTTATCGTTTGGGTGCCTGAGAAAAAAGGGGATACTGTAGTAAGGAAAAAGAGCGAAGGTATTTCTGAAAAAGAGGCTATACAAAGAACAGTAGAACAAGTCGGCAATGAAAGTAAGGAATCAAAAAGTAAGCCGAAAGAGATTATGAAAGTGAAATTAGGCTTTGAAAATGATGTACCACTATGGGAAGTTACATATATTGATGATGACAATCGTTATAGTTATTACTATCTTGAATTTAAAGATGGAAAATTTTTAAGACGATATAGCATTGAAAAATAGATGTAGGGGGAACTACAAATGAAATTAGCAAAGCGAGTAGCTGCTTTAACACCGTCTTCAACTTTAGAGATTACAGCAAAGGCACAAGCATTAAAAGCAGAGGGTCATGATGTAATTGGATTAGGGGCAGGGGAACCTGACTTTAATACACCAGAGCATATTATGGATGCTGCACATAAAGCGATGTTAGAAGGGCATACGAAGTATACACCAACAGGTGGATTACAATCGTTAAAACAAGAAATTGTGAAGAAATTTACTCGCGATCAAGGTATTGCGTATGATCCATCTGAAATTATTGTATGTAATGGCGCAAAGCATGCATTATATACATTATTCCAAGTATTACTTGATGAGGGAGATGAAGTTATCATCCCAACTCCTTACTGGGTAAGCTATCCAGAGCAAGTAAAGCTTGCTGGCGGTAAGCCGGTTTATGTAGAAGGTTTAGAAGACAATGAGTACAAAATTACAGCAAAGCAGCTGCGTGAGGCAATTACAGAGAAAACGAAAGCAGTTATTATTAATTCACCGAGCAATCCAACAGGAATGATTTATAGCAAAGAAGAATTACAACAGCTTGGAGAAGTATGTTTAGAACATGATATTTTAATTGTTTCTGATGAAATTTATGAAAAATTAATTTATGGTGGCGTAGAATATATTTCAATTGCCCAGCTTTCTAATGCATTAAAAGAACAAACACTTATTATTAATGGTGTATCTAAATCTCATTCTATGACAGGATGGCGTATTGGATATGCTGCAGGAAATAAGCAGCTTATTAAAGCGATGACGAACTTAGCGAGTCATAGTACGTCAAACCCTACTTCAATCGCTCAATACGGCGCAATTGCGGCATATGCAGGCTCACAAGAACCTGTGGAAACAATGCGTCAAGCCTTTGAAGAGAGATTAAACATCATTTATGATAAATTAATTCAAATCCCTGGCTTTACTTGTATTAAACCGCAAGGTGCATTTTACTTATTCCCTAACGTAAAAGAAGCTGTAGCTTTATCAGGATATGCAACAGTTGATGATTGGGCAAAAGCTCTATTAGAAGAGGAAAAAGTGGCTCTTGTACCAGGTACAGGATTTGGTGCTCCAAATAATGTTCGTTTATCATATGCGACATCTCTTGAACAAGTAGAGAAAGCATTGGAACGCATCCATACATTTATGAAAAGTAAAGTGCAAGCTTAATTGTATATTTCATTTATGTAATATACAAAACCTCCCTATTAATGGGGAGGTTTTTTTGACGAATTGTGGCAAAAAGAAATAGCTAAAGGTGTGTTATACTAGAGAGCGAGGTGTTTGGTGATGAAAAAGAAAATGATGTTACAGTGGTTTGAGCAGGGAAGCATTGCAATTCCAAAATTGCTTATGATGCATTATAAAAAATTAGGTTTAAATGAGACGGAATTTATGGTTGTACTTCATATACATACATTTTTAGAATCAGGTAATTCGTTTCCGACTCCTTCAGAGATTTCTGAACGGATGACGATAACAGAAATGAAATGTATGGAAATAATTCAGGCGTTGATTCAAAAAGGTTTTTTATCACTAGAAGGTGGACAAAGATCAGAAGCGATGATGTGCGAAAGTTATTCTTTACAACCGTTATGGGAAAAAATATTACATTTCTTAATGGATGAATCAATAGAGGAAGAGCAAAAAGAAAAAAAACAGCTGCAAGTAAATTTATATACAGTATTCGAAAAAGAATTTGGAAGACCACTTTCGCCGTTCGAATGTGAAACGTTAGGAATGTGGGAGGACCAAGATCAACATCATCCAAATTTAATTCAAGCGGCTCTTAGAGAAGCTGTAATGAGTGGAAAACTAAATTTCCGATATATTGATCGTATTTTATTTGAGTGGAAAAAGAATGGAATTAAAACGGTAGATCAGGCTCAAAATCAAGGTCAAAAATTTAGAGCGAATCAACAAAGAGCACAACAAATGACAAAACAAGAGACGAAATTTACTGGAAAAGTGCCTTTTTATAATTGGTTGGAGCAGTAATATAGGAGGGGAAATATGCTTAACAAAACGCAAATCCGTTATTGTTTAGACACAATGGCGGATATGTATCCAGAAGCACATTGTGAATTGGTTCATGACAATCCATTTGAACTTGTAATCGCGGTGGCGTTATCTGCACAATGTACAGATGTACTTGTAAATAAAGTGACAAGAAATTTATTTCAAAAATATAAAACACCAGAAGATTATTTAAGTGTTTCTCTAGAAGAATTACAACAAGATATACGCTCTATCGGATTGTATAGAAATAAAGCAAAAAACATTCAAAAATTATGCCGAATGTTATTAGATGACTATAATGGGGAGGTACCGAGCAATCGAGATGAACTTACGAAATTACCAGGTGTAGGAAGGAAAACAGCGAATGTTGTAGTTTCCGTAGCGTTTGGGATTCCGGCAATTGCTGTTGATACACATGTGGAGCGAGTGAGTAAACGATTAGCGATTTGTAGATGGAAAGACTCTGTGTTAGAAGTAGAAAAAACGTTAATGAAGAAAGTACCGATGGATGAGTGGGGGGTTACGCATCATCGTATGATTTTCTTTGGACGTTATCACTGTAAAGCACAACGACCGCAATGTGAGGAGTGCAGGCTGTTAGAAGTATGTCGTGAAGGAAAGAAGCGAATGAAGGTGAAATAAAGGATGGAGCGAGTTATAGAAATACCGAAAGAATTTCATTGCTTACCATTTTTTAAAGAAAGCGTAAATTCAATTGAGTATCATACAGACGAGTCTTTTGAAGAAATAATACAAAATACTTACTTTATATTTGATATTGAAAGACAGTATGAGCCATGGAAGGAAATTGAAAACAGTATTCCAGCAGTGTTGAATGTATGGAAAAATAAGCATGAAGACATTGCTATACTGTTTCGAAATAGAGATAAGCAAGAGGCTGAGGGGCCAATGATTCTTTTTGCAGCTCACTTGTTATCGGTTGTCTATTGGTTAAATGAGCAACCTGTTCATAGTTTGAATGAAATGCAAATAAATACGAATAAATTAAAAGTGCAACCTGTTAATTTTATGGAAAGGTATTCATTCATTATAAAGAAACCGAGTAATTATCATTCTTATATTCAATTAGCGCAGTTATATATCGAAATAGAAAAGCTGTTTGTAAAGAAAATGATAACAAAAAAGAAGTCTGCTTCTCGTTAAGAGAAACGGACTTCTTTTTTTGTTTATTAGGACTCTGTTGTAACAACAGCACCGTCTGCCTGAGGTGTATCTCCTCCGGTATTTTGGTGTTGCTGTTCTTGTTGTTTCTTAGCTTCGTCTTCAGCTTTTTTCTTGGCCTCTTCTTCAGCTTTCTTCTTAGCTTCGTCTTCAGCTTTTTTCTTAGCTTCGTCTTCAGCTTTTCTTCTAGCTTCCTCATCAGCTTTCTTTTGAGCTTCTTCTTGCTGTTTACGTTGTTGTTCTTGTTGTTGCTGCTGTTCTTGTTGTTTCTTAGCCTCTTCATCAGCTTTTTTCTTAGCTTCGTCTTGTTTTACTTTATCTTCATTAGCTTTTTTCTGGGCTTCCTCATCAGCTTTTTTCTTAGCTTCTTCATCGGCCTTTTTCTTAGCCTCTTCATCAGCTTTTTTCGCATCTGGAGTTCCGCCAGGCGCAGTGAAGGATGCACCAATTGCTGGGCTTGTTCCAGTACCTTTTTTCGCTACTACAGAGAAGCTGTAAGTAACACCTGGTTTAATACCACCAAGAGTAGCTGTCGTACCACTTATTGATAGGCTACCACTTGAACCGTCAGTTGCTTTATAGCTGGCTGCATATGCGTCAACTTCTGCTGGTCCAGACCAGTTTAGTGTAACTGTGCTAGCGCCATCAAAAGTGACATTCAGACCACTAGGGGCATCTACTTTAATTTGTTTAATTGCATCTTTTTTCGCACCTTTAACGTATAACTCTCCGTTTATTTCTTGTACAGAAGAAGGACGTTCAAAGCGTGATTTATCTGTAGCGAATTTGCTCATCATTATTTGGAACATTTGCTGTGCAATTCTAGTGGAGCGATCACTAACATAATTTTTTGGACCATCTTTTTCGTAACCAGTCCAAACAGCCATTGTGTATTGTGGTGTATATCCAGCAAACCAGCTATCTCTGTTTGCATCAGCTGGGATATCATATTTTTGAAGAACTGATGCATCAAAGTTTTGTGTTCCTGTTTTACCTGCTACGTCAACACCTGAAACGTATGCTGTTGGACCTGTACCACCAGAACCAGGTTTTACTACGTCACGAAGAACGTCAGTAACCATGTAAGCTGTATAGTCTTGCATTGCGCGTTGTTCCTTAGGTTTAAAGCTTTTCTTTTTCCCGTCCGGGAAGGTTACTTCTTTTACGAAGTGTGGTTTATTATAGTTACCACTATTACCGAAGGTTGCATATGCACCTGCTACTTCCAATGGAGACCCCTCGTTACTACCGATTGCTGTTGATTCGTAGACTTTTCCTTCTTTAAAGGTCATGCCTAAACCTTCAGCGAATTCTTTTGACTTATTAAGACCAACTGTTTGTGCTGTCTTTAAAGCTGGAATGTTTAATGACTTTTTCAAAGCTTCACGTAGTGAAACGTCACCTTTGTAGCTCTTTGTTGCATTTTGTATTTTTTTACCATTGGAATACGTATACTCTGAATCGTTTAATTGATGGTATGTAGACCATTGTAAATTTTCAATTGCCGGACCGTAGTCGAAAATTGGTTTCATTGTTGAACCAACTTGGCGTTTTAAATCAGTTGCCATATTATGACCTTTGAAAGTAGACTTACTTTCTTTACGTCCAGCACCAATTGCTCGAACTTCTCCAGACTGTGTATCCATAAATACGAATGACCCTTGGAATTGATCGTCTGGATACTTAATAAGATTGCCATCCATAATTTTGTCAGCGTAATCTTGAGCATCTTGATCAAGTGTTGTATGAATCGTTAAACCATCTGAACCGATATTTACATCAGGATATTCTTTTTCAACTTCTTTTACAACCGCATCTAAAAATGCTTGATACTTCATCTCAGTTACTTCTGAAGACGGTTGAAGGCCCTCTGTTACTGGGATCTTAACGGCGTTATTCATTTCTTCTTTTGTTATATAACCATGTCGATTCATTAATGATAATACAACATTACGACGATTTGTTGCTCGTTCAACATTTTCCTTTTTTGTTGGATCATAAATGTTTGGACCTTGGGGTAAACCAGCGAGCATAGCAGCTTCATGTAATTGCAAGTCTTTTAAATCTTTACCATAATATTTTTGCGCTGCTGTCGCAATACCATATGAACGGTTACCTAAATTAATCTTATTTAAGTACATTTCTAAAATCTCATGTTTAGAGTATTGTTGCTCTAATTTATAAGATAAGTACCATTCTTGTACTTTTCTCTTAGCAGTTTTATCCATCGTTAGAAAATAGTTTTTAACGACTTGCTGTGTAATCGTACTACCACCTTGGGAACCGAAACCACCAGTGACATTTTCCATAACTGCTTTTGTAGTTCGTTTAAAATCAATTCCATTATGATCATAGAAACGCGAATCCTCAGTTGCAAGGAATGCATTTTCAACTACTTTTGGAATTTGATCATAAGTAACATGCGTTCGTTTTTCAGCACCGTATTCATAGAAGAAATTCCCGTTTTTATCAAGAAACTTTGTTGATAAAGGATTAACAAGTTTGGATTTGTCTAATTTTGGAGCGTCCTTTACCATAACAAAGAAAGCGGAAACGCCGGCTACGAGACCAACGATACCAAGAAGTAGACAACCTATAAGGAATTTCTTGAAAAAGGAGCCTTTTTTCTTTGGTTTTTCTTCTTTATGTGTTTTTTTCTCTTGATTTTTCACATGATTTCGTTCTGTACGAGAACGATAATTATCTGACATTATACTTTCTCCTACCTTTCATTCTCTCCCCAAAAGTCGAAAAAAGAGCCTTAGTGATGACTCTATCACGAAAAATAAACCGTGTCTAGTACACGGATATAGTCAATCCGAGGGTGATAACCGCATGATAATAAGGATCCATGCTCTTCTATTTCTTCTTTCGTAATCGACTTGCGTCCACCAGTATTTTGACGATTCCAAAATGCAATAATATGTTTTGCATCTAATAAATAAAATTCATCAAAAAGTGTAAATTTAATAATGACAAATGCAATTCCATTATGAGCAACCACTTGCTTCATATGTTCTATTTGATGAAGGTGGAAGTTTTGAAGTGGGAAACTAGTTTTATTTTTTGTTTCCTTTGCTTCAAAATCGATGTATTTCCCTTTGTATACACCGTTGTAATCTGTTGTAGAAGGTTGTTTAAAATACGCTTCTTTTACCACTGCAGCACTTCGAGCGGGGTAATCTACTTTTACAATTTGAAGAGGTGTAGGTTTTTTATGTACACATGCAATATTATGGGTTAAGTAATATTGATTTGTTTCATTCAATTCCTCTTCAAGGGACATACCTCTGTTGCTATAAGTATGTGTTTTTATAGGTGTTTTTTGAGGTTGTGAAGCTTGATTATACCTTTTTCCATTTGGGTAACGAATGGTCATAGTGTGTCCACTCCCAACTTACTAAGAATTACTTACAAAGGTGATTATATCAAAAAATGAAAAAAGATGTGACCTTTTTGATGAAAGGTATGATGACTTATTTATGTTGACATGGAATGATTATATGAAAATTAAACAAAATCGAGAAAAAAAGTTTTGTACAGAGGAAGAAAAAGCAATCATTCGCAATATTACAAAGAAAACAGAAATAGCTAATGTGGACAATATTTCTCGGACACAATCTTATCAAGAATATTATTTAAGAAATAGTGAAATCAGGTGGGCCTTTTTAGCGAGTATGGTTTCGAGAAATGCGGGATGGAATATGACCGATTTAGAAGGGAGATATTATGCTACTGTTTTACCTAAAACGGTAAAAAAACATTTATTTCTTCTGTACGAACAAGCTAATTGGATTATTTTCTTAGATGCCTTTCCTCAGCTATTATTGTATGAGGAAAGTAAGAAGAGACGTACACCTCTCTTTCATTTGTTGCAATATTTCAGCGTATCAATTTTTATGGAAAAAGAATGGTTACTTTTCTGGGAGAAAAGAGATATGAATAGGCTTATAACAGCCCTTATTATAAATGAACAAAATAAAATTCAAAAACCAGTCATTGAGAGCACATATTTTAAAAAACATGTATTCCATACTGCACTTTTTAAAGTACAAGAAAGATTTCATATTAGTGCAGTTATCTTCCCAACAATTGAAGGGAGGATGTATGGATTTTCGGTTTATCAATTTGAAACGTTACAACAGCGTATAGAATTGGGAAAAAAATTAGCATGGTTATTGTTTCATCCAATTTATAATGGTTCGTTTTATAAGTTTGCAGTGCAAACTACACATACTGGGTCTAGAGAAGATTATGAATTTTACTCAAAGGAAACTAGAAAATCGTGTACGCCAGCACTTAGAGATAGTTATCCTGTTGTTTTACATGAAGAAATAGAAATGAGAGATTGGTTTTGTGCAAATATGAAAATGAATGTGCTATTTGTACTTGAAGAACCTAAAGAGGAAGTTAATATAACAGAATGGTATAGGAGAAAGAGGGAACAAATCTATAGGATATCTATCGTAAATCGTTTCGTTAAAAGGATGGATGAGTTCATGATATAATGAAAAAGAAGTCCCGTCTTCCATTTTGAAGACGGGACTTCTTAATTTGAAATAATCCTGCTATGCTTGCTACGACTTTAATCTCAAAACGTAATGCTAGTAGGAGATTAAGGGTGACTTGAAATTTAACCGTACGTAATAAAGTCTCGCTTTATGTAGCAGGGAAGTTTGGACCATCTAGCTTTGGATTGCCAGTCTCGGGTTTATTTTGTTGTTTGTTTTGGTTTTTCTTTTTTTCATTTTTGTTCTTTGCCATTGTACTACACCTCCTTTTTGTATTGTTACCATTTCTATAAATGACATACGAAATGATTTCTTTGACGAATAACAACTAGTTTTGTCATGTGGGCAGGAGTGGTGAATCGTTCGGCGAAATTACATGACAAAGGAAAAGCAAAGAAGGAGGCGTTTTGTATATGGCGATGGTTCAGAAGGAAGATGTAATGAAAAAAATGGATCAAATGTTAAGTTCTCTCGATTTGCTGGAAATGAATATAGGGATTAGAATGAATCATGCATTAAAGGATGCGAGTGAAAAAATATGTAATAAGATAGAAATAACAGAAATGCATATTGAACATATGGAAAATAAATTAGTGCATCACGAAGAAAAAGGGAATTGGGTAAAGACATTTCAAAACGTCGTAGTGAGTGCATAATAAGGTGGGAAAGAGATGAAGAATGAAGCATTAATACAGTCTTCAGAAAAACTCATGCAGTATAATAATGAAGCGAATATAAAAAAAAGAGAACTAATCGAATACGACTTTTATAAGGATATGAAACCATTTGTAGACATGGTAGATGAGGAATTAAAGAAGTGGAAAGAATTAGCTTATTCGTGGATTAAAGAAGAAAAGCCAAAGTATATACATGTACAGCAAATTGATCAAGTATACGATAATTTACAAACGAATGTGTTACAATGCTTTGTAAATAAAGGTAAAGGTAAACGATTCTTTGAAACACACCAAGCCATTTCGTATACTTTGCAAAATATAGTTGAGCAATGTAAATAACAAGAGGGAGAACCCTCTTGTTATTTACATTGCTTCTGTCATTGTTGTAGGTTTTGTTGCGCCGTTTATTTCTAATTCTTTTATTAATGTTCGATAATCTGAAATGCATATTTTTCCTTCGAGATACCAATGTCTCGCAAAGTCTAATAATTCATTTGCATTCTCTGTGCAATACCCCTTTTTTTGAGAAAACGCTTGTTTTAAATCCCCTAATACCATGTTGATTCCTCCCCCATGAGAATCTTCTTCTTAATTATCATAGCATGGAAGGGTTTTCTTTTTTAATTTTTTAAAAATTTAAACTTCCGACAAAAATAGACAGATACTCCATCACACATATTATTTTATAGGTACATATTATATATGTAGAAACTTATGTGAAGGAGGAGAGAATGCATGTTTCAACAATCTAACGTATATCAGCAAACAAATCCATATGCACAGCAAAATATGTACCAATATAATACGGATACATATTTACGGTATAATATGTATCCTTTCGAGCCTTATTATGGAAATCAAAATTATTATCAACCGTTTGAAGTGTCGTTTATGAATCAAGCTCAACCACAACAGCAGCAACCTTATGTGAATCAGGCTCAACAATCACAACAGCAGCAACCTTATGTGAATCAAGCTCAACAATCACAAGCTCAGCAACCATACATGAATCAACAACAGCAGCAGCCTTATATGAATTCGCAATATTATATGCCACCACCATCGCCCTATGCTAATCAACAAGCGATGTTTTATCCACCAAAACAGCCGTACCCGACGCAGAGTAAACAAAAGCAACAACAGCCAAGTCAGTTTTCTAGTTTTGTTTCTCAATTTAAAACATCCGATGGTAACTATGATGTAAATAAAATGATGAATACAGCTGGACAAATGATGAATGCGATGAATCAGGTGACAGGTATTGTAAAGCAAGTTGGAGGCTTTTTTGGTAAGTAATGTTGAAGAGTTGTCTATGAAAGTATGGTATATGAAATAAAGGACTAGACAAATTTCCTTGTAATAAATGGGTATATATAACAAACGGCTTTCTCTCTTTTCTCATACTGTAAAGTGTAATCAGATTTTTTTAACGAGAGAGGAGAGAAAAAACTATGCATCATTGTCATCCTTGTTTTGGAGGGCATAAGCCTGTAGGACCTATTTGTACAACTGCTCCTGTCGTTCATCCGACGAAACAATGCGTAACACACTCTTTTTCAACAACGGTGGTGCCACACATTTTCCCAACACATACAACACATGTACATCATCAACAAATTAAAAACCAAAACTTCTTCCCACAAACAAATTCAAATGTAAATGTTGTGGACCCAATCGACCCAGGATTCGGCGGTGGATGTGGACCGTGTGGCCATGGTCATCATCACCACGGTCATCAAATATCTCCATTTGGGCCAGGACCGAATGTATCACCGTTTGGACCAGGACCAAATGTATCACCGTTTTTACCAAACAATGTATCACCAGTAGGTCCAAATATCGGACCAAACGTTGGTGGAATATTTAAAAAGTAAATGATATGTTAGAACTAGCGAAATGCTAGTTCTTTTTTTGTAATTGGAGTGTTGATATGAAAGTTATTGCAGTAACAGGATATAAGCCATTTGAACTTGGAATATTTAAAAATGATCATCCAGGGGTGGGGTGTATAAAAAAGGCATTACACCGTAAATTAACCACTTTTGTAGAAGATGGTTTAGAATGGGTTATAATAAGCGGCCAGTTAGGTGTAGAATTATGGGCTGCTGAAGTTGTTTTTGAAATTCAAGTAGAATATCCAGATTTAAAATTAGCGGTATTCACTCCGTTTTTAGAACAAGAAGAAAATTGGAAAGAAGATAATCGTGAATATTACGAATTTATTCTTTCTCAAGCAGACCATGTTGATAGTATCACGAAACGGAAGTATGAAAGCCCAGAGCAATTTAAATTAAAAAATCAATTTTTTATTGAAAAAAGTGATGCACTTTTAGCGGTATACGATGAAGAAAAACCAGGAAGTCCCAAATATATTGTAGAAACAGCAAAGAAAAAAGGGGAAATAGAAAATTATCACAG
The DNA here is from genome assembly GCF_053345735.1 of Bacillus sp. D48C. Taxonomy (NCBI): domain Bacteria; kingdom Bacillati; phylum Bacillota; class Bacilli; order Caryophanales; family Bacillaceae; genus Bacillus; species Bacillus sp. D48C. Next base: position 351,840 of record NZ_JBKFAQ010000005.1, read on the forward strand.
TTATTTCATTCTTTTTTCTGAGTTACAAGATATAATAGAAGAGGAACAGTGGAATAATGCAGAATAATATGTAATATAGTACTCGTATATATGATTGACAAAAAGCATTGTTTCTGAAAAAATTTAGTTAATGAAAGTTTTGGTAAAAATTTGAGGTGAAGAAAATGATTTCGGATAAAATTAAATTAACAGCGAAAGATATTTTAGAAAAAGAATTTAAAACAGGTATGAGAGGTTATCAGCAAGAAGAAGTAGATAAGTTTCTTGATATGATCATTAAAGACTATGAAGCTTTCCACAAAGAGTTTGAGCAATTAAAGCAACAAAATGCTCGTTTAAAGCGTGAATTAGAGGAACAAAAACTAGCAGTAACGCAAGTTCCACAACAACCTGTACAAACACCAGTTGCACAACCGGTTTATAACAACACGAATACGGATATTTTAAAACGCTTATCTAACTTAGAAAAAGCTGTATTTGGAAGTAAGTTATACGAATGATGTAAGGTGGGAAAAGGTTTAAGCATTTTACATAGAAAAAAACGTTGCAAAATCTTTTTGTTTCCACTATACTAATGGATGTCATAACGTTTGGGTAATCGCTGCAACGCCAACGTTGTAGAGGAAAGTCCATGCTCGCACGGCCTGAGATGGCTGTAGTGTTCGTGCCTAGCCAATTCATAAGCTAGGGTATTCTGGCTGTAAGGCTGGTTTAACGGCAGGGAAAAAACCTAAGTCCTTTCGGATATGGTTTGACTACCTTTAAAGTGCCACAGTGACGAAGTCCTTGAAGAAATGATAGGAGTGGAACGAGGTAAACCCCACGAGCGAGAAACCCAAATAATGGTAGGGGAATCTTTTCCAAGGAAATGAACGACGGGAAAGGACAGGTTTTATAACCTGTAGATAGATGATTGCCACCGGAGTACGAGGCGTGGGCCGTTTGTAGTACAAAGGAACAGAACATGGCTTACAGAACGTTATGAACCAACTATGAAATAACTCAGCTCTCCTTTGTTAGAGGAGGGCTTTTTATTTGTATGAAGTTATAAAGTATGAGTTAAAATGGTTAATGAGAAAATTTTTCGTAAAATGTAATGATTAATAGGAACAATTGCTATTAATTATTGTTTGAATATACATAAGAGGTGAATGCAAATGGGAAAAGTTACTTTAATTGCAACAGCGGCAATGGGTATTGAAGCGTTAGTTGCCCGAGAAGTTCGCGATCTTGGTTATGAATGTCAAGTAGAAAACAGCAAAGTAACATTTGAAGCAGATGAAAAGGCGATTTGTCGCACGAATTTATGGTTACGTACTGCGGATCGTGTAAAAATTAAAGTTGGCGAATTTAAAGCAACAACATTTGATGAGCTATTTGAAAAAACGAAAGCATTAAACTGGGGAGATTATATTCCAGAGAATGGCGAGTTCCCTGTTATCGGTAAATCTTTAAAATCTGAATTATTCAGTGTTTCGGATTGCCAACGTATTGTTAAAAAGGCTGTCGTTGAAAAATTAAAAACAACATATAAACGTACAACTTGGTTTGAAGAAGATGGTCCGTTATTCCGTATTGAGATTGCAATGCTCAAGGATATTGCAACATTAACAATTGATGCGAGTGGTGTTGGACTTCATAAACGTGGATACCGTATGGATCAAGGGGAAGCTCCGTTAAAAGAAACATTAGCTGCGTCTTTAATTAAATTAACAAACTGGAAGCCAGATCGTCCATTTGTTGATCCATTCTGTGGATCAGGTACAATTCCGATTGAAGCGGCATTAATTGGGCAAAACATTGCGCCAGGATTTAACCGTGGTTTCGCATCAGATGAGTGGGGCTGGGTAGGTAAACAAAACTGGCGTGAAGCGCGTCAAGAAGCTGAAGATTTAGCGAACTATGATCAACGATTACAAATCATAGGATCAGATATTGATCATCGTATGATTCGAGTTGCTCAAGATAACGCAGAAGAAGTAGGTTTAGGTGATTTAATTACATTTAAACAAATGCAGGTAAAAGATTTCACAACAAAAGAGGATTATGGCTACGTTGTAACGAATCCTCCATACGGAGAACGTTTAAGTGAAAAAGCACTCGTTGAACAACTGTATAAAGAAATGGGACAAGTATTCCGTCCGTTAGATACATGGTCAGCGTATGTATTAACAAGCTACGAAGCATTTGAGAAGTGTTACGGAAAAGATGCGTCGAAGAAGCGTAAACTGTTTAACGGATTTATCCGTACAGATTACTACCAATACTTCGGAAAACGTCCACCGCGTAATTCATAGTATAAAACTCCTCCAGCGCGCATATACTGGCTATTATGTAATGCGTAAAGGAGGAAGTGATATGGATAGTTTCCAATTATCAATGATTCAAAAAGCTATTCACCGTACGTATGATGAGCTCGGAAAAGAAGTGGATAGTCAAGGTGCGATTGTAGATGAAATACAAAAAGCACAAGAAGAATATTTGTCAGCTCTTTCACATGAAACAGCGATTGATAAACGGTATTTAAAGTCATTAATATAGAAGAAAATTTTCCTTTTTCGAAAGGAAAATTTTTTTTCGTGAATTTCTATGTATGGCAACAGGGGAAAGCAAATGCATACATATGCGTAGCAGTTGCTATTATCTTTTTATAGAAAAACTTTTTGGTTGGAGGCTAAGGATGTTTACTGAGAAGAGATTACCATTTGAAGTAGGAAAACAAGATAATTTTTATGATAAGTTGAATGAGTGGATTGGAGATGTGTTTTACGACATCCTTCCGGAAAAAGGCTTTGAAGAGCGTGATGAACAAATTTTTATGGCGTTTCAGTTAGAACGCGCTTTCCAAGAAAAGAAAGTTATGTTCGCAGAAGCTGGTGTAGGAACAGGGAAAACAATTGTATATCTTCTATATGCAATTTGTTACGCGCGTTATACTGGGAAACCAGCTATTATTGCTTGTGCAGATGAAACGTTAATTGAGCAGCTTGTGAAAGAAGAAGGGGACATTGCTAAGTTATCTGAAGCATTAGGGCTATCTATTGATGTAAGGCTTGCAAAATCAATGGATAATTATTTATGCTTACGTAAACTTGAAGATGTTATGAGTGGACGAGCTCCAGAAGTAATTGAAGACGTATATTACGAGTTACCACAGTTTGTATTCGATCATGGTACGATGCAAAACTTTACTCACTATGGTGACAGAAAAGAATTTCCACTTTTAAATGACGAAGAATGGTCAAAAGTAAATTGGGATTACTTCCAAGATTGCTTTACTTGTGATTCTCGTCATCGCTGTGGACAAACTCTTTCTCGTGAACATTATCGTAAAGCAGCAGATTTAATTATTTGTTCTCAAGATTTCTATATGGATCATATTTGGACGTACGATGCTCGTAAGCGTGAAGGGCAAATTCCATTATTACCAGAAAGTAGCTGCGTTGTATTCGATGAAGGACATCTTGTAGAATATGCAGCTCAAAAAGCTTTAACATACCGTTTAAAGCAAACGATGATGGAGCAACTTTTAACGAGATTGTTGCAAAACGATATTCGCGAGGAGTTTGCACATTTAGTAGAAGAAACAATTTGGCAAACAGAGCGATTCTTTGATGTGTTACAAGAGAATAAAAAGGAAATTGCCGGTTCTGATCGTTTAGAAATTACTGTGACAGAAAAAGTAACAGCTGAAGCGAAGCGACTTTATGCAAAAATTGGTGAAGTCGGTGATGCATTAGTATTTGAAAGTGAAATGCATACAGTAAACACGTATGACTTAAATATCGTTGATGAGCATTTAGATGTGTTAGAACATTCACTTCGTCTGTTTATGCACGAGAAAAATGTAATTACATGGGGTGAAGAAGGTGATGGTGCCTTCACGTTAGTTATTATGCCGCGTGCAGTTGAAGAGGTGTTACAAGAGAAAGTATTCTCGAAGAAAATCCCGTATATTTTCTCTTCTGCGACATTATCGAACAACGATTCATTCGCATTTACAGCAAATAGTCTAGGGGTAAAAGATTACTTATCATTCTCAGTTGCCTCACCGTTTGATTATGAGGAGCAAATGGCGGTAAACTTACTATCGCATACGAAAGAAAATGAATGGGAAAGAAAGTGTCAATATACACTTGAAAATATACAAAAAACAAATGGACGTACGCTTGTATTATTCCGTACAACACAAGAACTTGCAGCGTTTAAAGAATATGTAAGTAAAGAACAAATGTCAGTTCCGTTCCTATATGAAGGAGATCAGGAAATTAGTCAGCTCGTTTCTCGTTTCCAAAATGAAGAAGAGACTGTACTTTGTGCCGTTCATTTATGGGAAGGTTTAGATATTCCAGGTTCATCATTATCACATGTTATCATTTGGTCATTACCATTCCCTCCAAACGATCCTGTGTTTGAAGCGAAACGTAAGCACGTAAATGATCCATTCTGGGATGTAGATGTACCGTATATGATTTTACGACTTCGTCAAGGGATCGGACGTTTAATTCGTACGAGCGACGATAAAGGTGCTATATCAATCTTCTTATCTGATTCAGAAGATGAGAAAGTAGTTGCAGCTGTGAAAAATGTACTGCCAGTAGAAGGTAAAGAATTATAAGGAAAAAGCTTGGCGCTTGCCAAGCTTTTTCCTATTATAAAAGGAATTTATGTTTCCGTGTCGAATTAAGTTTGAGGTAGAAAAAGGAGGCTTTTATACGATGACAGTTGCTACATATGAAGTAGAAAAACAATTTTTAACATACGTGAAGAAGATACAGAATTATGGAGAAGCATTAAGTTTAATGTTTTGGGATTTAAGAACAGGTGCACCAAAAAAAGGTGTGGATCAGCGTTCTGAAGTAATTGGTATGCTTTCGTCAGAAGTGTTTGCTATGTCGACTTCAGATGAGATGGGAAACTATTTAACAGAGCTTGAAGCTTTAATACGCGAAGATAAACTTTCTGAAACGACGAAGAAAATGGTTGAAGAGTGCCGGAAAGAATATGATAGAAATAAAAAAATTCCACAAGTTGAATATGAGGCTTATGTGAAATTAGAAGCGAAAGCGGAGAGTGTGTGGGAAGAAGCTCGCGAAAAATCTGATTTCGAAATGTTCCGCCCGTACTTAGAAAAAATTGTGGAATTTAAAAAGAAATTTATTACATATTGGGGTTATGAAACATATAAATACAATACATTATTAGATATGTATGAGCCAGGTATTACAGTGGAAGTTTTAGATCACGTATTTGGTCAACTTCGTGAGCGCATCGTACCGCTTGTAAAAGAAATCTCTGAGTCTAAAAAAGGATTAAAAACAAGTGCTTTATCGGAACGATTTTCAAAAGAAAAACAAAAGAACTTTACATTAGAATTATTGAAGCAATTGAATTATGACTTTGAAGCAGGTCGTCTTGATGAAACAGTACATCCTTTCGAAATTACATTAAATAGAGGGGATGTTCGTATTACGACACGCTATGATGAAAAAGATTTTCGTATGGCTGTTTTTGGAACAATTCATGAATGTGGTCATGCAGTATATGAACAAAATATTGCAGAACAATTTGAAGGTACACCACTTTGCAGTGGTACATCTATGGGTATTCACGAATCACAATCATTATTCTTTGAGAACTTTATCGGCCGTAATAAATCATTCTGGAAGAAGAATTATGATTTATTAAAAGAGTATAGCAATGGTCAATTTGATGATATGTCAGTTGATGAGTTTTATGATGCAATTAACGAATCGAAACCGTCATTCATTCGTATAGAAGCAGATGAGCTTACATACCCGCTTCATGTTATGGTTCGTTATGAGCTTGAGAAAGAATTATTTGATGGTACATTACAAGTGAAGGACTTACCAGCAGCTTGGAATGATAAGATGGAAGCATATTTAGGCATTCGTCCGGAAAATAATGCACAAGGTGTATTGCAAGATGTTCACTGGGCTGGTGGTTCATTTGGATACTTCCCATCTTATGCGCTTGGTTACATGTATGCAGCACAGTTTAAGCAAAGAATGTTAAAAGACATTCCGAACTTTGACGCATTATTAGAAGAAGGAAACGTAACACCAATTCGTGAATGGTTAACAGAAAATATTCACCAATACGGTAAAACGAAAAAGCCACTTGAAATTTTAGAAGATGTGACAGGCGAAGGATTAAATGCAAACTACTTAGCAGATTATTTAGAAGCGAAGTATAAAGAAATTTATGAGTTATAAAAAAGAGCTGCTTAATGAACTGCACCCCAATTGTTAGACACAGTCTAACAATTGGAGGTGCAGTTTTTCTATGGCTAAATTTACAGCTGATGAAAAAATACAAATCG